>NZ_BDGB01000001.1 GCF_002157585.1 Lentilactobacillus parakefiri
TGCGCTAATGGCACGGCCAATATGCGTTTCTGAAATTGAAATTTCCAGTGGTAATGTTAAATTGGTTTGATTATTGTTATAATGTTTGTACATAGAGATTCACTCCTATCCTTGGGTTTTTGTCGATTTAAGAATAGCAGAGTTGAATTCTCTGTGCTACATAAAATGCAAAAAAGCCTCGGAAAAATTTCCGAAGCTTTTTTGCGTTAACTAGGACTTTTGTCCCAGCCTCATTCTTTTGATGTCGTTACAAGGGTAAAGAAATTCTGATTTTCTACTTTGTATATACTAGCTGAAATGTCGTTGTCTAAGCGATAAGGCGTGGATTGAAGTCAATATTTGAGACAGGTTTTAAGAGACATTCAGAACCGCGTTTACCTTCCACAGCTCAAATAAATCATTAATCGTGATTAATAACTTATTTGAATTATGGAAAGCATTAAATCAGGCGGCCATTTGGCTCGTAAGTGTTGCGATTTCAACTTGTAAGGGGGTCTGGTAGCCCAGTGAACTATGAATTCTCTTCCTATTGTAGAAAGTTGTAGAAAGTTGTAGAAAGCATGCACATATTCAAAAAGGACAGCAGCGGCAGTTTCATAATTCTCAAAGACCGGCACTGGATAAACACATTCCTTTTTGAGGGAAGCGTGAAAGGATTCCATTGGCGCATTATCATACGGACAACCCTTACGGCTGTATGAGTGGCGGATATGTAGTTCTGTTAACCGTTGGTTGTAATCATCGCTGGTGTACTGTGATCCTAAATCCGTATGGATAATCAGGTCCCCAGTAATGGTTCGATTTTTAACCGCGCTTTCAAGGGTCTTTAAGACTAAATCAGTATCCATCTTTTTTGAGAACGAATAGCCGATAATTCGTCTTGAGTGCAGATCCATGATGGTTGATAAGTAACACCAGCCATTACGCTTCGTTTGAATATAGGTCATATCAGCGGTCCATTTTTGATTTAAACCAGTGGTCGAGAAATCCTGCTTAAGCAAGTTGGGACGCTGTTCAACCTTGGTTTTGGAAGCCGAAGCCGCTTTCCATTTATTGACGGTAACGGAGTGGATATCCAGTTCCTTCATGAGCCGGGAAATCCGTCGTGGACTGCACCGAAGCTGCAGTGGTTGAAGTTCCAGATTCAATTCATGGTGGATCTTCATAACACCGTATCGCTGCTTAAATTCCGCAAAGATCCGCAGAATCCGTTGTTTCAAGTCCGCATCTTCGGCCCGGCGTTTTGAAGGTTTGGGGGATCGATAACGATAATACTGAGCTCTGGAAACACCGAGGATTCGGCACATCTTGGTTACCTGGTGGTGATGGCTTTCTTGGTGAATGTAATCAAAGATATTGGTTACTTCTGCGCAAGGAAGCCCAGGGCTTTTTTTAGGATTTCGTTCTCCTCAGACAGCGAAGCCAGTCGCTTTTCCATCGCTTTGATTTCGTCTGGCGATTTACCGGATTGAGTTTTGGCCTGGCCCTGGATCCACTTATGAACGGTTGAATAGCCAATGCCATATTCTCTGGCCAGTTGGGCAGCTGATTCGCCTTGCTTATATAGGTTGATAATGTTTTGTTTGAATTCTTTGTCGTAACGAGTTGGCATGTAAAAATTCCTTCCTTTTGAGAGATGATTTATTCATTATACCCTCTCTTAAAAGTTGTCTCAGGAATCAGCTTACATCCAGCGTGTGCTGATTGGCAATAGCTAAACGATATTTATAGGAGCCTTTAGTGCGAACTTTCTTTTCAGAAACACCTTTTAGGTTATGACCATAATATAAATACAATGTATTTCCCTTAACAATTGAACGAGTTATCTTGGCATAACTGGTTGGAATTGTCTGCCTTTGATAACGACTTATGATGTTTTCAGTCGCTCGCCGATTAGAATACCTATAATATTCAATATACCCATCAGAAGTTAATTTAACAGCATTGCTATGGTATGTCCCAAGTTGCGAAAAGCCAGTTACCCCACCGGAATACAGTACATTATTGCCGTATGGCAGCATATATACTGGACGCTTAATGCGCACAGCTTTTTGAGAATAGTTAATGGCGAATGTTGGCCCACCAACTAAACGATTTTTTCCAAGAAGTTTATGCTTTAGAGTATAGCTGAGATCGATTCCAGTCCCATAAAGCACGTGCTTTCCATTTTTCAAACCCGTAAATTGGGAATCAACAACCGTTCCCTTGGGCAGAGTCACACTTGCACGTTTGGTTAATGCATCCTGATCGGTTCCCGGCTTATTAATATAATAATAGATAGACGTTTGGGTAGCTCTATTTAATTTGTAGAATCGATGTTTAATGCTATTTTTCTTAATGTAACTAGAACTCACCCGCTTCACGCTATTGGCAGACACAGATACAGCTGCTAAACTTAATGTTCCCAGTGTGATACCAGCAATTGCTGATAAGCTAATAAATATTTTCTTCATACGTTCCCCTCCAGTTACTTAACAGTGTATCCAATTCCTTGCAAAATAGCTATTTTCTTGGCTGGTAATTACAACTTGTAAGGAGTTCAACTCGCTACAACTTAACCTGGCGCTTCTTCTCATTCATTGTGAGCCTGTTTAGAACCTCTTTAGAATTAACGCCAAGAAAGCCAGCGCCACAATTTGTAAACTTGGATTAACTTATTGTTTACAGTTCTTCGAGCGTGTCCGGCATTTGCCTAGCCATCAAAGAAGTTCTCATTTTTCTATCTAAGGGAGCTATCTTTAGCACTTGCCACATTTTTAATGCTAGCAATTTCTGTCGGGACGCAAACATTAGTGTCTCCCAAAGTTTGCTTAAGCGCGTTATCATTGGTATGTGCTATGCTAAAAGCGTCAATGAATGAAGCTGGGTGAATGATCATGATCGATCAATTTTTCGATAAAAAATTCATTTGGAAGATGATTTGGGTAGCGATTGGGACAGTTATAGCCTGCCTGTTATTTGTGCTGGCAGGCTTTTCCACCAATCTATCACCAGCATTAGTCGATCAAAGTAACACCCCCACCCAGCAGGTTGATACAACGGATACCCCGGCATATAGTCCGAAAACCAATTTTCATTGGTCAACCAAGATCGTTGCCTACTTTATTACCAAACGGACGAATGGGCATTATCGAAATGTCTGGATGCAGGCAGTTAAAGCTTGGAATGCTGTCGGGGTAGTTGATCTGGTGCCAGCAGTTAATGATGATCGAGCTGACGTCATTCTCAGTGTCAAGCAATCCTATCAGGAAGGTGGCGGCACGATTGAGAACGTCGCCGGTGGGGTTGTTGGTTACACCAGCGAGGAATTTGGTCACGTGGACGGAATTCCGCTATTCGTTCATCAAAATAAAAGTTATTTGATTGTTGATTCGCTCAAACAAGCCCACTACGATTCGGTGAATGAGCAGGCAAGTGTGGCAATGCATGAGCTGGGGCATGACCTGGGATTGGAGCATAGTGACAGTCCCCATTCGATCATGCAGCAGGCTGCGCCAACTTATCTGGATAGTATTCCGGAAGTTGATGCGAAACATTTGGCACAGTTGTATGCTGGGGTGCCGAGGGGGTGATGGCAGTTGGATAATAACTACGTGCTCCAAGATTTAAAGGTATTTTTGCGCAAAAAAGAGTGGCTCACCATGCCACTCCCTATGATAAAAACTATAAGTATTACATTTATCGCATTACACGGCCAACAGAACCCCGACAGAATAGTGAATAATCATAGTAATGATACCAACAATAATATTTCGAATAATAGCTGTTTTGACCAACCCATTTCCCAAGCGGGCGCTCAGGTAACCGGTTAAACCAACCGAAAGGCAAACGGCCAGAATGGTTGCCGGCCACTGGAAAGCAACCGGTGTAAGGGTCATGGCACATAGTGGGAAAATACCACCCGCAGCGGCAGAGAACAGTGATGAGAACGCTGCGTCCCACGGATTCATGTAGTGGCCCAACTTAAGGTCATACTTGACACTGACAATGGTTTCCAAGGGATTTTTGCTCATCAAGTCCTTTGCAATCTTATCGGCAGTTTGTTTGGTGACACCCTGATCAACGTAATAATCAGACACCACGTCGAGTTGGTCCTGATAATAAGTCTTCAGTAATGCCCTTTCTTTAGTAACCACAGATTGTTCAGTATCTTTTTGGGTACTAACTGAAGCATATTCGCCCGATGCCATCGAAAAGGCACAGGCTAACAGGTCGGATAATCCGGCAATGAAGATGGTAAATTGGTTGGTTGTTGCCACGGCAACACTAAATAGCACCCCGACAACGGTCAAAATGCCGTCGTTTGAACCCAGCACTCCGGCTCGCAATGTATTGAGTTTTTCATCCATTGTCTGCCCATTTTTTTTCTTTTTGGAACGAACGCTTACCATATTTTTCGCCTCACTTCTTTATAAATTAAGTTCAAGATCCAATCAAAGTTCCGATGGTGTAGGTCACCAACATGGTCAAAATTCCGGAAACAAGGTTTCGCATCATGCCGCGAGTCTTGTTGGCATTGCCTAATTGAGCGGCGGTGTAACCGGTAATTGCCAAAGCAATCACAACGGCAATGAAAGTGGCCGGAATGCGAATGGTCTTTGGGAACAATGTAATCGCTAAAAGTGGTAAAATTGATCCTGTCGGAAACGAAATCATGGAAGCAATTGCCGCTGACAAGGGATTGGTATATTCGCCAACGTTAAAGCCATATTTCTGGCGAACGGTTGTCTTGATCGGATCCTTGGTCATCATTTCGCTGGTTGCCTGGTTGGCTAAATCAGGGGAGATACCGTCACCCATCAGTTTGTGTTTGACGGTGTTAAATTCATCGTCATAAGCGGAACTTAACGCCGCTTTTTGAAGGCTGATTGCGTGTCGCTGAGAATCCTTTTGTGTATTAACGGAGACCCACTCCCCCATAGCCATTGAAACGGTTCCGGCCAACATGCCTGAAATACCTGAAATAAAAATCGCAAAATTATTCGATGTCGCACCAGCAACACCGATAACAATTCCGGCAACTGAAACGATGCCGTCATTGGCTCCCATCACTGAAGCCCGCAGAACGTTGATCTTTTGTGAAAGTGATCTTTTCTTTGCCATGTACTTACCTACTTTGTAGTTTGTAATCATTGTTATCTAACAAAAATTATTCTAAACCTTTTTTTGTTGAAAGTAAATTAAAAGTATTGCTACAACTAACGTTCCTATCATTGCACTTATTCGGTTAGATTTAAAGTACTAATTTAGAACCACTATCAAATAGTTAGTTGGAGAATTGCGACAAATCATTATGAATAAGGAGAGATCAACCATGTCCAATTCAATTATTACACAATTGAGCCAGCACCGTAGTATTCGTCAGTTTGAAGATAAGCCATTGAGCTCACGGCAAGTCACTGAGCTGGTCGATGCGGCCCAGCATGCTTCGACCAGTACCTTTTCTCAGCAATATTCAGTTATCAGTGTCACCGACCCGGAGATGCTAAAAGAAATTGCCAAGATTACCTGGCATCCTTGGATGCTCAACGGTGGCCATTACTTTGTGATGGTGGCCGATCAGTATCGGAATCTGCGGATCGCCCAAGCACAAGGGGTTGATCCATATATTTTGCACTCAACTGATAAATTTCTTGCCAGTGTTTTTGACACTGCAATCGCCACCGAAAACATCATGGTGGCTGCAGAAAGCATGGGCTTAGGCGGCACGATCATGGGCAGCATTCTGAATAATCCCAGAAAAATGATTCAATTATTAAAATTACCTGAGATGAGATTTCCATTGTTAGGAATTGTCATCGGCTATCCAAAAGACAAACCAGAACTAAAACCTAGGCTGCCAAAGGCATCGATGCATTTCGAAAACCAATACCATCTGAATGCAAACTTCGACCGGAAACTAGCCGATTATGATCGCTTGACCAGTGCTTATTACCACTCCCGTACGAGTAATGACCGATCGGAAACCTTTAGCCACCATATCGTTGCTGAACTCAGCGGTAACCGAAATCTTCGATCAGACTTGTTTGCGGTGATTCGCGCACAAGGATTCATGACACATTAAACAATTATTAGCAAAAATAGTTGACTTTTAAGAGGTTAAACATTACACTATTAGGTAATTGATCGACAGTCATTTGAATTTCACAATGTTGAGGAGAAGAGTAAGCTGTTGTCCTGTATTAAGCGACCGCTGATAGTGAAAGAGCGGACAGAGATGAGCTGAAAGTGCGCTCCGAGTTGTGGTGTTTAACTTAAGAGTTTTTAGAATGAGACAGCTTGTTGTTAGACAAGTCGCAAAAAAGGGTGGAACCACGGTAATTCGTCCCTGATAACCAGCTAGGCTGGTTGTCAGGGACGTTTTTGCGTTCAAATGACTGTAACTAATTTGGAAGGAGATGATTGAAGATGAGCAGCTGGGCCATTATCCAACAAAGTTTGCCAATGTTTGGAAAGGGATTCGAACTGACCCTTTGGCTTTCCTTTATCGGGATTATTGGATCGATCATTGTTGGTATAATTGTGAGCCTGCTTCAATACTTTAAAGTGCCGGTTCTTCATCAACTGGCTTCGATTTACGTTGAAGTGTCCAGAAACACGCCATTGTTGATTCAGCTATTTTTCTTGTATTACACGTTTCCGGTCATCGGGATCAAATTTGGTGCTCAGTTGTGTGGCATCATCGGATTGATTTTTCTTGGCGGCAGTTATATGGCCGAAGGATTTACCGGTGGTTTCAATGGCGTTTCCAAAGGTCAATTAGAGTCGGGCAAAGCGATTGGCCTAAGCCGCTGGCAGCTTGCCAGATACATTGTCTTTCCACAGGGATTTTCGTTAAGTGTTCCGGCAATGGCCGCCAATGTCATCTTCCTGATTAAAGAAACCTCGATCTTTACGGTGATTGCGATTCCTGAGCTAACCAACACCGCGCTGGATTTGATTGGGATGTATTACCGGTCCAACGAGTATCTATTGGTGTTGGTCATCGGCTATGCGATCATTTTAATTCCGCTATCAATCATTTTGACTTTACTAGAAAAGAGGGTTCGCTATGGATCATTCGGGAATTAGTGTTTTATTCGAAGGAACCAACTTTGAGCGCTTGCTCGGCGGCCTCTGGGTAACGGTTAAAATTGCAGCAGTGGCCTTGATTGTCGGCTTGATTTTGGGAATTATCTTGGGTGTTTTGCGGACCTTCAAGAACCGGCCGCTGCGAGTATTGCTGCGACTTTACCTTGAGTTTTTCCGAATCGTTCCAACCGTTGTCCTACTGTTCCTGTTTTATTACATTTTGCCACGCCAATTGAATTTCAACCTGCCGGGTGACCAATTGGCCACTTTGGTGTTCGCTTTATGGGTCGCCGCTGAAATGAGCGATATCGTCCGGGGTGCCCTAATTTCGGTGCCACAACATCAGCGCGAATCTGGTAAGGCAATTGGGTTAAATCGCTATCAGCTTTATCGCTATGTCTTGATTCCCCAAGCGATCAGTTTAGAAATTCCAGCGACCATTAATTTGGCTACTCGGGTCATCAAAACGACGTCACTTTTGATGCTGATCTCGGTGATGGATGTAATCAACATTGGCCAGCAAATTATTGAGGCCAATAACCACACGCATCCAACCGGGGTTTTCTGGGTTTATGGATTGATATTCCTATTCTATTTCCTGATCGATTATCCACTATCTTGGTGGGCCAAACGACTAGAAAAGAAAAGATTGGAGCGGGCAAATGGCTGAGCAGATTTTACAGGTTGAACATTTAGAAAAGTATTATCAGAAAAAATATGTATTACACGATATTAATTTTCACGTAGATAAGGGCGAGGTTGTCACGTTGTTGGGACCGTCTGGATCCGGGAAGAGTACCTTGATTCGCTGCCTTAATGGTCTGGAGGAATACCAGCAGGGGACGATCACCTTTGAGGGGGAGCAGATTAACCCGACCGAGAAGAATTGGCAGCAGATCCGCCAAAAGATCGGCATGGTCTTTCAAAGCTACGACCTATTTCCAAATTTGACCGTCATGGATAACATTTTACTTGGACCAACCAAGGTTCAAAAGCAGGATAAGTTCGCTGCCAAAAAGGAAGCCTTAGACTTGCTCGAACGGGTTGGCCTCGAGGATTATGCCAATGCCTACCCTCGTGAGTTATCCGGCGGTCAAAAGCAGAGGGTGGCGATTGTTCGCGCCCTGGCCCTGCATCCTGACTTTATGTTGTTTGATGAAGTGACGGCTTCACTGGATCCCGAAATGGTCCGGGGAATTCTTAATATCATTCAAGATTTGGCTGATGTTGATCACATGACCATGATCGTGGTCACCCATGAAATGAACTTCGCCCAGCAGATTGCTGATCGAGTGATTTTCCTGGAAGATGGTCACATTTTGGAACAAACACCATCGAAACAGTTTTTCAGCGCAACACAAACCAAACGCGCACAAGCATTTTTGGATAGTATGGATTTCTAATATTGAGGAGGAACAAGTTCATGAAGAAAAAATCATTTACACGAATTATCGCTGCCGTGAGTGTTTTCGCTGCCCTACTACTGGTTTTAACCGGCTGCGGCAACGCGAAGAAGTCAAGTTCGCAGAGCAATAACCCAAGTTCTGTTCAACAGATCAAGAAAAACGGAACAATCAGGATTGCGGTTTTCGGTGACCTGCCACCGTACGGCTGGGTGAACAAGGACGGCAAGCGGGTTGGTTACGATGTTACTTTAGCCCATCAGGTCGCCAAGGACCTCGGCGTAAAGGTTAAGTTTGTCCAAGTTAACGCCAACAACCGGGTTGATGCTCTGAACTCGAATAAAGTTGACTTAGTGCTCGCGAACTTCACGGTGACGCCAGAACGGAAACAGGTAATCGATTTCGCCAAACCGTACATGAAAGTTTCCGTTGGGGTGGTTTCACCTAAGAACAAGGCGATTACTAAAGCCAGCCAGTTGAAAGGTAAGAATTTAATTGTGACTAAGGGAACGACCGCAGAGAATTACTTCACTTCCAAGCAACCTAATGTGAACCTGCTGAAGTTTGACTCCAAGACCCAGCAATTTAACGCTTTGAAGAATGGACGTGGGGTTGCGCTGGCTGACGATAACTCATACCTTTATGCTTGGTCCAAGGACAACCCGAGTTACACGGTGGGCATTAAGAGTATCGGTCCTAAATCTTATATTTCTCCAGCTGTGAAGAAGGGCAATAAGTCACTCCTTAACTGGACCAATAAGGAAATTAACAAATTAACCAAGCAGCGCTTCTTTGTTAAGGATTACAACACACAGTTGAAGCCTTACTTCGGTAAAGAAGTTAAACCGTCTGATATTGTTCTGCCGGTGAAATAAGGATTCATCAGAGGGTGGGATAAAAGTATTTACGTCCCAAACTGCTGCTATTGTTTTAAATGTTACGTTGCAGAAATATGGAATATAAAGCACCTTCCGGCCATATAAGCAGGCAATCCAAATATCCAAGTACGGGATATTCGGATTGCCTGCTTATATTCTGAAAACTAAGCGCTTTATATGCCACTCTGGCACATTAAAAAATAATTAGAGTTGACGAGGGGATTCTAGTATGTTTTAATGAATTCAACATTTTAAGAAAGGAATTATCTCTATGACTACTCAACGTCAACAATTGAATGCCTATTATTACGGCTATGCATGGTTTAAGTAGCGCCCGTCAGATGCGGGCGCACAACGCGTTCGCGTCTAACCTGGGCAAAGTCGTAACTTTGTTGCTGCCAGCTAGACGCTAGAGTCTAGCTGGATGGGGATCATTTCTTAAGCGAGTGAATAAGAAATTAGCCAGCTGGATTCTAATATCCGGCTGGCTTTTTGTTTACTTACATAACTTGGGAGAGTGATATTATGACGAAATCAAACAGACGCAGACTATCAATGGCCCTGTACTTGAACTACCTGGTTCATGGCATTGGACTCATTATTTTAACGCAAAATATGCAGGCCCTCGGTGGCTTTTGGCATGTCCCAATCGCGACGGTTTCCTACGTCATTTCAGGCATTGGGATTGGGAAGCTAATTGCCTACTTCCTATTCGGCTACCTGTCTGATCGGTTTGGCCGCCAAAAGTTGGTGTTGACCGGAACCCTCAGCTACATGGTATTTTTCATTGGCATTCCTTTTACCCACAATATCGCAATCGCCTACCTGTTTGCGATTGTTGCGGGAGTTGCTAATTCGGCTCTTGATTCGGGCACCTACCCAACCTTTGTGGAAATGGGCGGTAACTCGAGTGCTTCGAACGTTTTCATCAAAGCCTTCATGAGCTTGGGTGAATTCATCCTGCCGCTATTCATTGCCACTTTGGAAGCTCATCAATTATGGTTCGGCTGGTCATTTATCGGTGCCCTGTTGGTCTTAATCGGCAACTTGTTCGTTCTTCGTGGCGCAGAATTTCCAGATCGAAATCGGGCTGATGAAGAATTCAGTGAAGAGCACCAATCACTTTCCAAGATTCGCAGAGTGATCGCGACAGTTGCGCTTGCACTATACGGTTACACAACCATGGCGATCATGATTTTGTTTACACAGTGGATCAGTATGTTCGCCACCAACGATCTTGGTTACAGTTCCTTGATCTCGCATGGCCTGCTGTCGCTGTACAGTATTGGTTCAATCAGCGGCGTGATTGTCACGTTCATCCTATTGAAATTGAACTTCACCGAAACCAAATTGTTAGTGGTGGCGAATACGATTTCTCTAATCGCGATTCTCACGGTAACCCACACATCAACCGTCATTGTCACCTCAATTGCCTGCTTTATTTTCGGCTTCACAGCAGCCGGTGGGGTCATGCAAATTGCGCTGAACGTTTTGTTGAAAATGTTTCCTGAGCATAAAGGCGTGATTACGGGGACTTACTTTACCTTTGGCAGTATCGCCACCTTTACGATCCCGATTGCGACCGGACTCTTATCGAAAACCAGCATTCAGTCTGTCATGAATTTTGACGTGCTGATTGGCCTGGTCGGTACCGGCTTGGTGGTAGTGACCGCCCTGGCCATCAGCAATGGGAATGCTTTTGCGCATGCAGGCCAATCAATGATGGCACTTCTTCATGTCGGCGCAGCACCGGTTAGTCAAGGACGTTCAAAAGATGAATAATAGTCACATTAAAAGGAAACCACAACTTTGCGGTTTCCTTTTTATTCAATGTCAAATTGTGCCATTTCTTTACGCAGATCATCAATCGCAATCTGCCCCGGAGCTGACGCATCACCGACCGTCGCAAAACTCAAAACGGAGCCAAACAGTGGTGCGGTGATCCGAGAGATTCTCCCGAGATTGCCCATGGAAATCGCAATGATGGGAATATCCAGCTTTTCAGATTCTGTTGCCGTTGCCCGCATCATGGTGAGGACGTCTTTGAATTTGCGTGGCATGGCAGCGATCTTTGCAATATCAGCATTTTGATTCTGTATTTGCTCAAGTAAGCTGATAATCTCCAGCTCTGGTGGTGTGCCTTGAAATTCGTGGGCACTTAAGATTACCTTGATATTGTGTTGGTGTGCCAAGTAGATCAAGTCGCTAATGACGGCTTCGCTGAAATGCAGCTCAATGTCGAGCATGTCTGTCAGCTGGTGATCAATCAGCCACTTATAGAGGGCCACATAAGTTGTCTCCTCAAGGTCAGCTTCACCACCTTCACTGGCAGTCCGAAAAGTGGTTAGAAGAACCGTATCCCCCAGAATTGGACGCAATTTGGTGTATGTGGCTTGATAGATGTCGCGATCCAAAAGGTCTTGATCATAGTCGATCCGCCATTCAACGACATCGGGCTGGGCGACAATCGCCTTTTGTGCCTGAGTCGTGATGGCATCCATGGTCTTACCGGTTATCGGCACCGCAATCTTGGTCGTGCCGGTGACAAATGATGTTTGCCCAACCGTTAACATTCCGCTCATCTCATAAGCCTCGCTTTCTTTTCCTCAGAAAATCTTGTCCCAATTCTACCAAGTGGTGGCTGCATTCGCAACACACAAAAAGCCTCCCACAGGTTTGGGAAGCTTTAATGATGAACTAGAAACCACGAAAGTCACCTCTGCCAAAGTACTGCAGATTAGCCAATAACGGCTTTTGCATGAGTGTTGGTAGGGTAACAAATGTGTAGCCGCGTTTCTTTAATGACCGAATAATTTGTGGAACAGCGGCAACCGATGTCGGGTGAATATCATGCATCAAAATAATTGACCCGGGGTGAGTGGTTGCCAGTACGTGGCTGACGGTCTTTGGCGTATTTAAGTAAGCCCAATCCCGCGAGTCGACGTTCCAGCGAACAATCGGTCGGTCAAACAAGTTGCCGATGCGGCCGTTAACTGCACCGTATGGCGGTCGGATGTAAGTAGGAATCGTCCCAGTCGCCTTATAGATCGCCGCATCAGTTAAAGCAATTTGGTGAATCGCTTTGGTAGTAGACAGCGTTGTTAAGTCCGGATGATTCCAAGAGTGGTTGCCGATTTGGTTGCCATATTTGAGCACCAGCCGGCTAATGCTTGGATAGCGGTTAACACTTTGACCGACCTCAAAAAATGTGGCGTGGACGTTGTAGCGTTTCAGGGTTTTGAGTAATTTCGGTGTTAAGGTCGGATCCGGGCCATCATCAAAGGTCAAAGCAACGACTTTCTTGGGCGTCTTTGGTTTAACAAAGTCGTATTTCGACGGCATATATCGATTGAGAATAATACCGGTTAACTTGTTGAGCGGGATAGCCACGTTTTTGACGCCATAGGAATTTTTGACCAAATGGATTGTTAAGCTGGTCTTACTCAAGGTAAAGTTGTGAGCAGTTAATCGCTTCGGTAAGGGCAGATAAATAAGATTTTGAACCTGTTTACCGGTTAATTTGTGGTCTTCAGCTAGTTGAGCGCGGGTCAATTGGCGAATGGTACCCAGCCGGTGGAGACTATTATTGGTGATTTTTCCATAAGTTAAAGTCGTGGCCGCATGTGCTTGTGGGACTGAATGATTGCTGATACTGAATGTTAATAACGATGCAGCTGCGATACTGAACGTTAACAATGCGCGTTTGTTGATCATGATGATCACCCCAAATTACTTTCAAATTTGACTTCAATCACATTTTCACATTGCGTTTGAGGGAAGTCAATCAAACTTATTTTTGATTTTTTGGGGGTGCGGTCAAGCCTTGATGACACGGCAATGTTAGCTGGAATTGTCATACAAAGTGGCCGGTGATTTTGAGAAAGGGTGTTGACATTATTTCTCAAATTCGTTATTGTACATGACATTAGATATCGATGAGAAAGTGCTTAGAGAAATTGAAAAGTCGGTATTAAGAAGTTTAAAGAGAGCGTCGTTATCTGTGAAGACGTAATTTCTTAATCACTTAAAGTCAATTTTGAGCACGGTGATTCGCCAAGAGTCACTAGGGTGCGCCCAATACAGCGCCAACGTATACCGAGTCGACCGGTCGTACGTGAGAGGTGGAATGATTTTCCACAATGAAGGTGGTACCGCGCAAAAGCGTCCTTTTAGAAGTTTATCTTCTGATTGGACGCTTTTTGTGTTTCATGGACACAAACGCGGCTGTATCTCATCGATATCAATACAAAATTATTGGAGGAATTGCGATGTTTAAGGATATTAGATTTACAGCCATTGTCAGTATAGTCATTGGGTTTATGGCTGTCTTATTAAGTGGCTGTGCGTCGATAGCAGTCGGTGGCGGGGCAGAGAGCGCTGAAAAAGCCTTAAAAATAACGATTCCAGGTGAACCATTGACGATTGACCCGACCAAGTCCATTGAAACCAATGGTGGTGCAGTTATCGACCAAGTAAGTGAAGGAATCTATCGAAGAGATGCTGATAATAAAAGGAAGTTTGTCAAATGGTGTTGAAGGATAGTTTCTATCCTTTGGAGATCTCCTCGTGTGGGAGATCTTTTTTGTTGTTTTATTAGTTGCGGCGTTTAATCTGGTGTGTTGTCTGAATATCGTACTTGAAGGCATAACAAATAAGCCTACCATCGTGACGTTATTGTGGTAGATAATC
>NZ_BDGB01000002.1:0-42510 GCF_002157585.1 Lentilactobacillus parakefiri
AATGAAGCTATGGCCTGGTAGATCGTTAACGATTACCCCGGATAGGGGTAAAGAGTTTGCCAAAGTTCAATGTTTAACTGATAAGTTTGGTACGCCCTTCTACTTTCCCGATCCTCACTCTCCTTGGCAACGAGGAACTAACGAAAATACTAACGGCTT
Source organism: Lentilactobacillus parakefiri (assembly GCF_002157585.1). GTDB lineage: Bacteria > Bacillota > Bacilli > Lactobacillales > Lactobacillaceae > Lentilactobacillus > Lentilactobacillus parakefiri. The sequence goes on from NZ_BDGB01000002.1 coordinate 160, forward strand.
GCTTCGCGAATATTTGCCAAAAGGAACTGACCTTGATTCAATTACTGACCGCCGGATACAAGCATATGCAGAACAAATGAATAATCGTCCCCGTAAATGTCTCGGATGGAAAACGCCTTATGAAATATTCTTTAATGTAGTGTTGCACTTAATTTGACAATTCAAGTTTCAAATAAAGGGTGTGGAGATGAATCTATCATTTTAGAATTTTGTTATACCATTAGTAGATTTAACTTAGACCATTTATGATATAATGCTTTTGACCGTGAAGTTGTATACAGTTATTCTATGTAAAAACAATGATGATTGATTTGACGGTTAAAAATTAGTAAAATGGGTTTATAGAGGGTTGGGTTGATGAGAACGAACGATATAACGTCTCTTCCAGATGTGATTATCCCATTATTTCATGTTGATTCTGTTCAGCGCAATGCGAAGTTTGCATCAGGAGATTTCATGCCATCGTGTGAGGATGGAAAATGGTGTGGTAAGGGAATGTACTTCTGGGACAATTTATCCAATGTGAAGTATTGGATTAGAGATAAGCATCGCTAACATCCTAAATTAACGGTGGGTGTAGCAAAAGCATCTTTGGTTTGCTCACGAAGTGATGTTTTAGACTTGACAGATGAAGACACGAGTAAAAAGCTGAAGTCAACTGCTATTTTATATGCAAAAAAGTATGGAGTCACAATCAATATTAAAAATAATGGAAACGTCATTAATTTTATTCATGATGTCATTTGTCGAGAAAATAAGATAGCAAGCGCTGACGAGAAACAACCTATTTTTTCTGTCGTGAAAGTCGCTGGTTATTATAAAAACATTGATAAAGATGGCTTAGTGGCTTCCAACGAGAATTATAAGAAGATTTCAGCTACTGCACATATGAAGCTTATATATGCTGTAAGGGAATCCGCTTTGTTACAGAGGCGAAAAGTTATCAATCTAGCGGAGGAGGAAATTACAAATGTCTTTTAATTTTGACTTAAACAAAATTAAAAATTCTAAGGTAAAATTAAGCGATTCGGATATTAAGGATTTAAGACATCTATATAACGATGATTCACTTAACTGGGAACCCCCGTTTACTATGGATGGTTTTTATTTTTTGGATCCAACCGTAAATATGTTCGATGATTCTTGGAATCTTGTTAAAGACGATGTCAAAACAATATCTTTTCAGTTTGATGTCTCGCAAGAAGACATGAAAGTTAATGTCACAAATGGAAGTTTAAAGTTTGTGGCCAATAAAGATGGGAGCATAGCGGCATAATGGCAGTGATTGACTTCAAAAACTATAGAATCATCAAAATGTATTATGAGAGAAATAAAAGCTTTAAAAATATTGACAATGGAAAAAACACAATTTCACCTCAATTTTCTGTTCATATCAATGATTCAAGTAAAGATAAAGTAATCATTAAATTGTCAGTCAAAATTGATGAAAACAATTTTCCATTTAAACTTGAAGTTTCATTAGAAGGCATGTTTGCGTATAATTCTGATGAGGATGCAACTAATATTGGAAAAGAAGTGTTCTTTTCTAGAAATGCTGTTGCAATCCTATTTCCATATTTGCGTAGTTGTGTGTCGTCCCTTACCAATCTATCAAACGAAAATCGTGCCTTAATTTTACCTACTATGAATATCGTGGAGCTTTTAAAAAAACAGGGTAATTTAAAATAAACTTTTAAAAAAATTAAGCCCATCTCGTCAATTTGGGGTGGGCTTTTTAACAAAAATAAAGGTTATGTGGCAGTTATGTGGCAAGTATGTCCTGTAACACTATTAGTGTCGCTATTTGTCGTTACTACCCTTAAGTAATTCATTGCTTGGTGTATTGTTCCAAAGCTGTGTATCGACATTGTCGGTACGCAGCTTTTTTTGTGCACCTTTGTTGTGTGAAGTTCAATTAATTGGCATAATAGACAGCGAGTACATATTCAAAATGAAATGATGGTGGAACAATGATGAAACGTATCAAAGAATTCATCAACAAGCGAATGACCCTGATCAAACTGATCTTTGTTTTTTCAGTTCTGATTTTTGTCATTCGACAATTGGCTAAGATTATCCGCGAAGTTAACGGTGATCAGTTCAAAACGGTCCTCGCAAGCCAAAGTCGGGGGGCTTTACTGATAATGCTGGTGGCTGGCTTTATTTCCATTTTACCGATGCTGGTGTACGACTATTCAATCGTTCAATTCCTACCAACTAAGTTTTCGCCGGGCTACATCGTGAAGAGCGGCTGGGTGGTGAACACCTTTACCAATCTGTTGGGTTTTGGCGGTTTGTTAGGTGCCAGTTTGCGTGCTCACTTCTATGGTAAAGGGGCAACTCGAAAACAAATTCTCTATGCGATTTCAAAGGTTGCCTTATTCCTCATATCAGGATTATCTTTACTATGTTTTGTTTCACTCATCATGATCTTTGGCTTTGGAATTGGAACGGAATTTGCCCACTACTGGCTTTGGCTATTAGGCGGTGCCGTTTATTTCCCGACCATTATGATTTTTACCAAAGTGACCAATTCTCAGTTTTTTAGTGATCTTTCCATTAAGCAGGAACTGGTGATGACCGCCGGCTCGTTTCTTGAGTGGGGGAGTGCCCTTGGATTCTTCGTTTTAATCGGCTATCTCATGGATCTACCCGTTGACCTGCGATTGGTCGTTCCCATTTTTGTCGTCGCTAACGTTGCTGGGGTCGTTTCAATGATTCCCGGCGGCTTGGGGTCTTTTGATATCTTTGTCATTATCGGCCTCGGCTTCATTGGCGTTTCCCGTAGTGATGGACTGGTCTGGATCCTGCTATACCGACTGTTTTACTACCTGTTGCCTTTCATTGTTGGAACAGGGTTATTCATCCATGATACCGGTTCAAAACTCAATACATTTCTTGATGATCTGCCACGACTGTTTGTGCAGCGAATTGCCCAAATCTTCTTGAGTGGGTTTATGTATTTTTCCGGCATTATGATGTTACTCTTTGCGACAGTTCCGAACGTGGTGGTTGTCAACAAACTATACGTTAAACTACTACCATATTCGATTTTTTTCGTCAGCCACATTATGAATATCATTGTGGCGTTTCTGTTGATTGGTCTGGCGAGCGGCATTTGGACGCGAACCAAAAGAGCTTTTGCACCGACGGTATTCGTGCTGATTATTTCAATATTTAATACTTGGTTCAACGAAGCGTTTACTTGGCGGATGGTTTTACTTTTCGTTATTATTTTGGTTACGCTCTGGCTTTCGAAGACGGTTCTTTATCGGGATCGAATGGCTAACTCGTGGGGAGTCCTCCTGTTCAACAGTTCGATTTTTATCATCACCTTTGTTATTTACACACTGATTGGGATTGCGGCTAACAAAAATTCTCCTTTGCATTTTGATAAAGCCTATCTCTTTCCTTCTGCAGGAGCCTGGATCGTTGGATTTATCGGCTTATTGATCGCCTTAGCGGTTCTTGTGGCAATGAATGCCTATCTCACTGCCGGTCACCCAAAATGGCTGACAGAGCAGTTTGATGCCGATCGAGTTAATGCAGTCATTGATAAGTTTGGTGGCAACGAGGACAGCCACTTGGCTTTCTTACGCGACAAGCAAATTTATTTCTACACGAAAGATGGGCAAGATCAAGTTTTCTTCATGTTCAAAAAAGTGGCCGACAAGTTACTAATTATGGGCGAACCTGTTGGTAACCGCGCCCAATTTTCCGAGGCAATTGATAATTTTGTCAAACAAGCTGACAAATCCGATCTCAAACTCGTCTTTTATGAGATTGACGAAGAATTGACGATGAGCCTTCACGAAACTGGCTTTGATTTCATCAAGACTGGCGAAGACGGCTTAGTCGATTTGGATCAATTCACCCTTAGCGGCAAAAGACATCGAGGAGAACGTGCCTTGATGCATAAGTTTGAGCGAGAAGGCTACCAGTTTGAAATTCTGCAGCCACCATTTTCTGATGAGCTGATGGGGACCTTAAGACAAATTTCTGATGAATGGTTGGCCAACAAATCTGAAAAAGGCTTCTCCCTCGGCTTTTTTGACGACTACTATCTCCAGCAGGCACCAATTGCGGTCATGAAAGACAGCGCAGGCAAAATAGTGGCATTTGCCAACTTGATGCCTGACGGTAACAAAATGGTGACCTCAATTGATTTGATGCGGTCGGCTGATGATGCACCATCAGGTATCATGGACGGTATTTTGATTAATCTGTACGAGATGTCTCACGATAAAGGCTACAAATACTTTGATTTAGGGATGTCACCATTTTCAAACGTCGGGACTTCACGGTTTAGTTTCACACAGGAACGGATTGTTCACCTGATTTATCAGTATGGCTATAAACTCTATAGCTTTGAGGGGCTTCGATCCTATAAAGATAAGTATGTCGATAAGTGGGAGTCAAAATATATTGCCTATTATCGGCGGAGTGGACTGGTGTATGCCGTTTTGCAGATTATCCTGGTTGTTAATCAACCGAGAAATAAAAAGCCAGCGGGACTCTCGAAAGCACTTTGGTACATTATGGATGCCAATCAACCTAAATAAGCTTTAACGCTGTCATTAACCAATCGGCATCAGTTTAATCCAAAAAGTAGTGGTAATCAATGGAAGCTGGAACGTTATTCAAAAATGACGTTCCAGCTTTTTGTGTCGAATGGAGTACTAACGATTTTTCATTTGAAAAATGTTTACTGAAATTTACCTTGATGTAAAAGGCTTTGTTCGAAAACGATTGAAGCGTTTTCACCAAAACGATTGAACATTCACGAATCCTTCGATAATATCGGAATGATTCAAGCAGGACAAGGATTCTGAATTGTACCTTATAAGTGAGAAAATTGTGAAAGTTAAGGTTGACAACGCTGCCAAAATGAGTTAAATTTTGGTTAGTAAAGTTTACTAAAAATATATGCAGAGGGATGAAATTTATGATTTCTGATGACGTACAAAAGTTGTTTAACGACAAGTTTGGTTATGATTCAAGCAAAGTATTCTTCTCACCTGGTCGAATTAACCTGATCGGTGAACACACTGATTATAACGGTGGCCACGTATTTCCTTGTGCCATTAGCATGGGCATTTACGCTGCTTATGGCGAACGCCAAGATAACAAGATCCGCATGTTCTCAGGTAACGTTCCCGATGTTGGAATTGTTGAGTTATCGTTGGATAATTTAGCATACCGTAAAGAAGACGGCTGGACAAACTATCCAAAGGGCATGCTCGTTCAGATTCTCGAACACGGTTATAAGATTGGCCATGGTTTTGATCTCGCTGTTTATGGTAATCTTCCAGATGGTGCCGGACTATCTTCATCAGCATCTATTGAATTGTTAACTGCAGAAATTGTTAATGATGTCTTTTCACTGGGGATCGACGAACTTGACCTGGTTAAATATGGTCAACTGGTTGAAAATAAATATATCGGTGTTAATTCCGGTATCATGGACCAATTTGCTATTGGGATGGGGAAGAAGGATCAAGCAATTCTTCTGGACACCAATACCCTGCAGTACGATTACGTGCCCGCCAAATTGGGAGACCGGGTCATTGTGATCATGAATACCAAGAAACACCGTGAGCTCCAAGATTCCAAATATAACGAGCGCCGTGCTGAATGTGAAGAGGCTTTGAAGCGTCTCCAGGTGGGATTGTCAATTAAATCTCTTGGTGATTTGAGTGAAAGTGAATTCGACGAAAATAGTTACCTGATCAACGACGATGTCTTGATTCGTCGTGCCCGTCACGCGGTATTCGAAAATCAACGAACCCTTCAGGCAAAGGATGCTTTGGTCAATAATGACTTGAAGACCTTTGGTAAATTAGTCAATGCATCTCACGTTTCACTGCATTATGATTATGAAGTAACCGGTAAGGAACTGGATACGTTAGCTGAAACTGCCTGGAAGCAGCCAGGAGTTGTCGGAGCCCGAATGACCGGTGCCGGATTTGGCGGCTGTGCCATTGCGATTGTTGACCGTGATCAGGTTGATGCCTTCACCAAGAACGTTGGCGAAGTTTATGAGAAAGAGATTGGCCATCCTGCAGAATTCTACATTGCAGAAATTTCAGATGGTCCTAAAGAGATTAAGTAACGAATTGATTAGAAGGAGGATATTTAAATGGCAATTTTAGTACTAGGTGGAGCAGGTTATATTGGTTCTCACACTGTTGATCGATTGATTGAAAATGGTTATGACGTTGCGGTGGTTGATAATTTGGTGACCGGACATAAGGCGGCTATTAACTCGAAAGCCCGTTTTTATGAAGGCGATGTGCGCGATAAAGATTTCATGAACCGGGTCTTCGATAAAGAAGACATTGAAGGTGTGATCCACTTTGCCGCATTCTCCGTGGTTCCTGAATCCATGGAAAAGCCATTGAAGTACTTTGATAACAATACCGGCGGCATGATTAGCTTACTTGAGGTTATGAACGCTCACAATGTTAAAAAGATTGTCTTCTCATCGACTGCCGCTACTTATGGTGAACCAAAGCAGATTCCCATTAAGGAAACTGATCCCCAAGTACCAACCAACCCATATGGTGAAAGTAAGTTGGCAATGGAAAAGATCATGCATTGGAGTGACGTGGCATACGGCATCAAGTTTGTCGCTCTTCGCTACTTCAACGTTGCTGGCGCCAAGCCGGACGGTTCAATTGGCGAAGATCACCATCCTGAAACCCACTTGGTTCCAATCATTTTACAAGTTGCCGCGGGTGAACGTGATGAGTTGACGATCTTCGGTGATGATTACGATACGCCTGATGGCACCAACGTCAGAGACTACGTCCACGTGCTCGATTTGGCCGACGCTCATATCTTGGCGTTGAAATATCTGCAAGTAGGTCATGATAGCGATGCCTTTAACTTGGGCTCATCAACCGGATTCTCCAACAAACAAATGCTGGACGCCGCTCGTGATGTGACTGGCAAGCCAATTCCTGCCAAAATGGGTCCACGTCGTGCAGGCGATCCAAGTACTTTGATTGCAGCAAGTGATAAAGCTCGCAAGATTCTTGGCTGGAAGCCACAGTTTGATGATGTTCACGAAATCATTAAGACCGCCTGGAACTGGAAAGAAACCCATCCAAAGGGTTATGACGATCGGAAAGGAAATCAGTAATTATGAGCCAATCAGCAGTTGAAAAGTTTGTCGATTTAATTATCAAATCTGATTCACCCTATTCAGATGTTGACCGGATTTATGTGACCAACCTGATTTTCAGACTGATCGGTGACGGCTTCGGAGAACTGACGGCAGATTCCTCAGCCGTTGACTTAGCCAACGATCTTGTGGATCTGGCAATCGAACACAGCAAAGTCGAGGACTCGATTACCAACCGAGAAATTCTCGAAGACCAGTTAATGGATCTATTAACACCAATCCCATCGACTTTGAATCATATTTTTTGGAATAAATATCAACAATCTCCAGATCAGGCAACTGATTATTTCTATCACATGAGTCAGGATAATGATTACATCAAGACGCGTGCCATCACCAAAAATATTTCATACGAAACTAAGACGGATTACGGTAATCTGGAAATTACGATCAATTTGTCCAAGCCGGAGAAGGATCCTAAGGCGATTGCTGCGGCTGGTCGGGCAAAGTCGACAAGTTATCCAGTGGGACCACTAGCTATCGAAAATGAAGGCTATTTGGGCAGACTGGGTTATCCTGCAAGAAGTAATCACCGCGTTATTCGAATGATGATCAACGGCGAGCCATGGGGATTCCAGTATTCACCCTATGCATACTTCGGTGAGCATGCGATTTTCCTTAACCAAAAGCATGTGCCAATGTCAATTGACCAGCGGACTTTCGTCAACTTAACCGACATTATTAAGCAGTTCCCACATTATTTTGTGGGTAGCAACGCTGATTTACCAATTGTCGGTGGTTCCTTATTGGCTCAAGATCATTATCAGGGCGGCCGGCATACATTTCCAATGATGAAGGCCAAGATTGATCGCCCAGTTGATTTGGGGATTGATGGTTTGTCGGCAGGAATCGTCAAATGGCCAATGGCAACCATCCGCCTGTTAAGCAAGGACGCGGACAAAGTTGTTAATGCTGCTAATAAAATTGCTGAAACTTGGAAGGATTACTCTGATGAGTCGGTTGACATTCGCGCCTACACTGACGGCACTCGCCATCATACGGTGACCCCGATTGCCCGAATGAATAATGGCCAGTTTGAAATGGACATTGTTTTGCGGGACAACCAAACGTCTAAGGCCTACCCAGACGGCATTTTCCATCCGCATCAAGATGTGCAACACATTAAGAAGGAAAATATCGGTTTGATTGAAGTCATGGGACGGGCCATTTTACCTGCTCGTTTGAAGACTGAAATGAAAGAAGTCGAAAAATATGTCTTGGGTGAGGATAATCAAATTGCTGACTATCATCAACCTTGGGCAGATGAATTGATGAAACGCGATCACTTTACTAAGGACAATGTTGAAGCCGTTGTCGACGAAGAAGTTGGCAAAGCCTTTGGCAGAGTTCTGGAAGATGCCGGCGTCTACAAGTGGAACGACGAAGGCCAAGCAGCCTTTGACCGCTTCATTGATCAACTTAAATAATCCGGAATAGGGTGGGAGAGATACTTAGATGTATTTCCGGCCCTATTTTTTTACCCAAATTTTCTCGAGATAGCCGTGGAGGAAAGGTTGTGGTGGATTTTCCATCTGTTCGCTAACCCATCCTGATATTTTGTTTCAGTGATTATTTTTTGATAAAATGGAAGCGGAACCATATTTAAGCTGAAAATCATTAGGAGGCAACTATGAAATTTATTGTATATAACGTTCGCGATGATGAAATACCATTTATTGAGAAGGGGGGGAAGGATCACGGAATTGAGGTAAAATATACCACCACAACCTTAAATCAAGAGACGGTTGAAGAAGCAGCCGGCTTTGATGGTATTTCCTGCCTTCAAACGATTCAATATTCAGCTGAATTATTTGAATCATTCAGTCGCTTAGGAATGAAGTATCTGTCACTCAGAAACGTTGGTGTGGATAACATTGATTTACCAGCAGCCAAAGCCAATGGTGTGAAAATTACCAATGTACCGGCCTACAGTCCTGAAAGTATTGCTGAATTTGCCGTTATGATGTCACTGTACCTATCCAGAAAAGTGGGCTATATGCGCCAACAGTTGGATCAAAAACATGAATTTCATTTTTCACCTGACTTCATGGGTCGGCTGATCAGCGAACAAACCGTTGGCGTTGTTGGTACTGGTCGAATTGGCCAAGCGGCAATCAAATTGTTCCAAGGACTGGGGGCAAAGGTAATTGCCTATGACAAGTACCCGCAGAAAAACGTGGACAACTCATTTGTATACACCAAGAGTTTGGAACAAATCTACCAAGAGAGTGATATTATCTCAATTCATATGCCGGCAACTGACGACAATTACCACCAGTTTAACCATGAAGTGTTTGAGCAAATGAAAGACACAGCTATTCTGATTAATACTGCCCGTGGATCCATTGTCGATACCGATGATCTGACTTTTGCGCTGCAAAGCGGTGAAATTGCCGGTGCCGGGATTGATACAATTGAAAATGAATCTGCAGATCTTCAGGACTCAAGGTCGACCAAGAAAGTCAGTGATCCTGACGTTTTGAAAATGTCGATGATGCCAAACGTCTTAATCACCCCACATTCGGCTTTCCATACCAGTGAAGCGGTGAAAAATATGATTGATATCTCACTGGGGAATCTTGAAACGATGGTTACTGGTGAGACACCTAAGGATTTAGTGGATTAGTTATTATCATCTAAAACCAAAATAGAGCTGATGCATTCCGAATGGATGCATCAGCTCTATTTGCGTTGCTTTGATGTTGCTTAGCTACAAGCGAAAGTTAAATATCGTAATCTGAATCCTTCATCGACTCCACGTTCCCTAATAGGTAGCCGTTACCAACCTGTGAGAAAAAGTCGTGGTTAGCGGTTGATGTTGAAATCCCATTCATGACCACTGGATTAACGTCTTCCGCAGTGTCTGGGAAGAGTGGGCCCTGACCCAGATTCATCAATGCTTTATTCGCATTGTAACGGATGAAAGTTAGCACGTCTTCTGTCCAGCCGGTTTGATCGTACAGGATATGAGTGTACTTTTCTTCATTCCCATACAACTTGTACAAGAAATCATAGATCCAGTTCTTCATGTCTTCCTGCTTTTCCTTTGGCAATTGGTTATAGCCAATTTGGAATTTATACCCGATATAGGTTCCATGGACCGATTCGTCACGAAGAATCAATTTGATGATTTCAGCCACATTAGGAATCTTGTTATGGCCCAGGTACCAGAGTGGGGTGTAGAAGCCAGAATAGAACAGGAAAGTCTCCAAGAAAACACTAGCAACCTTTTTCTTCAGTGGATCAGGTTCATTGGCGTAGATGTCTCGAATTTTGAGCGCTTTATTCTGTAGGAATTCCTCGCTATCACTCCAGTCAAAGATTTCGTCAATTTGATCAGGGGTGTTCAGCGTTGAAAAGATTGATGAATAGCTCTTTGCATGGACGGATTCCATAAATTGGATATTATTCAAAACAGCCGTTTCATGTTGGGTTTGAACGTCTTTACGTAAAGATGCCATTCCTTCTTGGGACTGTAAGGTATCCAGTAAAGTTAAGCCGCCAAAGACGTGGCCAACGACCCACTGGTGATCTTGGTCCAAAGTCCGCCAGTCGGATAAGTCGTTTGACAAAGGGATTCGGGTATCCAACCAAAATTGCTCGGTCAATTTTTCCCAAGTGGCCTTGTCAATTTGGTCGTCAATAGCGTTCCAGTTAATTGCTTGATAATTCTCAGTCATGAATTTCTCCTTTAAATAACGCAGCTTTCACATTCGTTGGAACCAACTTCTTGTTGATCATCGGTGAAAGTTCGAATGTAGTAAATTGATTTGACACCTTTTTTGTATGCGTAGTTTCTCAAGATATTGAGATCACGAGTAGTCATCTTGTCTGTCCGACCATTCTTCCACTCATACAAGCCTTCAGGGATGGTTGAACGCATAAAGAGGGTCAGTGCCATTCCCTGATCAATATGCTGCTGTGCGGCTGCATAGATGTCAATCACTTTGCGCATGTCCATGTCATATGCTGAGGTGTAGTAAGGCATGGTGTCATTTGAAAGATATGGTGCTGGATAATAAATCTTACCAATCTTTGATTCCTGACGCTCTTCAATTCGGTTGATGATCGGATGAAGGCTGGCCGTCGTGTCATTAATGTAAGAAATTGAGCCATTTGGTGCAACCGCCAAACGGTTTTGATGGTATAAACCATCTTTCATGACCGATTCCTTGAGGCTTTCCCAGTCTTCCTTAGTCGGAATCCAGTCGTCTTTGAATAAGGCTTTCACTTCAGCAGATTTTGGTGCAAATGAACCGTCCAAGTATTTGTCAAAATAGCTGCCATCGGCGTATTTGCTGTTTTCGAAGTTGACAAAAGTTTCGTTGCGTTCCTTAGCGATCTTGTTAGATGCAACTAAGCTCCAATAGTTCAACAGCATGAAGTAAACACTGGTAAATTCAATGGATTCAGGTGACCCGTAGTACATATGGTGTTTGGCCAAGAAGCTGTGCAGGCCCATGCCGCCAAGCCCAATCGAATGGGATTCTTTATTTCCCTTTTGAATTGAAGGAACAACATCGATGTTGGAATGGTCAGTGACGAACGTTAATGCGCGAACCATGCTTTCAACTGAATGGCCAAAATCATCGCCGGCCATCATATTGTTAATGTTGGTTGATCCCAAGTTACATGAAATGTCTTTGCCCATTTTGATATAGTGCTGTTGGTTGTCAACGGTTGACGGCGTTTGAACCTGGAGGATTTCCGAGCATAGGTTGCTCATCACGATTCTGCCGGCAATTGGATTTGAACGGTTGGCCGTGTCAATATTGATGACGTATGGGTACCCGGATTCTTGCTGCAGCTTGCTGATTTCAGTTTCGAGATCCCGAGCCTTGATCTTTTTCTTCGAGATCTTGTCGTTGGCAACCAGGTTGTCGTATTCTTTGGTGATGTCCACGTAAGAAAATGGCACACCGTACTCGCGTTCAACATCGTATGGGCTGAACAAGTACATATCGGCGTCGGCTTTAATCAATTGGTAGAACTTGTCTGGAACTGTGACTCCCAGTGACAAGGTCTTTAGACGAATTTTTTCATCGGCGTTTTCCTTCTTGGCACCCAAAAATTCAATGATATCGGGGTGGAAGACCGAAAGGTAAACGACGCCGGCGCCTTGACGTTGGCCCAATTGGTTAGAGTAAGAAAAGCTGTCCTCAAGAAGTTTCATAACGGGAACGACACCAGAGGCAGCACCCTCAATATGCTTGATCGGGGCATCGGCTTCACGGAGATTGGAAAGGTTAATCCCAACGCCACCGCCAATTCTTGACAGCTGAAGGGCAGAGTTAATTGTTCGGCCAATGGTATTCATGTCATCGGTGGTTTGAATCAGGAAACAAGAAACAAATTCGCCACGGTTTTCCCGGCCAGCGTTCAAAAAGCTTGGTGTGGCGGGTTGGTAGCGCTGATGAACAATTTCGTCGGCTAAATCCATTGCCAACTGTTCGTCACCGTCAGCAAAGAAGAGGGCGTTGGCTGCGACGCGGTCCAAGAAACTCTCCAAGTACAGATCGTTGTCGTCTGTTTTGAGTGCATATTGGGCATAGAACTTGTAGGCTGCCATAAATGACTTAAAATGGAAATCCTGGTCATTTAAATATTGATATAACTTTTCAATGAATGATGGCTGATATTTGTGAACAAACTCGGCTTCATAATAATTATTTTTGATCAGATAATCGAATCGATCCTGTAAACTGTCAAATTTCATTAAGTTTGGCTGGACGTTTTCTTTTAAAAAGGCTTCTAAAGCTTGCTTATCCTTTTGAAGTGGAATCTGGCCGTTGACAGGGATGTTAATCTCGTTGTTCAAGTCGAAGTAGGTAACATCCTTAAGGTTGTGAAGTGACATATTTAGTACCACGCTTTCTTATAATTGCGAATAAAAGGGGCGAGACCTTTGTGGTTTCGCACGCTAATCTAAAATCAATATGTTAGAATGGATGAAGACAATTAGCCGGCAATCGATTGAAGCTGATCAGGTCGAAAGCCACTGAATGCTTGCTTACCATCAACATCGACAACGGGAACTGCCATGAAACCTCGTTGCTTCAGGTAATCAATATATTGTGGTTGCTCATTGATGTTGTGTTCCTCGAATTGAACATTGTGTTCTGAAAGGTAACGTTTTGTCATTTTGCATTGCATGCAGTTGTTTTTTGAATATAGCGTAATTTTAGCCATCTTTAACACTTCCCCTGTTTCGTTAAAATTTAATTTATGATTCAAGTTTACACTAAATAGTGTGAAATGCAACGATTAAAACACAATATATTGTGACAAAACTAATTGTAAGCACCAAATATTGATGATGAATATAAAAGGCTATTTAGGAGAATTTTATGACAGAACAATCATTTTATTATTCAAAGAATCCAAACGTTGAATCTGATCCGGTGACATGGAACTTTGCGTTACTTGGAAACAACTTAGTGTTCACTTCAGATAACGGTGTGTTTTCTAAACATACGGTGGACTATGGTAGTCGGGTATTAGTCAATAATATTGATTATGACCGCATTCCACAAGGCAAGCTACTAGATATGGGAACTGGCTACGGGCCAATTGGGATTTCAATTGCCAAAGCCTTTCCAGATCGTCAAATCGATATGGTTGACGTCAATCAAGTGGCCTTGGAACTTGCTAAAAAAAACGCAGCTGCCAATCGAGTTGACAACGTTCGTGTGTTTGCCAGCAATATCTATGAATCAATTACTGAAAAGTATGCGGCCATTATCACCAACCCACCGGTAAGAGCGGGTAAAAAGGTGGTTGATGAAATGCTTTCTGGCGCAGTCGATCATTTGGTTGCTAACGGAACCTTGACGGTCGTTCTCCAAAAAAAGCAGGGAGCGCCGTCCGCTAAAAAGCTTATGACTCAATTGTTTGGTAACTGTGAGATTTTGAAACGTGATAAAGGGTACTACATTCTTCAAAGCATTCAGAAATTGTGAGGGTTCAAAATGTTTCAAGCAGATAGCCGCTTCATGCAGGCCGCGATGGTCGAAGCACAAAAAGCATATTTGATCGGCGAGGTGCCAATTGGGGCCGTTGTGGTTCATAATGGGGCAATTGTCGGCCGCGGTCATAACTTGCGCGAGCATTTAAATGACGGCACTGCCCACGCTGAAATTTTAGCGATTGAGGAAGCTTGTCAAGCCCTGCACAGTTGGCGGCTGATTGACTGCAGTCTTTACGTGACCATCGAGCCGTGCTTGATGTGTGCCGGCGCGATTATTAATTCCCGGATCGATAATGTCTGTTTTGGTTCACGGGATCCTAAAGCCGGTGCCACTAAAAGTTTGTACGCAGTGCTGGAGGATTCACGATTGAATCACCAGGTCAACGTTGTTGAGGGGCTGCTTGGCAATGAGGCGTCACAGATTATGAAAGACTTCTTCAAGGCGGCCCGCAAGAAAAGAAAGAATAGGGCTGGCAATTCTTAGTCATTTAAGTTATGATAGATATTGCCGCAAGGCCCTGAGGCAAGGGTCGGGTTACGAACTGTGTCAGGTCCGGAAGGAAGCAGCACTAAGTATCATCAACCTTGTGCCTCTTGTACATAGAACTTTTGCTCTCAGCAACTTTGCTGGGAGTATTTTTTTGGAGAAAATTTTTGGAAGTCAATGGGTCGTTGATTGCACTCTTGCCTGATTCATCATATAATTATTTAGACGTTTCAATGGACGATTTTAAGAGTTTGGCATTCTATTTTGGAGGATTTGGTAATGAGCTATCAGGCATTGTATCGGGTTTGGCGGCCGCAGAGATTTGATGAAATCGTCGGCCAGTCGATTATCACTAGAACGTTAAAAAATGCGCTAATTACTAAACAGACGAGTCATGCCTATTTGTTTACCGGTCCACGGGGAACAGGAAAAACTTCGGCAGCCAAAATCTTTGCCAAAGCAGTGAACTGTCATTATTTAAAGGACGGCGAACCCTGCAACCAATGTGTGACTTGTAAGGCGATTAATGAGGGTAGCTTGAATGATGTCATCGAAATTGATGCGGCTTCTAACAATGGGGTCGAAGAAATCCGGGACATCCGGGATAAAGCGAAGTACGCGCCGACGCAAGCCGATTACAAAGTCTATATCATCGACGAAGTCCATATGCTCTCAACGGGGGCATTTAACGCTCTGTTAAAGACACTCGAAGAGCCGCCTGCTAACGTGATTTTTATTTTGGCGACGACTGAGCCGCACAAAATTCCGGCAACAATCATTTCGAGAACCCAAAAGTTTGATTTTAAGCGAATTAAACCACAGGATATTTTGGAACGCATGGCATATATCCTTGACCAGAAAGAGGTTGAGTATGATGACAAAGCGCTGAAGTTAATCGCCAAGGCCGCTGAAGGCGGGATGCGGGATGCCTTAAGCATTCTTGACCAGGCAATGTCTTATGGTGATAATAAAATTACTTACGAGAACGCCCTGCTGGTAACGGGTAGCGTGACCAATGAATTATTGACTACCTATATGCAGCAGGTTATTAATAAGGACACTAAGAGTGCCTTGATCACGATTCAAAAGATATTGGATGAAGGTAAAGACGCCAGTCGATTTATTGAAGATTTGACTAGTTACTGCCAAGATATTCTCTTATATCAGCAGGATCCTGGAATCGTTGAGGAAATGGAATTAGGCATTATTGACGATCAGTTTAAGACCTTGAGCGGCCAAATCAGTGATCAAAAAATTTATCAGATGATCAACGAACTGAACGACATTTCTAATTCGTTGCGATTTACCGCTCACCCCGATGTTTATCTGGAGGTTTTAACGGTTAAGATTACCCATTTGGACCCCACAGATCAGTCCAATCAAGCCTCGATGCCGCAGCCAAAGAGGGCTGTTTCGGCGGCTTCTACTCCGGAAGTTAATGCGGAGATTCAGGAGCTGACCCAACAAGTCGCTAAACTAAAGGCGGAAGTTGACGAATTAAGGCAAGGTTCGACGGCTCAGCCAACGCCAATTAGTACACCAGAGCCTGCTAAAGCAAGCGAGTCGCACTCAATGGACAACCATATTGAGCTGGCTAAGATCTACCCAATCCTTGGTAAGGCAACCCGAAAACAACTGAATCAGTTTAAATCGGTTTGGCCGGACTTGATGGATGCCTTGTCGGTGCCACAACGGTCAGTGATGCACGTATCATCG
This sequence comes from Lentilactobacillus parakefiri, assembly GCF_002157585.1. Taxonomy (GTDB): domain Bacteria; phylum Bacillota; class Bacilli; order Lactobacillales; family Lactobacillaceae; genus Lentilactobacillus; species Lentilactobacillus parakefiri. The sequence continues at coordinate 16,516 of NZ_BDGB01000002.1, forward strand.
CCGGTTGCTGCCAGTGCTGGTGGGGTAATTGTGGCCTTTCAATACGCATTTTTGTACCAGAAGGCCCAGGCAGACACGGATTTAAAGGATGCCCTTGAAAATAATTTGGATCGCATTGTGGGAAAAGCTCCCCAAATTGTATTTGTCCCCGAAAACCAATGGCCCGATATTCGCCGTGAATATTTGACCAGCCACAAAGATCAGTTGAAAAAGACTGGCTCTCAGACAAAGGAAACAACTGACCCAAAAGCTGACGCGGCTGATGACGATTCTGAAGAAACACCCCAACCGGAAACGGACAGTCAACCAGTCGTAAAGAAAGCCGCCGAACTTTTTGGGACTGACATTTTAGATATTAAAGACGATTAATTGGAGGAAAAGACAATGATGAACGGTATGAACATGAATAAGATGATGAAGCAAATGAAGAAGATGCAAAAACAGCTGGGCGAAGAGCAGGAGAATCTTAAACAGCAAGAATTTAAGGGCGCTGCCCCTGATAGCATGGTTGAAGTGACTTTTGGCGGCGACAAAAAGATGAAAGATATCCAAATTAAACCCGAAGCGATTGATCCAGACGACCCCGAAATGCTGGGCGATCTGATTTTAGCAGCTGTCAATGATGGCCTTTCAAAGGTTGATAAGGCGACTGAAAGTACCATGGGTAAGTACACCAAAGGGATTCCAGGAATGTAGTCCGTAGAAAAAGGGGAAAGTATGCAATATCCTGAAGCAATTGCAAAATTAATTGATAGTTACATGAAATTACCGGGAATCGGCAGTAAGACCGCCACGCGACTTGCCTTTTATACTGTCGATATGAATGAAGATGATGTCAAAGCCTTTTCAAAGGCATTGGTTGCCACTAAGGATGATCTCCATTATTGTTCAATTTGTGGTAATCTAACCGATGAAGATCCCTGTGAAATCTGCCGCGACAAAACGCGTGATCAATCAACGATTTTAGTGGTTGAAGAGCCTAAAGATGTGATGGTCATGGAAAAGGTTCAAGAATATCATGGCCTCTACCATGTTCTGCACGGTGTCCTGTCGCCAATCGAAGGTAAGGGACCGGAAGACCTTAATATTAGTTCACTAATCAAACGACTTCAGCAAAACCAGGCGGTTAAAGAAGTGATTGTCGCAACTAATGCCACCCCAGAGGGCGAAGCAACTGCGATGTATTTGAGTAAATTAATTAAACCCGCTGGGATTAAAGTTACCCGTTTGGCCCATGGATTATCCGTCGGATCTGATATCGAATATGCTGATGAAGTCACGTTGTTTAAGGCAGTTCAAGGACGGACTGAAATTTAATTGGACAAGGTGGGATTTTTTCGAATGTTTTTTAGTCGATTAAGACGTCAAAATGTTAAACGCGAATATGACGATCGCTTGTTGGAACTCATTAACAGTCTGAAAGAAGAATGGGATCACGCTGCCCAAACACAAGAGGCGGTTGCTGACAGTGACATGGAAATGGAACAGGAAACGGCGTTGGCCCGTCAAAAATATTTCTTCATATATAGAGAGGCCCGAGTTCGAAAGATTAAGAATGATCAGATACAGCCATCAGTTATCAGCTATGATCACGACAATTTTGAATGATGGCAGCTACCTGACTGTGTGCTGATTAGACAGACAAATTAATATCAAGTACAATTAATCTAAATTAAAAGTGAGGAATTGTTTTGAGTGGTAAGTTTATATCCTTTGAGGGGCCGGACGGCGCAGGCAAAACTTCGGTGATGAATCGAGTGATTGCTGTTTTCAATCAAGAAATCGGTGATCAGCTGCTGGCGACACGAGAACCCGGCGGCAATAAGATTTCCGAAGAAATCCGCAAAGTCATTCTTGATCGTGAAAATACGGAAATGGATTACCGAACCGAAGCCCTGCTTTATGCGGCTGCTCGGCGCCAACATTTGGTTGAAACCATTTTACCGGCATTGAAACAAAACAAATTGGTTCTGTGTGATCGCTACGTTGACAGCTCAGTGGCCTATCAAGGTGCCGGCCGTCAAATCGGAATGGCACAAGTAGCGTCAATGAACGAGTTTGCAACAGAACAACTTTTACCGTTCAAAACGATTTATTTCGACATTCCAGTTGACGTTGGCTTGAACCGCATCGCTGAACATCGTGACCGTAGTAAAATCGACCGGTTGGATGTTGAAACCAATGAATTCCATAAACGGGTTCATAAAGGCTATATGAAAATTCGGGATGACAATGCCGACCGATTTATCAGTATTGATGCAACTCAGCCGATTAAACGAGTTGTTGATGATACAATTAAAATTATCCATCAAATTGCCAGTGAGTATTTTAAGGAGAGTTGATTATGAAATTAGTCATTGCGATCGTTCAAGATAAAGATGCTAACAAGCTGCGATCTGTTTTCGTTGCCCACAATATCATTGCAACCCGATTTTCAACCACCGGTAGTTTTCTGCGCGCAGGAAACACCACATATCTGGTAGCCGTTGATGATTCCAAAGTTGATTTAACCTTACAATTAATCAAAGAAACCTGTTCAGCTCGTCAACAGTTTATGACCCCGCCTGTTAGCCTGAATGGTGATACGGCGGAACATACTTTTCCGATTGAAGTTCAAGTTGGTGGAGCGACGGTCATGATTCTGCCGATTGAAGATTTCAAACAGTTCTAGAAGGGAACGTTATGGAACACGATATTGTTAACGTTGCTCAAACTAAACAGCCGACTATCTTTACCCAATTCATGAACCTCGTTCAAAACAACGAATTGTCACATGCATACTTATTTACCGGGGAAGATGGGGCTGGCCAATTTTCAGTCGCAATGGGAGTTGCCATGCGGCTTTTTTGTACGAATGTGCAAAATGGCGTGCCATGTGGGAAATGCCCTGAGTGCGTGCGAATTATGAACCATGATCACCCCGACGTCGTCATTACTGAACCTGATGGTCAAAGCATTAAAGTGGACCAGATTCGCCATGTTAAGAGCGAGTTTACTAAAAGTGCCATGGAAGGCTCCAAAAAGGTATTCATTATTTCCGAAGCCGAAAAAATGACCACCGGAGCCGCTAACAGTTTGTTAAAGTTTATCGAGGAACCCACCGGCAATGTGGTTAGTTTTTTGATCAGTAAAAACCGCAATTTGGTCCTGCCCACAATTATTTCCAGAACGCAGGTCGTTGAATTTCCCAGTCTTAGTAAAAAATTGATGGTTCAAGAACTGCAGAATAGTGGTGTTAAGCCAAGCGAAGTTAACTTGATGATTTCAATTACTAATAGCTTGGATCAAATTAACCAGTTGTCCAAAGACGACTGGTTTGCCTCAATGCAGCGGCTCTTGGAAAAATGGTTTACCTATTTGGTTCAGGAAGATAACATGGCAATGCCCTTTATTCAGATGTCATTAATGCCCTTGATTACCAACAAGGATCGACAACGGATTGTCATTTCAATGATGCTCAGCTTGTTTGACGACGTGTTGGAAATGAAGTATGGGACTTTGGCAGACGACCAGGTAAAGTACCCGGCGATTCTCGCAAAAACTAAGTTAGCCGCTGATCAATGGGACAACGACAAATTGTTAACGATGCTCGATGAGGTATTGGACATGAACAGCCGGATGGCAGTTAACGTGAATTTTCAGAATATAGTTGAAGATTTGACACTAAAGATACTCGCAATTGGGCAATCATAGTTTATTAAAGGGTGATAAAATCGTGGACAGTCAAAACTTATATGATGAACTAAAAGAAATGGATACGCAGTTGAATGCTAGTGCAAAAAACTTTTCTCACTTGCATGAATCGCTGATTAGTCTGATGGAAAAGAATGCTGAATTGGAGATTGAAAATCAGCATTTACGAGACCGAATTAACGAAATTACCGAAAAAATGGACAATAATTCTCCACGACTTTCAAAATCTCGAAAGAATCTGGAAAAGCTGTATAATGAAGGCTTTCATGTCTGCAGTTCCTACTATGGCAAACGACGTGAGAACGGTGAGGATTGTATTTTCTGTACAGATATTATCTATGGCAAACGCGATTAAGGGGTAAATATTGGAGACGCAAAAGAGTTTTGATACGTTAAGTGAATATGGCACGCTCTACTTGGTGCCAACGCCAATTGGCAACTTGGATGATATGACGTTTCGAGCGGTAAAGATTCTTCAGTCCGTGGACTTGATTGCCGCTGAAGATACCCGAAATACTCAAAAACTGCTGAATCATTTTGATGTCCAAACTAAGCAGATCAGCTTTCACGAGCACAATACGTCCGAGCGGATTCCCGAGTTGGTTGGCAAACTTAAACAGGGAATGACGATTGCCCAGGTCAGTGATGCCGGCATGCCATCGATTAGCGACCCTGGTCATGAATTAGTTGTTGCCTGCATTGATGAGCACATTAACGTTGTGCCGCTGCCGGGGGCTAATGCCGGCATTACGGCGTTGATTGCCTCGGGCCTTTCACCGCAGCCGTTTTACTTTTATGGCTTTTTATCACGGAAACCAAAGGAACAACGAGAAGAAATCGATGGCCTTCGCAATCGGGAAGAAACCATCATTTTCTATGAGGCTCCCCACCGATTGAAAAAGACGTTGAAGAACTTATTGACTCAGCTCGGAGGTGGAAGAAAAGCCGCCCTCTGTCGTGAATTGACCAAGAAGCACGAAGAGTTTATTCGCGGCACGCTGGAACAAGTGAATGACTGGGCCAATTCAACTGAAATTCGTGGAGAATTTGTTATTATAGTATCAGGCAACGACCAGCCACAAGTGGCTGCCAAGGACCCACTAGCTGGGCTGAGTGTTGATCAGCAAGTTGATTTTTACATTGAAAATGGCTTGACTGTTAATGAGGCGATCAAGAAAGTTGCCAAGGATCATCATTTAAAAAAACAGGTCATCTATAATCAATACCATGACATCAAATAGAAAGAAGTAATGTCCATGCCTGCTCATAGTTTCAGCGAATTGCATACGATTCCCTTTTACGAGTGTAACGTCAATAATCGCATTTCCATTCCAATGTTGATCAATATCTTAATCTTGGCTTCTGAACACCAGAACGAAAATTTAGGCCTTGATCAGACCTATTTAATTGATCACTATGACGTCGGCTGGGTGGTCACTTCTTATTCAATTCATATCAATCAATTGCCGCGGAAGGATTCAGTCGTCAAGATGACAACCAGAGGCACTTCGTACAACCGTTATTTTGCTTTCCGAGAGTTTTGGCTGCATGATCAGGATGGTCAAGAACTGGTGAAAGTGGAAAGCATTTGGGTCTTAATGAATGAACAGACGCGCAAGATTACACCGATTGATGATACGATTATTGCGCCATATCAGTCCGAGAAGGTTAAACGGGTCCCTAGATTGACACGTCCTGAACGGATTGAATCAGGTGCGGATGTCAGCGCAAAAGAATACCAAGTCCGTTGGAGTGACATTGATTTTAATGGTCACGTCAACAATTCCAGGTACCCGGAGTGGATGCTGGATTCGTTACCAATGGCCTTTTTGAACGAACACGAACCCGGAAATATTGACATTCGTTTTGAAAATGAGGTTAAGTATGGCAACCGGGTTACCAGTTCTGTGCTTGTCGATTCCTCAGATAATGCTAAAATTAAAACAGTTCACGAAATCAAATCAAATGATGTTCTTTCGGCGAGTGCAACAATTATCTGGAAGGAAATCAAAGCAAAGGGTAACGATCAATCATGAAAATCTTAGCAATTAACACTTCAAACCAACCGCTCTCGGTCGCAGTCTTGGATAACGACTGCCTGTTGGCCCAAACGACTTTGACAACTCATCGCAAACATGCGGAATTCTTGATGCTAGTCATTGAGGATTTAGTTCAAAAAGCTGATTTAAAACCAACTGATCTGGATCGGGTGGTGGTCGCCGATGGACCAGGTTCATACACGGGTATTCGAATGGCGACTACCGCTGCAAAGACGATTGCCAGTACGCTTGGAATCGAACTGGTTACAGTTTCCAGTCTCCTAAATCTGGCTTTGAATATTCAAGAAAAAGATACGCTGATTAACCCGATTTTTGATGGGCGTAACCAAAACATGTTTACGGGACTGTATCGCGTTAAAGATGGTGAGATGCAAAATGTGATTGCTGATCAGCACACTAATCTGACAAAGTGGTTGGAAGCTGTTAGTCACTATGACCAGCAGATCATCATTTTGGGAGATACCGATCCGTTTGAAGCCCCAATGCGTGAAGCTTTACATAGCCGTTTGGCCGTTGCCAATCCTTATTTAGGGATTCCCAGTGCAACATTATTGGGGCAGTACGGTTTGGACAAGTCACCAGTGTCATCCATTGATGCCGTTGTCCCACGATACTTGCGGTTGACTAAGGCTGAGGCTGATTGGAAAAAATTACATCCTAATGAGGATACGCATGATTATGTTGAAAAAGTTTAGAGAGTGGTTTAACCAACAATTTTATAACAAAGAAGTTCAGCTTCGCGAAAGATATCTTGATATTAAGAATCATGATGTTGAAATTAACGGAATTGAGTATTTCTTAGCCAAAGCCATGATTCCGGACATTCCTGAGATCTTAGGGATTGAGCGGGCGGTCTATGGTGGGCAGACTCCTTGGGATGATCGAGCCTTTCGAACGGAGCTGATGCGTAAAACAGACCGGCTGTATTTAGTGTTGCGTCGAAATGACTGGCTGGTGGCGTTCATTGGCTGTTCGTTAAACGATCACACCAAGGATTGTCATATTACGAATGTTGCCGTTGCCCCAAATTTTCAAAATCACGGTCTGGGGTATTTTTTGGTCACAACCATTATCAAAAAAGCTCGGCAGTTGCAATATGTTAAAGTGACACTCGAGGTGCGGGTCAGCAACACACGTGCTCAAAAATTATATCGAGATATTGGGTTTGTGGATAATGGCATCAAAAAAGACTATTACTTTAACGATCGTGAAGATGCTTTGAACATGGTTTTGGATATTACCAAAATCGGTTAGAAAAAAGGGATGGGATGAAATAAGTGGCCAGAGATTTAGTACTTTCATTTGAAACCAGCTGCGATGAGACATCGGTGGCAGTGATTGAGAATGGTAATCGGATCCTTTCGAATATTGTTGCAACACAAATTAAGAGTCACCAGCGGTTTGGCGGTGTTGTTCCTGAAGTTGCCAGCAGACACCATATTGAACAGATTACCAGCTGTATTGGGGATGCATTGCGCGGTGCAAACGTTACTTATGATGAGCTGACTTCAGTGGCCGTGACGTATGGCCCCGGCCTGGTTGGCGCTCTTTTGATTGGGGTGACGGCTGCGAAAGCAGTTGCCTGGGCGCATCACCTACCGCTCGTTCCGGTGAATCACCTGGCGGGTCATATCTATGCGGCCAGACTGGTGGAACCAATTGAATTTCCAGCGATGGCCCTGGTTGTTTCCGGCGGGCACACTGAACTGGTTTATATGCCTGAAGAAAATCAATTTCAAATTATTGGTGAAACTCGGGATGACGCGGCTGGTGAAGCCTATGATAAAATTGGCCGGGTCCTTGGAATTAATTATCCTGCTGGTAAACCGGTTGACGAATTGGCTCATAAAGGTCAAGATACCTTTCATTTTCCGCGGGCAATGGACGCTGACGACAATTTTGACTTCAGCTTCAGTGGATTGAAAAGTGCTTTTATTAATACAGTCCACCATGCAGATCAGATCGGTGAAAAGTTGAGTCATGAGGATCTGGCCGCCAGCTTTCAGCAGGCCGTCGTTGACGTTTTGGCAGATAAGACCAAACGAGCGCTCAAAGAATTTCCAGTTAAACAATTAATTCTCGCCGGTGGGGTTGCGGCCAACCAAGGTCTTCGAGACCGGTTAACCAAAGAAATTGCCGGGTTCAGTGATACTAAGCTTGAATTGGTGCCGTTGTCTCTGTGTGGGGATAATGCCGCTATGATTGGCGCTGCCGGTGAGATGCTGTATCGCCATGGCGTTCGTGGCGATGCCACTTTAAATGCTGATCCAGGTTTGGAGTTTGAGTGGCTGGTGGATGAAGCCAAATAACCGAGTCATCTCTTGAAGTGGTTATTGGAACAATTGGTCATTTTGAGATGAAGGATATTTGAAATATTAAATAAACAACAGCCTGAGTGAAGGATTTTGTCCTTTCACTCAGGCCATTTTTGGCTTGGTGTTTGTTTTGATTGGATGGGTTGCAAGTTCTTTCTAGTGGGTGCAAGTCAAGTTCTGAGGATGGAACAGCTCTCTTTCACTGTGGTTATATCATCATTCACTGTCTTCCAACTTCAAGCTTGCCGCTTCCCAACTGGACTCCGTCTTTGTGATTTGTGCATTCACCGTATCGAGCCGTTGTTGAAGATCCTGAAGTTTTCCCAGGTCGTTGAAAACGTCTGGCTGGGTCATTTCAGCTTCAATCTGATCTTTTGATTGAGTGAGTTCATCGAGCTTAGCTTCCAAAGCCGTAACTTCTCTGGTGAGTTTTCGACGTTCTTTTTGAGCTTGTTTGTTAATCTCGTAATTCTTTTTATCAGTGGTGGGCACGGCAGTAGGGGTTGGGTGATTTGCTGCCTGTTTTTCGGCCTCATGGGCTTTAATGGCTTCTTGCTCATCTTTTTTGTCAACGTAATAATCGTAGTTGCCAAGGTAAAGAGTGGTACCGTGTCTTGATAGTTCAACGACCGCTGTCGCAATTTTGTTGATAAAGTAGCGGTCGTGCGAGACAAATAGGATGGTGCCATCAAACTGATTGAGGGCTTTCTCCAATACTTCTCGACTGTCGATGTCCAGGTGGTTAGTCGGCTCATCCAAAATCAAAAAGTTGTTGTGCTGCATTGCCAGCTTGGTTAGCAGCAGGCGGGCTTTTTCACCGCCCGACAAATCATGGATCATCTTACTAACGTCGTCACCTGAGAAAAGAAAGCTTCCCAAAATGCTTCTGATGTCGCCCTCTGGGGTAGTTGGGTGATCGTCCCACAGCTCTTCGAGAACGGTTTTAGACGCATGCAATGTGGCCTGTTCTTGATCGTAGTATCCGGTATCAACGCCGGTACCAAATTGGGCTTGACCTTTCAAAAAGGGGATGATTCCAAGAATGCTTTTTAGAAGGGTTGATTTGCCAACACCGTTTGGGCCGACAATGGCAATTGCCTGGTGCCGTTTTATGTCTAGGTTAACCGGTTCACAAAGAACGGTGCTGTAGCCAACTGCGGCATTGGCAACGTTGAGGACATTATTGCCACTTTTTGATTTTGGTGAAAACGAAAAGCGAGCGGTTTTTGAATCAGCAGTTGGTTTTTTTAGCTTATCCATTTTTTCGAGCTGTTTTCGGCGAGCCTGTGCTTGTTTAGTGGTCGATGCGCGGACAATATTTTTGTCAACAAACGTCTGCAGCTTTTGAATTTTCACCTGCTGCTTGTCGTATTCTTTCCATTCCTGTTCAATTAACTGGTCCTTTTTCTTGGTATAATCCGTATAATTTCCAGTGAAGTGGTGGAGGGTACCTTGTGACATCTCGTAGACTTCGGTCACAATTCTGTCCAAAAAGTAGCGGTCATGTGAAATGATCAGGAGTGCACCGCTGTAGTTTTGAATGTAGCCTTCAAGCCAGGTGATGGTTTCCACGTCCAGATGATTTGTTGGCTCATCTAATATTAAGAGCTCCGGTTTTTCTAATAATAATTTTGCTAAAGCCAGCTGAGTTTTTTGGCCACCTGACAATTCGTTGATTGGCCGATCATAGTCGGCTTCTTCAAACCCAAATCCGTGGAGAACCCCACGGATTTCAGCATCGTAACCATAGCCGTTGTGTTGTTCAAAGTCCGCGCGGATATTATCATATTGAGATGAGATTGTTTCGTATTCTTCAGTATTGGTGTCCGTGGTTAAAGCGGCCATTTGTTTTTCCAATGAGTGGAGTTTGGCCTCCTGTTCTTTCAGGCTGGCAAAAACCGATGACATTTCGGCGTAGATGCTCTTATCTGAATTAAGGCCGGTATCCTGGGCCAAATACCCGATTGACAAATTCTTTTTGGTGCTGATTCGGCCGCCATCGACGGTTTGTTCGCCGATGATCATTTTGACCAGCGTTGACTTGCCGGCACCGTTACGGCCAACTAGGGCCACCCGGCTTTTTTCCTGGACGGCCAAATTAACTTTTGAGAAAATCGTTTCGCCGTTGAATCGTTTGGTTAGATCTTGTGCTTGTAAGATTATCAAGTATCTGGCCACCTTTCATTTTGTAATTACCAACAATCAATTTTATCATAATTTACAGGGTTTCAGGAATTATTTGTAAGTATTATTTGAAATATATTTCACAAGATGTCATCTTATGTTAGAATGAGGTGTAAATGGAAATTCACAAAGTTCTTTTAACTAAAATGATCAATAGGAGGAAATTTTCTTGACAGCTGAAAATATTCCACGCGCAACCGCTAAACGATTGCCGATATATTATCGATACTTAAATATTTTACATGATACGGGCAAGCAACGAATTTCATCAACAGAATTGGCGGAGGCGGTTCAGGTAGATTCAGCAACCATTCGTCGCGACTTTTCCTATTTTGGCGCGTTGGGAAAACGGGGCTATGGATATGACGTTGACAATCTGCTTGCATTCTTCAAGACGATCCTTAATCAAGAACATCTGACTAATGTGGCTTTAATCGGTGTCGGGAATTTGGGCCATGCACTCTTGAACTTTAATTTTCACAAGGACGGTAACCTCCGAATTTCCGCGGCTTTTGATACAGACGATAAGATTGTCAATACAATCGAAGATGGGGTTCCGGTCTACCCAATTGAGGAACTTTCACATCAATTGCACGACCAACAGATCAAAGTAATTATTTTGACCGTCCCTTCAAAGGTTGCCCAGTCGATTGCGGACGAGGCCGTTTCCGGGGGTGTTAAGGGTATTTTGAACTTTACACCGATTCGACTTCAAGTTCCGGAGAATGTTCTGGTTCAAAACGTTGATCTCACTAATGAGCTGCAGACGTTAATTTATTTCATTGAAAACTTTGGTAAGTAAAATAACGAACAAACTAATGGCGAAACGACCGGTGATTTTGAAAATGCCGGTCATTTCTTTTGCTTTTATTTACCCTTGAAAAGGTGATTGTGATGGAATCTGCCAATAAATGTGCAGAAATCCTTGCAATTGGTCTGAAAAAATAATATATTATAAACAGTGATTAGCACTTTTGTCATATGAGTGCTAATGTTGCTAAAAATTGTTGTAAACGGAGGGACTAACGTGTTAAAACCATTAGGAGATCGCGTCATTATCGAAACTGAAAAAGAAGAGGAAAAGTCGGTTGGCGGTATTGTTCTTGCTGACAACGCAAAGAAGAAGCCACAAGCAGGCACAATTGTTGCCGTGGGCGACGGCCGTGTGTTGGATAACGGTACGAAAGTCGCACCCGTTGTTAAAAAGGGTGACAAGGTGATGTTTGATAAGTACGCCGGAACTGAGATTGAGGATAATGATCAAACCTATCTCGTTCTTCATGAAAAAGACATCGTCGCAATTGTCGAATAAGGCTATTTTAACAAGATAATTGCTAATAAGTGAATTAATTTGAATCATTCAATTAATCAATAATCAAAAATATTTTTTGAGGTGAAATTTGAAATGGCTAAACAAGTAAAGTTTTCTGAAGATGCCCGCAGCGCAATGCTTAAGGGTGTTGATAAATTAGCAGATACGGTTAAAGCAACCATTGGACCAAAGGGTCGTAACGTTGTTTTGGAACAAAGTGCTGGTACACCGACCATTACTAATGATGGTGTCACCATCGCCAAGTCAATTGAATTACCAGATCATTTTGAAAACATGGGTGCCAAATTAGTTTCTGAAGTTGCTTCAAAGACTAACGATGTTGCTGGTGATGGTACGACTACTGCCACAGTCTTAACCCAAGCAATTGTGAATGAAGGTATGAAGAACGTCACTGCCGGTGCTAACCCAGTTGGTATTCGTCGTGGGATTGAACAGGCTACCAAGGCAGCCGTTGACGCGCTTCACAAAATGTCTCATGATGTTAAGACAAAAGATGACATTGCCCAAATTGCTTCAATTTCATCTGCCAACACTGAAGTTGGTAAGTTGATTGCCGATGCAATGGAAAAGGTTGGTCATGATGGTGTGATTACCATTGAAGAATCACGTGGTGTTGATACCAGCTTGGATGTCGTTGAAGGAATGCAATTTGATCGTGGTTACATGTCACAATACATGGTCACCGATAACGACAAGATGGAAGCTAACTTGGACAATCCATACATCCTGGTCACTGACAAGAAGATTACGAACATTCAAGATATTTTGCCATTGCTGCAAAAGATTGTTGAACAAGGCCGTTCACTTTTGATCATCGCCGATGATATTGGTGGCGAAGCCCTTCCAACTCTTGTATTGAACAAGATGAGAGGAACATTCAACGTGGTTGCTGTTAAGGCGCCTGGATTTGGTGATCGTCGTAAAGATCAATTACAAGATATTGCCATTTTGACTGGTGCAACCTTGATTACCGATGATCTTGGTTTGAACTTGAAGGATGCAACCCTTGAACAACTTGGCCAAGCAAACAAAGTTAACGTTACCAAGGATTCAACCACGATTGTTGATGGTTCCGGATCAAATGATGAAATTGCCAAACGAGTTGCTGAAATTAAGACTCAAATTGAAAAGACTACTTCAGACTTTGACCGTGATAAGTTAAAGGAGCGTCTTGCTAAGTTATCAGGCGGAGTTGCCGTTGTTCGTGTCGGTGCCGCTACCGAGACTGAATTAAAGGAAAAGAAGTATCGGATTGAAGATGCTTTGAATGCTACCCGTGCCGCTGTTGAGGAAGGATTCGTCCCTGGTGGTGGAACTGCTTTGATTAATGTCATTCCAGAAATCGCCAAGTTGGATGCTGAAGCTGGTGGTGACGAAGAGACTGGTATTCGAATCGTCCTTCGTGCGCTTGAAGAGCCTGTTCGTCAAATCGCTGAAAATGCCGGTGTTGAAGGCTCAGTGATTGTTGAAAAGCTCAAGGATGAAAAGCCTGGAATTGGTTACAATGCTGCCAACGGTAAATTTGAAGACATGATCAGTGATGGGATTGTTGATCCAACCAAGGTTACCCGTTCAGCCCTTCAAAATGCCGCTTCTGTTTCAGCCTTGCTGCTGACAACCGAAGCCGTTGTTGCTGACGAGCCAAAGGATGATACACCGCAAGCTCCAATGCCACAACCAGGAATGGGTATGTAATTAAGCGTTAAATCATTGATTTGAATGAAAGTATTGTACAATAAGCATCGATTCCAAATCGGGATTGGTGCTTATTTTGTGCTTGCGAAGTCACTCATTTCATATTAGAGTAGTGAGCATGTGGTTCGGATATTGCATTTCTTCTTTGAACTGAGTTAATTTAGTATCATTAGGCCTGGGTGGTGATTTACTGTGATCCTATTCAGGCGTACATATCAAGACTTGTTTTTAGTTGCCAGAAGGACTATCATTTTATGGTTCACAAGAATGGTAGATTATTAAATAAAGGAGTAACTATTTATGTGGCGCTATCTCAAACGGCTCCTTATTGGAAAGCCATTAAAGACCACTGATGAGGGTGGTCAATCTTTAACCAAATTTAAAGCACTGGCTTTACTATCATCCGATGCGCTCTCATCAGTTGCATATGGTACTGAGCAGATTACGACCATTTTGATAACATTGTCGGCAGCTGCGTTGATGTATCAAATTTGGGTTGCGGCCCTTGTTTTGATTCTGTTGGCTGCGATTACCTTGTCATACCAGCAAATTATTCACGCCTATCCCTCTGGAGGAGGTGCCTACGTTGTTGCCAGCACCAACTGGGGTGAGCAGGCGGGACTGATTGCCGGCGGCTCTCTATTGGTTGATTACATGTTGACCGTTGCCGTATCAACCACATCAGCGACCGAAGCGATTACATCAGCGATTCCGTCTTTATATTCGCACGGCGTGTTGATTTCCTGTCTGATTGTTGTCGGGATCATGCTTTTGAACCTTCGAGGCATTCGAGAGTCTGCTTCATTTTTGACGTTACCGGTTTACTTGTTCATCGTGATGATTATTGCAATGATCATTTACGGCGGTTACAACATCATGACCGGCAGCATCGAATACCATGCAGCCGCACACATTGGGGCGCCTGTTGAAGGAATGACCCTGGTGCTGTTCTTTAGAGCCTTCTCATCCGGATCATCTTCACTGACCGGTGTTGAAGCAATTAGTAACGCGGTACCAAATTTTAACAAACCCAAGAGTAAGAATGCTGCGGCAACCTTGGCTATCATGGCAACTATTTTAGCCTGCTTCTTTGGCGGGATTACCTTCCTGAGTTACTACATGGGGATTGTTCCTAACAGTCATGAAACCGTGCTGTCACAGATTGGTGAGTCCGTATTTGGCCACGGAATTGTCTACTATGTCCTTCAGTTGTCGACCGCTATGATTTTGGCGGTTGCTGCCAATACCGGATTTTCAGCGTTTCCAATTTTGGCTTATAACTTGGCCAAAGATAAGTTCTTACCCCATGCCTATCTCGACAAAGGAGATCGACTGGGTTACTCTAACGGAATTATTTCCTTAGCCGTTGGTGCGATTGTCTTAATTCAAATCTTTGGTGGCCGAACCAATTCACTGATTCCATTGTATGCCGTCGGTGTGTTCATTCCATTTACGTTGTCACAGTCCGGGATGATTATCCATTGGCGGAGAAATCGGGGGAAAAATTGGCAGATGAAGTCGGTCATTAACTTCATCGGAGCGTTTATTTCACTGACCTTGGTTACCTGCCTGTTCTTACTGAGGTTCCCAAATGTTTGGCCGTATCTGATTGTGATGCCGATTCTTTTGAGGATTTTCTACAAGATTAATCATCACTACAAGCGGGTTGCCGAACAGCTGCGAGTGGTAGAAGAAAATACTGAAATTGCCACAACTCACCATTTTGACGGCTCAACGGTGATCGTTTTGGTCAGTGGGGTTACCCGTGTGACGGCCAATGCGATCAGCTATGCACAGTCGATTGGCGATTATGTGATTGCCATGCACGTTTCCTTTGATTCTAATCCAGAGAAGGAGCACAAGACGTCTGAGCAGTTTAAGAAGGACTTCCCGGATGTTCGGTTTGTTGATATTCATTCGTCATATCGTTCGATTGCACAACCAACCTTACGATTCTGTGATGTGATTGCCAAACGGGCTGCTGATCGCAACTACTCAACAACGGTTCTGGTGCCACAATTTGTTCCACGGCACCGCTGGGAGAACGTTCTGCATAACCAAACTAGTTTGAGATTAAGAACCATTTTAAATTCACGACAAAATATTATTATTTCCACTTATAACTACCACCTGCGTGAGTAGTTGGACTGGTAAGAAAAGCGGAACATCCAATTCGGGTGTTCCGCTTTTTATCATTCTATGCACCAAGTGGACCTGATTATGAGTATCGGTTCCTGTACAGTCACTTGAGCTCAGTTGCAGGTAAGTAACTGTATTTGCGAAGAAAAGGCACACAAGTGAATTGGTCGGCTTGTGAAGGGGATCGATGGCAAAATAAAAGGGCCACTCAAATGAGTGACGCCTTTCAAGGAATGGAAATTATTTAACGATTCCCATAAAGTTAGCAAATGTTGGAACAACGATGTCAACAACGATTGAAATGATAACAACCGCAATGGCAGCCATGGCACCAGATACAGAACTTAATTGGATGGCCTTTGCTGAACCAACCGTGTGTCCGGCAGTTCCTAATCCAAGACCTTGGCCAATTGGTTCAGTCAAGTGGAACAGTTTGATTAACCAAGTTGCCAAAGCGTAGATCAGAACGGCGTTCAAGATACATGCCATAGCAGTGATAGCAGGAGTACCTCCGATAGCACCAGAGATAGGCATTGCAATAGCTGTAGTGGCAGCTTGTGGAAGCATTGAAGCAATTCCGTTGTTGTCCAAGCCGATGAGTTTTGAAACACCGTAGATGATGAACAGTGAGATGAACAAACCAATAATTAATGATAGCAGAATCTCTAACCAGAATCGTTTAACAATATCGTTACGCTTGTACAGAGGAACGGCAAACGCAATGGTTGCTGGGTTCAAGAACCAGAAGATGATATCTCCACCCGGCTTGTAGGCGTTAGTGTAGAACCAAGTAACGTCAACACCGAACATCTTAGCCATGAGCCAGAGAATGAAGATTCCGAGTACCATCCCAACGAACAGTGGTTGGAATAAGAAGAATCCTTTACCAATCTTGAATAGCCATTGACCAAACAAGAAAACAAGTAATGACAAGCAGATACCAAAAATTGGTGTCCCTAGATACGTGATGATAGTTGTTTGTGTAGCAGACATTTATATTCACCCCTTCGATTATTTTTTATCGACCGTTTCACTAACACTAATATCGCCGTGGAACACAGTCTTTCGGATCCAAATGAAGAATGATGTGGTGTAAGCAATAACAACCAGTAAGACAACTGTCGAAATAATAATAGCAACAATAAGCTGTACACCTTGTGCCTTCATGATATCAAGTGAAGCAGTCAATTGAATTCCTGAAGGAACGAATAGAAAAGCAATCATACCAATCATGAACGTTGCAAATTTATCTACCCATTCAACCTTAATAATATGGAACATTAATAGGAGATAAAGAAGAACTAATCCAATAACTGGTGTTGGTACTGGAAATGTTGGTGGAAATAGTGGTGAAATTAAACTGGAAACAAACAATACCCCGGCGAAGATACCCATTTGAATAAGAATGGGGGCATCTTTCGTCTCGGCTTGTGTAGTATTTGTTTTGTCAGCCATAATAAAAACTCCTTCCGTTTGTGAAATATAAAATATTTGAAACTGTTGTCTTACAATCTCTATTATAAATGTTTTTGTGAAATATGACAAGTGAAAACGATCGCATTTTTTTTGAAATGTGAAAACTCACACAATTGGTCCGGTTTAATTGTTTGAGTAGACACCTTTACTTTGTGAGGCAGGCATACCTTGTTTTTATGAATTGTCATTTGTATAATTGACTTAATATTGATTTGGAAGGAAATAAGTGAGGTTACAATTTTGAAATTCGAGATCATTGTGTCTTTATTTGCTACCATGATTCTTTCTGCAGTCTTAACCCCATTTATTCGGAAACTTGCTTTTGCCGTTGGGGCAGAGGATCGGCCAAATAAGCGGCGGGTTAATAAAATTCCAATGCCAACGATTGGTGGGTTGGCAATTTTTATTGCCTACACTTTTACGACCATGATTTTATTGCGGGACCAGTTTCCGACCAAAATCTTGTGGGGCGTGTACGGTGGGGAAGTCATCATCATTTTAACCGGAATTATCGATGATATTTTCGTCTTGAAGCCCCGCCAAAAAGTGTTGGGGATTTCAATCGCCGCCCTTTGGGTTTATTTCACCGCTGGCGTTAAAATGACCACCATTACACTACCATTTATCACAATTCATCTTGGTTGGCTGAGCTTGCCGGTTACTTGGATCTGGATTTTGGCGATTACCAACGCGGTTAATTTGATTGATGGCTTAGACGGTTTGGCCACTGGGGTTGCAATTATTGCACTCACCACAATGGGAATTACGGCAATGTTTTTCTTAAACGTGGGAAATATTTTTGTTGCCATTATGATTTTTACCCTGGTTGCCGCCTGCATTGGCTTTTTACCGTACAACTTTTTCCCGGCAAGAATTTATTTGGGTGATACGGGTGCGTTGTTCATTGGTTTCATGATGTCGGTCTTTTCACTGTTTGGATTAAAGAACGCGACCTTCATCACTTTGTTGATCCCTGTGATGATCCTGGGCGTGCCAATTACCGATACTGTGTTTGCGATTTTCCGGCGATTATTGAACAAGGAACCGATTACCCATGCTGATAAACGTCATTTACACCACCGATTGATGCAAATCGGCTTGACCCA
Source organism: Lentilactobacillus parakefiri (assembly GCF_002157585.1). Taxonomy (GTDB): domain Bacteria; phylum Bacillota; class Bacilli; order Lactobacillales; family Lactobacillaceae; genus Lentilactobacillus; species Lentilactobacillus parakefiri. Next base: position 34,517 of record NZ_BDGB01000002.1, read on the forward strand.
TCGGCAAACGGTTTTGGTTATTTATGGGATTGCCCTGATTTTTTCGTTTATCTCACTCCTTTATCCGATTTCAACCTTGTGGGGGTCAATTTTGCTGACAATCGCTGTGTTAATCGGCCTTGAATTGTTTGTGGAAACGATTGGCCTGGTTGGTGAAGATCGACAGCCGTTGTTGAATGGGATTAAGAAGTTGGTTAAAGATACGACTAGTAAAGATAATCACTAGCATGATAAAAAAGTCTGCCAAATCTTTGGCGGACTTTTTTGTTCGTTATTGGATTGTTTGGCAGGAAAGAGGCTGGGATAAAAATAATTATCGTCTCACCCAGACTTCTACAGTGTGAATATTCCATAGCAAAAACGTGGAAATTAAAGCAGTTTCCGGCCATATAAGCCAGCAGTCCAAATATCCAAACCCGGGATATTCGGACTGCTGGCTTATATTCTGGAAACTAACCGCTTTAATTTCCACTCTCATTTTGTCGCTTTTCACGGGAATAAGGAACTTCAAAGATTTGATAGCCACCTTTTTGATAAGAAAATTGGTCACTCAATAAATTCGTGATCTGAGTGATCAAGGAGTCAAAGTCCTCATCACTCACGGCGATTACCACTTGGATCTTAGCTGTATAGGTGGTCTCTTCAATGGGAATTGATTGGCTTTCGAGGAAATACTTCAATTTATCGAACTGATTATAATCAATGGTCAGGGTGATTTTTTGTTTATTAACCAGTTTAACGATCCCCAGCGAATCAACCGTTGTCGATGTCGCATTGCTATAAGCCCGAATTAGGCCGCCAGCACCAAGTTTGATGCCACCGAAATACCGGGTCACGACTGCTAAAACATTATGCAGTTCATTCATTTTGAGGACTTCCAAGATGGGAACGCCGGCAGTTCCGGACGGTTCGCCATTGTCGCTTTCACGCTGGATATGGTCATCGTCACCCAGCATATAGGCATAACAATTATGGTTGGCCTTCGGATTTTCTTTGGTTACTTGTTCGATGATGCCTTTTGCCTGATCCTCACTATCAATTCGTGCCATGTTGCAGAGAAAACGGGATTTTTTAATTTCAATTTCATGCGTACCGTTTGATTTAATGGTCAGTGATTCATTTTTCAAAAAGGATTCCTCCAGTATTTGCGTACTTATAGATTGAGGTGACAATCTATGATTAATGATATATCAGAGTTGTACGGCCGCCAAATCCCACAGCGTGACCTGGCGGCGTCGCTACAAAGGGCAGTGGACATTCACTTGCGTCCGGCCATCAGCCATGATCACGGATTGGTGTGTCAGCGTTGTGGGTCAAAACTACGCCGCTCACTTGCCAGCTTACCTAATCACCACTTTTATTGCTATGTGTGTATTCAGATGGGGCGGGTGGACACTTTGTCGCCATTGGCATATATGGAAGAGCCCAATCGTTTTTCCGATAATCAAAGCCCATTGTCTTGGTTGGGACAGCTGACTGAATTGCAAACCGAGTGTGCCAATAAAGTCATTGAGGTGTTTCAACGACGCCAACACCATTTATTATGGGCGGTCACGGGTGCCGGCAAGACTGAAATGCTGTTTAAAGGGATTAGCTGGGCGGTTGCAAACGGTCTGAGAGTTGGAATTGCTTCACCGCGTGTGGACGTGTGCATCGAACTGTTTCCACGAATTCAAGCCGCCTTCAATCAAGTTTCAATGGTCCTGCTGCATGGTAAGAGTGAACAACGCTACCAATATAGTCAGATTACGATCTGTACGACCCACCAACTGTTACGATTCTACCACGCCTTTGACGTCTTGATTATCGACGAAGTGGATGTTTTCCCATATTCGGGCAATCCGATGCTTCACTATGGGGTTCAAAATGCGATTAAGCCTGCTGGCGCCATGCTTTATTTAACGGCCACCCCCGATCAAGCCTTATTTAAAGCGATTTCCAGAAAAAAACTGTCAGTTAGTTACTTGCCGATTAGATATCATGGGCACTATTTGCCGGAAATTTCAGTCATTCGTGTTAAAAATCTTGCTCAACAGATTCAAACTTCCAAATTACCCAAGCAGATTTTAAGGATCATTGCCGAGTTGGTTGCAGAAAAGCAGCGATTTTTATTGTTCGTTCCCCACATCAAGGATTTGACCCGGGTGGCTGATGCCATCAAGAATGCTGGAATCATGGCAAAATTTGAAACCGTCTTTTCTGCCGACCCTGACAGGCTTGAGAAGGTGGCCTTAATGCGCAAACGGCAACTGGACTTTTTGATTACAACCACCATTTTGGAACGCGGCGTCACGTTTCCAGGAATTGATGTCCTGGTATTGAAGGCTGATAATGACATTTTCTCAGCAGCCGCACTGGTTCAAATCGCCGGACGGGTTGGTCGAAATACTGACCGACCGACGGGGCAGGTACTTTTTTATTGTGAAGTAAAAACGCCCAACATCAAATCATGTGACCGCCAGATTAAGCTGATGAATCGGAAGGCGGCTAAATTATGAAAGACTGCCTGTTGTGTGGGGCCGGACTGAGAAATGAAATGCCGCTTGGCGACCTGATTCGCCTAACACCATTACGCAAAAGAACGATTTGTGAACCCTGTTCTGCCGCTTTCTCTCCGCTTGAGTCCTTTCCCACCTGTTCTGGCTGCGGCCGGAAGCGAACAAAAGAAATGCCTGATCCGTGCTACGATTGCCAACGCTGGGAGAAGGACAGTCAGTTCAAATTTATCAACACTGCGTTGTTTGAATATAACCCAGCGATGAAGGATTATATGAAGCGTTACAAGTTTGCCGGTGATTATCGACTACGGCAAGTGTTTTCTGAACGGATTCATGAACAGCTAAGAAAGCAGTCGGCGATTATTGTCCCGGTCCCGGTGGGAGCAGATACCATGGCCACTCGCGGGTTTAATCAGGTGACCGGGCTTTTAGAAAGCGACCGCTACTTGGAACTATTAAACGTCCGACTTGATAAGAAAACGATCCGCCAATCGGAGAAGAATCGCCAAGATCGACTGATGTTGGGTCAACCGTTTGAAATGATGGCACCAGAAAAAAATCAAATTAAAAATCAGGCTGTTTTATTAGTTGATGATGTCTATACAACCGGTACCACCATTAGGCATGCGGCAGCTCTTCTCCTTCAAGCAGGCGCGGCTTCTGTGAGGGGATTGACCCTTGCAAGATAAAGAAATCCAGACCCAATGATTGTTAAAATGCGAACTTTCAATTATACTAAAGTTGTAGCCAGTAATGAAAGTGATTTCATTAGTGGACCATTAAGCCTTTAATGGTGAAGGGAGAGAACGCTATGCTAATTTTTAACATTCGTGGTGAAAACATTGAGGTAACCCAGGCGATCCGGGATTACGTTGAAAAACGGATCAGTAAACTGGAGAAATACTTTGAAAAGGATATGAAAAATACAGCTCATGTCAATTTGGAGGTTTATCCAGATAAGCAAGCAAAAGTTGAGGTAACCATTCCTTTGCCATACTTAACTTTGAGAGCCGAAGAAATGTCTAACGATTTGTATGCAAGTGTTGATCTGGTGACAGACAAGCTTGAACGTCAAATTCGTAAGTACAAGACCAAGGTTAACCGCAAATCTCGTGAAAAAGGATTTAAGAATCTTGAATTTGCACCTGCCGCAGATACTTCTGCCAGCGATTCAGATTCTGATGACGAATCCAAGTTCCAAGTTGTTCGTACAAAACAACTGGCTTTAAAGCCAATGGATAACGAGGAAGCCATTCTTCAAATGGACATGTTGGGCCATGATTTCTTCATCTATGAAGATGCAGAAACTTCAGGCATCAACATCGTCTACCGTCGTAATGATGGCCGTTATGGCTTGATTGAGACCGGCGAAGAATAATTAAGATAATCATTAGCGGCCATCATGATGCGCCGTTCAAAGGGTTGGGGATAAGTTGAACTTTAATTTATCCCCAATCTTTTAGTCTGTGAAAACATTTGCTGTCCAATATTACCTTTGACCTTTCATATCCACTCAAAATGTATTATTATGATTAAATGCCGCTGATGCATTGTTTTTTGTGTTTTCATGAGCGGCCTAAAATGTTACACTAAATAAGTATGTAGTCTACAAATACTAAGAACAATTACTAAGAGAAATTTGATCAGTATTTTATTTTAGAAGGGAATTTACTAATGGCTAATATTTTAAGAACATGGGTTGAAAGTGATACGCGCGAACAAAAACGACTCAGTAAAATTGCTGACAAAGTTGGTTCGTATGCTGAAGCGTATCGTCAACTCAGTGATGAGGAATTACAAGCCAAGACACCGGAATTAAAAAAACGTTATCAAGACGGCGAAACACTCGATGATTTGCTTCCGGAAGCATTTGCTGTTGCCCGTGAAGGTGCAAAGCGCGTCTTGGGTTTGTACCCATTCCACGTCCAAATCATGGGTGGAATTGTTCTTCATGAAGGAAATATTGCAGAAATGAAAACTGGTGAAGGGAAGACTTTAACCGCCACCATGCCAGTTTATTTAAATGCACTTGCAGGCGAAGGCGTTCACGTGGTCACGGTTAACGAATACCTTTCTCAACGTGATGCGACTGAAATGGGTGAGTTATATAACTGGCTCGGCCTGACGGTTGGGGTTAACACGACTGAAAAAGACGCTGATGAGAAGCGGGAAGCCTACGCTGCCGACATCACCTACTCAACCAACGGAGAAATCGGTTTCGATTATCTGCGTGATAACATGGTTGCTTATAAAGAACAAATGGTTCAACGTTCTTTGAACTTTGCGATTGTCGATGAAGTTGACTCGATTTTAATTGATGAGGCCAGAACCCCATTGATTATTTCCGGTCAATCAAGTGGTACTTCAGACCTTTACCAACGAACGGATCGATTTGCCAAAACCCTGCACGAGGGCGATGACTTTAAACTTGATCTGGAAACCAAGACGGTCTCATTGACCGATCAAGGAATTGAAAAGGCTGAGAAGTACTTTAACTTGAAAAACCTCTATGATACCGATAACACGGCTTTAACCCACCATTTGGACCAAGCATTGCGGGCCAACTTTATCATGCTTCGCGATAAGGATTATGTGGTTCAAGACGATGAAGTGAAGATTGTTGATTCCTTTACCGGACGAATCATGGAAGGCCGTCGCTTCTCCGATGGTCTTCACCAAGCCCTTGAAGCAAAAGAAGGGGTGACGATTAACGAAGAAAGTAAGACAATGGCAACCATTACTTACCAGAACCTTTTCCGGATGTACAAGAAGCTTGCCGGAATGACCGGTACTGCCAAGACTGAAGCTGAAGAATTCCGTGAGATTTATAACATGGAAGTTATTTCGGTTCCAACCAACAAACCGGTTGTCCGGGTTGATCATCCAGACGTTTTATACCCAACTTTGGAGTCTAAGTTTGAAGCGGTGGTTAATAAGATTAAGGAACTCCACAAAAAGGGTCAGCCAATGTTGGTTGGTACCGTTGCGGTTGAGACTTCTGAATATTTGTCACAACGACTCGATGAAGAAAAAATTCCTCACGTGGTGTTGAATGCCAAAAATCATGCTAAGGAAGCTGAAATTGTTGCTAACGCCGGTCAAAGGGGTGCCGTTACCATCGCCACCAACATGGCTGGTCGTGGGACAGATATCAAATTAGGACCTGGGGTTGTTGAACTTGGCGGTTTGGCCGTTATTGGGACTGAACGACACGAGTCACGACGGATTGATAACCAGCTGCGTGGCCGTTCAGGACGTCAAGGTGATCCCGGCTTGTCACAATTTTATTTGTCACTTGAAGATGACTTGATGCGTCGTTTTGGTTCTGAAAAGATCAAAAACTTCCTGGAACATTTAAATGTCGAGGGTGAAGACGCCGTTATTCGTTCAAGAATGATTACTAAGCAAGTTGAATCAGCCCAGAAGCGGGTTGAAGGGAACAACTACGATTCACGGAAGAACGTTTTGCAATACGATGACGTAATGAGACAACAGCGTGAAGTTATTTACGGTGAGCGTCGTGAAGTCATTGATGAGCAAAAGGACCTGAAGTGGGTTATCATACCAATGATTGAGCGAACCATTAACCGAATCGTTGATTTGCATACTCAGGGTGAAAAAGAATATTGGGATCTTCAAACTATCTTAGACTTTGCGATTAGCGCTATGGTCAGCCCAGACCAGATTTCTTTGGAAGACTTCCAAGGCAAATCAGCTGATGAAATCAAGCAAATGCTGATGGATTTGGCAAACAAAGAATATAAAGAAAAGCAAGAACAACTTTATGATGAATCTCAAATGCTTGAATTCGAAAAAGTTGTCATCTTACGAGTTGTCGATTCTCACTGGACCGATCACATTGACATTATGGATCAATTACGTCAATCAATTGGCCTCCGTGGTTACGGTCAACAAAACCCACTGGTTGAATATCAACGAGAAGGGTACAAGATGTTCGAAGAAATGATTGCTGATATTGAATATGATGCAACTCGTCTGTTCATGAAGGCCGAAATTCGTCAAAACATGCAACGTTAATATGTATTGGGAAAGAATCCGGCAATGATGATTGTTTGGATTCTTTCTTTAGAATTGGCAGAACTTTTAGAGGAGAATAATATGTCATTTGAATTAAGTGAAGCAAAAAAACAAATCGCTGAAATGCAAAAAGCCATCGATGGCTTTGGGAGGTCGCTTTGACCTCGATGCCTTAAGCGAAAGCATTGCCATTAATGAGGCGAAGATGGCTGAACCGGGCTTTTGGGATGATCAAGAATCCGCTCAAAAACTGATTGATCAAACCAATAAGTTGAAAAATAAGCGGGACGATTTTGTTGGCCTCAAAAATCAGCTGGATGATCTCAAAGTCACTTTGGAGTTGATTGAAGAAGATTCCCACTCGGGGATGGAAGGCGAATTTGAGAACGCCGAAAAGCTGCTCAAATCAAAATTGGATCGCTATCAGTTAAATTTGCTCCTCAATGGCAAATACGATCATAACAATGCCATTTTGGAAATTCACCCTGGAGCTGGTGGTACCGAAGCCCAAGATTGGGGATCAATGCTGCTTAGGATGTACACCCGTTGGGCAGAGGCTCATGGATTTACCGTCCAGACATTGGATTACCAGGTTGGGGATGTCGCCGGCCTGAATAGTGTCTCACTGTTGATCAGCGGTGAAAACGCCTATGGCTACCTGCGTTCCGAAAAGGGAATCCATCGACTGGTGAGACTGTCACCATTTGATTCTGCCGGCCGTCGGCACACTTCGTTTGCTTCAGTGGACGTGATGCCTGAATTAAACGATGACGTTTCAATTGACATTAATCCGGATGATCTGCGGATTGATGTTTATCGATCCAGCGGGGCCGGTGGTCAGCATATTAACAAGACTTCTTCAGCCGTTCGAATTACTCATTTGCCGACTGGAATCGTTGCTGCCAGCCAAGCTCAGCGATCACAACTTCAAAACCGGCAAACGGCAATGAACATGTTGAAATCAAAGTTGTATGAATTGGAAGAAGAGAAGAAAGCCGAAGAAAAGGCCAAAATTGAGGGTGAACAAAAAGAGATCGGCTGGGGGTCACAAATCCGCTCCTATGTCTTTCACCCGTATTCGATGGTCAAAGATCACAGAACCAACTATGAAACCGCCAATGTTAACGGCGTGATGGACGGCGATTTGGATCCGTTTATCAACGCTTACCTGCAGTGGCAATTGAGTCAAAACAATCCTGATTAGTGACGCTTGAAGTGATTTAGCTGCTGTTATCCGTCGCTGGTAGATTAAAAATATGCGAATCATCCACAGGCTGGGACATTAGTTGTTACGATAGTTTTTGTTGCAACTCTGATTACCACTTTTATATTGATAAAACTTGCGACGACGGCCAGCGTAGTTTGCCTAGCCTACATGGCAAACGGCTGATCCCCGCCACTTAACAAATAAACGCAGTCATTCCAAAATCCGGAATAACTGCGTTTATTTGGGTTCTT
>NZ_BDGB01000002.1:43121-43821 GCF_002157585.1 Lentilactobacillus parakefiri
GGTTTCACGTAACTGATTCATCACAGCGTATGTTTGCTTGAGCTCGGGATCAATGCCTAATAAAGCATCAACCACATCAGTGGCAGTCGCCAGATACGAGAAGTTCGTCCATTTACGGAAGACCTCGTAGTTGAGGTGACTTGCCGGAGTTAATAATAATTTCCAGTAACGCTTTAAGGCACGATACTCGCATGAAGAAGTCGCCAGGGTTTTCATAAGCCGCACCCGCGTCTTATTAAAGGCGCGGTTTAAAGCATTAACTAGGTGGAAGGGATCAATGACGACAATGGCATTAGGGAAAATTCGACCAACCAATTTGGGATAGGTATAATTCATATCAGTCACAATAATTTTGACATTTTCCCGAGCAGCCTGATCATAATGCTGGAAGTACTTTTGAAGCTGATAGATGGTTCTAAAGGGCAATAGATCAATTAATTCGTGCGTTTCGGCGTCCATAAATTCAAAACTCATCGCGTCGGTGGCACTCTTAGTGCTTTTAACCTCATCCATGAGCAAAACTTTGGGCAAATAGTGCCAATTAGTTTTAAAGTCCCGTTCAGCGCGCAAGAGCTGCCGACCAACGAATGAATCTGAAGTGGATAATTCATTAGCAATGTGTTTGAGAGAAACGGGTTCGGTCAGTTTTTCTAAACATTGTTTCCGGGTCGTATTCGCAATTGTGCAGTGCGCCGGCACT
>NZ_BDGB01000003.1 GCF_002157585.1 Lentilactobacillus parakefiri
AACTTCAAAATGATTGGCGGCTTCGGTGTAATGCTTTTCGTGGGCAATTGTCCATTCCGCAATCTCAATTCGTTCAAGCTTGGTGGTTTTTCGTCCATTCTTCAATCGGGGTCTCCTCCTAGTAGAACTAGAATCTAGTGATTTCCCACTAGTATACCGGGAAACCCATTGGGAGATAACCCCAACGTTTGAAACTTCGTATTTTCTTGTTAATTCTGAATACGATGTATCTCCGGCCAGATATTCCTGAATGACGCCAAGTTTGAATTCTTTTGAATATTGTTGCTTTGTGGTTCTTTTAAGACCATCAACTCCTCTAATCTGATACCTTTCTAACCACTGTTTTACTTGGTCGTGCTTAACCCCATATTGACTTTCTATTTGATGAGGGTTTGCGGTTCCGTCTTGAAGTAAACCAATGTAGAAGAGCTTTTCCTCTAAGGTATATCTAGACCCTTTTCGGCCCATACAAAAACTCCTTCCTAGGTAAACAAGCTTTAATTATTTGCTTGTCTACTCAAGAAGGAGTATAGCCCGCTCCTATTTTGGAGCAGTTGCCTTTCGTTGTTAGATGGTCGAAAACAATCTTCAGTTCGATAAGTTAATCAATCAGTCCATAATGCTTTAAACCATTCACAATTCCACCGTTAATGTTTGACTTGGTGACGAAAGATGCCTTTTCTTTAACTTCCGGTACACCATTGCCCATTGCAATTGGAAATTTCACTTCAGAAAACATTTGCAGGTCATTCATTTGATCACCAAATGCGTATGATGGAATGTCGCCAAGGTTCAACTTCTTCATTAAAGCCTGAATACCAGTCTGTTTGGAAACGCCCCACTTCATGGTATCCAAACACCGCGGGTTATTACGAACCAGAGATAGCTTACCCTTGAATTTGTCTTGGTAGAGCTTGTCTTTGTCGTAATTGAAGACATTTAAGAAATTGACTTCATTATGCTTGTAGAAGTCGGGATCGACATGGGGTGTCAGTCGCAGAAGACGATAATTCACCTTCGTCATATCATTTTCGAAAGTTAAAGCAAATTCTTTGTTGTTATAAAAAGAAATCACGTCTCCCTGTTGTTTGGCAAAAGCAAGAATTTCCTCAATCACATCATCACTAATTTTTTCTGCCTTTAATTTTTTGCCTTCGTATTGGACGTAACTACCATTTGCGCTCACTAATGAATTAATGCCGGTGGCATCGATGACATACTGAATTTCAAAAATATTTCGACCAGTAGAAATGACTGGTAAAATATTATTTGCCCGTAATTCATTGATTGCCGCGACATTTTCATCAGACACATTTTTTTCGTTATCAAAAAGTGTCCCGTCTAAGTCAAAAAATACAACCGCTTTATACATTGAATTTCCTCCCTTTAGCTTGTTAACTATATTGTACTACTTAATATGGTGGGCATTCCCAATTTTAACTTTACAATCTTGAAATTATATATATTGTGTTACCACATTTTGTGGTACACTATATATTGTCATTTTATTATAAAGAGGGGCTACCATGGTGATAATAACTGCAGGAATGATTGGGGTCGGAAAGACCACTTTAACTGGAAAGATTGCTGAACATTTAGGGACAAAGGCGTTTTTTGAACCTGTTGGCGACAACCCAGTTTTACCGCTCTACTACTCCAATCCAAAACAATATGGATTCTTACTTCAAATCTACTTTTTAAATAAGCGCTTCTCGATGATCAAACAGGCACTCAGCGACGATAATAATGTTTTAGATCGTTCGATCTATGAAGATGCGCTGTTTACCCGCGAAAATAACGCTCAGGGAAACATCTCCGATACTGAGCTGGATGTTTATCTCAAATTATTGAACAACATGATGGCAGAACTTGATGAATTACCTAAGAAGGCACCAGATTTGCTTGTTTATGCCGATAGCGACTTTGAGACCATCAAACACCGGATTAAAAAACGCGGTCGTGACTACGAACAGTTTGACGACAATCCCGGACTTCAAGAATACTACTTCAAGATGTGGGCAGCATACAAAAAATGGTTCCAAGAGTACGATGTCAGCCCTAAAATCAAAATTGACCTGCAGAAGTATGACTTATCGGACCCTAAAAACATCGACATTGTCTTGGGTCAAATCGATCAGGCATTGGCCAAGATTCGTCAGCCTCAAAGTGAAACACTTTAACGGATCTTCTTTACATCGGCATGTGCATAATGCTAACGATAATCAATTAAAATGGAGACGTTCAGCTGTTGATTTTTCAGCCGAACATCCCCATTTTTAGTCGGATAATTTAATCTTCCCAACTTTGCGATTGGGATCATTTTTATAGTCGACGCTTCCCTTTGATACCAAGTAATCAATCCGGTGGCGATACCACCACTCAGGTGCAAACGGATAATCACCCAATGTCTCTCCAATGACCCGAATAATATTTCTAAATCGCCTGCGACTCAAATTGGCAAGAACGAAACGATCGTAGAAGTCGATTGATTGGCCGATAATGTTGCCATTGATCACCGTCCTAATCGGATGATTCTCGCTTCTCAGATCGCGCCAATAATAACTGAAAGATCTTCGCGATTGAGTGGACAATCCGCTTTGAAGTGAGAATAGGCCCAGTTGGTCAATGTCTTCTTCACTAATTTCGCCTAACTGGGAAATGATCATCAAATGGTCATCTCTGACAAAAGTCATGGGCACCTTAATGGTCACTGTTTTCACTGAAAAATCCTTAAGATAGTCACAGAGCCATAAAAAGCCACAATAATCATCAGAATTCTCGCTCCACCAAACTCGGAAGCATTCCCCTGCGTGAGCGTTTTGACTCAATTCATGAAGTGATTTCCGTAAAGTGTCGACTGCCTCGGCAGTTAGCTGTTCTGAGGCTTTATAATGAGCATATTGAATTTTGCAGACGGTTTTTCGGCTTTCAATAAACGAGCAATCACTAATGTCACCCAAACTCGAGTACATTGGCATTGCCAAAACCTGCCGTTCAATATGCCTTTTCTGATAGTAATACTTTAATGTCGATGCAAAACTATCACTGAATACAATGTCAATCATGACCGAACCTCACCCTTCGAAATTGTCATTTCCTAATGACGTGCTCCGAAAAGTATAACTTTTTTGGTGGCCGTGATGCAACTTTTATTTGACTGAATCAAATCAGGCTTGTTAGGATTGATTTAACAATATTAAAGGAGATGTCGATTTGCAAAATACCAAACAACATCAATTATCAGCCGCTCAAATCTGCGGCTGGATTGTCTGGTGGGTCATCACCATCGTAGTTTTGGTGTTGGCAATCTTTATGCTGACACGAACAACGGATGCAACCGGAGTGAAGAACTCATGGGATTATCAATTGATTTCAATTTTCCTTTTGTTGGTATATGGCGTCCAACAAGTCATTGCTTTCTTTGGCATTAAACGACTTCATCACAATGAAAGCTATGTCTGGCCGATCGTTTTGATTGTTCTAGGGCTGTTAGGCAGTTTCTTGTACGTGGTTCCTGGGATTTGGGGATTAATTGTCAATAATCCGCAGAAAAATCAGCCAACCAAAATTGAATGAAGCACCACACCAAAAGGGCGAACCAGGTATTCTCGAAATACCGGTTCGCCTCTTTTTTCATTATTTGTCTTCGCTCTACTTAAACGAGCGAATCTCGATGAACCACAAAAACGTCACATGGTGCCTGAGCAATCACGAAGGCGGCCGTTGATCCCATGGTCATCCGATCAACAAAATTTGCCCCAGTGGCCCCAACAACAATTGCGTCCACATGCGCTTCATCAACCAACTCGTGGGCCAATTGGTTTTTGGGATCGCCGGATGTCACGAAGGCGTTCACATCAAGCCCATGGTCTTTGGCCATCAACTCATATTTATGAACGAGCCGTTGGAATCTGGATTTAACTTCGTCAATCGTTGATTGATTAACGTTCCCAAAACCAATTAAGGCGGCTTTAGACACACCCAGAATCTCTCGGTCGTTGATAATCGCCACAATTGTCAGTCTGGCATGATTATGCTCGGCAATAGTAATTGCTTGTCTAACGGCCTTGGCGGCAGTTTTTGAACCATCAATTCCCACTAGAATATTCAAATAATTAAAGTCCAACATGTCAACCACCTCAATGTCTTTACTTAGTCGTCAACTCATAAATAGATTGGCCATAAATTGCCATTGCCTTAATCAAATCAGCAACCGGTTGGAATTCATTTGCCTGATGCATGGTGTCTTGGGCGTTAGGGAATAATGCCCCAAACGCCACACCACGCTTCATCAAGCGGGCATAAGTGCCGCCGCCGACGACTTCCGGCTTGGAATCCAGGTCACCAGTCTGCTCCTGATAAACGTGCATCAATGTGTCGACAATGGGATCGCTTGGATCAACATAATGCGTCTCCATATTGTTGATTTCCTTCACTGTCCCGTGAAGTTTGTCGGCTGCTTGTTGCAGGTGCGCCAGAATCTTCTGATCGTCAGTCCCTTTTGGATAACGGAAGTTCGTGTTGACGCTCCCGCCCTGCTTCATATCAAATTTCATAATCCCAACGTTCATGGTTAATTCTCCCATGATGTCATCAACGTGTGCAGCCCCAATTTTTTTTGCACGTGAATCATCATGCAAGTCCTCAGCCAGATAAGAGATAAATTCCTTAGCCGCCCCTTTGAATGGATACTCGTTCAAAAACTTAGCAAGATACGTCCCGGCATTGACACCGTTTTTAGGTTCCATTGCGTGAGCCGCCTTGCCGGTAATGTGCAAAGCAATCCCTTGACCGGTTGATTTAACGTCACCGGCAATCGGGTTTTGATCCAAAAACTGGGTGAACCCATCCACAAAGTTTTCATTGTCACCAACCTCAACCAATGCGTCAGCGGACCCGGGAACCATGTTTAATCGCAAACCGGAATCAAACGTTTTGAGTGTGAAATCCGAACCATTTGTATGGCCAAAGCTCGTGACATAAGTGGCATTGCCCTTCTCGCCATTAATCAGTGGGAATTCGGCATCCGGAGAAAAGCCAAAGGTCGGCTCTGGCTCAACTTCGAAATAATGCTTCATCCCGGTCCAATCGCTTTCCTCATCGGTTCCAATAATCAAGCGAATCTTCATTTTCGGCTCAATACCACTATCCTTCAACATTTTTAGGCCATAATAGGCGGCCAGTGCCGGTCCCTTATCATCTGATGTCCCACGACCATACACCCTGCCGTTTTTTTCAACCATTTCAAACGGGTTGGTTTCCCAGCCATCGCCAGCGGGCATGACGTCAGCGTGTGCCTGCATGGCCATCGTTTGGTCGCCTGAGCCATATTCAATATAACCGACAATATTATCAATATTTTGTGTCTTGAACCCATCGCGTGCGCCGAATGATAAGAATTTGAGCATCGCTTTAGTTGGTCCTTCACCCAGCGGAAATTCATCCGTCTTGTGCTCATCGTCACGAACACTATTGATACTGATCAATTCCTTAAGGTCCTTCAAATAATCAGCTTGGTAATCTTGAGCACGCTTTTTCCAATCAATTGTCATTTTTCTCGCTCCTGTCCATTTCTTATAGTTTAATTTTATCACACTATTCAACCGGCGTTGGTAATCGGTCCACCCCAGAAATGCTATAATTAAGCTGAATACGGAATCGGATGGGAGATCTGACAATGGTAAACGTCAAAAAAATCACAAATCAAATTTTAACGGACGTTATTCGCAAACGGCCGGCAAATAGTTTTAAGGGCACTTACGGTAAAATTGTGTTGATTGGCGGCAGCCAAAACTTTGGCGGCGCGATTATTATGGCCTCACTGGCAGCAGTCTATTCCGGTGCCGGCTTGGTTACCACGATAACGGACCCCAGCAATCAAACTCCTTTGCACGACTGGCTGCCGGAGGCCATGTTCGTCGATTGGAATCAATTCGAACAGGCCGAACCCATTATTAAAAGCGCAGATGTCGTCGTGATTGGGCCAGGACTCGGAACTGACCCCAGTGCGCTGACATTGCTGACAAAGGTCTTTCACCTTGTCGAAAGCGGGCAAAAGTTAGTCATTGACGGCTCAGCATTGACATTACTTGCAAGCAACAATTTGCCTCTACCCAAGGATTCAGTCAACATTCTAACGCCACATCAAATGGAATGGCAGCGAGTGTCCGGTATCAGAATTGCTGACCAGACACCCGAAAAAAACCAAGCAGCGGCTAACCAGCGCCACGCAATCGTGGTGATCAAATCACATCGAACCCAAGTATACGCGGACAATCATGTCTACGAAAATACTGGTGGTACCCCTGCCCAAGCAACTGGCGGCATGGGTGACACGTTGGCGGGCATGGTTGGGGGGTTTGTCGCGCAGTTCAAAGATCCCCAAAAAGCAGTCTTAGCCGCCGTTTATTCCCACAGCGCCATCGCTGATAAATTAGCTGAGAAACAATATGTCGTCCTGCCCCATCAAATCAGTGAAGCACTGCCGAAATTCATGTATAAACATCAGGCTAAATAAGCCAATTTAATCACAAAGAGGCTGGGACATAAGTCCCGCCGATAAATAAACTGAGCCGCATTTTCCACTTTCTCTGGAAGATGCGGCTCAGTTTTTCTATCCAACCAAAAATATGAGTTAAATTGGCCATCATTTTGGCCAATTTATTCATATTTGCTGCCATCAAGATAATTCCTAATTCATTATTGACTTGTCTTAATCCACATACCGATAATCTACGGAAACGCAAATTAGCCTTCAGGTTACCAAAGGCTGGCTCATCCTCAAGTTTTCGCTTAGCGAAAATGGCCTGGCCCTCTGGGCTTGAAAGCTGTTCACGAATATATTCTTTTTGGGATTCCCAATTC
>NZ_BDGB01000004.1 GCF_002157585.1 Lentilactobacillus parakefiri
CGGAAACTGGCGAAGCAGTTTATCGTAAGCACCGGCTAAACAGCTGTTATCGTGGACTCTTTGACCACTGTCAAACCTTCTGTCATGCTTTGGTTACAGCTTTAAAAGCTCGTCCCAGAATGCATAGTGTGGATACTTTTGTTCACCAATTCAAGACTAATTACACAGGAGTTGTCTGTCCCTCAACACCGACGGTGTATCGATACATTGATGACCAGCGTTTAGCTATCCGTAATTCAGACCTACCAGCTAAACTCCGTCGCCGAGTCAAACGTCCCGGGACAAAGCATCACCGAATCAATAAGAAGAATCTGGGCCATTCAATCGAAGAGCGTCCCACTGTGGTTCAAGCGCGTCAAGAGCTTGGAC
>NZ_BDGB01000005.1:0-26615 GCF_002157585.1 Lentilactobacillus parakefiri
TTAATTCGTTCGGAATAGGTTATACTAGACAAAAGATCAGCTCCTAAAAGATGGGTTTGTGGTAAACACCATTTTAAAGGAAGCTGATCTTTTTTGTCCGAACAGCGTTCGGATTAATTTTACAATCTACCATGTATAAGAAAAGCGAGGTACTGCTTAGAATTGATCTGGTGGGAGCAACACATAGAGGAATTCCAACACCTCATGTGCACATCTTTGATGATGAGCACGATAATGGTTTTTTGGCCATACCTCTGGATAAATTGGAGAAGTATAATTTAACAGAGGATATTATCGAATCATTACAAGAATTTCTAAAATACAATAACTTTGATATAAATGAACTTTCAATCGAACAAAAACTAATTTAAGATTCATACAAATATTGAAGGGAGATGAGACAATGAAAACCAGTGAGTTGCTTGATGAATATACTAATTGGTTGCGAAAACAGTATACAGTTAAAGACGTTGACGTTGCTGATGAAATTACAACGCCCTTTTTAAACACAATTGGAGATAATTTAAGAATCTATGTTAAACCCTTGGATAGAAACCAAATTGAATTAAGTGATGATGGCATCACGCTAGAAGATCTGTACTTACTTGGAATTGACATGAATGCTTCGGTGAGAAAGGACTTATTAGATAGGATCAAAAACGAGTATTTAATCAAACAAAGGAATGATACCCTTTATGTAAAAGGTAGTATCAAAAACTTTCCATTACTAAAGCAAAATTTTATTTCTGCAATTATTAAAATTAATGATATTGCAAATACTCGACGACCCAACGTCGAAAGCTTATTTTTCGATGAAGTATACAAATATTTTGATGAAAATGATTTTGGTGGTCTTCAAAAACACCCTTTCGAAGGTAAAAGCGGTGTCTCATATAATTTAGATTATGTGATCCCTAAAAAGAACAACCGTCCGACCCGAATGATTGATTTGCAAAATCGGATTTCCTTTAATCAAGTAATGACATCGGCCTATAAGTTTCAAGATATTAGAGAAAACAGAACCGTTTCAACAAACGGATTGTCATATACAATGATTTTTAATAATGATGCCTCGGATGTATCCTCAAATTCAATAAAAATCGCACAAGATGCGGATATTCGTCTAATCCCTTGGAGCAATAAGATGGAGATTCTTGCACTTCGATAATAGGCCAAAAACGGAATTGCAATCGCGCAATTCCGTTTTTATTTATTCTATAATTAGCAATTAACTATCAGCCTATTGCAATTATCTATTATTAAAATTACACTATTTAGAGTTGCTATTTTTCAAAATCAATAAAATACATATTTGGAAGTCCTGTTAATGTCAAAGCAAAATCGTTATTCACTGATCATCATGATCTTCGGCGCCTTCTTTTGTATTCTCTGTTCAACGCTCATGAACGTTGCCCTACCAACATTTATGAAGGTATTCGATATTTCGTCGGGGGACGGTTCAATGGATTAGTAACGGCTACACACTGGTGAATGCAATCATGATTCCAGTTAGTGCCTATCTAACGAAAAAATTCACCTTTCGTTCCTTATTTATTTTTTTCGTCAGCGTCTTTTTGGTTGGAACGATTTTTGGTGCCCTTGCACCAAATTTTTTCACCCTAATCATCGGTCGAATGATCCAAGCCATTGGTGCCGGCATGATGATGCCACTGGTCAACACCCTGGCAATTCGCTACGCAGAGCCTGGCAAAAAAGGCGCTGTTATGGGAATTGTCGGCTTGGCATTTAACTTCTCACCGATCATTGGCCCGACGCTTTCCGGCGTCATTTTGAACTACTTCTCATGGCGTTACCTATTTATTCTGGTACTACCATTTATTATCATCGATTTAGTGATGGCAGTCAGCGCCTTACCCAAGATCCCAACTAACCAAGAACCCCAATTTAACGTCGAAGGCTTGATGACTATCAGTTTTGGGTTGTTAGGCCTCTTGTGGAGTTTTTCAAATGTAAGTCAGTCCCCAGTAACCTCCTTAACTGTCTGGCTGCCATTCGTCATCGGCGCCATCTTGATCGCACTATTTGCTTTCACCCAAGGAAAATCCGATCATCCGTTTGTCAATTTGGCAGTCTTCAAAAATGGGCAGTTTACGACCGCCACTCTCGTCAATTCACTCATTGTTTCGACGATGTATGGCAATACAATCCTTTTGCCACTGCTAATCCAAACCATTATGGGAAAAAGTGCCATCGTCTCTGGGCTATCATTGTTACCAGGCGCACTTTTAACCGGGTTTATGTCACCAATCAGCGGTCGGCTGTTCGACCGTTATCCGGTTCGAATTATCGTGACGACTGGCATCTTAATCGATTGTTTTTGCACCATGATGCAGGCATTCATTGACGTTAATGCTTCGGTGTTAATGTTAACAATGGGTCAGACGATTCGCCAATTGGGATTGGTCCTGATTCTCATTCCAATCCAGACACAGGCACTGTCCTATCTGCCAAATGACTTAATTGCTGATGGCGTTGCTGCATTTAACACCCTGCGACAAATCGCGGCTTCCTTTGGGACCGCCATCATTGTTGCCACCATTAACATTGCCAGTCACTTTTTCGCTGGCCACGCCAATTATCAGCAGACCGGCATTCAAGCCGGCTTCACAATGTGTTTGGCCTTCCTGGTCGTGGCACTTTTTATGTCGCGAAAGCTCTACACCAAACAGTCCCCCAAACTTCACCGGAAGTCTCAGACTAAGTTATCACATGTCTAGCAGTGACGGCACCATTTATTTGAGAGGAGACTTGGCATGACTAACTTTATATTCGTGCTCCTACCAGCAGTCCTTGCTGGAATTGTCCAAGGGGTGACGGGGTTTGGCTCGGCAATTGTCCTGATGGTCTTTTTACCAACGATTTTGCCGATTCCCCAAAGTGCCGGAGTGGCCTCCCTGATTATGTCGGTTTCCAACATTATGTTGGCCTGGCGTTACCGGCACAGCATCAAATTTAAGCGAATCATCTGGCCGTTTGTCGTTTATGCCAGTGTGGCATTCGTGGCATTGCAACTAGTCAACTCAATCAACGTTCACTTGTTAAAATCAATGCTGGGTGGTCTACTGGTTGCGCTCTCGCTGTATTTCTTGTTCGTCAAATCAGAAGGCAGAAAACATTACCCAATTTATATTGCAATCATTTTTATGATCGTTTCCGGCTTTTTCAATGGCCTATTTGGCATTGGCGGACCGTTAATGGCACTTTATTTTCTATCCTTGGCAGATACAAAAGAGGAATATCTTGCCAGTATTCAAGCCTTCTTCCTGATCGATCAGTTGTATATAACAAGTATTCGTTTTTATAATGGTATTTTGAGCTTAAATGATGTCCACCTCATTCTATTGGGGGTCGTTGGTGGTGTCATTGGAACCATGATTGCCAATCGGATTACGGTCCATATGAATATCACGATGATTCAGAAATGTGTGTTTGTATTGATTGGGGTCAGTGGCATTTTTTACTTGGTTCAATGATTAAACATAGCCATCAAACGTAACGTAGCGGCTTCACACTCAATTAGCCCCGAGTGTGAAGTCGCTATTTTAACAAACATTAACCGCAGTAATCCTTTTTTCGATCAAATAACAAGCTCGAGAACCCGGCAACAATGATAAATGGGATTGCTTGCCGGTAAGGCTTCATAAATGCCACTTTCATATTTTTCCTGGTTTGTCCGACAACCTGCCGCTGAATGAATCGAACGGTCATCATTTGGTTCTGAATCTTTGTGGTCACTTTTGAGGCAACGGCATGGTACAGCTTCACCTTCTGCTCATGGTCCAAAAATTGATAATGAGGCATCATTTTTAAGGTCGCTTCATATTGACGATGAATGACGGCACTCACAGCTGCCCCAGTTGTCCCAGCCGACTGCTTGGACGTTACCCCATCGTGATGAATAGCGTTATTTGCCTGGCGTTTAAAAGTCACTTTCTCCGTGTGGGGAATCGAAGCAGCTTCAATTCTGGTATTTGCTTGAATAACTGATTGATTCTGCGCGGCTTTTAGATTGGTGGTGAGTGCCGAAACGAAAATCGCCACGGCAAGTAAAGTTCCAATCTGCCGAAATAAGCCAAGCACACTTTGTGACGCAGATAATAGTTCACCAGTGAATTTGGACGCCCCTAACACGACCACCGGGCCAGCGATAACGCCATAACCGGCCCCAATTAACAACAGACTAATCACGAGCTCATTGTAATGACTGGGATTAATCACTGCTAAGGTCATATAACCGCCAATCATTGCCAGAAAACCCAATGAAACCATTAATCTTGGACCAATCTTACCAATTAAAAGCCCGCCAATCGGTGAAAAGACAAAAATCATCGCTGAGGTCGGTGTAATCATGAAAGCGGCCACCAGCTCAGATTTATTCAAAACTCTGGTAAAAAATGTTGGCATAATCACCATGATCGCAACCAGAAAGACCCCGGTTAAAATCACTGCTAAGGATGCACCCACAAATTGTCGGTCTTTAAATAACCCCAGCGGAATCATCGGTGCAGCAGTTCGCCTTTCAACGAGAATAAACAATACAAACGCGATTAACACCATGCCAATCAATTCAACAACTGGCCGACTTTCCCAGCCCCAATCATTACCCTTAACCAAAACCAGCGTCAGTGATAACAGCATCCCCATAGAAAGCAACATCCCCCACACATCGATCCTGGGATTGGTCACTTTCTCAGCCTTCATTGGCAGTAATATCCCACACGAGATAATGACAAATATAACCAGTGGAATATTGATGAAAAAGATATATCGCCACCCTAAGTACTGGGTCACAACCCCACCAATTGTGGGACCAAGCGCAGCAGCAATCCCCTGGGTCACGCCCAACGTTGCCAACACCTTCGTCCGATCCTGAAAACTGTTAGTGGCAATTCCGATTGTCATGCTGGCTGGAAAAACGATTGCGGCGCCGAGACTTTGAATACCCCGGCCAACAATCAAAAACGGTGCTGTGGTGGCGGCACCAGAAAAAAAGGAACCGCAGGCAAACAAAATGAGCCCAACAACATACACCCTATTCCGACCGACAATGTCCGCAATTCGACCAAACGGAATTGTGAAGACTGCGAATACAATTGTATAAATATTGAGCGCCCAAGATAAATCCTCTAGACTCACATGCAACCCAGTTTGAACCTTCGGCAATGCAATGTTCATAACCGTTGTATCAAGCATACATAAAAACATCCCAACAGCCATTGAAAAAACAATCAATTTTTTTCGCTTATCCATTTTCATTCTCCCTATCATGTCATAATTAGAGTTGATTGGAACAACTCTTGTTTAACAAATTATCATGATGTAAAGTAATAGAAAATGAACTGTGGACAAAAAGGAGATTATTGTAAACTATGCCACCAACTGAAGTTCGAGATCAAAAGCTAACGGCAACTTTTACAGCCTTAATTGCACTCATGAAAACAAAACGAATCGAAAATATTTCGATCACTGAATTATGTCAGAAAGCAGGCGTTTCAAGGTCATACTACTATAAGCGATTTCGCTCATTTGACGATGTGATTACACAAAATGAAATTTTGGGAATCATTGGTTATATCAGAAAACTGCCCAATCAACAAAAAATTAGTTTTGAAACGCTCATGACTCATTATTTTCAGCTGGTAAAAGATAATGCCAACGCACAATTAACATTAATTGCGGTTGGCAAAGAACAAGTGCTGATTAAAGCATTTAAGACATCAAATCAATATTTAGAGAAAAAAGGTGCGTTGTATGCACCAAAGTTCAATAGTACCGATAATCAATACCGAACCGACTTTTTAGCTGGTGCCGTTGTCAACATGTCCATTAGTTGGTTAAAGGGCGGTCTGATTGAATCACCCGAATACATGGGTAAGAAAGTTTCTCAGTTCATGGGGCATGAGACAAACTTTTAGGGGGGTCAAAAAACGATCAGATCAAATAATAGGCATAAGACTCCCAGTGAAATATAAAGAGTCCCAATGACCTTCTTATGACGACTAACCGACTTTTGATCATCGTTAAAAAGGTTTCCGGCAACGATTCTTGACCATTTTCCCCGCATCACCATTAAGCCCGTAATCATTAACAATAGACCAATTCCACACGTTAACACGCCACCGATAATATTGGACCAAGTCATTATAAGGTCCCCTCCTGCATTTGTTTGGGAATATTATATGTCCGGCTTATATCGAAGTCACATTTTTGCTATCACCAATAATGATAATATCCAGCAATATTATAGACGATCCGAATCAGTCTTGATCATCACTCATAAGAAAGGCATTCACTAACAAACTCATATGAAAGTTTGTTAGTGGATGCTTTTTTGAGTGAATGTTCACTGTTATTTGGATGAAACGTGCTCCGACGGCCCAACCCCTAACGTATAAGGCAGAGGAACGAATCGATGAACAAAAACCGTTCATCAATCCGTCCCTCTGCCTTATACACCGGGGTTAAACGGGCCTAGTCGCACTCTATCCTTGTGCTTTCTCCGGATGCCCTTGCAGGTAAATAACGTGGGTATTCAAGAATTCTTCGATACCATGACGACCATCATCGCCGCCGATACCTGATTCTTTCCAGCCTGAGTGTGAACCATTCATAGCTTCAAAGTTGAATCGGTTAATGTAAGTTTCACCATCTTCGAGTTCGTTGGCAGCACGCGCTGCGTTGTCCAAGTTCTCGGTGAAAATTGATGAAGTCAAACCGAAGTCTGAATCATTCGCCATTTCAATGGCATCGTCCAAAGTCTTAAAGGTCAATACTGGCAGTACTGGACCAAAGATTTCGTCTTGGACAATTTCTGAGTCTTGTTTGACGTTGGTAATCACAGTTGGTTCGTAGTAGAAACCATTTTCGATGTTCAGCTTGTGACCACCGGCTGTGACCTTACCGCCAGCTTGAACAGCACGGTCAACCATTCCGGCAACCTTGTCCAAAGCTTCTTGGTTAATCAGTGGACCCATGCCAATGTTATCGTCTTTCATCACGTTACCAACGGTGATCTTTGACATCTTGTCTGACAACTTCTTAATGAACTCGTCAGCAACATCTTCTTGAACGTATACCCGTTCACAGTTGTTGCAAAGTTGACCATTGTTATCAACCCGTGAGTCAATAATTGATTGAACGGCCAGGTCAATGTCAGCATCCTTGCAGACAATGGCTGGTGCTTTACCGCCTAATTCAAGTGAAACCTTGGCCATGTGAGTTGCAGCACCAGACATGACACGTTTACCAGAATCAACGGAACCAGTTAAACTAATAATGCCGACCTTCTCGTTCTTGGTTAATTCATCACCAACAACAGAACCACGACCTGAAATGATGTTGACAACACCCTTTGGAATACCAACTTTTTCAACAATCTTGGCAAATTCAAGTCCTAAGTTTGGTGTGTCTGAAGATGGCTTCATGACGATGGTATTGCCGGTTACCAATGCTGGACCCATTTTACGGGCAATCAAGAAGAATGGGAAGTTCCACGGTAAGATGCCGGCTGCGACACCAATTGGCTGCTTGGCAATCATAATGTTTTCGTTCTGGTTGTCGGATTGAAGAATTTCACCTTCATAAGTCCGAGCAGCGCTGCCCATGTAATCGAAGTAGTCGGCTGAGAACATAATTTCAGTGGTTGCTAACGACTTGATTTTACCTTGCTCTTCTTGGAGCATTTCAACCAAGTGATCCTTCTCACTGCGAATCTCAGTGGCAACATCGTGGAGATATTTGCCACGGGTAGCAGCGGGAACTTTCTTCCATGTTCTTTCAGCTTCATATGCCGCATCGATGGCTTCTTTAGCTTCTTCCCGAGTAGCAGCGGGAACCGTCGAAATCTTTTCACCAGTTGATGGGTTTAAGACGGTAATTTCGTTACCTGACTTTGAATCCATGAATTTTCCGTTAATATACATTTGATAATGTTTCAATGCAACAGCATTTTGTGCCATAATAGTTGCTCCCTTTCAAGATACCTGTCGGCAACAGTGTAATTGAACGCCATGTGGCAGGAACAAATATTTTTAGTTTTTTAATGGACCTTTAGATACCTTGCTGTTAGTTGTGGAAGCGTGTTTTTTTAGAACAATGACTTCCTGCTACGCACCTCGGCTCAAAATCAGACTTGATTTTGAATTTCGGAAACTTAGCGTTCGGTCATTAACCGCCCCAACTCACACGCCGCTACTTGCCAGGCTTGTAATCTTCATCAATAACCAAAACGGGTTTGATCGTTTTACCACTGACAGAATCAGCGTTAGCTTGGTTAATATCATCAAACTTGTAGAACTTTTCAGTCTTATCGAAGTCAAACAATCCCATCTTGTAGAACTTGATCAAACGAGGAATGTCGACTTGAGGAATTGAATCACCCATGTTGACACCAACGACTTTACGATCGCTGACACACAGATCATTCCAAGTATCCAAATCAACGTGTTGGTCGGTAACAGCAATCGTTGCGGTCGTGCCGCCCTGTGCCAAAGCCTTGATTGATGCTTCCATGACTGATTTAACACCTGTGGTATCAACGGCATAATCAACACCATAGCCATCAGTCAAATCTTGAATCGCTTTAACTGGATCGACGTCTTTGCTGTTAATCGTATCGGTAGCGCCTAATTCCTTGGCCAACTTCAAACGGTCAGGAACAATATCAACAGCAATGACTTTGGTGCAGCCAGAGATTCGGCCGGCCATCATTGCAGCCAAACCAACGGCGCCAGTCCCGAAGACAGCAATCGTAGAACCTGGTTCCGGCTTCAAAGTGTTGAAGACCGTCCCACTACCTGTAACGTAGCCACAGCCAAGCGGTCCCAATTGACGCAAATCCAAATTCTTATCAACTTTAACTGCATTTCGTTCACGGACAACGGTTGTCGTCGTGAATGATGATTGGTCAAACATGTCAGCAACTTGGTGACCATTTTCGGTAAAGTGGGCACTGCCGTCAGGACGAACACCTGACAAGTTGTTTGCTGCGTAATTTAAGCATTGAGTTGGAATTCCTTTTAAACAGTTGATACAGTTGCCACAGCCATAAAATGACAGAACAACGTGATCACCGGGCTTGAAGTCTTTAACTTCAGAACCCACTTTTTCAACAATTCCTGATCCTTCGTGACCAAGAACAATTGGGTAACCAATTTCAGCAGTTCCTTTTCGTAAAGCTTCGTCTGAATGGCAGATCCCGCTGGCAACCATATGAACTTGTAAATCATCAGCCTGCATATCTGCTAATTCGACGTCATCCTTCATTTCGAAGTCTCCGCCCTTTTTGTTAACAACAGCTGCTTTAATTCGCATAATCACATCTCCAAATACTATATTTGTTATTTAGTGAGCAATTGCAAACAACAGAAAAGCAAATGATTATTCAGCGCTTAAATGAGTGCGAATATGTGAATTAATCATTTGCTCTTTTCAACTAACAACCGCTTACAATGCTTATTATAGGCGGTTGAAAATTAATTTCAATACTTATTCGACTTTTTGTTTTGAAACGTCCTTTGGAGATAACGAGAACCATACTCTTGCTTTCAGTCTCATAATTTTAAATTTTTTAATGGTTGTGAAACACTTACTAAAGTTTACTGCCATTCCCCTTGGGTTGGGTTATTTAATAAGCGGACGCGAATCATTCCTTCAACCCCGTTCAAAACGTTTATAAGTGATTCCGATTGTTGATTCGTCATTTCCCCGAGATCCGTGTTAACAATCGTATAGCCATACCCATCCATCGTGTTGCCCATCATTTCTTGAACCGGCAAATCATAACGACTCATAATCCCTGCAACATCCACCCAGAACGTGTCTCTGGCGTGGAAGAAGAAGGTCAGTCGTTGATTACTCATGAATGGTAAATCAACCCGCGGAAAGTTCACTGAGCTTCGAACTGTGCCATAGTCTAGAAAATCCAGCAAATTTTGCAAAATCAAGTTCGCAGAATGGGTGAGGGCCTCAATTGTGTTGCCGCCTAAGTGTGGTAACAGGGTAATCTTTGGGTGATCCTGCAGTTCAGTCTTGGGAAAATCACACACGTACCCGGCAAATTCATTATGGTTCAACGCCGAGACAACTGCTCGATTATCAACAATCTCTCCCCGGCCAAAATTCAGCAGGTAAGCATTATCCTTCATCAGTTCAAATTGTTTGGTAGACAAGAGCTGGTTGGTTTGGTCGGTTAACGGTAATAAAATCACAACAAAATCGGCCTGCTCCAAAACTTCGTCAATGGTATCCAACTGCTGGACGTGGCGCAGATTCTTGAAACTACGATTATAGCCGATAATCTGCATCCCCATGTGGTAGCACGCATCCGCCAAGCGTTGGCCGATGGTTCCCAATCCTAGAATACCCAGTGTTCGTCCGTATAATTCCTCACCAATAAAATCGCCACGTTTGGCTTCGGCCGCCGCCTGCAGATCTTCGCCCGGAGCAACTTTTAGCTGCTGCATCATTTCAACTGCGCCGTTCAGTGGTCGCAGACATCTGAATAGATTCTGAATAATCAGTTCCTTGACCGCGTTTGCATTGACCCCTGGTGTATTAAAAACGGCGGTCCCATTGGCGGTTGCCGCATCAACATTAATCGTGTTGGTCCCAGTCCCGGAACGGGCAATCAGTAATAAACGCTTGGAAATCAAGCTGTCGTCGACCTTGGAACTACGCACCAAAATGGCATCCGGGGTATCAGTGTTGGAGGTCCGAAAGACGTCCCCAGCAAAATAGGTTAGGTCAAACCGATCAATGGTCTTCACTTCAAACATTTGTAAGCTCCTTTTAACTAAATAGTCTGAAAACAGATTATAATGATTGTTAGAAATTATTTTGAGAAAGAGGTTGGTCGTATGCACATTGATTTTGGAAATTATCAAAGGATAAACCAACGATTGGAAAAATGACTCAAACCAAGAATACTACATTCGGGGAATGGGTGGAAATAGGAAGCAGTAATTTAATCGACAATAGTTCGATTGGCGATTATACCTACACCGGCCAATATTGTTTCATCCAAAATAGTGACCTGAAAAAGTTCATCAGTATGGCCGCGATGATTCGAATCGGACCGACCAATCATCCCTACGATCGACCAGCACAACATATATTTGCCTATAACGGTGGCGCCTATGGTTTTGATCATCCGGATACCGAGTTTTTGGAAAAGCGAACCCATCTTCGGACCACCATTGGTAATGATGTGTGGATCGGCCACGGCGTGATTATTCAAGCTGGGGTCACAGTTGGCGACGGCGCGGTCATTGGGTCAGGAGCCGTGGTCACCAAGGACGTTGCCCCCTACACCATCGTAGGCGGCATCCCCGCCAAGCCGATCAAGGATCGTTTCCCTGACGAAATTAAAACTGATATGGAAAAAATTGCCTGGTGGAATTGGTCTAGAGAAGATCTTGAGAAATATTATCTTGATTTTCGGCTACCGATTAAAGAATTTATTGATAAACACCTGCCTCACTAACGATAATTTTGAACTTAGCTGTTCCCACCAAGCAAATCTTTGCTATAATTAATTGGTATATTCGCAAAGGTACATATTGGAGGAGCATGATAAATGTCTGAAGAAAAGACGAAGTCCTGTGTGATGTGTGGCAAAACCATTCCAGCATACTCAAACTTTTGTCCATACTGTGGTGCTAAGCAACCATGGCTTGAGGAAGATGAAGTTCAGAATAAAGATGTTGATCAATTGATGAAGTGGTACCAAAAACCGGTTGGAAAGTTTATCTCCCTGGTTGTTGGCGCCGCTGTAATTTATTTTGTCGGCAGTATGTTCACCCTTCAGGATGGCCCCGGTCACAAAACTGTTGCGCGTGAATTAACCCAGTATTTGTTCAATACCCAAGACAAGACCCCTTACGGCAAGAAACCGTCCGTTGAAGCGGATAAGAATAAGGGTGTCACGATCAAGGTCAGCCAGAACAGTCAAGCCGTCAAAGAGCTCAAGGCCGGAAATCCAGACAAATGGAACTATTTGGTTAATCGCTCCCGTGATCGTTCAAAGGCTTTCCACAAGGTTTACGCTAACCACGCTTACGCTAAGTTCAAAGTAATTGATAAGCATGATAAAAAGAAAGTTTTGTTGAAAGTCGATAGCGGTGATATTAAGTATAATATCGCTGATAAATATCACAAATAGGCTCGGAATCAAAGTCAAAGGAGGTTGTCGCATCCCAAAGCAAGGGAATGCGACAACCTCCTTTTTTTATTTAGCAATGACAATTTCAGGATTCTCAGCATTTAATTTCTGGAGTTGCCCCTCTATCCCAAAGTAGTCTTTGCAAAGTCGTTGAATGGCTTTGATGGCAATATCTGAGCAGGCTGCCTGATCGGGATTAATCGATTCAATGTCAATGATTGGATTGGTGGTATTCTCAGTCAGTTCAGTCCGCTGATTTTCACGCCAGTTAAAGCACCGACAAACAGCACCTTTGTCATCCATGTAACATATTTCACCTGGTAAAGCAGGCATATCTTCCTCCTCACCATATGGCAGAAAGAATTCGCCACCCTTGGCTTCTCCCAAGTGCATGTCCCCGGTAATTGCATCGACATTTTCACCACCAACAGAGACACCGTACTTGAGCGATTGAGAATTATAAATATCAACCAGCGGGGCAATTGGCGAAAAGCGCTTTCCATGACTGACCCGTTTTAACAAGGCTTCAATCGTCGAGCGGGCCCCCTTCTTCGTCTTGAACTTACGGAAAGCTTCCCGCCACTCGGCAACTACCGGATTATCACGAAATGGGTCGACGGTGATAAATTGTTCAGCTGCTTGACTCCCTTCCTCCAGGAGCTTCTGGAAATACGGGTCGTCTTTTTCATTCACGTGATTATCGATGCCATGCAAGGTCATGACGTCAATTTGAATATCCGGAAATAATTCGATTGTTTTAGGGTCTAAAATAAATTTTTTCATAAATGCTGATCCGCTCCTTAAAGTGTTCGCGTCATAATAAGATCACGCTGCCGGCTTTCCCCCAGCGTAAAAACATGGTCGCCGGTTTGCTTGAAACCAAACTTTCGATATAAGTGCTGGGCAGGAAGGTTGTGCTCCCAAACCCCCAGCCAAACGGTAGAACGCTGTTTGGTTTTTGCGACCGCCAATGCCTTTGTCATCAATTTTGATCCGATTCCCTGACGTTTAAAGGCCCTTTTGATATAAATGCGCTGAATTTCCAATGCCTGAGGCCCCATTGATTCTGTCTGCGCATCCAAAACGTTCACCTTTAAATAACCGGCAAGTTGGCCGTCAGCCAGGGCAAAAAAGAATGCCGAATTTGGATTCTTGAATTCTTGGGTGAGTCGATCCAAACGATACGACTCATCCAAATACTGATTTAAATTCTCAGAACTATTTTCCGATCCAAAAGTGTCAGCAAACGTTTCCCTGCTAATCTGCTGCAGCTCTCCGATATCTGCCAAAGTACATTTCCTAATCACAATCGTCACAATTTCATCCTCAATACTTTCTAAGATTTCCTTTTTTGACATAGTGCCAGTCATCATCGATGTTGGCACAAACCTTATGCAGCAAACGCGCCAGTTCATCAGCTTCATCAATCGTTAATGACTTCAACGCCACTTGGTTGGAATACTGGTTCTCCCGCAAAATATTTGGGTAGGTGGTCTGCGCCTTTTCAGTTGGAAATAACCGCCGAATCTTCTTATTCGTCGAGTCAGGCCGTTTAACCACAAACCCTTTTACTGCCAGCTTTTCAACTGCCCGGGCAGCAGTGGTTCGATCGACCTTAATCATTTCAGCCAGTTGATCTTGAAAAAGCCCGGGATGCTCGCAAATTCTGGCTAAATACAAATATTGCCCCTTGGTTAAATCGAACTGTTTAAATTCCACATTGGCAATTGAATCCAAAGCTCTGGCAATTGCACCAATTGGTCTTAAAATCTCTGCCAAGTGATCAGCCCTTTCTTGATGGATTCATTGTAAACTACTTTTGTTGCAAATGCAACAAAACGATTAATCAGCCGCTTTGGTCTGATGATGCTTAATTTGACGAACAACATATTTCCGCAGCTCCTCAACCAAAAAGATTGGGACCGGAATGCAACACAGGAAAAGCCATTCAGAGCCATTTAGCGGCCCAGTATTGAAGACGCCTTGAAGGAATGGGACGTACATCAACAGTGCCACTAAGACAACTTCCACCAAAATCCCCAGTAAAATTCGGTGATTACTAAATAAGCCAATTGAAAAAACAGAGGAAATCTGGGTTCGGCAGTTCATTGCCGCGGCAATCTGGGAAAAGACAATTGCTGCCAAGGTAATTGTGGTCGCCTCAGCATAGACTAATCCGGAGCCTGCCAGTGGCACTTGAGGCCAGCCATTGACATGGTTGACGAAGAAGTAGGCAAACGTTGAAATCGCTGAAGCAATCAAACCATACCAACCAAATGCTTTCCAGATAATCGAGCGATTCAACAAGTGACTGTTCAAAGGACGTGGTGGCTGATCCATAATCCCGGGCTCTGCCTTTTCGGTCCCCAAACCTAGCGCCGGGAGCAAATCGGTTCCCAAATCAACCGTTAAAATCTGCATAACAGTTAATGGTAACGGGACGAGTCCGCGGGTCAGCAGAAAGATAACCGATGGCGCAGCTTCGGGAACGTTACTGGTGAGTATATATAGAAGAAACTTTTGCAGATTACTGTAAACGGTTCGTCCTTCCTCAATCGCGCTGACAATTGAGGCAAAGTTATCATCGGTCAAAATCATATCAGCAGCATCTTTGGCGACATCGGTTCCCGTCACGCCCATGGCGATGCCAATATCTGCTCGTTTAAGTGCGGGGGCATCATTGACACCATCCCCGGTTGAGGCCACCACGTCACCATTTTTCTGACACATAGAGACAATTCTAAACTTGTGTTCCGGTGCAACTCGGGCAAAAATAACTTCACCCTTGACGGCTTCTTGAAGTTCGGCATCAGACATCTTATCCAGTTCAACGCCGGAAATCACTCTGACCTTATCAGAGGTAATGCCAATTTTGGTTGCAATACTCTTGGCTGTTGTGGGACTATCCCCGGTAACCATGATGATGCGGATGTTGGCGCGTTGACAATTTCGAACAGTGTCAAATATTTCTGGACGCGGTGGATCTGACATCATTGCCAGCCCAATGAAGACCATATGCTGTTCCGCACTTTCAATTGTGCAGCTTTCAAGCGATTGGTGACTTAATGGATCGTCCCCATCAACCACTCGATAAGAAAATGCCAGCGTTCTTAAACCTTGTTTGGAATAGTCTTCATTCACCTGCAAAATTTTACTTTTGTCATCGGCTGTTAACGGTCGAATATGACCGTTATCGAGAATGCGATCACAGATTTTTAGTTCACTGCCGAGTGCCCCTTTGGTATTGATCACCAACATACCATCAGAAGTTTTCGTGATCACAGACATCAATTTGCGTCCCGAATCAAAGGGCAATTCTTTTAATCTGGGAAATCTCTTCCGCTCAGCTGCTGCATCAAGCCCGGCTTTACGTGAAAGAATGACCAGTCCCGCCTCTGTGGGAGTCCCAAGGATTTTTGATTTTTCACCAGCTTTGCCCTCAGTCACTTCGGTATCATTATTGATTGTCGCGTTGATTAACAGCTTCTCTAAATCCGGTTGGGTGGCCGGGTCAATCTGGTGACCATTCAATTGAATCTGACCATTATTAACGTACCCCGTTCCAGTCACATCGTACGCTTGACTTGGCAGCCACAAATGATTAATGGTCATCTGATTTTGAGTCAGCGTGCCAGTCTTATCGGAACAAATAACCGTCGTCTGCCCCAAAGTTTCGACACTGCTCAAATTTTTGAGCAAAGCATGCTTTTTCGCCATTCGTTGAGTTCCCTGAGCCAGCGACAAAGTGACCGTCGGCAACAGCCCCTCGGGAATAAAGGCGACAATCATCCCTAATGCAAAAATGAAAGATTTGGTGACTGGATATTTAACAAAGAAAATCGCCAACAGGAAAAAAGCAATTCCAATCATGATCGCAATAATCGTCAATTGCCGAGTTAAATGATTGAGCTCCCGTTCCAGCGGGTAAACGGTTTTTTTCTGTGATTCAGTCAAAGTCGCAATCCTGCCAAATTCGGTGTCCATCCCAGTTGCTAAAGCCAGTGCCGTCGCTGTGCCACTGGTACAAATGGTCCCGGCAAAAACAATGTTTCGCTGAGCAAACTCGCCGTCGCCGTGCTGATAAGCGTCAAGTTTTTCAACCGGTACCGATTCGCCGGTCAAAGAAGACTCGTCGACCTCGAGGTTAGCAGCGTTAAACACCCTGGCGTCTGCAGGGATTGAGTCACCGGCCTGAATGTCAAAAATATCGCCGGGAACCAACTGCTCGACTTTGATCTGCCGAGATTGACCTTCCCGGCGGACTTTGACATAGGCGGGCAGCATTTTTTTCAAGGAGTCAGTTGCCTTTTGGGCGGCGTGTTGCTGCCAATATGAAAAGCAGCCATTAATCACGTTTACCGCCCAAATCGCAATTCCGAGTTCCAGCATACCTGCGAACATCGCAATCACCCCAGACACCCACAAAAGAATTGCCATCAACGACGTAAAGTTTGCCAAAAAGACAATCAACTCAGATTGACGTTTACCCTGCCGAATCGTATTTGGACCATATTTCTCCAAACGCTTATCGGCTTCTGCCTGTGAGAGACCCCCGTTGCCAGTTTGAAACTGACGCATCAAATCGGAGGGATCGGCCTTGGCTTCATCGTCGATCAGCGTTGATTTATTCTGTTTCATTATCAAATCACCCCATTTTTTCAAAAATCGTTGACCTAACCAACTCAATTATATCGCGGTTGAAAATAATGGGGTAATTCTGTTTGGATAATAAAAAAGCCAGCTTAAATCAAGCTGACTTCCAATCATATTGTTTAATTTGAACCAGCAGCAGATCTTTCCTTCTTCACTTTGCGGACATTGGTCAATACTTCCGGCGTGAACAGGTTGTCAACCAATGAATCGGGGAGCAGTTGCTTTTGTTTTACAAGTGCCTTGACCGATTGTTGCGTGGCCAATGCTTCCTTAATCAGCGCGGTCGTTTTTTCATAGCCAAGCAGCGGTGAAAGAACCGTCGCCGCAATCGATGAATGCTCAACTTCATGGCGGCAATCGGCAACGTTTACCTTAATCCCACTGACGCAGTTCTCAACCAGTGTCTCAATCGCCTTTTCTAGGTGCTGTTCACTGGTTAAAATGCTCTTGAACATAATCGGTTCGAACGCATTTAACTCCAACTGGCCACTCTCAGCTGCCATCGTGACTGTCACATCGTTGCCGATGGTTTCAAATGCCACCTGATTGACAACTTCGGGGATGATTGGGTTGACCTTTCCCGGCATAATCGAAGATCCAGTAGCCTTCTTGGGCAGTTCCAATTCGTTCAAACCAGCTTGTGGGCCACTTGAAAGTAACCGCAAGTCATTACTGAATTTGGATAAATTGGCAGCTAGGGACTTCATTGCTGAAGATATGGTGGTAAAAGCATCGCTGTTCTGAGTGGCATCAACCAGATCGCTGGCTTGATGCAGTGAAAGATGGGAATATTGATTGAGAATTGGAATAATGGTTGATTGATATTTTGATGTGGCATTGATGCCAGTGCCAATCGCTGTCCCGCCAAGGTTAACTTGCGAAAGAGCCTTTTGAGCGTGCTTTAGTCTTAAGAGATCACGTTTAAACATTGAAGCATAAGCCGTGAAAGTTCTGCCAAAGGTCGTTGGAACAGCGTCCTGAAGCTGAGTCCGACCGACTTTAATTGCTGCAGAATATTCACCTGCTTTATCAGTTAAGGAATCAATCAACCGACAAACGGCTGTCGTCAATGGGGCTAGTCGTTTTAACATTGCCATCTTCCCCGCAGTCGGATAAGTATCGTTGGTCGACTGTGACTGATTGACATCATCGTTTGGTTTGATCACCAAAGGTTCTTGACCATTTTTGGCGCTTAATCGCATGGCAAGTTGAGCGACGACTTCATTCACGTTCATGTTGGTTGACGTTCCAGCCCCGCCCTGAATTGCCGGCACGATAAAAGCACTGTCATCATTCGAGAATAGTAATTGGTTGCAAGCAGCCACGATCAAAGCACTCTTTTCTTTGTCTAAAGTTCCGGCCTGCTCGTTAGCTAAAGCAGCGGCCTTCTTGATCTGCAGATAGCTTTGAATGATCGCATGATCAACCTTTTCATTGGTAATTGGAAAATTGTGTTTCGCTCGCAGTGAGTGAATTCCGTAAAGCACGTTATCAGGTACAAACATTTCTCCGATGCAATCTCTCTCAATTCTCATAGGATTCCCTCATTTCATGTAATGTTTTATGACATTTGCTTACGGGTATTAATATATACCCATTTTTCGAAAAGTCAACAGGCCTCGTTAAAATTCTCAAAATATCAGGTATACCAATACCTTACATGTTGGTGGCACAATTAATAGAATTCAAAGAGAGTCTAAAGAAATCTGATTAATGTTACTTTTAATGACATTAGTAGCCGTCAAAAAAGGCCGAAAGGCAAGTTGCCGTTTCGGCCCTTCTGGGTCAGCCATCGATTCAATTTCGATAAGTGTTACTCGTTAGTCATTTAACAGTGTGGTATCTGACGCCTTCACGAACGCAATCCGGTGGTTAAATTGGATCTGATAATAGTCATCGGTACCATGAATAACATTCTTCGGTAAATTGGAATTGAAGTGTGAATTGAAATAGTCTGAGGTCACTGTGCCGCCATACACGTATTTTTGACCTGGCTGCAGCTGATAAATCGGCGTTGGCTTGATACCGGTCACTTGATTCTTTTTCAAAATACGATTGCTTGGATAAGCACTTCCATACACGGGCACGGCTGTTGATCCCTTAGCAGTTACGAGTTTGCCAGTTGCGTTAGTTGAATTAGCACCACTTGGGTTATAGAACCAGGCATCTTGGCCGCCATAATTAATTTCTGTCCAATCCCCCTGCTCGCCGATTTTACTAAACTGCTGACCATAAACGGCTTTATCACTCCAGTCATCTTTCTCGGTGGTACCGGATTGACCGGATGAAAAGTCCTTGTCGGCAATCAAATTAGTACTAAAGCCTGGCTGCTTGTAGAGGTAAACAAAATTCGATCCGGCCAGTGGTAAGTTCACCCCATTATCCGTTACTTTTTGACCGGAATCGGCCGTCAAATTCGTTTTGTCATTAGGGGTAATCGTGATGATGTGACTATCTGTATTGCCATCACTTTTAGATAAATCAACCCCCATTAATTCAAAGTAGTGATTCCAGTTCCAATAGGTTCCAGGATCCCAATGCATCGTCTTTTGTGCTGCCGGGGTCAACCCAGGCACGTTGTCGTGGCCGATAATGTGTTGGCGATCCAGTGGAATATCATACTTGGCTGCCAGATATTTAACCAAAGCTGCTGAAGACTTATACATGTTTTCGGTGTACCAGTATCCGCCAACGGCGGCATAACCCTCGTGCTCGATGCCGATTGAATGCGAATTAATGTACCAGTTGCCGGCATGCCAAGCAACATTTTGTGGTCGAACCATTTCAGCAACCGTCCCTTCAGTGGAACTGACAACGTAATTCGCGGTCGTATAGGTTGGTGTTGAAAAAAGTGTGAGCGCTTCTTGAAAACTGGTCTCGGTGTTATGAATCACAATGTAATTGATTTTTTCATCATTTGGCCGATCAGCAAGGTCATAGTTTCCATAATCACCTTGATCATCAAAGGTTTTGTATAATGCGGGAATCCATTCAATTGGAAGGCCGGCGGGCCCATCCGTTTGGCCCGATTCGCCACCGGTCGTATCGATCGCTTCATCTTTCAATGTATTCACCTTCTGGGGCGAGATTTTGACACCATTATGATTGACGCCTTTAGCCAAGATTTTATACACATTGGCAGCGAAGAAATCAGCAGCAGCCTGAGAATCCGACTGACTGTATTTCTTCACGGCAGCGTCCCAGCCGCCGATACTTGATGTCAGCGATTTGCCCAATGATTTCTGATACGCTGCCAGCAAAGCGGCCCCACCGTTAATGTTATCCGCTGAGTTGGTTTTGATTTGACTCGCACTGAGACCGGTTAATTTCACAGCTTTTTGCACTGTATGCAGTGAAGCTGCATTGGGAACTTTAACGGCCTTGGAATCAGCACCACTTGGCGTTAAACCAGCCGTATCAGTCAAGTGCATCACACCATAGCCACCGGCCACGCTGGGCTTGCCATTGTGACTTTCAAAGGCACTTTCGTTATATGCCACCGCTTTAAGCAGATCGACTGGTACCTTGTACTTGGCAGCTGCTTGTTGGAAATCTGTTTCGAGCGTACTAGCCTTTGCCTGAACCAATTGTGTCTTCAAACCGGCAACTAATCCAGTAAATGCGATAAAAATTAACAACCAGCGAACTGGCGAAAATAGCCCCTCGTGTTTTTTCATGTCGTCACTCCTTGTATGAATATCCACCATTCTAAATAATAATTACAACTAGAATACAACGAACGGTCGGAAAAATACACTTGAAATTAAAAATATTCTAATTAGTCAGGCAGTAGGTAAACATGTCCATCTATCGTTTCCGGTATTTGCGGGGTTTTATCGGAATGAATTTAGAGAATCAACTAATCGTTTTTTAATTTTTTTATTCAATCTATGATTCATTTTTAAATGGGTGTATACTTTCTGAATAAAGATTGTGGTTGGAGGGATGAATTTGAAAAAAATAACAAACAAATTGATATTAGGTATTGGCCTGGTACTTGCGATCGGTGCCCTTACCCCAACGCTCACTCACGCAGCAGCTAAATCTATGACAACCGTCACTAGCAATCAGGTGCTCACAACTGACGGCAATTCCCGTAATTACCTGACAACGGGAACGGCGCCACTCTATTCGAAAGTCCCCGTCTATAAAAGTTCAAAAGTTGTCACCAAAGCGACCGTGTTAAAGACACTGTCGACAACTGCAGATGCTGGCCAAACCTATTTCAGAAGTTATCGAGCGGCTGAAACTTCAAATGGTGATTGGTACGTTAAAGTTGTCTCTTTCGATAAAACCTATCGGGGTTGGATATTTGCTGGGACAAGCGATCCGACGGCCAATCCCAGTGAAGTTTCCGGCGGCTTAAAACCCACGGCTACATTTGAGGAGTCAACGGTTCCAAGTTACTTTTCCAATACCACAATGTACTTCACGACGCCAAAAGCTTCCACATTAACTTATGTTGCACCTGACTATACCCAATACAAAGTTGGCCGAAACCTAAGCGCAACGGCTGATTTTTACAAAGATCCACTGACCGTGACCAAGGTTGGCACTAAGCAAAACAATCGGGATGGAAATGCCACTTACTACTATGTAATAGACGCTGCCCATCCACAAGTTAATGGCTGGGTGAAACAAAGTGATGTGACCACTTCGCCCGCAAATTAAAATGTAAAATGGTCGTAAACAAAACAACTTGTTTTGTCTGCGACCATTTTTCTTAACACAATTATTCACCTTATTAGATGCCTCAAGCCAATTCGCCACGATCGATCCAATGATTATTCAAAAACTGATAACGTTTGGGATCGCCGATCAACTTTGAGAATGAATAGGGTTCTTTTTCCTGAAGCAAAATAAGCTTAATCAAGTAGTTACGGAGGATCCAAGGTTCCTCTTTTTGACAGTTTTTTAAATTTAAAACGTCTTGAATATGTTCAGGGGTACTTTTCAAATCAACAGCCGCCATCTGCAAAGTGATTCCTGACAAATCAAAGTTACCCTGGAGTTCCTGCCTGGTTGCAGCTGCTTCATCTGAAGTTAAGACCATTCTGTCACTTCCTCATCATTAAAATGGTTCAAGAATACATAAGTAGCATGGTAACACATCTAAACTTAACGCACAAATGACGTTCAATTTTGCTATAATAGAGGGTGCTTTGCTTAATTTTTTCATGAAAATTCAACTCATGAAAGGGATGTTCATGGTAATATATAGTCATTGAGCGATCCATGTAAGGTGTCAATTCAAATAAAATGTTCAATGTTCAATAATTTCTCCAAATACTCATGAGCTCGCTGTTTATCAGCCTCATGATGTTTCAAAAAGATCCATTTTAAAACCAACACAACCGTCTGGCTGCAGTGATCGACAATCAATTCAACTGGTAGGCCAGCCTTGGAATAATCAATTGATTTGGTGAGGATTTCCTGGAGCTTATTTTTAAAATAATTAATAAAACTGTTAACCAGCTGTCCCGAAAAATCATTGTATTGAAGCACGTTATCCAGTAGCATCTGGTTATTTTTGAACACGTCGTAAAGTCGATCGAAATAGGTGATCAACGTTGTCTCAGCTTTTAATCCGGTCGCCTGATCCACTTCAATTTCTTGGGCAATTACATACCAGCAGTAGGCTACCAAGTCGAATTTATCGTCAAAGTAGTTATAAAAAGTCGCCCGAGGAAAATTACTGATATCACAGATCTCGTTGACACTAATTTTTTCAAATGGTTCTTTGGAGAGAAGTGCAATCATCGTTGTTGAAAATGATTCCAGGGTCCGTTGCGCACCACGCGTTGGTTTCTTTGTTAAGTCATATTTCATAAGCCAGCCTCTGTTTGCATTTATATCGTTTTGTCTAAATTTGAACTAACGCAGCAAAATGTTGCTTGCGTCATATGCACGCTGAGTTTATCATTTTAATATTGCTTATACAAGTGTCTAAATCTAAACAAGAGAACAATTTTTATCGCTAGGGAATGAGAGGAAGAATTTTAATGCAGAAATTCAAAGAGAAGCATCTGTTATCACTGATTGTTTGGATTGGCTTAATTTTGGTGGCCATTTTTACGCTGCCAAATATTTCACAGTTAGTCCATGAAAAGGGAACTGTCCAGCTCCCTGCTTCGGTGCAGAGCGAAGTTGCCAATAAAATTGAGAAAAAATATGAGGGCGGCAAAAATGCCCGAACACTCATCGCCGTTTTTAATAATAAGCACGGTAAACTGAGCGATGAGCAGACCTTGCAGATTCAAGACGCCACCAACGCCGTCAAGAACGATCCGGACCTGCACATTATTTCGGTGACTGCACCAAGCGATAATCAAGCAGCCAAACAACAGCTTCAGTCAAAAGATAGTACCACCCAGATGGTCATGATCACCGTTCCGAAAAAAGATAAGGTTCGTGGTCAGTCGGATAAAATCTTAAACAAGATCAAAACCCCAGGAATGAGAACCTACGTGACCGGTAGTGACATCTTAAATGAAGATTTTTCCACCGTGACAGAGCAGGGACTTCAGAAAACTGAAATTATTGCCGCGATCTTCATCTTCATTGTGCTGATCATTGTCTTTCGTTCCTTCTTAATTCCTGTCATTTCATTATTAACTGTTGGTGTTTCCTACCTGCTGTCATTGGATGTGGTCATGAATTTGGCGCAGCGCTGGGATTTTCCCATTTCCAACTTTACTCAAGTCTTTTTGGTAGTGGTTCTGTTTGGAATTGGAACAGACTATAACATCCTGCTCTATGACCGATTTAAAGAGGAAATTCGTAAAGGTCAAGAAGCAGGCCCGGCAGCAAAAACTGCCCGGCGGCATGCCGGTCGAACCATTTTATATAGTGGCTCATCCGTCCTGATTGGTTTTGCAGCTTTAGCCCTGGCCAAATTCTCGTTCTATCGTTCAGGCGTTGCGGTTGCCGTTGGGGTCGCAATTCTATTAATGGTTCTGTTAACCCTCAACATGTTCTTCATGTCCACCCTTGGCCAACGACTCTTCTGGCCAAGCAAGAACCTTGTTGCCCACGATCGCAGCTTCTTATGGAACTTTCTTTCAAAATTCACCCTCTCACATAGTTTCATCATGGTCGGAATTTTGATCATTGCTGCCCTGCCGCTGTTGTTCGTTGGCAGTCAAAAGCTTAATTTCAACAGTGCCGACGAATTACCAAACTCGGTTCAGTCAAAGGCTGGCTATAACATCATTCAGGATCACTATCCTGCTGGAATGTCCGGCCCAACAACCGTCTATATTCAAAACAAGAAACCACTTAATACCCAGGAACATTTAGCCGAAATCGACCAATTAACCGGCTACCTCAATTCTGAAGCTGGCGTTAAGAGTGTGGCTTCGGTGACCCGTCCAGGTGGGACTAAGATTGACTCATTGTATCTCAAAAGTCAGCTGGAAAGCCTCACCACCGGCTTAAACCAAGCCAATCAAGGAATCAAGAAAGTTCAAAAGGGCTTAAAGAGTGCCAACGAAAAGTTAGCCAACTCTAACACCTCTGAAAGCATCGCCCAAGTGGAGAAATTAGCCGCCGGTGCCAGCAAACTGGAAACCGGTGCCCAGCAGCTGAGCCAAGGTGTGACCTCTTACACTGCCGGAGTCAGCAACCTAGCTAACGGCTCACAACAATTAAGTTCGGGAACTTCAAGCCTTCAATCTGGTGTGGGTCGTTTGTCGGCCGGCAGCCAACGATTGAATACCGGGATTTCTCAAGTTAGAAGCCAAACTGCCAGACTAAAAGCCCTTCGTGCCCGGATGGCAGCCTTACAGTCAGGATCCAGACAACTATCTTCCGGCCTTGGCCGCTTGAACTCACAAGTTGCCCCATTCTCAAATGGCCTTAATCGGATTACCAGCGGTGCCAGTCGACTGAACTCTAACAGTTCATCACTAGTTTCAGGTGCCCAGAGTGTCGCCAGTGGCAGTTCGCAAGTTAATTCAGGTGTCCAAACACTGAACTCGAAGATGAAAGCATTGCAGAACCAGATGCAGGAATTACAGACTGGTTTAACTTCTGCCAATTCAGGTTTGGATCAAGTTTCAAATGGAACCACAACTGTTAATAAGTATTTGAAAGAAATGCAAAAGTCGTACTTGGGTAACACCTTCTACATGCCCGCTGCAAGTATCAAGAGCGCTTCATTTACCCCTTCCCTTGATGCATTTATGTCAAAAGATCGTAAGATTACCAAGATTACTGTGGTTCTTAATTCGGATCCAAGTACCACTAAGTCAGCCGACCGAATTCGGACAATCACCCGTGATTTGAATGCTAAAGTGAAGGATACCAGTTTAAAGAACGCTAAGGTCGCTATCGGTGGTCAAAGCTCACAAACGTCTGACCTTCAGAAGATTGCTAATGGTGATTTCTTCCGGACGGCTGTGATCATGCTAGTCGGAATTGGCCTAGCCTTAATGATCGTTACCCGCTCGCTGGTTCAGGCCATTACCATCATTGGCACCTTGCTCGTCACCTACATGGGATCACTGCAGATTACTAAATGGCTTTCTGGTTATCTGTTATTCCAGAACATGCTGACTTGGAACACACCGTTCTTCAGTTTTATCATGTTGGTTGCATTAGGAGTCGATTACAGCATCTTCTTAATGATGAGATATCGTGGTGACGCCGGGGCAATTCCGGATGTTCGCCGACGCATTTTAAACTCGGCAACCATCATCGGGACCGTCGTCATTTCCGCCGCCATCATCTTGGGTGGCACATTTGCCGCACTGATTCCGTCAAATGTGTTAACTTTAATTCAAGTTGCCATGACCGTGATTGTTGGTTTGATCATTTTGGTATTGACCTTACCAATTATCATGTCGGCAATGGTTAAGTGGACTTACCCTTACGTCAACGATAAAATGTATCAAAAATCGGTTGAACAAGAAGAAAAAGACCACCCAATTAGAAGAAGTAAAGATAAAGAATAGTGACCCCTTTAGGCTCGTTGACTAATGTCAGCGGGCCTTTTATTGACACGTCATTTGACAAAACAACGCTCGGTACGCTATCATTTTTGAGTATAATCAAAAATGAGCGAGCTTCACCAAAATGATTCTATTTTTGATCCGGACACTTTTAGGAGAATTTGAATGAATAAATTATTGAAGGTGACTGTTATTGCAGCCGCTAGTTTCATTTTCACCGTTTTCGTCAACCATCAGCCTGCTCAAGCCGCTGATACCTACTACCCTGTTGGCACAATTCACAGTTCTACACCGACCAGTTGGCGCGGCAATTGGTATTCATACGTCAATGGCAAGTTCTGTTTGACCCAGATTAACAAATATTCAGTTACCCAAAAGTATAACGGTAAGAAACACACCCTTTTCAAATCTAGTTGGAAGGGATATCGTAAGTTGGCTTTTGCCA
The DNA here is from genome assembly GCF_002157585.1 of Lentilactobacillus parakefiri. Classification (GTDB taxonomy): domain Bacteria; phylum Bacillota; class Bacilli; order Lactobacillales; family Lactobacillaceae; genus Lentilactobacillus; species Lentilactobacillus parakefiri. The sequence goes on from NZ_BDGB01000005.1 coordinate 26,231, forward strand.
AAATTTCCGGTACCAACCGATATACCTTTAATGCCTATGCAACCAAGGCCTATCAAAGTGACCGCGGCTGGCGGCGGACGCATCGAACCGTTGAAGGCCAAAAGATCGGAGTCCTTCGGGATTACTCCGGAGGCGGCGCATATGTTGATCTTTTCCGGTCCCCTGTTTACAAGTCTTATTCAAATAGCTAAGGAGTCATTGTATGTCAAAAAACAAACTTCCTCGATTTAAAATTGAAGTGCAACACCTGCTCTACTAGACCAGTTCTTTATTCAGACTAGTCAAAAAGGCCATGAAGACCTATTCTTAATTCACCACAAACAAGAAAGAGGTATCTTCATGACCCGAATTAAGAATATCATATCTAATCAATATCACCAACTTA
>NZ_BDGB01000005.1:26884-27158 GCF_002157585.1 Lentilactobacillus parakefiri
AGTTTAGCTGAACGTGGTCGAATTGAAGCTCTAAGGGACTTAGATTGGTCCATCCGCCGGATTGCCAAGGTACTTCATCGTGATCCCAGCACGATTTCACGTGAATTGAGACGTGGGACAACAACACAGATTAACGCTAATACACGTATCTTTGAACAGTCGTATCTAGCGGAAACTGGCGAAGCAGTTTATCGTAAGCACCGGCTAAACAGCTGTTATCGTGGACTCTTTGACCACTGTCAAACCTTCTGTAATGCTTTGGTTACAGCTTTAA
>NZ_BDGB01000005.1:27549-27675 GCF_002157585.1 Lentilactobacillus parakefiri
CCAGAATGCATAGTGTGGATACTTTTGTTCACCAATTCAAGACTAATTACCCAGGAGTTGTCTGTCCCTCAACACCGACGGTGTATCGATACATTGATGACCAGCGTTTAGCTATCCGTAATTCAG
>NZ_BDGB01000006.1 GCF_002157585.1 Lentilactobacillus parakefiri
AATTGATAGGGAATCGTGTCCACAAATGCGCTAATGGCACGGACAATATGCGTTTCTGAAATTGAAATTTCCAGTGGTACTGTTAAATTGGTTTGATTATTGTTATAATGTTTGTACATAGAGATTCACTCCTATCCTTGGGTTTTTGTCGATTTAAGAATAGCAGAGTTGAATTCTCTGTGCTACATAAAATGCAAAAAAGCCTCGGAAAAATTTCCGAAGCTTTTTTGCGTTAACTAGGACTTTTGTCCCAGCCTCTTTGGCTTATTTTTCAATATTCCCAGGCAGCTTACCTTTGACAATTCTGCCGCGTCTTTTTGACTCTTGGACTAAGATTTTATATTGCTGTTGAGCATTTTCATAGATTTGGCTGGCTTCTTTCAATTGTTGACGTGACTCTGTAAGCTGTTCAGACAATTGTGAGTCACTGTAATCAGACTTATGACGTTGAATCTGTTCAGTTACTTGATAAGCTTTAACGACAGCTTGATACCCGCCTCGCCCAAAACTGACGATCAGGGTGCCAGCGCTTTGCAAGGACGGCTGGGCACTGAAATCATTAATTCTAAGTAGCAGTTTTTCACTCACATGACTATTCCAATAAGTGATCAATGGGCCAGTAAAGAATGCGACGATGATGGTCGCAATTCCAACTGGGCCGCCAATAAAGAATCCGGCAATCATGAAAATGATATCTTGACCAATTCTGGCAATTCGATATTTTAAATGAATTCGTGTTGAAAGTATCGGTGCAATAGCGTCGTACGGGGCAACACCGAGACTGGCACCCATATACATTGATGATCCCAAAGTGAACAGTAACAAACCGATAATTAAGTCGGCAGAAATGGTTAAAAAGTTTAGTGAGTTGGGCAGAATTTGGTTGTATAGAGTGGTAAACCACTGGATTTCGTAACCAACCAGAACCATATTCATGATGGTTCCAATACCGATCTTATTTCGATCAAGTAATAGAACAACTGTGAAAATAACCAGGTTGGAAATGAGCTGAGTATTCCCAAGCCCCAAGCCGATTTTAGCAGCAATTCCAGTGTTCATCGCCGTAAAAGGATCCAATCCAACGTGACCTTTGCGAATAAAAGTAGTCCCCAGCGATAAAATGGCGATGCCAATAAACGCCATCAATGTTTTCAGACTAATTGCAGCACCGCGATGGAGGGGCTGTTGGGGCACTTCATCTGCTGCTTCTGGATTATTGTTTTCCATAATAGTGTTTAATAATCATCCTTTCGTTTAGACAAACGTTTGTGTCATTGTAACACCAGTCTTTCTAATAATCAAAACGGCAATCCGTTCTAAGCATTTTTAATGACTGGAAATAGAAATTGAATGATCAACTATCAAAAGACGAAAATTGGTGAATCTTTTTTTATTAAAACGGATGTATATCGGTTTAAACACGAACGTTGCAGTTGACTTCCATCATGATGGCAAGTATCCTATAGACACTAAATAAATTTGAAAAGGTGAGTGGTTGGAATGGCAAACGTTGTCGGTGTGGCAATGGGTTCAATTTCTGATTGGCCAGTGATGAAGCTGGCTTGTGAGCAACTTGAAAGTCTGGGAATCCCTTATGAGAAGCACGTTATCTCAGCTCATCGGATGCCTGATGAACTTCAAGAATTTGGCAAAGCTGCTAGTGACAAGGGAATGAAAGTCATCATTGCCGGTGCTGGTGGGGCAGCTCACTTGCCAGGAATGATTGCTGCCAATACGACACTTCCGGTAATTGGCGTTCCAATGAAAACACGAACATTAAACGGGGTTGACTCGTTACTCTCGATTGTCCAGATGCCATTTGGTGCGCCGGTTGCCACCGTCAGTATTGGGGAGACTGGTGCCAAGAACGCCGCTTTACTGGCCGCACAAATCCTTGGAACAAACGATAACGCTATTGCACACAAGCTGGCAGATTTTAAAGAAGCCCAAAGAGTGGAGGCCAAAAACAGTGAGCAGCAGTTCGATTAAAACCATCCTACCACCTGCAACGATTGGTATTGTTGGCGGCGGTCAACTTGGCCAGATGATGGCTTTGATTGCCAAGTCGATGGGTTATCACGTTGGCATCCTTGATCCAACTCCCCACGCTCCGGCTGGACAGGTCGCCGATTTTCAAATCGTGGCTGAATATGATGACGTTGACTCATTAATGAAGTTGGCCGAGCAAAGCGATGTGTTAACTTACGAGTTTGAGAATGTCGACGAAGATTCGCTTCTCAAAGCAAAGAAGGTTGCCGAGCTGCCTCAAGGGGTCAACTTACTTCATATCACTGGGCAGCGGTTGAACGAGAAGAATTTTATCAAAGCTTGTGGCATTCCCGTCACAAAGTTCGCTGCGGTTTCCGATGAAGCGTCACTCAAAGCAGCCGTTGATGAAGTTGGTTATCCAGCAATCCTCAAGACCGTTTCTGGCGGCTACGATGGGCATGGGCAAATGGATATTAATTCTGCCGCCGATCTCGATCACGCCTCGTCGTTATATGCCAAAGCCGACTGCATTCTAGAAGCCCGCCAAGATTTCATTGCTGAAGCGTCGGTCATGGTTACCCGGGACTTGAATGGCAAGGTGATTACCTTTCCATTGGTTGAAAATCGTCATAAGAATCACATTCTTCATACGACGATTGCGCCGGGACGATTTTCAAAGACCGTCCATGCCAAGGCTAAACAGTATGCCGAAACCATTGCCAATCACCTTGACTTATATGGCGTTCTTGGCATTGAGCTGTTTGTGATTGATGATCAAGACGTCATGGTTAACGAACTGGCACCGCGCCCACATAACTCCGGTCACTACACGATCGAAGCCTGTAACATTTCTCAATTTGAAGCCCACATAAGAAGTATCTGCGGATTGCCGATTCCTGAAATTGTTCAGGAAAAGCCTGCAGTCATGAGGAACCTGTTAGGAACTGATTTAACCCTTGCCCGCAAGCTACTCAAACAACATCCTGAATGGCACTTTCATGATTACGGCAAGGCAGCCATTCGACCACAACGCAAAATGGGCCACGTTACCGTCATTGGTGACGACATTAACCAGCTACTGAAATCAACCGACATGTTAAAGGGAGAAAACTAAAATGACTGAAATTGTAAAAAAAGAGTTGCTGTATAAAGGTAAAGCTAAGGAAATGTACACCACCAACGATCCTGACACTATGTGGGTTCATTATATGGACCAAGTTACCGCGTTCAATGGTAAGAAAAAAGTTCAAATGCAGGGTAAAGGCCAAACCAACTGCGAAATTTCAGCCTTGATCTTCAAGGATCTTGCCAAGCACGGCATTAAGAACCATTTTATCAAGCAAATTGATGCTAACAACCAATTGGTAAAACGGGTAAAGATCATTCCGTTGGAAACTGTCGTCAGGAACTTTGCTTCCGGCAGTTTTGAAAAGAAATTTGCCGTTAAGCATTTAATGAAGTTCGACAAGCCAGTCCAAGAATTCTTCTATAAGAGTGATGAGTTGGATGACCCATTCATTAACGACTTCCAAGCTGAAGCCTTGAATGTGGCAACGGAAGACCAAATGAACCAGATGCGTGCTATCGCCCTTCAAGTCAATGACCGCCTTAAGGAAATTTTCTCGGAAATGAACATTGACCTGGTTGATTTCAAAGTCGAATTTGGAATCGATTCCGACAACCAATTGATTTTAGCTGATGAAATTTCACCCGACAGCTGCCGATTGATCGACCGCGATACGCAAAAGTCACTTGATAAAGATGTCTTCAGAAAAGGTCTCGGTGCCTTGGTCCCTGTATACAAAGAAATTCTTGGTCGCCTCGAAAAAGTGGAGGATGTTAAATAATGGCCCTTGCAAAAGTCTACGTTAACTACAAACAATCAATTTTAAATCCTGAAGCTGAAGCCGTTCATAAAGCCCTGAAACGCTTGGGGTACGGTGATATTGAAGACGTTAAGTTGGGTAAATACTTTGAATTGACCATTGCTGACGGTAAGTCAAAGGCGGAGATGGATAAAGAAATTAACCAAGTCTGTGACAAATTACTCGCTAACTACAACATGGAAAACTACCATTATGAACTTGTTGAAACGGAGGCTGCCCAATGAAATTTGCTGTCCTTGCTTTTCCAGGATCCAATTGTGAAATGGACCTCTACAATGCAATTAAAGATATCATCAAAGAAGATGTTGAACTGGTTTCTTACAAGAATGACTCACTTGCCGGCTTTGACGCGGTTCTGATTCCTGGTGGTTTCTCATATGGTGACTACTTACGAAGCGGGGCCATTGCCCGCTTCTCACCCATTATTCCGGCATTACAGGAATTTGCTAAGAGTGGCCGACCAGTTCTGGGGATTTGCAACGGATTTCAAATTTTGACAGAAGCCGGATTACTTCCAGGAAGTTTGCAGAAAAATGTTTCAGCAAAGTTTATCTGCAAAACTGAGCCATTGGTAGTCAACAGTAACAAATCGATGTTTAGTTCAGCCTATCAAGCAGGGCAGTTGATCAGTTTGCCGATAGCCCATGGCGATGGCAATTACTACTGTGATCAAGATACTCTGCGGGAACTGGTCACTAATGATCAAATTGTCTTCAAGTATGCCAATAATCCAAATGGCAGTATTGATAATATTGCTGGGATTATCAACAAGGCCGGCAATGTCCTTGGGATGATGCCCCATCCTGAACGAGCCGTTGAAGCAGTTCTGGGCTCAGATGATGGGAAAGGCGTCTTCCAGTCGATCGTTAATCACATTAAAAGTCGAGGGGTTATCTATGAATAGTGTAATGGATCAAACAACTGAAGCGACACCGGAGCAAATTCGTGATAAAAAGTTGTACCAATCGATGGGATTAACCGACCACGAATACGGCTTGATTAAAGATGATGTTTTACATCGACTACCCAACTATACCGAAGTCGGTTTGTTCTCAGGGATGTGGAGTGAACACTGCTCCTACAAAAACTCCAAGCCGGTTCTCAAAAAGTTCTTTACCAAAGGCAAACACGTTGTTAAAGGGCCTGGTGAAGGTGCCGGTATTATTGATATCGGTGATAACCAAGGAGTTGTTTTCAAAGCTGAAAGCCATAACCACCCTTCAGCAGTTGAGCCTTTCCAAGGAGCTACGACTGGGGTTGGCGGTATTTTACGAGACATCTTTTCAATGGGTGCCCGGCCAATTGCCAGCATGGATAGTTTGCGATTTGCCGAACCGAAAACCGATGCTGATAAATATTTCATTCAACAGATTATTGCCGGTATTAGTGCTTATGGGAATTGTATTGGGATTCCGACTGTTGGCGGCGACACCGCCTTTGACGACGCATATGCCCACAACCCGTTGATCAATGTCATGTCCGTTGGTTTGATGGACCTTGACAAAATTGAGGTTGGCGCAGCTGCCGGTGTTGGCAACAGTATCATTTACGTTGGCCACAAAACCGGGCGTGATGGCATTAACGGGGCCTCATTTGCTTCTTTCCAATTTGACTCTGAACACGAGAGCCAACGCTCAGCCGTTCAAGTTGGTGATCCATTTGAAGAAAAACTCGTGATGGAAGGCTGCCTTGACGTCATCAACAATCACTCGGACGCCTTAGTAGGAATTCAGGATATGGGTGCCGCTGGGCTGGTTTCTTCCTCTGCAGAAATGGGTTCCAAGGCTGGCGGTAACGGAATGGCATTAAATCTTGATTTGGTTCCACAACGTGAAGCTGGCATGTCTGCCTTTGAATTAATGCTTTCAGAGTCTCAGGAACGGATGTTGTTGTGTGTCAAAGCTGGTCAGGAAGATGAAGTGCTGAATGTCTTTAAGGATCATGGCGTTAACGCGGTTGTGATCGGCCACGTCACTGAAGGCCATAACTATAAATTATTGCATCACGGCAAAGTGGTTGCTGATGTGCCAGTCGATTCCTTGGCTTCTCAAGCACCCGTTTATCACCGTGAATCAGCAGTCCCAGAGCATTTGAAGAATGCCGACTCAAAGCAGTATCAACCGCAAATTAGCAATCCAACTGAAACCCTGAAGGAAATGTTGGGACAATTGACGATTGCTTCCAAAGAAAGCATTTATGAAACATATGATACTCAGGTTCAAACGAACACCGTGGTTGCCCCAGGTTCAGACGCAGCGGTTGTCCGGGTTCGTCACCACGATAAAGCATTAGCCATCACGACCGACGTCAATGGTCGTTACCTTTACCTGAACCCCCGAGTTGGTGGGACGATGGCGGTTGCTGAGGCAGCCAGAAACATTGTTGCTTCTGGCGCCGTGCCACTTGGCATCACTGATTGTCTCAACTTTGGCAATCCTGAAAAGCCCGATCAGTTCTATGAATTAGATCAGGCGGTCATGGGGATGAGTGAAGCCTGCGAGAAGTTTGAAGCCCCAGTTATTTCTGGAAATGTCTCATTGAATAATGAGTATGACAACGTGCCAATCTATCCGACGCCAATGGTTGGCATGGTTGGCTTGATCAAAGGCTTGGAGCATATCACCACCCAAGACTTCAAGCAAGCCGGGGATTTGGTGTACGTTGTCGGCAAGACTGAAGCAGGGTTTAATGGCTCACAAATCCAAAAGATGCAAACCGGTGAAATTGCCGGGAAACTGTTTGACTTTGATTTAGATTATGAAGTCAAGATTCAAAAATTAGTGACCGAAGCAATTCAACATCTGCTGCTCAATTCTGCGCATGATATTTCTGAAGGCGGCCTGATTACGGCAATTGCTGAAAGTACATTTGGTAATCAATTAGGGGTCGACCTAGCCAGTGAACTGAGCGTTGCAGACTTCTTCTCTGAGAGCCAATCACGATTCATCGTTTCAGTTCCACAAGAAAAGCAGGCCGAATTCGAACAACTGGTTGGAAATGACGCTCAAAAGCTTGGAAAGGTCGTCGATGACAATCACCTGTTTGTCCAAGCCAATGATGGTTACTTTGATCTTGATGTTGATAAAGCGTTGGGTATTTGGAAAGGGGCATTGCCATGCCGTCTGAAGTAAAAAGTTTAAATGAAGAATGTGGGATTTTTGGCGTTTGGGGTACTCCTGATGCGGCCAAATTGACCTACATTGGCTTATTTGCCCTTCAGCATCGTGGCCAAGAAGGGGCTGGAATTACGGTTAATAATGACGGTCATTTGACGACTAAGCGCGGTTTTGGCCTGTTGACCGACGTTTTCGACTCACCTAATGCGGTTGATGAAATGACTGGACAAGCTGCCATCGGCCACGTTCGGTACTCCACTGCCGGCAGCAACCTCTTGGAAAACATCCAGCCGCTCCCATTTAACTTTAGCGATACCCAGTTTGCCCTTGCTCATAACGGGAACTTAACCAACGCCATTTCAATTCGGAAGAACTTGGAAGACCGCGGGGCAATTTACCATTCCAGTTCCGATACCGAAAACTTGATGCATTTGATCCGCTTGAGTCAAGAAGATAATCTGGACGATCAGATGAAAGAGGCCTTAAACATCATTAAGGGTGGCTTTGCGTACTTGGTCATGACCAAGGATCGGCTCTACGCCGCTCTTGATCCGAACGGCTTTCGGCCATTGGTTGTTGGCCAGCTGCCAAACGGCGCTTACGTCGTATGCAGTGAAACCTGCGCCTTGGATGCGGTTGGCGCTGAGTTTAAATTTGACGTTCAACCAGGCCAGTTAATCAAAATCGATGCTTCCGGGATCACCGTTGATAAATATACGGATGACACGCAGTTGGCAATTTGCTCGATGGAATTTATTTACTTTGCCCGCCCCGATTCTGATATCTATGGTGTGAATGTCCATTCTGCCAGAAAACGGATGGGTGCCAGATTAGCCCAGGAACAGCCGGTGGCAAATGCTGATATGGTGATTGGCGTTCCCAATTCCTCATTGTCGGCTGCAATGGGATACGCAGAAGAATCAGGTTTGCCTTATGAAATGGGTTTGGTGAAGAATCAGTATTCTGCCAGAACGTTCATTGAACCTACCCAAGCACTTCGTGAACAAGGGGTCAATATGAAGCTCTCTGCCGTCAAAGGCGTGGTCCGGGGCAAGAACCTGGTCCTAGTGGATGATTCAATTGTTCGCGGTACCACCAGTCGCAGAATTGTCAAATTGCTCAAGGATGCCGGGGCTGCTTCGGTTCATCTCAGAATTGCTTCGCCACCTTTGCGCTATCCATGCTTTTACGGCATTGACATCCAGCACGTCCGCGAACTAATCGCTGCGAATAAAACGATTGAACAAATGCGTGAAATATTTGGCGCGGATTCACTGGGCTTCCTGAGTGTTCAAGGGGTTGTTGATTCGGTTAATTTAAAGACTGACTCTCCTAATAAAGGACTCTGTGTTGCTTACTTTGATGGCAAGTATCCAACCCCGCTTTACGACTACGAGGAAGAATACGATCGCGATCAGGCCCAACTACAATCAATGAGATGAGGTAATTCGGATGGACGCCTACAAAAAGGCTGGTGTTGATATTAATGCCGGTTATAAGTTAGTCGATGATATTAAGAATTTATCAAATAATAAGGACCTTGGCTCGTTCGGTGGGTTGTTTCCCTTATCACTGGGTGCTTATAAGAATCCCGTTTTGGTTTCTGGAACAGATGGCGTGGGAACCAAATTGCTGATTGCCATCAAAGCAAACCTTCACAAAACGATTGGGATTGATTTGGTTGCGATGTGTGTCAATGATGTGCTGGCTCAGGGCGCAAAACCACTGTTTTTCTTGGATTATCTGGGTGTTGGTCACTTGGATAATGAAAAAGCTAAGGACATCTTAGCCGGTGTCGTTGAGGGTGTTTCGCAAGCTCAAGCCAAATTGGTGGGCGGTGAAACTGCTGAAATGCCCGATATGTATACGCACGGTCATTATGATTTAGCCGGATTTGCGGTCGGAATTGCCGACCAAGCTAAACTCCTAAGTAAGGCGAATCCGCGTGAAGGGGATGTCTTGTTGGGACTCGCCTCAAATGGGCTTCATTCCAATGGCTTCAGCTTGGTTAGAGATATCTTATTCAAGCAGAATACTTATTCGTTAAACGATCGGCTTGCCGGCTGCAATCGTGATTTGAAAGATGAACTGCTGCGGCCAACTAAGATCTATGTCAAATCCGTTCTCCCGTTAGTTGAGCAGGGTACGGTTGCGTCGATTGCTCATATCACGGGTGGCGGCCTGCCAGAAAATGTTACCAGAATTTTACCGGATAACCTTTCCGCAGTATTTGATTACGGCAGTTGGCAGGTGCCGGCAATTATGAAAGATTTGCAAAAAATCGGTCATTTATCATTTGATGATCTCTTACACACTTTTAACTTGGGACTTGGCATGGTGCTTGCAGTTCATTCGGGGGATGCCGATGAGGTTCAATCCCAACTGCAGGCTGCCGGCGAAATAGTTTCACGAGTTGGCAGGCTCACTTCTGGCGACAAACAAGTTATCATTCGAAAGGATCAGCAATGAAATCTGACGTAAAAAACATAGCAATATTTGCATCCGGTGAAGGAACCAATTTCACGGCATTAACTGAAACATTCAAAAAAGAACATTTACCGCTCAATGTGAAATTATTGGTTTGTGATCATTCCAACGTTCACGTCCTCGATCGGGCACATAAAGAATCGGTTCCAACTTTTATTATCAATTTTAAAGATTATCCAAACAAAGCAGCCGCAGAGGCAGTGATTGCCAAGAAGCTTGAAGAAGAGCAGATTGACTTCATCATTTTGGCAGGTTATATGCGCATCATTGGCCCCACTTTATTGGCAAAGTATGAAGGCAAAATTATTAATATCCACCCAGCACTACTACCTAAATTTCCTGGGCGCCACGGGATTGAAGATGCTTTTGAAGCAGGCGTCGATACAACGGGTGTGACTGTTCATTGGGTAGATTCGGGAATTGATTCCGGTAAAATCATTGCTCAACGGAAAGTTCCGGTGCACAAAGACGACCAGTTGAGTGATCTTGAGCAGCGAATTCATGCAACCGAACATGTGTTATATCCAAGCGTTGTCAAACAATTATTAGAAAGAGGAGAAATTTAATGTCAAGAAGAGCCCTGTTAAGTGTTTCTGATAAAAGTAATTTGGTTGATTTTGCTAAACAGTTAAAGGATTTGGATTTTGAAATCGTTTCGACCGGTGGTACCAAAAAGGCCCTGGAAGATGCTGGGGTTGAAGTAACTGGTGTTGAAGAAGTTACTGGCTTTCCAGAAATGCTGGATGGCAGAGTTAAGACTCTTCATCCAAAGATTCATGCCGGAATTCTGGCTAAACGCGATGATCCAGACCACATGAAACAATTAAAAGACGCTGGCATTACACCAATTGATTTGGTTGCCGTTAACTTGTATCCGTTCAAGCAGACGATTGAAAAGCCTGAAACGACGCAAGCAGAAGCAATCGAACAGATTGATATTGGTGGGCCGTCGATGCTGCGGGCTGCCGCTAAGAACTTTGCCGGTGTGTTGACCGTCGTCGACCCGGCTGATTATCAGCCAGTGATCAATGCACTGAAGGATCATAGTGATGACGCTGATTTCAGAAAACATTTGGCAGCCAAGGTATTCAGACACACAGCAGCTTATGACGCATTAATTTCTAATTATTTGACTGACGAAGAGTTCCCAGAAAAGCTGACCTTAACTTACGAGAAACAACAGTCGCTGCGTTATGGAGAAAACAGTCATCAAAAGGCGGCCTTCTATCGCAAGGCATTGCCTTCAAAATTGTCGATTATTCCTAACCAGCTTCATGGTAAAGAATTGTCCTACAACAACATCAAGGATGCCAATGCGGCCCTGAATATGGTGGCCGAATTTGACCAACCGACTGTGATTGCAATGAAGCACATGAATCCATGTGGTGTGGGCGTGGCTGATACGATCGAAAAGGCTTGGGATGAAGCCTACGAATCAGACCCAATGTCCATTTTTGGTGGGATTATTGCTGTTAATCGGGAAATTGATGCGGCAACTGCCGAAAAGATGCACAAGATCTTCTTGGAAATTGTGATTGCACCATCATATACCGATGAAGCATTTGAAATTTTGGCTAAAAAGAAGAACATCCGCTTGCTGAAAGCTGATTTGAGTCATCGAGACGAACCGGATCGCTTCGAAGAAATCACTGTGAGCGGTGGCATGTTAATTCAAGAAAGCGACCACGAAATTGATCAGATTCCTGATTTTAAAGTTGTTACCAAAGTTCAACCAACTGAGCAGCAATTAAAAGCCCTGCAATTTGGCCAGCACGTGGTTAAGCACGTTAAGAGTAATGCGGTGGTTGTGACAACTGATACCAAGACATTGGGTGTCGGAATGGGCCAGCCTAACCGAATTGACTCAGCTAAGATTGCAATTCAAAAGGCGATGCCAAAGGATAGTTACGAAAATGCCATTATGGCGTCGGATGCCTTCTTCCCAATGGATGATTGTGTGGAATATGCAGCTAAACATGATATTAAAGCAATTATCCAACCCGGTGGCAGTATCAAGGATAAGGACTCAATTGCCATGGCAGATAAGTTTGGAATTGCAATGGTCATGACTGGCGTTAGACATTTCAGACATTAGAGTGCGACAAGGCACGGGTGGCCCAGGAGCACGTTTCGGCTAGGATGCCTAAGCCATCAAAATAACCATATAATCAAACTAAATCCACAAACAAGAATCACAAACAAGAATCACAAACAAAAAAAGCAAAACAAGGCTGCTCGCCAGCCTGCATACATAGAAAAAAATTACGACCAAAAAAGGAGATCTCATCATGGCAAACGTTCTGGTTATCGGTTCCGGTGCACGTGAACATGCAATCGCAGCAACAATGTTAAAGAGTCCACAGGTTGAAAATGTTTATAGTGCTCCAGGCAATCCGGGGATGAAGAAGGACAACATTCACATTGTGGATATCGATGAGATGGATTTCCCCAGTTTGGTTGAATTCGCAAAAGAACATCGTGTTGATTTAACGTTTGTTGGCCCCGAAGTTCCATTGTCCAAAGGAATTGTCGATGCGTTTATTGCTGCTCGTCTGCAAGTGTTCGGACCTGATGAATCGGCCGCCCGGCTTGAAAGCGACAAAACTTTTGCCAAGGGGTTCATGGCCAGAAATAACATTCCAACCGCAAAATTTCAGACTTTTACTGATTTTGCAGCTGCAAAGAGCTATGCTGAAGAATTATCACTGCCATTGGTTGTTAAAGAGAATGGTTTGGCTGCCGGTAAAGGCGTCACCATCGTCAAAGCTGCCGCTGATTTGGATGTTACGATCAAAATGGCATTGGACAAATCTGGTGAGATTTTGATTGAGGAATTCCTTGAAGGCGAAGAGTTCTCATTGATGTTATTTGTAGGCGGTGACAAGAAAGTCATCTTCCCGATTTCTCAAGATCATAAAAAGATTTATGAAGGTGAGACCGGTCCTAATACGGGTGGAATGGGTGCCTATTCACCAGTGCCACATATCACCCAAGACGTGTTGGACGCCACTGTTCAGCAAATCGTCGACCCGACTATGGCTGGCCTTGCCAAGGAAGACTTGGAATTTGCTGGGGTCATTTACATCGGCTGCATGTTGACTAAGCAAGGACCAAAAGTGATTGAATATAACTTGCGGCTTGGCGATCCAGAAACACAGGTATTGCTACCACAACTTAAGAGTGATTTCTATCAAATGACTTCTGACCTGATTAACCGTAAAATGCCGGAAGTTCAGTGGCAGTCCGATGAATTTTACTTGGGTGTTGTTATCTCTGCACCCGGATATCCAACTTCACCAAAGCAACATATTGCTCTTCCGGAAGACTTACCTGGCAACGTATTCTACGCTGGGGTGACCGAAGAAGATGGTATGCTGTATAGTTCAGGCGGTCGAATTTTCACTTTGTATAATCACGCATCGACACTCGAATGTGCCCAAGCAAAAGTATATGCAGAGTTGAGCCGGCTCGATCTGTCAGGATTCTATTATCGAAAGGACATTGGTTTTAGAGACTTATAATAAATGTAAACATTAAAGCGGGTACCCAAATTTGGGCGCCCGCTTTTTATCTCATGATTTTAGTTTTTCTGCAAATTCCTTGATGTTTTCTTTAGCAAATTTCGATATTGGAACATTTAATCCGGCTTTTGGATATGCATACTTGAATACTGTGTTCCCAAAGTTCAGTAGGATGAAGTTTGTCGCAGCTACCTCTAGGTCAACGTCTTTATCAAGTTCACCGGTCTCGATCATTCCAGTAAACTTTTCGATCAGAATTGCCTTTAAATGGATCGGGAGCTGTTTAATGGCACTAATAATTTCCGGGAATTGATAACCATTCCGCAAGCCAAGCAGGAACAGTGACTTATGATTTTCGATAACTCGGTCGTAGGTTTTCGCAACCCGCATGAGATCTTGGACGATGTCACCTTTAATTTCAAATGAATCACTAATATTGTTGATGTCAGCCATATATCCTTCAATCAACTTTGTCAGGATTCCGTGTTTGTCCTGAAAATGTCGGAAAATTGTACTTTCGTTAACCCCAGCCTGTTCAGCAATTCTTTTAGTGGTGGTGCCTTCGTAGCCGTTGCTAAATAATAATTCCGAAAATGCAGTCAATATTTTGTCGTCTGTGGATTGGGTTGCAGCCATGTTATCGCTCCATTTCTATTAACTTAACTGTTCAAATTGTAACATTGGTTGGCGTTTTCGCAATGCCACAATGAGCAAATTGACTAGCAAAACTGCGATTGTTAATATTTCCAACCCCGTCATGGCGCCGATAATTGCAGGACCACCGAACATGGTGTTGAAATCTGCCCGAATTCCATAGAACATCGGTGAAATGTAATGACTTATTTTGAAAAATTCATTCATTGTTGCAACTGGAACCATTCCTGCACCAGCGACGACCTGAATCATGGTTAAAAAGATATTGAGGGCTGTTCCAATTTGTCCAATTGCCAGGATCAGCATTTCGTTAAAATTATACGAGCCAAATAAAATCAACCCATGGATCAACCAAAGAGTCCACAATTTTGACCAGGCCAAGCCCATCATTCCAATTATTGTGGCACTCACAATCAATGCACCTAAGGCAGCAATGATAACCATTGCCATCTCCATGAGGGCAAATGACCGATATTTGCCGACTAACTTTGCAAATTTGACGAAAGTTCCGTAAAGCAGCAATGCGCCAATCAATGATCCAAGGTAAATTGCGAGGTTGGAAATAAACGGTGCCATTGAATTATTGAGGCCCGTTGAAACCTTATTAGTGGTATGGATCTTGACATTGACTGAATTTTTCACCGGGGCATATGCAGTGGTGGCTTTCTGTTGAATTTGTTTTTGGCCTTCAGTTGCAGCGTTGTTAATTTTTGCTTTTGCTGATATGGTTTCTTGTTGCAGCTTGGCGGCAAGTTGTGCTCTGCTTGATGCTGGAGCCGCCTGGATGCTTTGCTTTTCTTGAGCAGTTTTTGTTTTGAGAAGAGTTTCTTGCTTCTGGAGCTGAGTCTGTAACTTCATTAATGGCTCTTTTGTCAGCATTGTTTCGCCTTTCTTTAAGATGACTTGTTGGCTGACGGAGGAGCCAATGGCGTTGGCCACTGATCTCATGCCGGAAACAACCGAAGTCTGATTGGACTCGTTAAGATAAAAGTTTAACTTGGCAGGTTTGTTTGCCTTCACATTTCTCGAAAAATTGGCTGGGATATGAATAACCAGATATGTTTGGCGGTTATTTAAATTCTTCTTTGCTTTGGTTAAATCAGAGCCTGTTTTGACGGTATCGAATGGTAATGATTTTGTGATCTGGTGGGCTAGTTTGGTGTTTTGCTGGTTGCTGCTGACAACTGTGACCGGTAGTTTGTCCATGTTTGTTGGCATTGCGTGGTATCCGGTGTAATAAATAACGAAGATAAAAATGCCATAGAGCAGAGCAACAACTAATGCTAGAATTGGTCCTCTACTGGTGATAAATTTTTTTAAGTTCATAGTGGCGCCTCCAAAAATATTTGTTTTTAACGATTTTTAAATTAACACTATTTTTGTTTGAGTGCAAGTGCTTGCTTGCATATAAAAAATAATCACCATAAAAAGGTGCCAAATCATTTGAAGGAGAAGGCACCTTGAACTATAAAATTATTTTTGTCGGAGAAATACGAAATTGGTTGCTGATGAATAAGTTTCTGCAAACTGATAATTAGGAGAATCAAATTGCTTCAATTCTTCAACATCGTTAACTTGCTTTTCTGCCATAAACCGGACCATTTCACCTCGAGCCATCTTTGCAAAAGTGGCCCGGGTCTTGATTTGGTCATCAACTACATGGCCGAAAGTGATGTTAATGAACTGATCATTTGGCGTCAAAAACTTGGTGACTGTTTTGGAATACTCTTGGGAGGCCAGATTGATGATTGGGCCATCATTTGCAAGCATTTTATAGATTCGATCACCCCAGTATTCGTACATGTTTTTGGCTGGTGGAATTGCCAGGCGAGTATCCATATCTAACCGATAGGGAGCAACGCCGTCAAAAGGCTTCAAAATTCCATAAAAACCCGATAGAATGCGTAAGTTAGTTTGCAGATACTTTAGTGAATCCTCACTCAATAGGTCAGGGGCCATATACTGGTACTGAATGCCCGAAAAACACAGGATGGCGGGTGTTAGTCGATGTCGCAGGTCAATGTGCTGTAATTGCGCGTAACTCGCCTGAGTCAGCTTCTCGCTGGCATGCCACAGCTTCTTTAACTGCTCATAATCAAGCTGTCGTAATGCCTGCAAAATTTCAGTGGCCTGATCGAGGTAAACCGGCATCCCCTGAACATCAAAGTCGTCTTGATTCACGACCATTTTCTTCGCGGGTGAGATAATAATTTTCATCGTTAATCATTCTCGTTCAGCCAGTGATCGAGTACGCCAATAAATTCATCGTGCTGATCCAATAGAGCCAGATGACGGCTATTGGCAAATAGGTGCCACTTGGCATTGGGGATGTGATCGTACACGGTTTTGGCAATCAATGGCGTGCAAAGATCGTCAGTCCCATTTGTGACTAAGACTGGCACGTGAATATTCTTCAAGTCGTCGGTCACGTCAAAGTCACTAATTGTCCCATTTTCGGTAAATTCGTTGGGCCCTTCGGCAATCAAGCTGGCCTTCTTACCATTCGTTGGGCGCCGAAGTGGTTCTGATGAATTTTCATCCGGATCATCCCAGCAGTAACGTTCCATGTAACGGTCATTAGCGGCTAAATATTTGGGACCACTGAAATCACCGGTTCGTTCAGCTTCCGCAATGGCTTGTCGATCTTCATAGCTGAGATATTTGATGAGTCGATGTTGTTCAGCAATCCATAATTTGATGGAAGAAGGAGAGCCGTCGATCATGACACTCTTGACGCCCTCTTGGCTGTAATGGGTGAGGTACAGCATCTCCAGCATACCACCCCATGATTGGCCAAGCATATGGACTTCGTCTAGGTGAAGGTATCTTCTAAGGGCGATCAGTTCTTCTGCCCAAGTTTCCTTAACGTAAATGGATTCGTCATCAGGAATCGAGGATTTGCCACAACCAACTTGGTCGTACATGATTAGTTGGCGGCCGGTCTCGGCATAGTTATCCAGCAATTCAAAATAGTTATGAGAAGAGCCTGGTCCTCCATGAATCAGTAATAATGGCGCCTTGCCGGGAGCCTTTTCGCCGACAATTCGATAATAAGTTTTGTAGCCTTTAAAAGGCATGTAGCCTTCTTCAATTTTCATGTAATCATCAAGTCCTTTCTAATTGAAAATGTTTAATTGACATAAAGTATACGCCAATTGGCACTGGATTATTAGAGTGTTTATTATAATTAAATCAAACAAAGGCCACGTGTATTCCAACACGTGGCCTCAATTGAATATCGTTCTAATCGTTAATTAATTTTTCTTTGAGCTGATCAACCGAAGTATAAATTTCATCGGGATTGATTTTCTCAAGTTCTTTGGTCTTGGCATTAATCGACCAAGCAGCCGAATAACACTTGATGCCGGCTTCGTTGCAGGCAACGACGTCGGTTGGGGCATCGCCAATGTATGCCATGTCGTCTTTGGCAATATCAAACTGTTTGATGACGTCGCCGAACTGTTTGGCCTTGATTGAACCATCAGGAGAACCAGACAGAACGGGGGAGAACGAATCTGCTAATCCCAAAGAATCTAGGCTGACCTGAAGACTTTGCTCACCCTTGCCGGTAATCATTGGTGTAATCACATCACGCTCGTGCAGCTCCTTGATGAGTTTTTCGATTCCTTCAAATGGGTGGCGCAATTGTAGATGTGCGCGACGATAGTTTTCATGAAAGCTCTGTAACACTTCGTCGGAATAATCGGGAATCAGCTCCTTTAGCATCCCAACTTCATTTGCTCCAAAAGTGGCCAAGATGACCTGGTTGCTGATCCATTTGCCAGTATAATCGTGAACGGTCCTTCTAAACGAATCAAAAATCACCGGGAAAGTTTCTGCAACCGTTCCATCCATATCAAACGCAATAATTTTTTCCATTACTATTTTTGACCTACCTTTCGAAGTACATGACAGGGATTCCCCACCGCAACAACGTTTGCCGGGATGTCCTTTGTGACGACACTTCCACCGCCAATCACCGAACCATCGCCAATTGTGACGCCGGGTAAAATGATGACCCCGCCGCCAATCCAACACTGCTTACCAATCGTGACCGGAAGTGAACGGGTCATGACAAAATGCTGCTCTTTATGCTGACGCCAATTCGAATTTAAGCGTTCTTCAGTTTTCACCGGATGGGTACCGGTATAAATCTGGACGTTTGGCGCAATCATGGTTTCATCGCCGATAGTGATTTTCCCGGAATCCATCAAACTGCAGTTCATATTGATAGATATTTTAGATCCTAAGTGAATGTTATTGGCAAAATCGCACAAAAATGGGGTTCCAACGGTAACGTAGTCTCCAATTGCGCCAAGGTGCTCCCGCAGCAGCTGGGATCGTTTTTCGGAATCAGCGTAACCCGTCCGGTTATATTCCTGCAAGAACTGGTTGGCAATGGCTTTTTGCCTTTTGAAGTAGGGATCATGGGCGTCGTATAATTCACCGCTTAGGCATTTCTCTAGTTCAGTGGTCACAGCGGGTCCTCCTTAATGAGTCTATACAACCATTATCGCCCTATACAAGCATTTATTCAAATGAAGAAAAAATCGCCGACTGGGTGTCGACGATTTTAAGCGATTCTGATTCAATTAGGCATGCTTTAAACTCAGTTTTTTTAATCCTGGCAACGTCATCATCGTGATGAAACTGATAATGTAGAGAATTGAGAGGAAGCCCATAACAACGGTCAATGAGTAGTGATCCATTAAGATACCAATGACAACTGATGAAAAACCGCCGACTGCTCGGCCAATGTTGACGATGACATTGTTGGCTGTGGATCGGATTTCGGTTGGATACAAGCGGCTGATAACCGCGCCGTAACCGCCAAACATTCCGTTGGAGAAGAAACCGACGATGGCGCCAATGATTAACAATGAAATGGTATTGTGAGCCAAGGTAATCATGAAGACCATCGCAGCTGAAGCAATCAAGAAGATTCCGAATGCCCGTCGAGGTCCAAAGTAATCAAGAATCGAGCCAAATGTGATCATGCCCAGGCTCATGCCGATGATCGTTGAAATCATCCACAGAGAAGATCCGGAAACGTTTAAGCTGAGTTGTTTTTGAACGATGATCGGCAGCCAGTTCATTAGGCCGAAGTAGCCGGCAATTTGAACCGTGGTCATAATCATCAGGGCAAAACTTTGGTAAGCTAATTTGGGTGAACTGAACATGTATTTGAAGACGGCGCTGGTGGTTGATTCCTTCTTTTCGGCCTCCATTTTCTTGGCTGCCACAAATTCCTGGGTTTCACTCAAGTGACGGCGAACAAAGTAAGTGAGGACAACCGGAACAATTCCAACCAGGAACAGTGCGTGCCAGCCCAGCTGCGGAATGACAATTGCAGCCGTTACCGCTGCCAGAATGGCACCAATTTGGCCGCCAATTGCGGCAACCGAAGTCATCTTACCGATTTGGTTCTTGTGGAAAGATTCGGCAATCATTGAAATGCCGACGCCATATTCACCACCGGCACCGATTCCTGCCAAGAATCTTAATAGGTAAATCAAGGTGATGTTGTTGGCAAAGGCCATCATCGCAGTCGCAAATGCAAAGATGAAGATCGTGTAGGTGAAAGTCTTCACCCGGCCAAAGCGATCACCGATCAGGCCGAACATAATGCCACCGAATAGCATTCCCAAGTTGGTGATTGAACCAATCAAACCGGCAGCACCACCGCTAAGATGAAGCTGGCCAATCATTGAACTCATTGCAAAGGATAAAAATAGCACATCCATATTTTCTAGCGCGAATCCAGAACTGGTCGAAGCAATGACCCATTTCTGATTCTTCGTAAAAGTATGGCTGTGCGTAAGTGTTGCGTTGGTATTTTCCATGTCGTATTCCTCCAAATGAATGCTCGCTGACATTCTTTATTTTTGCTGTTCACATTATTACATGGATGTACCGGGATTGCAAGGTCGTTAATTTAGAATATCTGTGATTGTTTGTTTGACCCGAACAAAAGAGGGGGTATCAATTAATGTGACAAATTCTGCATGGCGTCTTTGAAAATCATAGGTGAAAAATTGAAGTGGATTGACAAAGCCGTCAATTTCCTTAGTGTCAATCTTAACCAGAAACCCACTCGCTTGTAGTGAATTGTTGGTTGCATGGGTGATTGGCGAAACTACCACCAAGTGTGTTAGTCGACTATAGCCCTGGTTGCTTAAGACTAAAGCTGGTCGTCTTTTGCGAATCTCGTGACCAACCGCTGGATCGAAGTCAATGTAAATAACGTCTTGTTGATTGGGAATGTATAGGTTGGTTTTACGGGATTTCTCTGCCAATGAGTTTTCCCCCAAATTCTTCAGTCTGTTTTAAATCGTGGGATTTGATGAACGCTTCGTCATGAAATGGATTGTGATGCTTTGGAACGTAAACAATGACCCCATCTCTTCCCTGAAAGACGTCGAATTCATGTGCAATAGGTTTGATATTATTCGGAACAGTCAGTGTGTTAGAGTTACCAACCTTGCGAATTTTCACGGACATAGCAGCCGCCTCCTTCTTACTTTGTGTACACAGAGTATACACGGAAGCTGCTTCTAATTCAATTAATTTGTCCAACAAGTTTCCCTTGAACAACGCCCACCATCGTGATAGAGTTATAAGCAAATAAAAGAGCTTTAATTTGGTTCAGAGAGGCCAAAAGCGGACGACAAATTAATCCAAGAGTCCGTGATTTTGTGGGATGACGTACAGGGATGTACTGAATTCAACAGTCTCGGGCTCTTTTTCTGTCATTAACCAGGAGGGTAATTATGCGAGGACCACTGATTGTATCACTTGATGTTTGGAATCGAGAAGGCTTGTTCAAGATTATTGACCAGTTTCCAACTGATGAGGGCATGACCGTTAAGATTGGCATGGAACTGTTTTACGGCGAAGGGCCGAAAATTGTGAAGGAACTGTTGAACAAAGGTTTCAAAATCTTCCTAGACCTCAAGCTTCAAGATATCCCTAACACCGTTAAGATGGGAATGATGCAAATCGGTCGGATGGGTGTTACCTATACAACGGTTCACGCGCTGGGTGGTTCGGAAATGATTGCGGCTGCCAAAGAAGGCCTTGAACTGGGTAGTGAAGAGGCTGGTGTGCCAACCCCCAAATTACTTGCAGTAACCGAATTGACTTCAATCACCGAGGACGCTTTGGAAAACGAACAGAATTGCAAGTTAGACATGGTCGACCAGGTTGTTTCGCTTGCTAAGCTGGCTAAGAAATCTGGTGCTGATGGGGTGATTACATCACCACTGGAAGTGAGTTCTTTGAAAGAGCAAGTTGGCGACGACTTCTTATATGTAACGCCTGGCATTCGACCAGCTAACTTCCCTAAGGATGACCAGTCACGAACAGCAACACCGAAGCAGGCAGCTGAATACGGCAGTTCAGCTTTAGTTGTTGGCCGACCAATCATTCGGGCCGAAGATCCAGTTGCTGCTTATCACAAAATGTTGGAGGAGTGGAATTATGCAAACTAATCAAATTATTCAATCACTAATTGATCATCAAATTGTCAGTATTAATCTGGAGAAGCCCTTTAGATATGCCAGTGGAATCCTGTCACCGATTTATACCGACTTTAGATTGACCATTTCGATTCCATCACTTCGAGATATGATTGCTGACGGCCTGGCTGAAAACATCAAGCAGCATTATCCGGATGCGACCGTCATTGGCGGAGTTGCCACTGCGGGGATCCCCCATGCAGCATGGGTGGCCGAAAGATTGAATCTGCCGTTAATTTATGTGCGGGCTAAGCCAAAGGACCATGGTGCCGGCAAGCAGATCGAAGGGCGGATTACAAAAGATGACAAAGTCGTTTTGATTGATGATTTGATTTCTACTGGCGGCAGTGTTTTGGGTGCCGTTAAGGCGGTTCGCAATGAAGGTGTCAACGTCATCGGGGTCGCTTCGGTCTTCACATACGGGTTACCGGATGCCGACAAGAACTTTGCTGACGCCGATACCAAATTGGTACCATTATTGAGTTACGCTGATTTAATTGCTCAAGGGCATAAAGAGAATAAATTCTCAGATGAAGAATATTCACGTTTATCAACTTGGCACAAAGCCCCTTGGGACTGGACAAAACGGGAGGAAGCAAATGCAAAATAATATTTCACTGGCATCACACATTGGTGACTACCAATTCGACAACCTACTGTTAAACGCAGCTGGCGTTCGCTGTTCAACCACGGATGAACTCAATAAGACATTGGATTCAATGGCTGGCGGTTGTGTCACGAAGAGTGCGACGCCGGAAGAGCGGGCCGGCAACGAAAGCCCCCGCATGAAGGCATTACCGCTTGGCAGTATTAATTCGATGGGCCTACCTAACCATGGGATTGATTATTATTTAAAATTCGCTGAAGAAAACCAAGGTAAGAATGGTAAACAAGTGATCTTATCCATCGCCGGCCTGTCAATTGACCAAAACATTGAAATGCTCAAAAAAGTCTAGGAAAGTTCATTCTCTGGCTTGACAGAGTTGAATCTTTCCTGCCCAAACGTTAAAGGAAAATCTCAAGTCGGTTATGGTTTTGACGCCGTCCGGGACGTTTTAACGTCAACCTTCAAGTTCTTCAAGAAGCCACTTGGCTTGAAGCTGCCACCATACTTCGATTTTAACCAGTTTAATGGGATTGCCGAAGTGTTGAACGATTTCCCAATTACTTACATTAACGTGATTAATTCAATCGGTAATGGTTTGGTAGTTGATCCGGAAACTGAATCAGTCGTTATCAAACCTAAAGGCGGCTTTGGCGGCCTGGGTGGCGACTATGTGAAGCCAACCGCATTGGCAAATGTCCGCGCCCTTCGCCAACGTTTGAACCCCGAAATTTCGATCATTGGTACCGGTGGCATCAAGTCAGGCATGGATGTCTTCGAACACGTGCTCTGTGGTGCCAATTTGGTTCAAATTGGGACCGCGTTTGGCTACGAAGGAACACCGATATTTGAACGGATTTCTAAAGAATTAAAAGAAATCATGGATAAAAAAGGCTATCAGTCGTTAGATGATTTTAGAGGTAAACTGAAGACAATCTAATTCAAAATAAAAAGCGTTTTGGCCAATATGGCCGAAACGCTTTTTGTCTATTTCATTGTGTAGCCGCCATCTGCAGTAAATTCCTGCCCAGTGATATAACTGGCTTCATCTGAAGCGAGAAAGTTAACGACGTTGGCAAGTTCTTCAGGCTTACCGAATCTTCCCATGGGAATTTCTTTCAGACTTGCTTCATTTTGTTCATCAGGAATATCATTTAAAATTGGTGTTTGGATAACACCTGGGTGAACTGAATTAATCCGGATATGGTCACCAACTAGGTCCAGCGCTGCATCCTTTGTCATTCCACGGACGGCATATTTGCTGGCACCGTAAGCAATTGAAATAGGCATTCCAACTAAGCCACCAATGGAAGAAATATTGACTATGGAACCGCCACCGGCTCTCCTCATTGATGGAAGGACATATTTCATTCCATAGAAAACAGAATATTGATTAATTTTGATGACCTTGTCGTATTCGGCCGGAGTTATTTCATCGATTGGTTTCATAATTCCAATACCTGCGTTGTTGACGAGGACATTAATTGGACCAAATTTGGCTTCAGCGTCAGCGACAACGTGTTGCCAATCGTCTACTGAAGAAACGTCTTGTTTCAAGAAAAGACTGTTGTCACCCAGCGCCTGTTGGACTTTCCGTCCATTCTGATCATTGACGTCCGTAATAATAACCTTGGCGCCGTGATCGATAAAGTTCTTGGCAAATGCCGTTCCCATCCCACTGGCAGCACCAGTAATAATTGCAACTTTATTTGTTAAATCCGCCATGATATAACCTCCTCGTATTATTAAAAATGTATTCAAGTATTGACCAGCTTCACTGTTTGGATGCTGTGTGATATTCTCTAATTGTTCATTGGATTCGGATCCAACTGGTATAGGCTTTCGCCTCCTGTAGTTTATCTACATTTTAAGAATGCCGCCCAGATGAATTGTTTAAGTTCAAACCACAAGCTGTAGTGTTAGCTGAT
>NZ_BDGB01000007.1 GCF_002157585.1 Lentilactobacillus parakefiri
GTCGAATTGAAGCTCTAAGGGACTTAGATTGGTCCATCCGCCGGATTGCCAAGGTACTTCATCGTGATCCCAGCACGATTTCACGTGAATTGAGACGTGGGACAACAACACAGATTAACGCTAATACACGTATCTTTGAACAGTCGTATCTGGCGGAAACTGGCGAAGCAGTTTATCGTAAGCACCGGCTAAACAGCTGTTATCGTGGACTCTTTGACCACTGTCAAACCTTCTGTAATGCTTTGGTTACAGCTTTAAAAGCTCGTCCCAGAATGCATAGTGTGGATACTTTTGTTCACCAAT
>NZ_BDGB01000008.1:0-20755 GCF_002157585.1 Lentilactobacillus parakefiri
TTCTGTATTTTTTTGTCTTATAATATTCATGACGTAAGTCTCCTTTGTATCTTGGTTTTGGTCGACTAAAGTATACAACGCAGGAGAGCTTGCGTTTATTTTTTTGCCAAAAAAGCCAATAACCACACGCCTTTGGCGTGATTATTAGCTTTCAAGTTTCAGTTCTTCATTATCAAAGAAATCAACGTCTGTATAAAACAAGCTAGAATTACTATCAGAGATTACTTGATATCCTCTCAGTCCGAATTCCGCGACGAGTCTAAAAAATAAAGGCCTATTTTTTGATACACCTTCCTTAAAAAAGATAGAGGAATGTTCACCTCATTTGCATCTTTAAAATCTAGAATTCGAATTCCTGCTTCTGCGAAAAACTGGATAATATTCGGACTACTTACTTGATCAATATTCAATGCGCATCTTATAACATCACTCAACATTCAGACCCCTTTTTAAGAAATTCTCATAATAAATTTGTGAGATATTGTATTGACTTAGTGTCAGCAAATCATCTTACCTCTTATGACCCCATCCACCATTCATAAACCCAGCTATAGAGAATCCAGCCATAAAGTCCCCCAGTGGTCACTAGTATCTCTTGGATACTCCGGTGGATCATCCAGCAGCAAAGGTGGACGGTCCTTTGCATAGATGAATGCTTGTTGCATGATTCTATAATCTTTTCGAATTGATTCCCCAAAATCAGACTTATGAGCTTTAATATATTCCCTGACCTTATCATCAAAGGTGACCGGATCATCAAAGAAGCCATGTGGACGTACCCAATAGTACGGTCTGTAATCATCCATGGAAATAGGTTCAAGCCTCCCGTAATACATTCCTGTTTTACCTACCAACGTCATGTTATACGTATCAATAAATAACAGTTTAGTTGTATCCTTGGTATCAAACGTTGGCACAAGAGTATTTACAAAGGTCATCGGCAACAAGTATGTATATCCGTATTGTTCAATGTATAGCGGGTTGAGAACTGGCGTATATTGATTTGAGTCGGTTATTTCTTGAGAACTCATGATGGCCTCTCCCTTCAATGAATAATCTAAGGTAGAAACTATTCGCTTAGTCCAGACTAATTCTTAAACGAATCATCCCCACTATTCTCCCCATAATAAACGCCATCAAGCCATCCATTATCATACTTAGCAGAAGCATCATCCATTTCAGGACTGATACCGAAAGGCTTGTGTGGATCATTTCGATGCCTAATATGGTGCACAATTCCAAGCACCACAACCAGGCCAATCAAGATCCAAACTAATTCACCAAACGTTATTCCGCCATCGTCATCCTTGTTGGTTGCTTTTGTGTTCAAGAAGGCACTCACAAAATTCACGGTGTGCATCACGTTAGCTTGGCTGTCATCTTTAAAATTCAGCTGGCGGGTCATGATAAAGTCGCGAACGTCACTAATATGAACTTGTGAGTCTCCAGATAATAATGGCATGACCGAATACTTAAAGTTAGGTGCAACTAAGATAATCGTCACATAATCACCAACTTCATTAAAAGCTTGCTTTTCGGTTGGATCATCTGAGTCTTGGTTAAGATCCGTATACTCACTGGTAAGGTCATTCACAAAATCCAACGTGGCTTGTTGTAAATTCAGCAAACTAAACCCAGACTCGCTGATAGTTTCCAGATCCAAAGGACTATTAACCTTATCAAAATCACTCGGTGTCTTGTCCGTTGAAATAAACCAAATCTGCTGCTTGGTAGGCTTATGGGACAACTTTTCATTTTCTGCCGCTATTTGCTCCTTCTGAGAGTCCGTCAAAATATGCAGCTGATCATCCATCACCGGGGAAACACGCGCAGCAGCACAAGAATGGCTGGCAAAAGTACCCATTCCAATTAGAATGATGATTGATAAAGGGGCAGTTATTAGCAAACGAGGTATTTTAAATTTAGCAATCATTCCTGTTAGCTCCTCTAACTGGACGCTATTTCACGGCTGAAAATTTTAGTATCAGTAATTATATGTATTACTCAAACGGCATTGAAAATGTGACACCGAAAACAATCTCTCAACAATAACCCAACACTGAAAAAAGCTTCTTACTTAGTGTTGTCAGAGTATATCATTATAATAACTCAAAGTGAACTAAATAACTATATGGATATTAGACTTTTCTACATACGAAAAACACATAACAACATAGCTATTTCCTCTCAATCAAATATTAAATGACTTGAATAGTACCAAAAACCGTACCAGATATTTGATGGAGGACAACACACCAAACTAGAGGTAGCCTTTGTATGATGAATCTCCACCTTATTTTATGTAACCTCGGTAACTCTTGACCTGCTTGTGTAAAGCGTTGACCAACAGCTCCTTAGCCACTACCTCATACATCAGGATTCCAAAAACTCGTTTGTTATATAGATCCGTGTTATAAGGTTCAACCTCCTCTAAAATTGCCTGATCCTTGTTAGCTGCCACTAGCTCCTTAACAGTCTTCGGATCACTATCAAAGATTTCCACAGCCACTAATGGGTCTTGGGTGACACTGGTGCCGTCGAGATTCTTCGATTGATAAATCTGAATCTGCTGAAACAACTGACTGGGGAAATCGTAGTATCGATTACTATCGAACAACAGCCATTTGCCAGCTTCTTGCTTGGCTTTCGGCTGATCTTTCAAATAATCCTCAATTAACTTAATTTGTTCTCCTCCTTTATCAGTTGTTGGCTTTGGTCGCGTTATAGTGGATGTGGGTTTTAAGTTGAATTGATACTGTTTTTTGGGTTTCTTAAATAGTCCAAACATTTTGGTTACCCCCTAATATTTGTCGTCTTCATCTTGGCCTGATGGATGGCTAAAGCCCCCGGCTGCGTACTTTCAGAGCAACACCCCGCCAATAATATCAGCTACAGGGTTGCCGGTGTCTGCTTTATCTTTGTAAGCCTCTGGGTAAGACTTGGGGTCTAAAAAGTAATCCGTCGAAATACCTGACCGATCTTTTAGCCGCCGTTCAGCAGTATTCCGTTCCTCTTGGGTTCCTTTAGTTAAGGCAACGGGGTGTAGAAGTCGGCCTTCAATTAGATGGGTCCGCTCAGCTCTTTCAGCGTGTCTTAAGGGGGTTACTGCATGTTCAAAGTTATCAATTAAACTTAAAGTCGTAGTATCCAGTTCATTATCATCGCGTAAAAACGTCATGCCAGTGAAGCCACCCCAAGTTAGGCCATGACTGAAAGGCAATTCTTCAATTTGTTTAGCGGTCAGTTTGTATCGCATTGTGTACGCTTCCTTTCTAAATTTGCTTTAAGTGTACCATGAGGGCGCTTTTATATATACGAATATCTTATCTCCAACTGGGAATTCAATTAATGTAGTCTACACAAACACTCCTAGACATGCTTGTAAATTAACCCCATCTTTTGCGCACATTTCACATACCCTTTTCGCTTTAAGTTACCGTCAATGTCTCTAAGCCATTGCACGTTTTGATTATCCGTAAAGAAAACGCCAGGGATTTTATGCTCGTTACCCATACTGTGATTATTATCAAATAAGAAAGAAGATTTACCGGGTGGAAAGACCTCCCAATACCGTATACCGTGAAATTTATTTTCCCTTTTGCGCTGTTGTTTCTCAACATGGGCCATTTTTTTGCTCAATTTATCGTGAAAAATCCCCACTTTCCATTCATCATCAGTAGATGCGGATGAAAGGCTCATTCGAAAAACTTTCTTCACACTTTTGGTTGAAAAGTCATTCGGAACCACAAAGGCTATGACATTGTAAATGGGGAATTCATTACCATTTGAAACAATTCCCTCACCTGTAAGTCCCTTTTCCTTATACCAAGTAGCTACATGAACAGCCGCCTGCCGCCTCTTATCATAAATTTGAGTCCAAAACGTCAATGCAACAAACAATACTGATGCAATTGAACAAATATCAATTACCGATAATTTCATTCGTTTCATTGCGTTAATTATCAACGCTACGACTCTTCCAACTTCTCCGTTTAAATTAGTGTAATCCCCAAAATAGCCACTTAGAAAACCCACCATTACTATTATTAAGAAGAATTGCCAACCATGATTCGATAGCAAATCAAGCGCTCTTCGATAATAATGATAAAGTTTGATTTTAAGTGGCTCAGATATTTTCATACTAAGCTTTCTCATAAGTTTCCCCCATTAGAAATTATTCATATGTAACACGCTCATTCAAAAGAAAGAATTATATCATTCATATTTTTTTTGACTTGCATTCACTCCGATTGTCAGCAGAAAAGGCATATCCATGTAAGACTTGGCCGCATTTAGAGAATTATAGAGTCACCAACTATTTTCACACATCGCACCCCCCTATAATAAGATATCAAAATATGGTTATTTATTTAACTTCTTCTCCAATCGCTCCATTTCCCTCGTCAATTCCACATTCTCCATTTCAATCCTCTCTAGCTTTCGATATATCTTAGCCGAATGATCCTCATTTTCCTTATTCGTAAAAAATGTGGTCATCGCACTCGTGAGCGACCCAATAACGCCAATTCCAACCATCATCAGCAGCACCGCGGCGATTTTTCCAACAAGGGTGTGTGGGGAAATGTCCCCATAACCAACGGTGGTTGCGGTTGTAATCGCCCACCACAGCGATTCACTCCACGAAACGTTTTCAGCCAACGAATATAATGTCGCCGAAATGATTAACACTGCCAAACTGACCCAAAGCAGGTAAATCAAACCATTCGTCTTTAAAAATTTAGAGGTGTACTTTTGGACTTTTCCAACGAAACCAATTAGCCGTACGAATCTAAATGCTCTGACCAATCTCATTATGCGGAATACACGTGCAAATCGGAAAAAGCTAAATACCGAATAAAACGGCAGAATCGCTAATAGATCAAAAATGTTATGCTTGAAAAACTCCCACTTGTTTTTACTTACAAGTAAACGAGCGAAATAGTCAACTGTAAAAATCAGGAGAATCCCATTATCAACAAAAAACCAGGGCATAGCGTCCAAATTAATGGTCTTTGTGAAATCCAAGACTACCAATAATATCGAAAATAAGGCAAGAATGACAATCAGCCAGTCATAAATAGCTGCAATAATTTTTTGATGCATGATTACACCTCCATCAAATTATAATCGACGGCACTTTTTTACAGGTTAGTCCACTCGTTAATTAGACTAATCAATGGCGGAATCGAAGTCAACAAGCTAATCACAAAACACCTCCACCCCCTTGACATCCCCATGAAACCGCTTAACATATTCCATGGTACAACAATCTTGTTTGAGGGAGGCAATCATGGAAACTCAGGGTAATTTTATGAAGTATTTACGCCGTTCACTCTTGTTGGGAACATCTTTAATTCTATTTGGAGTTGCAGCCACCAACTCAGTGAGCATTCAGGCCGACACACCGGCAACCACTTCTACGGCCACATCTGCGCCGAATATTTCCGACGCAACGTATGAACACTCCTCCGCAACGCAACTTGCCAAACTAGTTCGTAGTGGCCAGGTAACGCCACAGCAACTGATTGCACACGCTGTTGCGAAAATCAAAGCTGACAATCCTCAGCTGAATGCCGTGATTTCGTTAAGAGAAGATCAGGCCATGAAAGAAGCCGCCAACTTGAAGGATACCGGGCAGCCATTTTATGGTGTTCCGTTGTTAATCAAAGGCTTGGGTCAACCAATTCTGGGGTCGTCAAACACCCGCGGCTTAGTTCCCTTAGCTGATCAAAAAGCAACCACAACGAGCTCCTTTGTTCAACGGTTGCAGTCAATGGGCTTCATCGTGATCGGCCAAACCAATTTTCCAGAGCTTGGCTTAATTAACATTACCAACTCAGCATTAAATGGCGTTGCTCATAACCCTTGGAATCTCGCCGATAATACCGGTGGTTCGTCAGGTGGTGCCGTGGCCAGCGTGGCGGACGACATCGTTCCGGTCGCAACCGGTAATGATGCGGGCGGCTCGCTGAGAATTCCGGCATCATGGACCGGGGTCATTGGTTTGAAACCCACTCAAGGTGTCATTGAAGGCGAC
Source organism: Lentilactobacillus parakefiri (assembly GCF_002157585.1). Taxonomy (GTDB): domain Bacteria; phylum Bacillota; class Bacilli; order Lactobacillales; family Lactobacillaceae; genus Lentilactobacillus; species Lentilactobacillus parakefiri. The sequence goes on from NZ_BDGB01000008.1 coordinate 6,038, forward strand.
GACACCACCCCATCTTCGGTGAACTTTGCCGACGCCAAAAATATTCAGGATATGCAGACCCTGTTTAATGGCATGCTGGCAACCTCTGATCACTCCGGTGATGCGATGTTAAAAGCCGTTCCGAAAAATATCAAGAAAATTCCAATTGCTTATTCAACTAAGTCACCAGTTGGCACACCTGTTAGTAAAGACGCCGTTAATGCAGTCAAACAAGCCGTTTCGTTCCTGAAATCAAAAGGCTTTAAAGTTGTTAAAGCTAATTCGCCTGTGGATGGTGTTAAATTGATGCACATCTACTATTTGGAATCAACCGGAACTGGGACTAGCGCCAACACGCTGATCAAGAATGCTACTGGTAGAAATATGACCTTCGATGATGTTTCACCAATGACTTGGGCGCTTTACCAGGCTGACCAAAAGCAGCCGGCTAATGCGGATACGACTGTTCAAAATGAACTTGATTTGGTTAACCGACAGATGACGGCGTTTCATAAGAAATACCCACTCTATCTGACTCCAACAACAGCGGTTACCGCACCGAAGAATACCGATCCGGCATATCTCCCGCAAAACGTGGACAAACTCAGAGAAATCGGCAGCCTTGATCATGACCAGCAGATTCAAACCATTTATGATGCTTGGCTGCACGGCTTGACCAAAACGCCGTTTACCCAGCTGGCAAATCTCTCTGGCGAACCCGCAATCAGCTTACCAACCTATGTCAGCAAGCAAAAGATGCCGCTTGGGATTCAGTTTGAGGCGGCTAAGGGGAATGATAAATTGCTGCTGAAGGTTGGGGCTTACTTCCAAGATCATCGTCAGTTTAAGATGTTGGACAACTATAAGTAACAACTGAATGAACATTATAGTTCAAAAGTGTCGTATCCATAGCACAAATTTAGTTGATCAATAGGCTAGATATAAATAGCACCCAACTAGTTGGTGGAAGCCAGCTGGTTGGGTGCTATTTTGGAAACTCCTACAAATGTAGGAATATACTTATCTTTATATCTTTTAGTAAATAGATATAGAATCATCCCTACATTCGTGGGGAATACTTAGTCATTACTTTTGATCTCCTTCATTTGTCAGGATCACCCCTACTTGTGTGGGGAATACACTAAACAAACGCTGTTATTAAACCAATTAAAATACCAAGCTACCTATTTTTGGCTAATCAATTCACTTTCATTAATAAAAACATTCAGCAGCGCAGGATTATTAATCAATAACTGAAGTAGCCGTCTTGCAGCCGGATTTGGGTGGGTTCTTCCTATCTCCCAGCTTTGAACTGTTCTAATAGATACACCAATGTAGGCCGCCAATGATTGTTGTGTAATGCCCACTTGATTCCTGAATTACTTAATATCATCATGACTCATATCTGATACCTGAATTGATTTTTTTGATAGTGACATCTGAACTATCACCGTCAATATAACGTTTCAACTCTTCCAGGCTTTGGTCAACTAATCTTTCGTCTTCATTCTTCATAGTTCACACTCCTCGTAATTTAGGCCATATGGGTTCACACCCACATACGTTGGGGGGGATACAATAAACAAACACCGTTACTAACCCAGTTTAAGATTTAAAACTATCCACCCTTAATGAGAGCTTACCATATCAGACCCATTTCGCTGCCGATACAGCCTCAATATTTTCTCAGTCTTCTCGACAGCATGAGGCAAAACATTCTCTGGTGACATAATCCGATTTAAATCGTCTCGAGAAAGGTACTTGGCAATCTCCTTATCAGAGTAGTACAAATCCCAAAGCAAAACGTCCTGGTCATCAGCTTCAACCCGCAACCGGACCAACAGCTCATGGGCATTCTGCCGACCAATATACTTTCCAAGCGCCATCATGATTGCGCCAGAATACATCGTCCCATCATCCAAGTCGAAGTTTTTGGCCATTCGTTGCGTATCAAAATAACCTTTGGATAAAACGGTAACGGCGTAGTTAAGATGACCTGACAAATACATGGTAATCTCCGGCAGCACCACATAAATATCCCGCCAAACCGTTGTATCCTTCTCGCCAGTCACCTGCATCGTATCATACATCAGTGGCATTTCATTTCGAATAACAGTCGCCAAGTTAACAATTGCCTCACACATATATGGTTCTTCAACAGTTGGGATAACCGTTGATCCCTGGCGGCCTTTGGCATAGGTTTCGTGAAATTCACCAACTTGAGTTTGATTCATAACCAACAAGTTTCGACCCAGTTTACCCAACAACTGCGCAGTCATCGTTAAGACATTGCAATATTCCGTGAACCGTTCCCGTTGAGTATGCCAATACATTTCCGGCACAGCCAGGTTGAGATGGTTGCAAAAATCAGCTTCGACCTGTTCATAGTGATCTCCCAGCATCGTGGACAGGCCTTCTACTCCGGCAAGTGAGCCGGCAAAGGTAAATTTACCAACCGCTTTCAGTCGTCGCATGAGATAATCCAGTTCGTTCAGGTGAATGCCCAACTTAAACCCCAAAGTCGTTGGTGCTGCATAGGTTCGGTGGGCCATCGCGACGGTAAGGGTCTTTTTGTATTTGTCCGTCAACTGATATAAGACCGAACCAAATTTTTCTAAATAGTCCAGAATAATCTCATCAGCCTGCTTTAGCTGCATCACATAGCAGGTATCCTCAATATCTTCACTCGTCGCCCCATAGTGCACATATTGGCCGCTATCACCGTCAAACAGTTGCTGTGCATAGCTGACAAAGCCTGCTAAGAAATGACCGGAACGAGCAGCCGCCAACCTCAATTGAGTGAGATCAAAGTTTTCGGGAACCAAGCGGGCTTGAATTTGCTGATAGGCACTTTCGGGGATATTGCCAGCCTTTGCCATTGCATATGCCAGAGCTGTTTCAACCTGACAGACAACTTTTAATCGATTTTCATCAGTCCAAACTGCCCGCATTCTGGCAGTTGAATAGCCATTTTGATTAAAAATTGATCCAAGAACTTCACCACTCATTTTGGAATCTCCTCCTTATACTGATCATCTATCAACATATCCGCTAAATCGGCTGGCGAGACATTACCAATATTACTCTGAACGTCCCCAGTTCTGAACGCTTCAATCAAATTATCACGTTTAAATGGCGTCCCAATCAGCTGGGTCTCAATATGATGCAAATCCCCACCAGCATTATTAAAATCACCATAAATTTTTGCCTGGGTAATGATTCCATTTTCAACGGAATAGTTAACTCCAACTGTTCCAATCCCGTCAAAGTGTCTCGTGTGATAATTCCCAAACTCTTGCGTGGTGCCCATCACCCAATCTGGCGTGCCAAACTTTTCCTGAGCAATCTGCTTAACGTTGTCCCAATCATCCTCACTCATAATATACGTCGGAATGTCCTTGAGGTTTTCAGTGTGAAAGACTTTTTGGAGAATCATCGTCTGCAGATCATCGGACGTTAACTTCGCAAACTTCCCTTTCAGATAAGGCCTCAGATTGGTGACCCGGCTTTTAACCGATTTGATTCCTTTTGATTTTAATTTAGATTTAGGCGGATTAAGTGCCTGACTTGCCGATTGCAAATCAACATCCAGCATTAATGTTCCGCCACATGTAAACCGATTGCCGATTTTTAACGTCGACATCCCCGAAAACTTCTGCCCATTAACAGTCAAATCGTTTCGCCCAGTCATTTCAGCATCGACACCAATTTGATGCAGCACTTCAATTGCCGGATCCGCAAAATGTCGAAAGTTCATATAGTTCGTTCCATCATCATTAACGTTGAAGCTGTAAGTTAAATTACCCGGATCCACATATACTGCTCCACCGCCGGCACCACGACGAGTCAAGGCAATGCCGTGTTGGTGAATGTAATCTAAATTGACTTCAAAATGAACATTCTGATTGGCCCCCACAATTACCTGTGGCGCAACCGGATGGTAAAAGTATAAAACGTCATCTTTGAACTTCTTATTCGTTAGGAAATAAACCGATAAGCATTGTGCAATTTCTGGCTTTTCCTTGATGTACTTGTAACCAGTTGAAATATCAACGTATAAAATTATCATCACGACCTTTGGATTTTGTTAACGCTTTCAGGATTAAGTATACCATTTTAGGTGAATAAGTTAACGGGGTGTTACTGAAAACGGAGACCCATATGCTTCCACCACTGAAAAACAGCTTTTTGCAACGTATTCAGAGTTAAAGTTGGATAGAAAAATAGCACCCTCCACCAGAGTGCTAATTAACTATCTATTCAATTGTTGAAAGTGATGCCTTAACTTGCTCAACGGAAACACCGCGACGTTTAGCAATGTCTTTTAAAATTTCTTCTTTCGACTTGTTGACCTTAATAATCGAAATTGGAGCTTCATCGACCTCACCAACCGGTATGGGCAAGAAATGTTTGAACTTTTGTTTCTTCGCCATTAGAGCATCTCCTCAAGACCATGCAATTGTATATTCAGTCAGGAATTCATTTAACCGAGAAAACTCTGTCAGTCTAGATATTAGGTGATCGAGATTGTTCGTAGGATACTTACTGATCGTATCTGGCTGAACACGATATTGATTTGAATCAGTGTTAAATTCAATCATTCTCGATCACCCTCTAACTATTTTTCTGTAGTCGTAATTTTTTGGGTTACACTGCGGTCTACCTAATAGGCTGACTATCTACCGGCCATTAAAAATGGATTGCACACCTAGGCAATATCCAGCTTATGATTCCGCCAACTTATCAACGATGGTCTCCAATTGCTTGCCAATTTTATTAAGTGTTTCATTTGTAAATCCAAGTTGAATATAGATATCATCGACCTGCTCTTCAAAATCTGCTAACAAATCTTCAGTCAACTCTTTCGTTACGTCAATCTCAGGCAAATATTGATAAATTATTTTCAACTCACATTTCGTCAATAGTTCGTTAATCTTTATTTGAACCATCCTACTTTCCATGCAACTTATTACTGCTTGATACCCCTGTCACTAAATAACCCATTTAGGGATCATTACCGTCTGAGGTTACTTCATCATCTCCGCACCCTTATTAACATAAGCCAGCGAAGCAATCGGCCCATTCACAGCCAAATGCCCATTCTTATAAACCAGCTTGGTCACGGCCGCATTCGGAATCGCAGCGCCGGTATAATCAGGTGCCATCGTTGAAAGATATTCATTAATTGACATCCCCGAGCTAACCACTAACGCATTGCCGCCGCCCTGCTTTTGGGTGTTCTTGGCAATTGTATTCAACTCAGTCGTCATCCGTTTCTGAACCATTGCAGCGCTCTCTGCGCGGTCCCCACTTACCAGCTTCGTATCCTGTGAGTTGGCTTGATCTAAAGTGTAGTATGCATCCTGCAGCTCATTCCAATAATTCTTGCCGGTACTCTTCTGGAACTCGGCGCCTGAGGAATAGCCGTAAACGCCAGCAATCTTGTCATTATCAGCCGCAATACTGTCGCCTTCAAAACTACCATAGCCGCCCTCACGCAGGAACTTTGAAATATTCACTTTTACTTTGGTATTCCCAGAGTACTTTAAGGCTTCCTTGGCGGTGACTTCCTGACGAGTTAGATTCCCGGCATAGGCTGCCTTGAACTTAACACCTTTCAGTCCATACCCGAGCTGATCAGCCACCTTCACCCCATTGGCAGTCAGTGGGAAATCACTCCAGCCCTGAACACGGCCCATGACGTTACCAGTCGTTTCACCGTGACGGGTTAAATAAATGGTAACCGTTTTTGTCGTTTTGACAGTTTTAGTCGCTGTCTTCGCTTGAGCATCGATGGTTTGCGTTGGCATGGTAACCGCAATGGTCCCCGCCATCCCGAGTGTGCCGATGATGGTCATTAACTTCACTGAAATTTTCATAATAGATTTTCCTCTCATTATCCCTGAATTTTGCGATTTAATTGTGGAACTGGAATCGGGCTGTTGTCTTGCATGTAAGTCGTCAAAAGATCGATGTCCTGGCCGGCGTTATCGACAATTTTTCCCTTGGCAAACGCCTGGTAGCCGTCGCCGCCGGTGGACAGATAGTCATTGGTTAAAACCCGGTACGTACCGTTCACATTAATATCTTGGCCATCAACTTGGACATCAGAAACCTCAGCGATTTGGTCGCCGTTCGTGGCCGATTTAAAGTGGTGGGTCAGACCTGATAGCTGTAAGAAATATAATTGCGACTTCGTGTATTGTTCATTTAATAAGTCAATGATATCCTGACCAGTCATTTCAACGATTGGCTGGCTGTTGCCGTATGGCTGCATGTCATACAGCGTTCCAAGGGTGACTTTCCCGGCGCCATCCACGTTCATCGCGCTGCGAATGGAATCATTACTGGTCACGGCAATATCCGTCTTATGGCCTTCCTTATTGGCAACGTTGCGTTGGGCATCAACGACGACGTATGCGGCCGCCGATTCCTTGGTCGCTGAGAGGTCATTGCTGATGGTTTTACCGCCTTCAACCGAGCCCACCGGCGTATTGATGATTGGTGCTACCCGGCTATTGGCACTGTTAATAATGTCCGTGATGGTATAGAAGGTCTGGTCGTTTTTAAACGTCGACCCCGGATCATCTGCCAGAGAATAGACCGGCTTCACGAGGGCTTTCAAACCCTGTTTATCGAAATCCTTAGTCTTGGCGTTCAAAGTCCCTGTGACCTCGGAGTATCCTTTACCCTGGAATCCCGCCTGAAGCACGGGAATCCCATTGACAACCCCATCGGCATATTGGTGACTGTGAGCCGCAAAGAAAACATCAACGCTGTTGTGCGGATCAATCTTCGTCAGCTTTTTGATATCATTGACCGCATCCCCAGTCGTCTTGCAGTTTTGAGTGACGGCACCTGTATGCCCCAGGACAACGATGGCTTTGACGCCCTTTGCCCGCAAGACCCGGCCGTATTTGGCAATGGTGGTTGCTTCATCCAGTAACTTGTAATTCTTGGCGATCCCCGGCAAATTGGTGTTCAGGATGCCAATGTAGCCAACCCGAACTGATTGTTTCGTCTTTTTATCAACAACCTTCTGAATGGTGTATGGCCGATAACCAGTCGGAATCTTGTTGGTCGCCTTATCAATCACGTTTGCGATCAACATCTTCATCTTAGTGTTGGCAAACGGGTAATCATTAATTGCTTGCACTTGAAGTTGATTCTTCAAGTTAGCCGTACTTGGCGTTTTGCCTTGCGTTTCTGCCAAATACTGGTCGATACCATGATCAAACTCATGATTGCCCAGAACCCCAACCTGAATTTTCATCGCCTTCAAAGCGGCCAAGGTCGGTCCATCATCCAAGAGCGCCGAGTTGGCCGGACTTGCCCCAACCATATCACCACTTTGAAGCCGAACCGTCACCCCACCAGGATTCTTTTGGGCAAACTGTTGCTGCGACTGGTCGAGATAACCCCCGAGTCGCGCAAGGCCACCGGCATTATTCACGGTCGTTTGGTCCATGACAAATTTACCGGTTGTCTGCAGGCCGCCGTGAATATCGTTAATTGCCAGGAGTTGAACGGGTATCTTGGAACTGGTGGTTTTGCTGGCTTGGACGTCCGAGTGTCCAGTCCCAATGCCCACGCCAAGTATGGCGGTGAGTACTGCAATGCTGGCCCACTTGATCATTTGTTTCGTTGATTTCTTCATCACTATCCCCCAATTAAGATGTATTTTTGAAAACGCTTTCGTAGTTATTTTAGCATTTAGTAAAAGGTTGTACAACGGAAAATGATTACTTAAAAAACACCCACGCGTATTAATAATCAATGCGCATGGGCGTTTGCTCAAATTTTGAACAAATTGGCTTAAAGATTATTAATCATTCCTTCAAAACCTAATCCGTCCATTATAATTTTAGCTGTTTTCATGAAGTCGACATCAGATGCTGTTTCCAAAAAGTATTCTGGCGTTCCTTTATCATAAGCCTAAACGGTACATTCCAAATCACACCGGTGATGAAATCACTTGACATCAAACTTCCTCTCGGCCAACCAGACAATCGTCAGTATCCTCGCAAACGAATCTTAGGTCGGTTTGACCATATTGCTCAGCCTGATAAATATTTGGCTCCTTTGGCATATAAATGAAGCTCCCATCAGCGTCTTGCACGAACATGAATTTGATCCCTTCCCTTCATAAACACCAAGTAGTCACTAACACAAGAAGAGTGCCCCAATTGAAAGGGTATTATGCTAAATCGAACTTTGACGAGTAAGTTTGTTCTTTTCAGCATTTACACCCTCACGATAGCTGGAGTCCTTCATCATTTGATCCCCTTCAGCAATGCGTAAAGTGTCGTGCATACCACTTTCTACCGATTTCATTTTACCAAATGCCAGAATTAATAAGTAGCCATAGCAATCCTTCTGAATTAAATCGAGATAATAATTTGCTTTCGTGTTTATACACCCATGTGTATTGATTTTAAATACACATGGGTGTATCATAAGCAACATAGAGAGGAGGCAAAAGAGTGTCCCAGGTGAAAGCATCCGAGGTGCTAAAGCTGTTAAAAGAAAATGGCTTCAGAGAATTAACGAATCGCCAGTCTGGTGATCATCATCGTTTTGTTGACGGTCATGGTCACAAGGTGACGGTGCCGTTTGCCAGTAAAAAGGCAGTGATTGCACCTGGAACTTACAACTATATCCTTAAACAAGCTGGGCTTAAATAAGCCCCGCTTGTGGTACACTCTTAACGCGATGAAAAATCCAGATTACGTTGTTTATCCAGCAATATTTGATCACATTGATAATGATGGTTACTACACAGTCACTTTCCCAGACATTCCAGACACCGTCTCGCAAGGCCACTCTTTAGCAGATGCAATGAAAGAGGCTCCCGACGCTATTGCGGTTGCCCTACCAGATTATGCCATCTATCCAACGCCATCTGACGTCAAAAAAGTTCAGGCTGAACACTCAAAAGCCATCGTGAGCTTGGTGGGCGTTAATATGAAAGAAAAACTAAAACAGATGAAGAAGCGCACAGTTCACAAGAACGTCACGATCCCAGTTGCGCTGGCTGACGCTGCCAAAGAACAGGGAATCAACTTTAGTGAAGTCCTGACCGAAGCTCTAGAAGAAAAAATCCATGCATAGAACCATTGTGAGTGCTGACCAAAGCGGTTGGCACTTTTTTAATGAAGCCATAATTTCCAACCTTACCATCAAATAAAATCCTAACCTCATCCACAACAAAAAACGGCGACCTAGGGGGGAACCAAGCCGTCGTCCAAAATTAAAATTGTGGGAATCATTTTCTACTGGGGGTAGAAAATAAAAATGAAAATTAATATGGTGAGGAGAATGTAGGTCAACCTCACACTAATAAGCATAGCACAAGTATCCGAGTTCAGACATCCCAATTTGATAACCAAGGCCTCCCAAAAACTAGTGGGTGGTCTTTTTATGCTCATTGAATTATGTAACTAATCGTTTTGGTAGACTTTAATAAGAATCTAATCATCATTCCTAGCACAATCCAGAAATGCTGAAGGGCCAGTATTTATACAGATATTATACTTATCTAACTTTAATAAATAAAAGATGTAAGCGATTTCTTCACAAATATTTCTAATGTATCCTATCTCTGAAATATTATGAAAGGGGGTATAACAATATTGTCAGTCGCTTACCTTTTAAATTGAGGTGAATTCAAAATGAAAGCATTTATTCAGCGTAAGAATTTCCTGTTCTGGGCATCGATCATCTTTACCGGCTTCTTCTCCATTTGGGCGGTGATTAGTCCGAAGGGGATGACCGCCACCCTGTGGAACCTGCTGGGGCAATACAACCTGCACTTCAGTTGGTTTACGATGCCGATGCCCGTCATCCTGTTACTGATTAGTTTATATTTGGCATTCGGAAAATACGGCAAGATCAAGCTTGGCAAACCTGATGACCAACCGGAAATGAGCACCTTTGCCTGGATCGGCACCCTGTTCACCGCCGGAATCGGGATTGGAATTGTTAACTTTGGGGTGGCAGAACCCCTAGTCCACTATCTCCAGTCACCAGTTGGGATTTCCGCGGGCATCTCGCCTGCCCAAGCCGCCGAAAACGGCATAAAATACAGTATGTTCATCTGGGGCTTACCTGCTTGGGCCATCTATACCATGGCGGGATTAGTCATTGGCTACTTTGCCTACTATAAGGGCAAAAAGTTCCTGCCGGGAGAACCGATTGCGGCCGGCTTTTCCGATAAACCCTGGGCCGCCAACGTCGCCGTCTTCGCCAACATCGTCGCTGCCGGTGCTGCTGCCTTGACCATCGCCGCGCATATTGCCATTGGGATTTTTCAAATTCAAAACGCGGTTAAGTCGGTCAGCGGAATTGACATTGCTTCGACTACCGGCTCGATTGTCCTGCTAATCATCATGTTCTTTATTTATACGTTTGCTGCCATTTTACCGATTCAAAAGGGAATGGGCACCCTGGGAAAATTGAACACCATCGTTGCCGTTATCCTGATGATTTATGTCTTTATGATTACTAATTCGACGATGATTATGCGGTTGGTGACTGAAAATATCCGCCATGCGTTTCTTGACGTCTTTCCGGTTGCCTTCACCACCTTCCCATTTTCCGATCAGACCTGGTTTGGTTCTTGGCCGAACACCGTCATGATCTGGTGGTTCTCCTGGACCCCATTTTTAGGAATCTTCATCGCCCGGATCTCCAAGGGCCGTACGATTCGCCAAATTGTTTTAATGTCGATTCTGGTGCCGACATTCTTCCTAATCTTCTGGTTTAGCGTCTTTGCCGGCAACGGCTTCTGGAACACCTTCTTCGGCGACGGGAGAATCATCCACTTCATCGCCAATAATCCGGAAAACGTCTACCTGTCGTTCATTATGGTGCTCAAGGAACTGCCGGGATTTGCGGTCACGGGGCCGATCTTCCTGTTGCTGGTCGTCATCTTCTTGGCAACCACGACGACTTCCGGGATGATTTCACTGAGTATCATCACCAGCAATGGTCCGGAAAATGCGCCCAAGAACCGGGTTATCATTTGGTCGATTTTAGCAACCATGATTGCCTTCTCTAACATCATTACCGGAACGTTGGACGGCGTAAAAGCAGTTGGCGTGATCATTGGGATTCCGTTTATGTTATTTGTCTTCCTGTCGATTTCCGGCATGTTCCGACAGATGCGCCTCGATTACAGCAAGAACCTCCTCACGCAAGCAAATGAAAATCAAAAAGCCGTCGATAAGCTCGCTGATGGAAAGAAGGAATAGTCATGGCAAACCTCATCATTTTAGCCGCAAATTTGGTTCCGAAAGAAAGCTTCCCGTTAGACAAGACGCTGGCATCGCACTCCATTATTGGCAATTTAATCACGTCGATTATCATCATTGCGTTTATTGCCTTAATCGCCTGGATTGTCTACGAAGCCTTTGATGAAAAGAAGGAGTGAGCCATAATGAACAATCCCAAATACACGACAGATTTGATGCCAAAACTACCGAAGTTACCCGTCCCGGACCTCGACATCACACTTAGCAGTTTAAAAGAATGGTCGACCCCGTTGTTAAGTGCAAAAGAATTTGCGGACCTGGACGCCACCATTGACCAGTTTGCGAAATCAGACGGCCCAATTCTGCAGCAACGACTCGAAAAAATGGCTGACCGGACCGATGGCAGCTGGCTGGCCCCGATTTGGGAAACCGGTTATTTAGCCAATCGAGAACCGCTTCAGAGTTCGTCTAACTTTGCTTTCACCGTGAGTTCCGATGACATCCCGTCAAATGCTTCACAAGCGCATTTAACAGCGGAAATCATTGCTCACTTCACCGAAGCGTACCTGAGCTTTGCCACCGGCCAACAGCCGATTGAACAGTTCAGAGACGGCAGCCCAATGGACATGAGCTACTACCTCAACTTCTTTAAATCCATGCGGTTCGCCCATGCACAAGAAGACACGTTCCACCAAGGGGTTGCTGATACTGACGACCAACAGGTTACCGTCATTCATGGTGGTCACGTTTTCTTTATTCAGGTGACCGACGATCACGGTCAACCCATTGCTGTTAATGACATTGAAGCCCAAATAGCTAGCATTCTCAACCACCAAGATGCCGCCGACGACTTCCCGGGAATTATCACCAGCCTGCCACGGGAAAAGGCCGCCCAACTGCTAACTGAACTTTGGGACAATCCTCACAACCAGGCCATCTGGGATTCAGTGGCCGATTCGTTATTTTCAATCAGTCTGGTGAAAGCACCCAGCAGCGGTAATCATTTGAAAGAAGTCCTGCTGGAAATTGACGATCGTTTTGTGGACAAAACCTTGCAGGTAGTAATTTTTGATGACTTGCACGTTGGTTTTGCCATCGAACATAGCCGAGTCGACGGTGTGCCGGCTTTGAACTTGATTCAGCACGCCATGACCGGGTTAACGGCCGGCTCAGGTTGCATTCCGGCGGCCAAATTGGATCCCGAATCATTTGAAGTAGACACGGGAATGGCCGCCAAATTGGCTGACGCGTATGAAACAGCCGAGGAATTATACGCCCAGATGAGCATTACCAGTCACTCATTTAACCACTTTGGCAAAACGCAAATCAAAGCAGCCAAGGTCAGTCCGGATGCGTTCTTCCACATCGCTCTGGCATTAGCCATGTTCCGCCTAACCGGCCAGTGGCGCAGCATTTACGAACCAGTTTCCATGCGGGCCTTCTATCAGGGCCGGACAGAAAACGCCCGCAGTGTCAACGCGGAGAAAAAGCAGTTCATTCTTGCCTTCCAAAACGGGGAGGATCCGGCGCACCTCAAACCCCTCTTTGAAGCAGCCGCGAAAGCTCACACAGATAGAATCCGACTCGCTCAAAAAGGCTACGGTGTTGAACGGCATCTGCTGGGATTGGAAACCGTCTTTAACCAGGCTCCTGAAGGCTTGGAGGTTGCGGATAAGTTATTTCACTCAACGCAACTGGCCAAACTGCGAACCGACTTTCTATCTACCACCTCGATCCCGCTTTCCCGTCATCCAAGGACTCACCTTCGCGCCGACCGCCGTTGATGGGTATGGCGTTTACTATGGCATCCTTGATAATGAGATTCGTTTAGCTGTTTCTGCGTGGACCAATGGGCAATTTACACCGGAGCAATGGTTGGCGGAAATTCAGACGAGTTTGCGTGATCTGATGGGACTGGTGGAGAGCTGGTAATTGCTATTTGATGATGTAATCGAAAAAATCTACGACGCCGTTGGAAAGCCTGGATTAGCTGGCTTTTCAGCGGTTTTTGCTTTATTAGCTCTCAAGTTTCAGATGTTTTCGTTTTATCTGTAAAGTTGTTTATCAATTATGCGGAGCTGTAAACTCAAGCACAGACCTTCAAGCATATATATGGGTTTGATTGAAGATGGTCTTCTAATTACGGTATTGAATGATCATATTTAGTAAAGTACACTGGCATTAACACCCCCCTCACAGCACTCTCATTGTTAATTCTATGAAATCTGAAAGCGAGAGGAGGCAAAGACATGAAAAATTTGTTAGGTCGTATAGGTGCTATGTTTGCATGGGTTTATAATTTGGGAATCAGACTAAACGACCTAGTTGAAAAGCGTTTTGGCAAATCGTTTGGTTTGATTTTTGACTTTATGAAGATTTCTGAAGTCTTTCTAATCTTGCTTCTTGTGGGTATTTTGGGTATTGTTTACCTCCTACTTAAGCTAATCGGGGGTTCTATTTAATTTTTCGTATGTTACCGTTGTGCTTTTAACAATTGGTTCTTTAATTTCTCTTCACGCACTGAAAGGAGCATCAACATGCACATTGCATATCCGGCTTTGTTCTACTATGACCCCAATGAGTCAACTAAATACTTTGTCTACTTTCCAGACTTTAACTCATCTGGCACTCAGGGAATCGATGTTGCCGACGCCATGAGGATGGCAGCGGAATGGTTAGGACTTGAGGCATCTGCTTGCTTACATGATGGTAAAGAACTGCCGAAGCCATCAAATTTAAATAAAGTCTCACTAGTTAATGATGATGCTTTCAAGGATGATCCCGATTTTGCACTCGACTATGATCTGGAACAGTCATTTGCATCTATGGTTGCTGTAGATCTGAAAGAATACTTAAATTATGATGAACCGGTCAAAAAGACCGTAACCATCCCCAAGTGGGCTGATGATTTGGCGACGAATAAAAAAGTCGATTTTTCGAAATTACTCACTGAGGCTATTGCAAAAATTGATTGATTTAATTTGTTCCAGCTACTCACAAAAGGGTGGCTTTTTCGTTATGCTCCAAATATTTTAATACTATTCAGAGAAGATCCCCTTACATTTCGAAAATAAGCTTAACGACTTTTCCACTCACAGAATCAAAATCTGCCTGGCTAACCTAAGCTGGAACAACCGTTAACTCAATTTTTAAATTCAACCCATTTGCGTATCGCTGTAAGGTGTGTAATGACGGCATTGAGTCTAGTCGTTCCAGCTTAGCAAGTTGTGGTTGGGACATATTAATCTGAGCCGCAAAGTCTTTCTGGGTAATTCCTCTTTGAATTCGAGTAGCTGTGAGCTGTGATAGTGTTTCTATCGTGACCATATCCTGCGGAGAAATCGCCGACATATCTTTTTTAAAATCATTCCACGTTGTCATTATATCAACCTCTTCTTTCAATCCAATCTTCGTACAGTCGAATAGCCCGCAATACTTCATGCTTATTGGTTTTATTCTGCCGTTTCGTATAGTGTGAAAGTAAGAC
>NZ_BDGB01000008.1:20879-31772 GCF_002157585.1 Lentilactobacillus parakefiri
TGACTCTGGTTCAGTGCTTCGAGGAAATCCTGTAGCTCACTGTGACCATTCCTATCTTCGTAGAAATCAATTTCATACATTGTGGCTCTCCCTATCGATTAACTTTCATGCTATATTATAGCACGTTTGCAATATTCATGGATACACATGTTCATTGGAGAAGCATAATAAAATAATGATAAATCTATGCTTTCACCTAAGCCAAAAAACCAGCAAATCTATCCTGTATCACAAATGAGCAGAAAGAAAAAGCCTCCCACAACCCAGGAAGACTCACTCTCCACAAACTCGTTCACTTTCAGTCCAATCTCTCACTGTGCCAAGAACCCACCATCAATCGGCAGCTCAACCCCAGTGATAAACGATGAAGCATCAGATGCCAGGAATACCACCGTATTGGCAACTTCACTTCGCTCGCCCAAACGTCCCAGTGGGAAGAAATGGCCAAGATTACCTTCCGAAACGCCTAATGCTGACGAAGCGTAGTCGGCCATGCCGGTCTTGATGTAGCCTGGGTGAATTGAGTTGACCCGAACGTTGCTTGGCGCGTACTCAATCGCAGCGTCCTTTGTCATTGTTCTGATAGCACCCTTACTTGCGCCATACAGGATATGACCAGCTGATCCGCCGATTCCGGCAATGGATGAGGCGTTGATCACCGATCCGTGCTTCTTTTCAGCCATCACTGGCAGCACGTGCTTCAATCCCAAGAAGACGCCCAGTACATTAATCTTCATTAATTTGTTCCAAGTCTCCACGGTGATGTCTGGAATCTTGCCGATGATGTAAATCCCGGCATTATTGAAAAGAATGTCAATTGTACCGAATCTATCGATCGTCTCTTTAACAACCTTTTCCCAATCATCCTCACTGCTGACGTCCTGTTGAATAAACAGGGCGTTTTTGTCATTCAAATCATCCTGAACTTTTTGGCCGGCTTCAGCGTTCACATCCGTGAATACGACTTTGGCCCCCTCCTTCAAGAAAGCCTTGGTCGTTTCTAATCCAATCCCGTTAGCGCCACCAGTAATAATTGCAACTTTACCATCTAATTGTGCCATAATTCTCGCCTCCGAGCAAATTCAATTCTGATTACCATCTTCACCAAAAGTATAGCAACCTGCGGGCATATTTGAAAGCGATTACATTAGAAAATGATTGTTATTGTAATTAGTTTAAGTATTCAATAAGCCTTTTGTTATCAATACTCACGCCCACAAATCTTCTTATGCAATTAGATTTACACTCATCATATTTTAATGTACACTATGCATTAATTTACAAATCAGGAGGTCGAAATTCGATGAAAAACGGAACCCATATTATCAGGCTGGATAACGGCTATAGCCTATGGACGCACACCTGGAATGCCGGCGGTCAGGATCAGCTGCTTTGTCTTCATGGCGGACCGGGTGATACCCATGAAGTCTATGAGCAGTTTGGTGATGAACTGAAAGACATGAATATTGAAGTGAATACCTACGATCAACTTGGTTCGTGGTATTCGGACACACCCGATTGGGATGATCCGGCAATTCGAGACAAATACCTCAACGAAGATTACTACATCAATGAAATTGAGGAAGTCCGGCAAAAGTTGGGCTTGGATCACTTCTACCTAGTCGGCCATTCTTGGGGCGGCATGATCGCGATGATGTATGCAAGGAAGCATCCGGAACATCTCAAGGGGCTGATCATCATTAGTATGATCGACAACATTGCTGACTACGGGGAACGAATGAAAGCGATCCGGAAAGCCGAATTTACTCCAGCGCAAATCGCCTACATGAATGATATTGAATCTCGGGAAGAATTTTCCGACCCCACTTATCGAAAATACATTGATCATTTATATAACGGCTATATTCACCGCCGCCAGCCAGCCGCGCAAGCGCATGTGACGGATATTCAATCCAAGTCGGTCCACAATCATTTCCAAGGCGACAACGAATTCGTGATTACTGGTGATTTAGGGACTTGGGACTACCGAGATGAAATTAAAAAGATTAATCTACCGACCCAGCTAATGTTTGCCGATCACGAAACGATGCCTTTGAAGACCGCCGAACGGATGGCTCATAACTTCCCTCACGCACGCCTGGTGGTCACTCCTGATGGCGGCCACAATCACATGGTCGATAATCCGGACGTCTTCTTCTCTAACTTGAGAAACTACTTTAAAGATATTCGTGCAGGAAAATTCTAGCATTACAGGAGGTTTATTGAATGGCTAAAAACAATCTGAATAGCGACCCTAAGCTGAGCGATTTTGGCTACCAACAACAGTTGGAGCGCTCACTTTCACTCAAAGATTTAATTATCTATGGCTTAATTTTCATGGTTCCCATCGCACCCTTTGGTATTTACGGTTCCGTCGTTTCTTCCCCTCAAGGCATGATTGCCCTCACCTGTGTAATCGGTATGATTGCGATGTTCTTCACCGCGATCAGTTACGGTCAAATGTCCCAAGCCTTCCCGATTGCCGGCTCAGTGTATGCCTATGCGCAGCGGGGAATTAATAAGAGTGTCGGATTCCTAGCTGGTTGGATGATTATTTTGGACTACATTTTTGTGCCGTCATTGCTATATGTTATTTCTGCCAACTCGATTAAATCATTACTGCCCGGGATTCCGGTTTGGATCTGGTTGGTTTTATTCATTGCGTTGAATACCGTCATTAATGTTTTGGGGATTGAATTTACCGCCCGCACCAACATTGTTTTTCTGGTCGGCGAATTGCTGGTTCTCTTCATTTTCATAGCGTTCGGCCTTTGGGGCATCACCCATGGGGTCAGCGACGGATTTACATTAAAACCCTTCTATGATCCAGCCCATTTTAACCTAAACTTCGTCTTGACCGCCGTATCGGTTGCCGTACTGAGCTTTCTGGGATTTGACGGCATTAGCACCCTTGCCGAAGAAACCAAAGGCGGCAATAAAACCGTCGGCAAGGCGATTCTCTGGGCGTTGATGATCGTCGGCGTGTTGTTTATCGCCCAAACTTATATTGCCAGCCTGATTATGCCAGACTACACTTCATTCAAAGACTTGAACACGGCCTTTTATGAAATTGCCTTCAAAGTGGGCGGTCCGTTCCTGCAATACCTGACAACCATCGCAACGATTCTCGCCTGGGGGATTGCCAACGCACTGGCTGCCCAGGCGGCAATTTCGAGAATTCTGTTTGGAATGGCACGAGACAAAACACTGCCGCAGCTCTTAGCCAAAGTCCACCCGAAATTTAAAACACCGTATATCAGTACCTACTTGGTGGGCGTGATCTCATTAATTGTCGGCTTGATCTTTATGGACAATGTCGGCGTCCTGTCTTCCATCGTTAACTGCGGTGCATTAACCGCATTCCTAGTGATTCACGTCTCAGTTGTTTACTATTACGTCATCAAAAACGGCTCCAGACATTACTGGAAACACCTTGTTTCACCAATTATCGGTTTTATCATCATTGGTTTCGTGATGATTAATTTGGACCCTTTGGCAAAAGAAATCGGCGGCGTCTGGTTGATTATTGGGATTGTTTACTATGTGATTTTGAGGCGGACGCAGCGGAGTACGGAGTTGGATTTGTAGGGTTGAAATTTTAAGTAGTTCATTTATACATTGGTGATTTTTTTGAAAGAGCAAAAAAGGCAGCTAATCCGCTTTTAAAAAAGCTGATTAACTGCAAGCTTGAAGTAATAGTTAAAACTTCATGTAAATCTTCTTTTTGGCCTCATGAAGAGGATTGCTCGGGGTAAGTTCATTAATAGGGATTGTCTTCCATGATATTTAATTTGGTTGATTAATATCATATGAGGAGGCACTCTCTATTTTTATACAATCTAAAAACTGTTAATGAATTTTTCCAGATACTCGACGTTTTCTTGTAACGAGCCGGCCTACATCCAGGTCATGATTAGCTGCTAATCGCAAATATTATATAGCTCGCTCATAAACTTGGGCAATTCGCTAACTACAACGTCCAAATCACTACCGAATTCGACGTCATCACTGGCGCTGTAAGAGCTTAAATTGTGATACCCGATCTCATCGAGGAAGTGCAAGTCCTCAGCTAACCCATAAAGTTTTTTAGCCCACATTGATGAAATGATCGTGACGCCGTCATTGTCTAAATACTTAGCTGTTGTCATTGCGCCAGCACTGATAATTTTGACTAAATCTTCATGCAAAGCGGTGACCCAAAGTAATTTGAGTAAGCCAATACTTAAAATACTATTGAGTAAATTGTTGTAGTAGGTTTCAGAAATTAGGTTCCCTTTTAAATTATTCCAGTTAAGATTACTGATTGCCAAATAATCATCACCATCCAGTTTGACCTTGAAACCCTTTTGAATCGCCCAAAAGATATCCATTTTTAACTTACCAACGGTATTAAATCCTAAGTCTTTAAATCGCTCTTTTAAGCTAGGCTCATCAAAAAGCGATAGGTGTAGTAACTGCCCAGTCTCTAATGGCTTACCAATCACTTTTACTGCATGAAGGTTGTTGAAATTATCTAATTGTGAATCAATGTCCTGGTTGTGAATTCTTTTCTGTTCGTCTTGAGTAATGGTCTGAATTGGATCGTTTTCATTATGAGGTTTAAAGCAAAAATCTTTGTCCATCGCCAGATATTCACCAGCAGGCTTTTGTGGTAAATACATTGACGCCACCAGCGGTCGTTGATTTAAAATGTCTTTACGAAAGTGCCTAGTTGAAAAGTATAGTCTTGATTTTGGCTTAGTCAGCAACTCATATACGCCAGTGGTTGAATATAATTTACCCAGATTCTTCTGGGTGACCGGCATAAAGAACTGGTCACCGGATAATAGCCCATTTTCACCATTTGTTTGTAGTTGATTAATGATTTGGTACATATTAATCAGTTTGATATCTTGTCGCGTCAGCTGTTCCAAGATCGTTTTATTTTGACTATTAGATAAGCTATTCAAGTAGGTTGAAACTGGACCCAAGATTGTATTTTGAGCACTCCAAAAATAATGGTTGTCTAATAAATTTTGAACAATCTCCCGAGCCGCTACTTGATTATTTAATTTCTTTAAAGGTTTAAGACTTTTAGGTAATTTTTTCAAAGGTTTTTCAGTATTTGCTGGTTCTAAACTGCTGGAATCTGAATTAAGAAAAGTTTCGATCTGGCTTGACGTCATTAAGTTTGTTCTTTTATTAGCCATATTTAGTTAATACCACCTTAATTGAAGATACTTGTGGGGTTTAGGAACACAATGCCTGCGCGTCCGTCATACCGTCCACCTTTAGATCACCCCTACACATGTGGGGAATACTAGATCGTAGTTCATAACAAAGTTCCTCCCTTTAGGATCACCCCTACACACGTGGGGAATACCCAGCACTGTTTTGCTTAACAATCGTTTTCTTAGGATCACCCCTACACACGTGGGGAATACACTAATGAAATGTCGCCATTAAGCCATTTAAAAATAACAAATCACTCATTTTCAATGACTTTCAAATTTGAACACAAACTTCATTGATCACTTAAATTATATCATGATGGATAATGTACAAAGACAAAATCAAATCTACATTCATCTGAATTTCAACTGTTTACTTAACATTACCAACATGTATAGAAAATCCTCTTATAAGGCCCAAAAAAGTTCATTGGCACTTTGAATAAATAAGTGTAAAATTTCACATGTAAGCGCATTACATTTTTTCTTTAGGAGGATTCTAACATGACAAAAGTAGCAATGATTACCGATGGTGCCCAAGGGATCGGTGCTGAGATCGCACGTCATTTATCAAAAAAAGGTTATGACATCGCGATTGGTGATTTACCACAACAAAAAGAAAAGGCCCAGGCAGTTATTACCGAAGTTGCTTCGGCCGGTCAAAAGGCAGTGTTCATTCCTGTCGATGTCACCAATCAGGCAAACGTTGCCAAAGCCGTTGACGATGCAGCCAGCCAACTCGGTGGCCTTGATGTCATGGTTAACAATGCCGGGGTTGCCAAAGTTGATAAGTTTGAGGACATCAAGCCGAAAGACCTTGAGTTTAGTTTTAAAATCAATGTTTTTGGTGTCATCTATGGTATCCAAGCTGCTGCTAAAAAATTTAAAGAGCTTGGAGTCCCTGGTAAAATCATCAACGCATCTTCAATTGCTGGAATGCGCGCCTTTCCTGTTTGGGCAACCTATTCAGCAACTAAGGCAGCTGTTATCAGCATCACTCAAGCCGCTGCAAATGAATTTGCGGCCGATCACATTACCGTAAACGCCTATGCGCCCGGAGTTGTGGGAACGACTGGTATGTGGGATGAAATTGATCGTAAGATATCCGAGATTAACGGCAAACCACTTGGCCAAAACAAAAAGGACTTTATTGGTACCATTCCGCTTGGCCGGACAGTTGAACCCAACGATATTGCCAACATCGTGGAATTCTTAGCTAGTCCGGAAGCTGACTTTATCACTGGACAAGCTTACGCAGTTGATGGTGGTGGACTGCTTTAATTTGAATGAGCGCAACTAAACAATTTAACATCATAACAATAGCGGTTTGTGGAAAGATTATTTCTATAAACCGCTATTTTATATCTCATCATCGTCTCCGAATAGGTATTTCTCCGCAGCCTTCTTATCCTTGATAACCGGAATATCCAGCGATCGAATTGTGTTTACCAAATGACGACTAGCACGCTGTTCATCCATCACTAATCGAATCCGTCTTTTATCATCATTTTTTGATGGCATTTGAGTAACCTCCATTTTTAATACACCCATATTATCCCCAAAACGTTACGCTAAGTCTATGAAATATTCGGTCTGAAATTATGCATAAAAAGGCTCTACAACATCTATTTCCAACAGATATTGTGGAGTCTTTTCCTTTGTACTAAAAGTCACTTAAAAACCTACTTTTCAGCTTCCCCACTACCAGGAGTCTCCTCACCTTTCTTAACCGTGTAAGACTTGGCACCGGTTCCTGCTAAACTGCCACCTTGCGCAATCAGGTATTCAGGACGGATCGGTTTATTCTCCAGGAAGTCTTCGAGAATTTCCCGGGCGCCGGCTGCGTATCGTGCTTGCGCTGATAAGGTCGTTCCGGACATATGTGGCGTCATAGCTTCATTTGGCATCGTTCGCCACGGGTGATCCTTTGGCGCTGGCTGTGGGTACCAAACATCCCCAGAGTAGCCGCCAATTTGACCAGAATTCAAAGCGCGAACAATCGCATCCCGGTCAACTTCTTCACCACGACTATTATTAACGATGTATGCGCCCCGCTTCATTGAGTTGAGTACCTCATCGTTAAACAAGTGATAAGTCTGCGCATGAAGTGGTGCTGCCAAAACG
Source organism: Lentilactobacillus parakefiri (assembly GCF_002157585.1). Taxonomy (GTDB): domain Bacteria; phylum Bacillota; class Bacilli; order Lactobacillales; family Lactobacillaceae; genus Lentilactobacillus; species Lentilactobacillus parakefiri. The sequence continues at coordinate 28,214 of NZ_BDGB01000008.1, forward strand.
ACGGCGTCAACGGCTTTGACCAGGTCATGGACGTCAGGATAATAAGTTAATCCCAATTGATTCTCAACTTCATCAGGTAATTGATGACGCTGGTTGTAGACCAGTTTGACGCCAAATGGTTTCAATCGCTCCAATACGGCCCGACCAATTCGGCCAGCACCGATGACACCGACCGTCATGCCTTCCAAATCATAGGCCCGTGAAGCGGCGTCAGCGATATTCCAACCGCCGGCTTTAACAATGTCGTGGGCTGGAATAAAGTTCCGGACTAATGCCAAGAGTTGCATCACTTCTGCTTCGGCAACACTGACACTATTACTATAAGTGACTTCAGCGACCGTAATATTGTGTTCGTTGGCCGCGTTCAAATCCACGTGATCCGAACCAATTCCAGCGGTGATGGCTAATTTCAAATTCTTCGCTTTGTCAATTAAATCTTTGGTCAAATATGCCGGCCAGAATGGTTGGGAAATCACAACGTCTGCAGTTGGCAGTTCCTTTTCAAATACAGAATCGGGTCCCTCTTTGTCTGAAGTAACAACGAAATCAACACCTTTAGAGGCAAGGTATTTCTTAAGTCCCAGGCCACCGGACACACTTCCCAATAGTTCGCCAGGTTTGAAGTCAATTGCTTCTGGTGACGGTACCGTGGAGCCATCGGGATAGTGGGTAATCTTTGGGATATCATCCCTGACGTACTTTGGCGGAAAACCGTCCACTGGGTCAGGATACAAAACAGCTAAAACTTTGGTCATGATAATCGATCCTTTCTACAAATAACTGACCAACTTCCTCCAGCAATTAAATTTTAGCACGATTGGAAGCGGTTACAACTAAAAGCGATATTAATTTTAGTGAGCTAAATTGCCCCTTCCATCACTGAAATGACATATACTGATTTTGAAAAATTGGCTAAGCAGAAAAGAATGGAGGAATATACCAATGCCACTAATGCGAATTGATGTCATTAAAGGACACGACGATGCTTATTTAAAGAAAATGCTCGACATTGCTTACGAGGTTCAACTGGAAACCTTCAAAACACCCGATGGGGACCGTTACCAAATTCTTACCCAACATGAACCGTTTGAAATGCAGATTCTCGATACCGGCTTGGGGATTCAGCGCTCCAAAGACGTGGTCTTCTTCAATCTGGTCACCAGGCCGCGAACAACTAAGGCCAAGCAAGCATTCTACAACCAACTGGCAGACCGGTTGAACACGGAGCTCGGCATTCGAAAGGAAGATGTAATTGTCAGCCTAGTTCCAAATAACGATGATGACTGGAGCTTTGGGAATGGGGAGGCTCAGTTTTTGACTGGGAAATTGTAAAAATATCCGTGGTCGGGCTTGAGGATTTGGCTCAAACCTTACCTTGGGCATTTTCGATTAACCTTCTAAAAAGCTTAATTCATCCTGAATCTAAACGTTTTGTGTTGAACAAATAATTTTTTCTGATGCATAACTCTATTACACTAACCTCTCGGAAGATGTACTGTCGGTTCAGCAAGCTGATAAGCAGGTTTATCTGCATGGAAAACGAGAATTTTGATCAATAACATAATGAACAAAACGACGAAGCCCAAATTGGGTTCCGTCGTTTTTTTACTTCAAATGAGGTAATTATGTTAATACCTATAAAATAGCCCACCATGATACAACAGGTTGTGGTTAACATATCGCCAGGTGTCAGTTGTATAATGTCGATACTTCATATCAAACATCTTGAATTTGTAAGTATGGTGACCGACGTACTTATACTTCAGGCGATTATACCCTTGCCCAAACTTTCCACCGGGGGTATATGATTTATACATATCGATCTCGGACTTTCGAATGTGAAACCAAACTTTGTGAGTGCTGTCTCGCCAGTTACCCCTGAGTGCTTTTGGGGTGCCACGATGCCACGTAGCAGCATGTGTAGACGGCGTATAAGCTAACCCAATTTCCAAACCTAAAGCAAGCGTTGCAGTTGCTGTCAAGATCCTAGTTTTCATTATAAATTCTCCTCTAATCCCCGGGATAATCAACTAATCGAAAGTAATCTGTCTGCGATAAATTGTATGTCTTATTGTCTCCCCTTGATAATTGTAAACTGAAGGAAGACTTCAGTGATTGCGCAGCATGAAATGCCAATGTTTCCCTATTTACAGTCGCTGGGGAATAATAAACTGAAAAGGTCTTGGTCCCAGGCTGAACATATCCATCGTCCGCAAAATCGTTAAAGGCCATTGTAACGGTCTTTGTCTGTGGGTTACTGTCTAGAAGGACATCAGTTTTCGAACTGTTTTCCTTCACACTAATGGTAGATGGATAATTCTGATACCCGTATTGAACGCCGTCATTATTATATTTACCGCCAAAATACCAGCCAAAACTGGCTGTCGTTATACCTAAATTAATTGGTAAATTTAATTTCAAAGGTTGGGCGTTTGGCGAGTCAGGGGTTGTTCCGTTATCAGGCAAAACAACATTGGTCACATTTTGCTCACCAATTGGGTTATCGGGAGTTGCATTTGAAACGATCGTAAAAATTTTACCCTTAGTATTATTAATCGAGGAAAGATCCATTGGGTACTTCAACGACTGCCCCGCAATTCTCAAAATGACGCGTTTTCGGCTCATAACTGTCCAAGCATACATATCCTTGTGAAGTTGAAATGGCATTTTATTCCAGCCATTTGATCCCGTTCGTAAAGCCAATGTTGCGGTTGCATCGTTAAAATTCATTCCCGAGATTTTTGAAATATTTGGATTTTTATTCGGTTCCGCGGGAATATTATCAATCGTGTAAAGCTTGAAGTGCTTGGACTTATTCTTCGGAATAGTAACAGTTCCCTTTTTCGGATTGTACTGGTACGTGCCGTCCATTACTTCCACATCATAACTTTTAGTTTTTCCCTTGTACCATGTATGACCATTTTTGATATACGATCCTGATCTGCTGGCATCGGCATTGTTAGCAAAACAGACGATTAACAGCAGCGCGCTAAATATCGAGCCAACCAACAGTAATAACTTTTTATAATTCATAAAATCCCCACCTTGTATATTATTTAACACTTTAATTATACTTCAACAAACGCCCACGAAACGGCTATAATTAAGCTAATTAAAGGCTGGAGGTTTACGTATGCAAGAAATTTTGGACACCATCAGCACATGGATCGGTGCTGTCATACTGATCGTCTTGATTATCGCATTCCACAACTACCTGATCTGGGGAATTGGTGGAATTATGACGGTCTATTTTGTATCCGTTCGTTATCAGATTTACCAACATAATCGGCGGATTGACAAGAAAAGGACCAAGTAATGATTTTTGCCATTGGTTAAGGTGGATATACTTGTATATTATTGCAGCGTAAGATATACTTCAGATATACGGGAGGTGGCTATAATGGAAAACAAAGAAAAGACCATTGGCGAGTACAAAGCCCGCCGAGTGGGAAATGCTTTGGTTATCACAATTCCACAAAGCTTGGCAATCCAAGCAGGCGAAAAGTTCACTTTAAAAACAAATCAAGAGGGAAATGAACTGATTTACAAAAAAACAAAA
>NZ_BDGB01000008.1:31903-36234 GCF_002157585.1 Lentilactobacillus parakefiri
AAGGGAAACATTAGAAGACCTATGTTGGTTATCTCAACTAGTCAATATTACAGAAATACCGGACTCATAATCGGTATGCCAATCACTCATAAAAAGTATTCACGAATAGATATTTTAATTCCACTTGAAGACCCGAAGAGTGGAATTAATGGTTCAGTAATCACTTATCAAATGCAAAACTTCGATTTTCAAGCTCGTCATGGCAAAATTGTAGGGAAAGTAAACCATCATTTCATTCAACAAATACTTCCAATTGCTGTAGGTGCTTTTGGAATTGATTTGTAATGGTGTTTAAACCCTGTTCTTTTCTATAACTTTAACAAGTAAAACTAAATTGCAAAGCTTAGAAATGCATATTTGAGAACCCTTAAACTCAACTCAACCACGAATCATACCAAAACTTCTTCTTCGTAATCACGTCCTGCGCCACTTTGGCCAGGGCTTTTTCTTTGGCGTAAAATGCGTACCCGTCAACTTTCTGCTGGAAGGCTGCTGCCAAATTGGCCAACTCATCTTTGTCGGTAAATACCCATTTCAAAGCATCCAACTCCGACAAGATCAGCATCAAGCTAATAGCATCCTGGTTGACTTTCGCACCATCAATCTGATGGCGCAGATAATCTCGGACCTGTCTTCGAGCAGCATCAGTTGGCAGATAAATAGCGTGGGTGTCCAAATTAGTCTTAACCAATTTCTTGTCAACCAAACCATCAGCAAACAGACCGGTGCCAAGCCCGTCATAAATCTGGTTGGCGATATCCCAGCTGGTGATGATGGCCAATTGTGTCGGCATGTCATGTCCCTGCTGAATTTCGTCCGTTAATTCTGACTTGAAAATATTCAGATAATCTGGCAGTTCAGCAAACTTCTGGTCATCTTTGATTGAAATAACATCCCCAATTTCCAAAACACCTTGATCGACTAAATCAAACAAGGCGGCCAGCACAAAATAAGCCTGGGCAGTAAATCGCGTTCGCAACATCGGCTTCTTGCCGATTCTTTCAGTTAACAACAAATATTTTTTTGCAGTGGTCAGTTCCACATGAATCCCTCCAACTTGAATCAACTCGTGAATTAACACTTTAATTCTATGGCAAAAGATGTGAAAACCCTAGTATTTACTTTCAAACACACAGTATTGAATTTTTTGATCAAATAACGGTATGGTGGGTTTAGTGAGAAATCAGGACGCTCCACTTTGTAACCTTGTATCCCCTTAGGAGCGTATGCTACGATAATCTCAACGAAAGGACTGACAAATTTGGCCAAACTACCTACATATCAGCAGGATCACCAAACCATCATTTTTAAAAATTCAGCACGTGAGATTCAATTAACAATTATCACACCAGAAATTATTCGCGTATATGAAAATCACAGTGAAAGCGGCACTTCATATGCTATTGAGGGCGACAAGCAGAAACCAACTGACTATCGCATCATTCAAAAGCCTGATCATTACGAAATTAGTACCAGTGCCCTAACCATCAAGATGGATGCCGCCATGCACCTTGATGCCTATGATAGCAACAATCATCCACTGATCATAGATTACCGCGGCAGTCGAACGCCATTGGACCGTGGAATTGACGAGGAACACAAAAAGTTTGTCCAAGAAGAGGGCCACAATGTTCCGGGTGCCGACGATCAAAACAACCCTCACTATTTCCAAGTCGTGAAAGATCTGGCGGCTGATGAACAGATCTACGGCCTCGGAGACAAAACTGGTTACATGAACAAACGTGGCTATGAGTACGATGACTGGAACACCGATAATCCCGCTCCCCATTTGGAGAATTTCACCAGATTATACAAGTCAATTCCAGTGATAATTGGCCTCAAAGCCGGGCATCCCTATGGCCTATTCTTCGACAATCCTTACCGCAGTCACTTTGATTTCGGCAAAGAAAATCCGGACTATTATTTCTACTCAGCTGAGGACGGCAACCTCAACTACTATCTGATTGGTGGTAAAACCCTTAAAGCCGTCGTCACCAACTACACCTACCTCACTGGCCGAACCCCGCTACCGCAAAAATGGACACTAGGTTATCAGCAATCACGCTGGGGATATTCCGCCAGCCAGAAAATGGTTCAGGGGATTGTTGATAAAATGCAACAATCCGACCTGCCCTTTGATGCGATCCACTTGGATATTGATTATATGCAGGGCTACCGGGTCTTTACTTGGGACGATGCCGCTTACGCCGGTAATCCAAAGAAGTTTGTGACCAATTTAAAGAATCAGGGGAAAAAGATCGTAGCCATCATTGATCCAGGCGTCAAAAAGGACCCCGGCTACAAGATTTATGATCAAGGGATTCAGAATGATTACTTCGTCAAGGACCTACAAGGCAAGGTCTACGTCAATCAAGTGTGGCCAGGAGATGCCGTTTTCCCAGATTTTGGCCGGACAGCCGTCCAAGACTGGTGGGGCAAAAATGACCAATTTCTCACGGACATGGGCGTCGCTGGGATCTGGAATGATATGAACGAGCCGGCTTCGTTTCAGGGTGAAATCCCCCAAGACATCGTCTTTAGCGATCATGGTCGGCCTTCAACCCATAAGAAAATGCACAACGTTTACGGTCATAACATGGCTAAAGCAACTTACGAGGGTGTGAAAAGGGCAACCGGCAGACGGCCGTTTGTCATCACCCGAGCTGCTTACTCAGGAACGCAGAAATATTCAACCGTTTGGACCGGCGATAATCACAGTATTTGGCCCCACTTACAGCTCTTAATTCCACAGCTGTGTAACCTGGGAATGAGCGGCTTTACTTTTGCCGGGACCGATATTGGTGGTTTTGGTTCGGACACCACCCCGGAACTTCTGACCCGCTGGATTGAGGCGGCCATCTTCAGTCCACTACTGCGAAATCATAGTGCAATGGGAACCCGCGCACAAGAACCGTGGGCCTTTGGTGAACCAACCCTCTCCATTTATCGTAAGTTTTTAAAGCTGAGATACCGATTCATCCCTTACCTATACGACCTATTTGCCCGCGAATCAAAAAATGGCCTGCCACTTATGCGGCCACTGGTTTTGAATGATGAAAATGACCCCCGCGTCCGCAATATTAACGATCAATACATGGTCGGTGATTCTGTACTGGTCGCACCAATCGTTCAGCCATCGCAAAGGAAACGGCTGGTTTATCTGCCGGCAGGAAAATGGCTTGATTTCTGGAATCACCAGGAATATGACGGCCAGCAAGACATTGTTGTCGATGCACCACTGGATAAACTGCCGTTATTTATCAAGAAGGAAACGATCCTACCTTGGGGACCAGAAGTCAACCAGATTTCAGAAACTCCTGACACGACAATGACATTCAACGTCTACGGTGATTCTGGCAGCTATCATCATTATCAGGATAATGGCTTGGACTTCAAGTATCAGCAGGGCGAGTTCAACGATTATCTGATTAACGTCGACCAGGACCAGGTTAGCGTCAAACTCGTCCATCAAGGCTTTCAACCAGTGTACCAACACGTCACGGTTAATCTTAAAAATCAGTCAATCACGTTGGACTATCATTCAGATACAGAAGACTACAAATAAAAAGATCTTTGGTAAACCAGTGTGTAAGCTGGCTTATCAAAGATCTTTTTAATTACTGAAACTTGAAAGCTAATAATCACGCCAAAGGCGTGTGGTTATTGGCTTTTTTGGCAAAAAAATAAACGCAAGCTCTCCTGCGTTGTATACTTTAGTCGACCAAAACCAAGATACAAAGGAGACTTACGTCATGAATATTATAAGACAAAAAAATACAGAAAACGAGCTTCACAATATTGTTCATCAATTTACTTCCCTCATTGGTCTATCTAAACTCACCAAGTTGGTGAATTATCGCCGGAATTCAGAAATCAGCTTGATGAAGGTCATTGAATGGCTGCTCACGACAAAGTTCCTGGGACGCTCGCTTTATCGAGCCCATGAAACTCCTAACTTTACCAGTCGCACCGTCAGAAATAATTTGAACGATGGCCGGATCAATTGGCAACGCTTGATTTGTCAAGTTGGGAGTCATTTAATCAAGCATTTACGACCGTTTATTGACCGCCGGCGGCGGTTAGCATTGATCATTGACGATACACTCTTTTCCCGTGAGTACGCCACCCAAACCGAATTACTAGCGCGAGTCTTTGACCATGACAAACAGTTATATATTAAGGGATACCGGGCTTTAACTTTGGGTTGGAGTGACGCCAATACATTCTTACCGATCAACTTTGCATTAATGTCTTCCAAGAAGCCACAAAACGTCCTTGGAAAATCAGCTAAAACAACCGATCAACGAACAATTGCTGGCCGGAGACGTCGC
>NZ_BDGB01000009.1:0-3383 GCF_002157585.1 Lentilactobacillus parakefiri
GGAACTGACCTTGATTCAATTACTGACCGCCGGATACAAGCATATGCAGAACAAATGAATAATCGTCCCCGTAAATGTCTCGGATGGAAAACGCCTTATGAAATATTCTTTAATGTAGTGTTGCACTTAATTTGACAATTCAAGAGATAAAAAATAAAGTGCCGTTACGATTATTTCTAACAGTACTTTATTTTAAACGAACTTTTATTATTTATTTACGCATTTTAACAATATCGCAAACTCACGTTTAATTAAACACCGAGGATTCATGCCTGCCTAATCCCAGCATTAAACATTAAAATAAGTCTTCTTTTCCCAATCAGTGACACTCATCTGATAGTTGGTCAACTCATCCTGCTTAATTTCCAGATACTTTGGCACAACACTTCCCAAAGATTTAGCTAAAATATCATCATTTTTCAAATTAGCCAGTGCAGCCGGCAATGAGCTTGGCAATTCAACAATTTTGGCATCGGTCCGTTGTTCTGGCGTCATGTTATAAATGCTGTCTTCAACATTCTTATTGGGCGTTAATTGACGTTGAATCCCATCTAATCCAGAAGCTAGCAAAGCCGAAATTGCCAAGTATGGATTAGCAGAGGGATCGCCACTTCGTAATTCTAAACGCGTTGCCGGACCACGACCATCAGGGACTCGAACCAATGCTGTCCGGTTATCCACGGCCCAAGCAACATAGGTTGGCGCTTCAAATCCCGGGACTAATCGCTTGAAACTATTAATGGTTGGATTGGTAATCGCGGTAAAGGCTTGAGCATGAGCTAAAATACCGGCTAAATAATTCAGGGCCAGTGAAGAAAGACCGTGGCTACCCTTGGAATCATCAAACAGGTTCTTGCCATCCTTAAACAAAGACGTATTCAAATGCATCCCCGAACCATTCATCCCAGCTTTTGGTTTCGGCATAAAGGTTGCCCGCAGGCCATACTTAACGGCAATCGCCTTGGTGGCTAATTTCAATAATTGAATTCGATCAGCCGTAAAGACCGCGTCATCAAATCGAAAATCAATTTCGCACTGACCCGGTGCGACCTCATGATGATCGGCTTCAATCTGGAAGCCCATTTGTTTCAATGTATTAACCGTTTCTCGGCGACAAGCCTCACCATTATCATCTGGATAAACATCAAAATAAGAAGCCTGATCATTCAAAGTGTCAGTTGGTTTGCCAGATTCATCTGCTTTAAATAGGAAGTACTCCATTTCGGCACCAACATTTAGATGGCCACAATCAATATCGGTCAATGATTGATTTAGTCGTTTTAAAACGAAACGAGGATCACCAGCAAATGGGGTACCGTCACGATTGTAGACATCACAAATCAGTGCGGCCGTCTTCCCACCCGTGGTGATCCAGGGATAAATAGTCCATGTATTTAAGTCAGGGTGCAGGTACATATCTGAATTTTGAATCGGTAGAAATCCAGTGATTGAAGATCCGTCAATTTTGATTTTATTTTCAAGTGCTTCATCTAATAAACTGATCGGAATTTCAACATTTTTCAAAGCACCGTTCAGGTCAGAAAAGGTCATTCTTATGTATTCAACCTCTTCATCTTTAGCTAATTTGCGAATATCATCAATTGTCTTCATCGATCGAAAGCCTCCTGCATAGCATTTATTTGGGATGTCTAAATAAATCTTTTGGTTTCCCTTAATTGGTATTATACACGTTATATCTTCTGACATCAGTATTTTTTCAAAACTTTTTCAGAAAATTGTTAGATGATATCACATCGCTTTCATCCCACTCAAAGTCTTAATTCCTTGATTAATATTAAATGGGTTTGACTAATATTGATTAACGTCTTATCATTTTAGACAACAAAAATTTTGGGGTGCCATGTGCTGAGATTATACCCATTGAACCTGATTCGATTAGTATCGACGCAGGGATAATTAATCATCGTTAGAAGTAATGAAAATTGATACAAGTTGTAACATTGACGGCTCCGTAAATATTACCGGCTGCAATTTAGACATTTTCTCAATGAGTTCAGATGCCAGCCACACCGTTAAGCAGGCTATTCAAACACTCAATAAAGCTGGATTGCCGGTTTGGTCAAAAACTACCAGCGTTGGGACAACGTATCGTGGTCGTCAGGAAAATGTGATCAATGTTGTCCAAACTCTTTGCCAATTGGCTCATAAAGAAAACACCGAGACGGCTTTTGAACTCACCTTTTCTAAAGGCTGTCGCGGTAATAAGGATACCGATCATTTTGCTAATGAATCCATAAAACCATTAACGATTACTGATCTACCAGACTTCCCAGTCCAGTGCAAATATGCTTTCTACGCCTTTGGTGACGATGACTATATGAATGAAATTCAAGAAATCGTCAACTTGGCTGAAAAGGTAGGCTTAGAGCCAAGCGAAATTCACTACGCCACCACTCTGACTGGCAACATTAGTCAGCTTTTCGCCTATTTCAACCAGGCCTTAGCATATGCGCATCAACATATTCAACACTATGTTATTGAAGCAACGATTTTTGATATTCCCGATGATGTTTTGGAAAATTCAACTATTTTAGAAAAAAGTGGCAGGGTTAATCGATAACCTTAGCATGACTTTGATGACGAAACGGATACTTATCCCGGCTAAGAAACCAGACCATGTTTCGGATCGACATTACTCATATTTATAAAGAAACGTCACGATTAACGTTTATCCGGTTAATCGTGACGCTTCTTTCAATCATTCATCATTTCATTTTATTATTTATTATGGATGAATATGGTTACCAATTCAACTTGGCCTTGATCTGGCGCTGTGACCCAGCCCAATAAGTGTAGCCCTCGATGGCTAATCCAATCAAAATACTTAACACGTAGAAAACTAAAATCGTCAACAAGTTCATAACTTGACAGTCCCTTCCTTTGATTATACCGGTCATTGCCTGATCCGGTACCGTCTTGTTAATTTGCTACAAATTAAGGATAGATTAAAAGTTCAAAAATGGCAATAGGTCATTTGGGGATTTTACAAAATTATTCTCTCAAAGTAAAAAGTTCGAACTGATATCGTCAAAATACGAGGAACTAACACTAATGGACAAACGTTATAATATGCAATTAAATATTTAATATGCTTTAATTTTCAGGACTTGTAATTCTATTTAATATTCAATTACATCCGAAACCATATTTTCTAGCCAGCCGTTCATTCAAAAATCATTTAGCAACCCAATAAAAAATATACCGGGCATTTTCAAGGTGATAGTTGCTCCTCAAAACGCTTGGTATATTTTTTACACTGATCGCCATTCCCAAAATGGTAATTGGCCTGTCAAAACTTGACTTTCTAACAGCCTATTTCTGAATGATGGATTGAAGTCAATATTTGAGACAGGTTTTAAGAG
>NZ_BDGB01000009.1:3450-3855 GCF_002157585.1 Lentilactobacillus parakefiri
TGAACCATGGAAAGCATTAAATCAGGCGGCCATTTGGCTCGTAAGTGTTGCGATTTCAACTTGTAAGGGGGTCTGGTAGCCCAGTGAACTATGAATTCTCTTCCTATTGTAGAAAGCATGCACATATTCAAAAAGGACAGCAGCGGCAGTTTCATAATTCTCAAAGACCGGCACTGGATAAACACATTCCTTTTTGAGGGAAGCGTGAAAGGATTCCATTGGCGCATTATCGTATGGACACCCCTTACGGCTGTAAGAGTGGCGGATATGTAGTTCTGTTAACCGTTGGTTGTAATCATCGCTGGTGTACTGTGATCCTAAGTCTGTGTGGATAATCAGGTCCCCAGTAATGGTTCGATTTTTAACCGCGCTTTCCAGGGTCTTTAAGACTAAATCAGTAGCCAT
>NZ_BDGB01000009.1:4093-4864 GCF_002157585.1 Lentilactobacillus parakefiri
CTTTTTTGAGAATGAATAGCCGATAATTCGTCTTGAGTGCAGATCCATGATGGTTGATAAGTAACACCAGCCATTACGCTTCGTTTGAATATAGGTCATATCAGCGGTCCATTTTTGATTTAAACCAGTGGTCGAGAAATCCTGCTTAAGCAAGTTGGGACGCTGTTCAACCTTGGTTTTGGGAGCCGAAGCCGCTTTCCATTTATTGACGGTAACGGAGTGGATATCCAGTTCCTTCATGAGCCGGGAAATCCGTCTTGGGCTGCACCGACGCTGCAGTGGTTGAAGTTCCAGATTCAATTCATGGTGGATCTTCATAACGCCGTATCGCTGCTTGAATTCCGCAAAGATCCGCAGAATCCGTTGTTTCAAGTCCGCATCTTCGGCCCGGCGTTTTGAAGGCTTGGGGGATCGATAACGATAATACTGAGCTCTGGAAACACCGAGGATTCGGCACATCTTAGTTACCTGGTGGTGATGGCTTTCTTGGTGAATGTAATCAAAAATATTGGTTACTTCTGCGCAAGGAAGCCCAGGGCTTTTTTTAGGATTTCGTTCTCCTCAGACAGGGAAGCCAGCCGCTTTTCCATCGCTTTAATTTCGTCTGGCGATTTACCGGATTGAGTTTTGGCTTGGCCCTGGATCCACTTATGAACGGTTGAATAGCCAATGCCATATTCTCTGGCCAGTTGGGCGGCTGATTCGCCTTGTTTATATAGGTTGATGATGTTTTGTTTGAATTCTTTGTCGTAACGAGTTGGCATGTAAAAA
>NZ_BDGB01000009.1:4933-8163 GCF_002157585.1 Lentilactobacillus parakefiri
ATTCCTTCCTTTTGAGAGACGATTTATTCATTATACGCTCTCTTAAAAGTTGTCTCAGGAATCAGCTTACATCCACCTTCTTGAATTGACCCTGAGCTGACATATTTTGTGACAGATTAATAAAATTTCCCAGCAATTTATCATTTTATTTCTTAAAAATCCTTGACACTTCCACTGGGATTATGTATATTTATGGCAACAAAAAATTTCGGAGGTGTCACTATGACTCAATCAATGTTTAATGCGATTAATTGTTGCTGTCGAACAACGCATTTTTGGCGATGTTCGGCCTGTTAGCATTGACATTTTTTGAGGAATAATGACCTTAAAGAAGTTCAATGTCCACTTGGCTGGAATTGAACTAAGGGCGCGAGAATTCTGATTTTTCAGAGTTTCGCGCCCTTTTTCTATTCACTGCAGCCAACCGGCCATTTAACATCGCCAAAGATCATCTTTCCTGAATCGCAGTCTAACAGTTAAAACAACTATTCAGAAAGGATCTTACCATGCTTATTCAATCCGTTTCCCAACTCATCGGCCATACCCCGATGATTGACCTACAAATTAACGTTCCTCACCACAGTCATATTTACGCCAAACTTGAAATGTTTAATCCCGGCGGCAGCATCAAGGACCGCTTGGGTCAGTACATGATTCAAGACGCCATCGACCACGGTAAAGTGACTGAAGGAAAAACCACCATTATTGAACCCACCGCCGGCAATACCGGCATTGGGGTGGCCCTGGCCGCCCAACAGCACCGCTTGCCAACTATCCTCGTCGTCCCTGAAAAGTTTAGTTTTGAAAAACAACAGCTGATGAAGGCTCTCGGGGCGACTCTCATCAACACGCCGAGCGACCAAGGAATCAAAGGCGCCATCCAAAAAGCGCGCGAGTTGGCAGCGAAGACCCCAAACAGTTTTGTGCCGATGCAGTTTGAAAATCCGGCTAATCCAGCGACTTATTACCACACCTTGGCGCCGGAGTTAGTAGCAGACGTCCCTGCTCAAATTAACGCGTTCGTTGCTGGCGCGGGCAGTGGCGGGACATTTGCCGGCATCGCCCGATATCTGAAAGAACAGAATTCAGCAACCCGGACCGTCGTCGTTGAACCCGAAGGCTCCATTCTAAATGGTGGCCCGGCTCATCCCCACAAAACGGAAGGGATTGGTGTCGAATTTATTCCGCCCTTCTTCAAAGACGTCCAAATTGATGAAACCCTCACCATTTCTGACAACGACGCGTTTGATCAGGTTAAACAAATGGCCAAAACACAAGGGCTCTTCATTGGCAGTTCCAGCGGGGCCGCGTTAGCAGCTAGTCTTAAAGTAGCCAATGAATTGCCAGAAAACAGTTCAATCGTCACGGTTTTTCCAGACAGCAGCGAGCGTTACATGAGTGAAAACATTTACAACTAATCAACTTAAATCTAACAACTAAAAAAGTGAGGTCAATGATTATGGAATTTGATACAAAATTAATTCACGGTGGCATCAGCGAAGACAAATACACAGGCGCAACATCAGTCCCAATCTATATGGCATCCACCTTTCATCAACAGAAGATTGGTGAAAACGAATACGAATATTCCCGTTCGGGTAACCCCACCCGGGAAGCGGTTGAAAAATTAATTGCCGATTTGGAAGACGGCACCGCTGGCTTTGCGTTTGCTTCCGGTTCGGCGGCCATCGATACGGTGTTCTCACTATTTTCTGCCGGCGATCATTTCGTCATTGGCAATGACGTCTACGGTGGGACTTTCCGCTTGATTGACGCGGTTTTAAAACGATTCGGCATGACGTTTACCGTCGTTGATACCCGCGACCTGCAAGCCGTTAAAGCCGCCATCACCCCCGCCACAAAGGCCATTTATTTGGAAACCCCGACCAATCCACTGCTGCGGGTAACCGATATCGCTGCCGTCGCTAAAATTGCTAAGGACCGTGGTATTTTAAGCATTATCGACAACACTTTCTCATCGCCATACGTTCAACGGCCCTTAGACCTTGGCGTGGATATCGTTTTGCACAGTGCTTCTAAGTACCTTGGTGGCCATAGTGATCTGGTTGCCGGCCTGGTAGTCACTAAGGATCAAGCCCTTGGCGAAAAAATTGGGTACCTGCAAAATGCCATCGGCGGCATCTTGGCACCCCAGGAGAGCTGGTTATTGCAACGGGGAATGAAGACCCTCTCACTTAGAATGCGGGCTCATTTGGCCAATGCGGAAGCAATCTTCAATTATTTGAAAAATCAGCCGCTGATCAGCAAAATTTACTATCCTGGCGATCCTAACAATCCGGATTACGAAGTTGCTCAGAAACAGATGCACGGATTTGGCGCAATGATCTCGTTCGAATTACAAGCCGGTCTGGATCCCAAACAATTTGTCGAACAACTCCAAGTTATCACCTTGGCCGAAAGTCTGGGCGCTCTTGAAAGTCTCATCGAAATTCCAGCCTTGATGACTCACGGTTCAATCCCCCGTGACATCCGGCTTAAAAACGGCATCAAGGACGAACTAATCCGCCTGTCAGTCGGCGTTGAGGATCAAAAAGACCTATTAGCCGACCTGGAACGTGGATTCGATCAACTAAAGGGGAGCCATCAAGATGTTTCAAACAGCAAGGTCCATTCTCAAGCGTGATCCGGCCGCTCATAGTCTGCTTCAGGTGATTCTAACGTATCCCGGGGTGGGAACTGTTATTGGCGCAACCGCCATCATCGAAGACGACGTCACCATTCTTCATGGTGTGACATTTGGCACGCGGCGTATGACGGATAAGGGCCGGCGCCACCCTCACGTCAGAAAGGGTGCTTTCATTGGCGCCAATGCCCAGATACTGGGGCCAATCGAGATTGGGCCATACAGTAAGGTTGGCGCCGGTGCCGTTGTGCTGGTAAATGTTCCTAGCCATTTGACCGTCGTTGGCAATCCGGCTACGATTGCCCCACATCCGATTTCAAAAGTCGTTTCCGTTTCCTTTAATCATCAGGTAACAAGATCAAAATAAGGACGATAAAAGGTCATTGACAACCAAATTGCCAATGACCTTTTACATAGTTACTGAAACTTGAAAGCTAATAATCACGCCAAAGGCGTGTGGTTATTGGCTTTTTTGGCAAAAAAATAAACGCAAGCTCTCCTGCGTTGTATACTTTAGTCGACCAAAACCAAGAGACAAAGGAGACTTACGTCATGAATATTATAAGACAAAAAAATACAGAAAACG
>NZ_BDGB01000010.1 GCF_002157585.1 Lentilactobacillus parakefiri
AGTGGATGAGTTAGCTTCGGCGAAGCCCAGAAATGAAGCCCCAGTAAACGGCGGCCGTAACTATAACGGTCCTAAGGTAGCGAAATTCCTTGTCGGGTAAGTTCCGACCCGCACGAAAGGCGTAACGATCTGGGCACTGTCTCAACGAGAGGCTCGGTGAAATTAAGATACCTGTGAAGAAGCAGGTTACCCGCGACAGGACGGAAAGACCCCATGGAGCTTTACTGTAGCTTGATATTGGGTGTTGACACAGCTTGTACAGGATAGGTAGGAGCCATTGAAGCCGGAACGCTAGTTTCGGCT
>NZ_BDGB01000011.1 GCF_002157585.1 Lentilactobacillus parakefiri
ACTTGAATTTACACTTTAAGTGCAACACTAATTAAATAAAGAATGGCCCATGGCCAAATTTCTGTAAAATGATGTTTGCGAAAACAATCATGAAAGGAATTTAGCCATGGATCACTACAAGCATATTACCATAGATGAACGGGAAACTATCTTTTTAATGAGGAATCATGGAAACTCACTTCGTGAGATTGCCAGCCATATCAAGAAAAGTTACTCAACCATTTCTCGAGAATTAAGCCGTAATTCTACTGGTAAATCCTATTCACCTTCGAAGGCTCAGGAGAAGTACAAACAGCGCAAAGG
>NZ_BDGB01000012.1 GCF_002157585.1 Lentilactobacillus parakefiri
GCAGTGGTAATTCCCTTGGTATACAACTGAATGACCGTTGTTTCTAAATTATCACTGTGCCGACCGTAGGCTGGCAAGGTATGATTTTCAAACCGGCCATTGCGATCTCGAGGAATGGTTAAGTTAAGTTGGCCGTACTTCGTATCAAACGAGCGCTCATAACTGCCGTTGCGGTTATTACCAGTGTTAATCCCAGCGTATGAGTAGCGTTCGTA
>NZ_BDGB01000013.1 GCF_002157585.1 Lentilactobacillus parakefiri
GCAGTGGTAATTCCCTTGGTATACAACTGAATGACCGTTGTTTCTAAATTATCACTGTGCCGACCGTAGGCTGGCAAGGTATGATTTTCAAACCGGCCATTGCGATCTCGAGGAATGGTTAAGTTAAGTTGGCCGTACTTCGTATCAAACGCGCGCTCATAACTGCCGTTGCGGTTATTACCAGTGTTAATCCCAGCGTATGAGTAGCGTTCGTAACCCAAAAACTCTGCCAATTCGGTTTGAAGCAGCTGGTTAATCGCAATTTCGAGGTGGTGACAAAAACTTCGTCCAAATCTTGCTTTT
>NZ_BDGB01000014.1 GCF_002157585.1 Lentilactobacillus parakefiri
ATAGATCAATTAATTCGTGCGTTTCGGCGTCCATAAATTCAAAACTCATCGCGTCGGTGGCACTCTTAGTGCTTTTAACCTCATCCATGAGCAAAACTTTGGGCAAATAGTGCCAATTAGTTTGAAAGTCCCGTTCAGCGCGCAAGAGCTGCCGACCAACGAATGAATCTGAAGTGGATAATTCATTAGCAATGTGTTTGAGAGAAACGGGTTCGGTCAGTTTTTCTAAACATTGTTTCCGGGTCGTATTCGCAATTGTGCAGTGCGCCGGCACT
>NZ_BDGB01000015.1 GCF_002157585.1 Lentilactobacillus parakefiri
AGCAAAAAATTCTCAACCATTTACGTCTAAGCTGGTCACCAGGAATGATTGCTCACGAATTTAAACTAGCTACTAAATCTATTTATAATTGGCTAAATCAGGGGAGAATTGGTTTCTCCTTGAATGATCTACCTGAACATGGCGTACGCCAACGGCGTAACGTTGACCAACGATCCAAATATAATCAATCTTTGGGGCGATCAATTGAACAGCGTCCCATGATGATTAATCAACGTAAGCGCATCGGCGATTTTGAACTAGATACAGTCGTTGGTCCTCGTGGGCATAGTAAGGCAGTTTTATTAACTTTAATCGATCGAAAATCACGGTTCCTTTGGGCATACCGGTTAAAAGATCGGACGACAGCGACTGTTAATGAAGCACTAACTAAGTTCCTAACCACTTTTAATGGTCCGGTGCACAGCTTTACTGTGGACCGTGGCACTGAGTTTAGTGGGCTAGTATCACTTG
>NZ_BDGB01000016.1 GCF_002157585.1 Lentilactobacillus parakefiri
ATTTTCCCGCAATTGCTCTAAGACCTCCTCGACCATCGAAGTATTCTGTTAAAGCTCGTAATTTAAGTTGTTTTGAAATCTTAGTCATAAAAAATACCTCCAAAGCTAAAGTTTTTACTTTAACTTTGGGGGTATAGCTCAAGGTGTCCGTTTTTTTTACTTAACTATCTGAAACTTGAAAGTATGAAGACAGACTGATCCCTTGGTATCACAGGGCATATTTTAATTAATTTAACCATTTAGCTTGCTGTTAACAGCGAAACTAACCGTTTCGGCAAAAA
>NZ_BDGB01000017.1 GCF_002157585.1 Lentilactobacillus parakefiri
CTAGTTGAGACATCTATTCCTACCCCGCTTATCTTGAGTTTCGTCGCTTAAAGCATAGCACTAGGGAGGCTTAGATGCCTTTTTTTGTTATCAAAAAGGGCCTAGTACTTTTGGAATGGAAATACTTTCCAACACCAAAAATTCTAGACCCAAATAATCGTGAAGTGTCCAGAAGTCCGTACCCAAGCGTTGCGGGCTTTTTGTTTGCGATCAACTGGGTTAAAATCATCAATTTCTTTTACTTTGATAAAGTTTAGCCCAAGGTTGGTTTGCCACTCGATATTATTGTATACTTAACGAAGACAAATGCGTTTAAACGCACGAATAATAGGAATGGAGACCTTTACATGAATGATCAGCAATACATAATGTCCATTGATGAGGGGACGACGAGTACCCGGGCAATATTGTTTAATAATGATGGTGATATCGTTGGGAAAGCACAACGGGAGTTCCACCAGTATTTTCCAAAATCCGGTTGGGTTGAGCACGATGCCAACGAGATTTGGAATGCCGTTCAATCAGTGATCTCAGAAGCCTTGATTAATGCGGATGTTCAGCCATACAAGGTTAGAGGAATCGGTGTCACCAATCAGCGGGAAACCACGGTGATTTGGGATAAAAATACCGGCGAACCAATTTATCATGCGATTGTTTGGCAGTCCAAACAAACGGCCGCATTAGCTGATCAGCTTAAACACGCTGGCTATGATGAGATGATCCATGAAAAAACTGGGCTGATTATTGACTCATATTTCTCGGCTACCAAGATTCAATGGATTTTGGATAATGTCGCCGGTGCCCGCCAAAAGGCTGAAAACGGTGATCTATTGTTTGGAACCATCGATACTTGGGTTCTTTGGAAACTAACCGGCGGCAAGGTTCATGCGACGGATTATACCAACGCCAGTCGGACCATGCTGTTCAATATTCACACATTAACTTGGGATAAAGACATTTTGAAGCTGCTGCACATCCCTGAAAGTATGCTGCCGGAGGTCCATTCGTCGTCTGAAATTTATGGCTACACCGCTGGTTATTCCTTCTCGGGCGTTCAAGTACCGATTGCCGGAATTGCCGGTGACCAACAGGCAGCTCTGTTTGGCCAGATGGCATTGCAGCGGGGCATGATCAAAAACACGTACGGAACCGGTGCCTTCATTGTGATGAACACCGGCGAAGAACCAACGCTCTCCAAACGGGGCTTGTTGACCACGATTGCTTATGGGATCAACGGTAAAGTCAACTATGCCCTTGAAGGCAGTATTTTTGTGGCCGGTTCTGCCATTCAGTGGCTTAGAGACGGAATGGAAATGGTTAAATCATCTCCTGATTCTGAACAGATGGCAATTGATGCCAAAAGCACTGATGGTGTTTATGTGGTGCCGGCTTTTACGGGGTTGGGCGCGCCATATTGGGATCAGGATGCTCGCGGAGCCGTCTTTGGTTTAACCCGCGGCACCACCAAAAATCAATTCGTTAGAGCCACGCTTGAGTCTTTGGCCTATCAGACCAGGGATGTTGTCGACACCATGGCAGCTGAAACCGGAATCGATTTGAAATCACTGGCAGTCGATGGTGGGGCAGCCAATAATAATTATTTAATGCAATTTCAAGCTGATATTTTAGGAACTCCCATTCAGCGGGCCTCAATCTCCGAGACGACTGCCTTGGGGGCTGCCTACTTAGCAGGCCTGGCAGTTGGTTTTTGGGATTCCATCGAAGAAATTCGCCGGACGGTTAAATCTCGCGATGCTTTTGCACCGCAAATGGATGGGAAGACCCGCACCAAACTGTATACTGGTTGGCAAAAGGCCGTTCAGGCAACTATTCAGTATCATCCCGATGAATATTAGTGGTTGAATGATCATTTGGCGATGGCCTTTCGACGATTTGAAATCACAAAAAGAGGATGGGACTAACTCTTTTGCGTTTGTAATGGCAACTTTGATCACCACTTCTATCTTGCCAAAAGCTGCGACAAACGGCAGATCCCTGCCATTTAGCGAGAAAATGCAACCATTCCAAAACCAGGAATGATTGCATTTTCTCGTTAAACTCTGGGATCTAAACGCCTATTGTCCCACCTTATCTTAGTTATCAGATAGCCGGTTCACAGATTATTTAAGCACCCACCGCAATATCCAGCCGGTCTTGGAGATAACGGGCAACCCCATCTTCGTCATTGGTGAAATCAGTGACTTCATCGGCGAGTCCCTTAATTTTAGCAATGGCATTTTTCATCGCAACGCCGGTACCCGCATATTGCATCATGGTCAAGTCGTTGCCCTCATCTCCGAAAGCAATAATGTCCTTTTGGAGGATCCCGTAGTAATCAGCTAAAAATTTGAGGCCAGTGGATTTATGAACCCCTTTAGTGGCAATTTCAACTATCGGATTTGGACCGCCCCATGGGGAGACCTCGACCTCGTCGCCAAATTGCTGTTCAACAAAGTCAATTAAGCCCTGCTTAAGTTCCGGTTTCACTTGAACCGTGATACTGATCGGATTTTCTTTTAAGCTCTTGTTACTCAGTATTTGGTTGGTGGTTAACGTGCTTGGAAAGAAACCGAAGCCACTGCTCAATCCCTGATTGGCCAAGAACATGTTTCGACCCTCAACAGCGACCAGAGACAAGCCAAGTGGTTTGCTTTTTGCCAATAATTCAGTCACAATTTCTTTGTCGATGGTGTACTGATATTCACGATTCCAGGCTTGATGTGGTAAAATGCCAAGGTTGCCATTGAAATTGATCATTGGGGTGGTTAACTTTAAATCATCGTAAAAATTTTCAGAAAGTCTATTGGGACGGCCAGTCACGATACTGACTATGTATCCTTGATCCGCAGCTGCTTGAATTGTTTCGGCAGTTTTTGCACTGATCTGGCTATCGTTATTTAAAGTGGTGCCGTCCAAGTCGAGGGCGATTAATTTTTTTGTAATGGTGATCACTCCTTATTAACATATCCATTTATACTATCTGAAAAGTCATAACACGTCAATTATTAGGTCCAAAAAGGGAGATTAGAATGAACTTACCAACCGATTTTGTGAATAAGTATCAGCAGTTGATGGGCAAAGTGAAAGCCGATCAATTCATTGCCAGCTTTGATGAGCCAACAACGCCAGGATTTCGACTCAATCCATTAAAAGCCAGTCAGCCAACTGATTTAGACCTGAGTGCGCCCACAGAACACTGCCAATTTGGCTACCATGGCCAGGTGAGCGGCAAAACCGTTGACCATCAAAGCGGTGCGGTTTACAGCCAAGAACCCAGTGCGATGTATGTGGGGGAAGTTGCCCATCCAAATCAGGGTGAAAAAGTCCTTGATCTATGTGCTGCCCCCGGTGGGAAAACAACCCACCTTGGCAGCTATCTGGAAAACTCCGGCCTGCTGGTTGCCAACGAGATTGACAGCAAGCGCGCCAAAGCGTTGGTGGAAAACGTGGAGCGGTTTGGCATGACTAATACGATTGTGACCAATACCGATCCCGATCATTTAGCGGACCAATTACTGGAATTCTTCGATCGAATTTTAGTGGATGCACCGTGTTCTGGAGAAGGGATGTTTCGAAAAGACCCGGATGCCATTCAGTATTGGTCTTTGGATTATCCAGTTGAGTGTGCGACTCGGCAACGGGTTATTCTCGCACAGGCGGTTAAGAATCTAAAACCCGGTGGGGAGCTGATTTATTCAACCTGCACCTTTGCACCTGAAGAAGATGAACAAATTATTGCCTGGTTGGTGGATACCTATGGCTTTGAAATTCAACCGATTAAAAAGTTCGCCGGAATGGATGATGGTCAACCTGACTGGGCGAATGGCAATCAGGATTTAACCAATTGTGTTCGCATCTTTCCACATCATTTCAACGGAGAGGGCCATTTTATTGCTAAATTGAAAAAGCCCGCAAACTCAGAGGAAGAAAAGGAGCCCCGACGTTTTCGCGGCATCAGTCGAAACATTGAGATGCCTTCCAAAGAACAGAATCAACTGTTTAATGAGTTTGCTAAAACGACCTTAAAGAATGTTCATTTTGACAAATTAGTGGTCTTCAAAGATCATCTCTACTCAGTGCCGGAAAACACCCCCAATCTCTCTGGGGTCAAGATTGTCCGGCTCGGTTTGGAAATGGGAACTTTTAAAAAGAATCGGTTTAAACCAAGTTATGGGTTGGCCTTGGCACTTCATTCTGATCAAGTTACTCAAAAAATCACCATTGATCAGGCGGATTGGCAAAAATACGTTCACGGTGATACGTTCCAGGTATCAACTAAATTGAAAAAGGGCTGGTATCTATTGGTTTGTCAGCAGCAACCAGTCGGTTTTGTCAAAGTCGTTAACGGAACAGCCAAGAATTTCTTTCCCAAGGGGTTACGATTCGCCATGTAAAAAAGAGCTAAATCACAATCAGCGGTTTTCCGGTCCTGGTTGTCGACTTAACTCTTTTTTTAGTAGGTTAATTTTCTTTGATTTAAGTAGCTTAACAGTTCTGGATCAAGGACCAGGCGTTGCTGCTGTAAGTCAGTAATGGTTCGGCAGTTCAACATCAGCATGATTGCCTTTAAGCCATACTGCCATTCTTTGACGTCATTAATAATTTGATCATCCGATTGATGGATAATGTCGTGGAGCCAGTAGGCGGCTACCCCGACGGCTGAAGCGCCCAACGCGAGGCATTTAGCGACGTCCAGTGGCGATTTGACGCCACCGGCAGCAATTAGATCGACCTGACGACTAAACGAATGGGCTTCCAGTAAAGATTCCACGGTACTCAAACCCCAGTCGGATAGATAAGCCATGTCTTTTGCTGGCCGGCGAAAGTTCTCGATAGCAGCAAAATTAGTCCCACCATGGCCACCAACGTTGATATATTTGACGCCTAGGTCGATCAGCTGTGAAATGGTTGCTTGGCTCATGCCGAAGCCAACCTCTTTGACGATGACGGGTACATCAAGAGCGCTAACAATTTGTTGAATGTTGTTAATGAAGTTAAATGCTCGATCACCTTCAGGCATCACGAGCTCTTGAGCAACGTTGACGTGTAACTCTAAAGCATCAGCAGCAATCATCTCGACAGCTTTTTTGGCGTCTTCAACACCGTGATTTGCGCCAATATTCGCTAAGATAATCCCCGCTGGATTCATCTCGCGGACAATCTCGAATGAATCGCTGACACTGGGATCACTTAAGCCAACACTTTGTGAACCAACGGCCATCGCCAAATCACATGTTTTCGCAACCATGGCCAGACGACGATTGATCTCCTTTGTGCTTTGGCTGCCGCCGGACATCGCCTCAATATAAAATGGGGTTGCCAGTGAAAGCGGGCCAATATGAGTGGTTAAATCAATGTCGTTTAAGTCATATTTAGGCAGGCTGGCGTTAACAAAGCGGACATCCCTAAATGAATCGTCGGTTGGCTGGTAGAACTTTTCGGCCAGGGAAACATGTTCATCTTTACGGTGTGAATGTTGTGAAGTCATAGGCTACTCCTTGTCGAGATCGATGACGGGATGGACTTTGAGGGCCAGTTGCTGGATGCCATTTTCTTGCCAATGGGCGATCATTGAATCAACATCGGTATCTTTGTCGGCCACGACGATGCCACAGTCACCGCCACCGGCTCCGGATGATTTTGCGGCCGCCGCGTGGTCGACAGCGATATCACACATTTTCTTGAGAATGGGTGTTTCAATCGGCACTTTGGTAAAGGCTGCTAGGTGCTGCAGAATTTCACGGTTGCGGCGGATACCTTGCTTGATAACAGACAGACTGCCATTTTTAAAACCGTCAATTAATTCGTCCAAGCAGGCTTTGCTTTCAGCTAAAAAGTGGGTGTAAGTTTCATGTTGGTTGCTCTTTTGAACGGCAACCTTATCAACTAAATGCGAAGTGGATGCGGGAGATCCGGTCCAGCCGATGATCAATTTCAACCCATCCGGTGGTGTCAATTGGGTAATCTTTAGATGCGGCCAAGGCTTGTTGACCAAGCTGATGAGGTCTTCCTGCATTCGGGCAGCCATTAGCCAGCTGCGGTCAAACGAACGATAAGCGATCCAGCCGCCGTAAACACTGGCGGCAATATCTCCCAGTGAGCCATTTCCCTGAACGTCCAAGTGAGCAATGGCGGACAGCTTGAATAGTTTACTTTTGGTCAGCGGCAAGTGGTAGAATTGGCAAAGCGCCTTGACTGTTGCCACCGTTACAGCAGCTGAGGAGCCCAACCCATATTTTTTACCATTGGGGCTGTCCAAATCGCTGTTGATGCGCAAATCATAGAGTTCCATTTGCCGGCCGAGGGATTGCGCATACTCCTCGATGAGCTGAATGGCTGAAATTATGTAATTAAACGTGTTGTCACGGTTATCAAGAATCATCTGATCACCGCGGCGGCGCCAGTAAACAGAATCTTCGCGGTATTGTTTTGAAACGATACTGCCATAGGACTTACTTCGAGAAATTTCGACAGTTACGAATTGGTCCAAAGCCACAATAATAGAAGGGTAGCCCGTTTCGACTACCGCGTACTCACCGGCGATATATAATTTTCCCGGAGCTTTAACCTTAATCAACGGATCATTTCCTTTCTTGCTTATAAGTATTTCACACCAGGTCCAGGCTTGGCAACGGTCACTTTGGTTGGGCCAAATAGGGTTGAGAAGGTGTAGGTGATGACTTTAACATTGGCTTGTTGACAAATGATTTTAATATTTGGGCCGGCATCGATTGTATAGTAACATTCAATGCCTGAATGCCTAAGGCGTTTGACTTCGTTCATTGCAACTAGGGTGTCACCAGTGAAGTAGAGAAAATCCGGATCGGCGCTTAAGGTTAGGGCGTGCATTCGCATCGCATTTAACTCACTGATTGTGCCAAAGCGGGTGAAGTCATTGTCTTTGATGGCTGCTTTGATATTGGCGAGATCGGCGTCGACGACTTTGATCCAAGTCGGATAATAGGGGGAGGTTTTAACCGAAAATGCCATGCCCTTCCGACTGGATACTGGTTTTTGATGTTTTTCAACGGTTAAAGCGACGATTCTGATGTCGTTTAAATGCCTCGTCTCGATGGGGACTGCGAAGGAACTTGCATCATCGAATCCCTTCTGCCATTCGACAAAGCCGCCAAAAATTGATCGGCAGGCGGAACCGGATCCTCGGCGTGCCAGTCGAGACAGATCGGTTAAGCTCAGATTCATACCGGCTGCTTTGCTGGCAGCGGCTGCCAAGGCCGCAAATGCCGAGGCGGAGGATGCCAAACCGGCAGCGGTTGGTACATGGTTCGTCGAGTTGACTTCGGCACTTAAGTTGAGTCCCGATTCTTGGCGAACAAGTTCTAAGAAGTCATGAACCCGTTTGCTACCAGTTCCCGTTACCACGTGGTCATCGATTGTAATCCGGTCCTCAGACAGATTAGCGTTAAATTGGACACTCGTCTGTGTGTAAAATTGGTCCAGTGTTAAAGAAAGGCTGCTGGTATAGGGGATGATGAGTTCAGAATCTTGTTTGCCCCAATATTTGATTAGGGCAATATTGGTGTGGGCAACTGTTGTGACGGTTTTATTTGACGAGGTTGTCATGAGCTTCTCCTGTCGAAAATTGATAATTCTTAAATGATTGAATCCAAGTCTGGGTTGCGCCGGCTTTTCGAAGTGCCGTTGAAATCTGTTGGGCATCCGTTTGGTTTTTGGCTAAGGCAATTACACAGCCACCAAGCCCACTGCCAGTTAGTTTGGCACCTAAAGCGTGATTATCACAGGCCACCTGGCAGAAAGTGTCGAGCGTCTGGTTGCTGACACCAAGCTTGGCTAAGTCACGTTGGGATTGCGTCATCATTTGACCCAACAATTCATCGTCAGTCGTTGCCAAAGCATTTCGGGCGGTTTCGGCGATTCTTCCCAGTTCATCAATCAGTGGCTGAAAACTTTCCGGTTCATCGACCAGGTTATCATGGACTAGCGAAACGGCTTCACTGGTTTTTCCTTTAATCCCGCTGTCGGCAATGACCAACGATGAGGTGGGCAGGTTAAAATCAATTTGTTCATTAATTTCGTTACGGATAAACCAAATTGGCATGTTGGAGCTGGCAGTCGCCGAGTCCAAACCACTGGGGTTGCCGTGGGTAATTTTTTCCTCGACATTGGCTAGCTTTAGTAATTGGCTTCTAGTGAGATTAACTTCAAAAAAGTCAAAAAAAGCGCGTACAATCGCAATTGCGGTTGCGGCTGAGGATCCCATTCCGCGTTCGGCGGGCAGCTTGCTTTTTATATCGAGATCAAAGCCAAGCCCTTTTGCGCCAAACAAATTAATCAGATGACTGATTAAGGTTTTCACACCCCTCAAGTTGTCAGCCATTTCATCGATTGGGCCGTCAAAATAACGACAGTGAATTTGTTGACCTGCTGGGATTCTTTTGATGGTCGCAATCACATCAACGGAGTAAATTGGGATCGCGATGGCGGGCTTGCCATAAACAACACTGTGCTCACCAAACCAAATAATTTTTGCGTAACTTTTTCCAGTTGCTTTATCTTTCAACTTTATCCGCTCACTTTCAAACATTTCAATTTTATCATAGTTCATTGATTCAAGAACGTTTTAAAGATATTTTTAGAGATTCATAAATAATTCTACGTCTTTCCATGGTAGATTATCACATCTTGCTTGTAGTATGATTAAAGTTAGTGAATATTTAAGAAAAGTCAGCTCATAAACAGATTGGTGAATGACAATGAATTCAAAAACCACCTTTGCAGTGGTTGATATTGAAACGACCGGAACAGATCTTTCTGCTGATAATCGGACAATTCAGTTCAGCTGCTGCTTGGTTTCCAACAATAAAATTATTAAAACATTTGTGACCGATATCAATCCACAACGAGAGGTGCCCAACCGAATTGTGCAGTTAACCGGGATCACTAATGATCGGCTGAAAAAAGCCAAAACTTTTGATCAGGTTGCTGCTCAACTCTATTCTTTGCTCAACAACACGGTTTTTGTCGCCCATAATGTGAATTTTGATTTTCCATTTCTCAATTCAGAATTCCAACGGGTTGGTTATCCGGAATTACAAATCGAAGCAATTGATACTGTTACTTTGAGCCAAATTTTGCTGCCAACGTTGTCCAGTTATCGGCTGCAGGATCTCAGCAGTTATTTTAACATCGAACATGATCATCCGCATACTGCCGATAGTGATGCCCTGGCAACCGCCAAACTCTTACTGATCTTGTTGCGGCAAATTCAGACTTTGCCGAAAATGACCTTGGAACAAATTATTCGAGTCAATCCATCTTTACCACAAGATACGATGCAGGTCTTTTTGGATGCGGATGAAACCAACAAAAAAAGCATTCATGCGCCAAAATTACCAGACCAGCTGCGGATCTCATCAGGACTGGTTTTGCGTAAACAAGACCCTATCACCATCAGTGAAGAGTCTGATAAGCAACGCTTTTCCTACCCCAAAACCAAAAAGGCCAAACAAAAGCTGCTGCCTGATAATCTGGAGTCGCGGCTTGAGCAGAATAAGATGATGAACTTGATCTACAATAATTATGCCGATCAAAGCCATCACCAAGCTAAGACACTCTTAATTGAGGCACCAACTGGAATTGGGAAGAGCCTGGGTTATTGTCTGCCGTTGAGTTATTTGGTATCCGCCAACAAGCCGGCGGTCATCAGTACTTCAACGACTTATCTGCAGTTTCAGCTGCAAAACCAGACCCTGCCGATGTTAAATGAAGGACTGCCATTCAAAGTCAACAGTGTGATTTTGAAAGGCGCCAGTCACTACATTGACCTATATAAGTTCCGTCATTTATTAGACGTTCCCGACAATTCGACACAAACGGCGTTCATTAAAGCCCAGATATTGGTTTGGCTGACCGTCACTACAACGGGCGATTTAGATGAGCTACACCTAAACGTCGATCAAACACCATTCGTCTGGAAAATTCAGCATACCGGTGTGAAATGGCTGGATCCACAAGAACCCTTTTATGACGATGACTTTTTACGTTATAACTTGAAAAAGGCGCAGCGGGCTGATTTTGTGATCGTCAATCACAGTTATTTGATTAAAAATTGGCAGTATTTCAAAAATCTGCCGGAAAAACCCTATTTAGTCATTGATGAAACTCAGCAGTTTGCAGAAACTGCCGTTCGTAACAACCAAGAACGGATTAATCCATTGTCATTGACGACTGCGATTAATAAAATCTTGGCAGACGTCAATGGCTCTCACGAAGATAATATCAAGGAAATTGTGGAAGACGATGCGATTTTGAGCCAGGCTATCTCTGAGCTGGATCAAAAGCTTCGGCAAGCCAAAAATTTGGTTTCGACCGTTACGACGACTTTCTTTTCGATGGTCGTCAAGGGAAAACGACTCCATCGAAATGCGGAATTTTTCGAGCGTTTGATCCCCATTAACGAGATGAAAGCAGCTATGTCTGCCAATCAAGAAACAATCAGCCAACTCCGGGCGGTCCACGAGCGCTTGGATGAGCTGTTGGCCACTTTAAATGCCCAAATCGACCACAACGCCGGGGTGTATACCAACCATGATTTCTTGAGCATTTATTCTTTCTTTGAGAACTACCATACTTTTAATCATCAGTTACGTTTGCTATTGGCAATTATTGATGTTGATGAACGATCAATTGAGCAGCATGTGACTTGGGTCACCGTTAATAATGCCAAGGATGTCAATAGTCTGACCCTTAATCGTGGTATCTTGAAAACGGAGGATTATCTCCGTGACCATGTGTACGGGGCGTTTGAGCCGGTGACCTTTACCGGTGCAACTATTTTTTCTTCACGGCGTTCTCAGTTCATCTATAATTTGCTTGGAATTAGTCGTGAAGCAGCCTCAATCAAGCGGCTCAAAAGCGATTTTAATCCTAAAGATCAAGCCCGGCTGTATTTGGTTACCGACTCTGACGACCGGCAATTCGCGACAAATTCCGATAATTATCTGCAGAAGGTTGCAAGCAATATCGAAGTCATCTACAAGAATGAGCCCCGGCAGACCTTGGTGCTGTTTAATTCACTCAATGCCATCGAACGAACCTATCGGCTGCTTCAAGACAGTGGCTTCACGGCGACTCATTTTGTCTTGGCCCAGGGTGTTCACGGCACAGCAGCCAAAATCAGTAAGCAGTTCATTCATCATGAACCGGCCATCCTGTTAGGCGCCAATACCTTCTGGCAGGGAGTCGACTTTCCGAGAAACCTATTGGAAAATTTAATCGTTGCCCAATTGCCGTTTGATACCCCCTCAGACCCGTATAATCACGCGCTGTACTCAATTGAGCGCAGTAAGGGTAAGAACCCGTTTTATAGTATTACGCTCCCCAAAGCGACTCTCAGGCTGCGTCAGGGCATGGGGCGCCTGCTACGGACCAAGGATGACTTCGGGACCATTTTTATTTTGGATCCCCGATTATTATCCAAACGATACGGCAGCACCATTTTGGCGAACCTGCGTAATGATATTCCGGTTGTCAAAGGCCAAATTGATGAATGTGTCCTTGACATGGTTAAGTTTTTTGAAAGCAGAAATTAATTTGCGGTTGAGCAGTCGGATTTTTGCTATAATTAGAAATAACGAAATTTGAGAGGAAGTTACCATGCAACGGCATCGAAGAGTTAAAAAACAATCATACGTCAAGATTTCTTGGATCGTTATCTCGATCATTTTGATTCTCTGCTTTTCGTTCTTCATCATCCTGCACACAGCGGAGCGGCCAATGACCATTGCTCGCGGCCAGACCGAAACAATTGTTAAAAAGTATGCCGGATTAAAGAAGGTTGACTCGTTTTACACCTCTAATTTGGGGAAGACCTACTATTCGGTTTCGGGCGTTGATCGAAAGAATCAAAGTGTCTATGTGATCGTCGCTAAGAAGGGCGGCACAGTCAACGTTATCAATAGCAGTAGTGGCATCAGCGAACAGCAGGCCAAAAATGTGATTCAACGACAAAAACATCCAGCCAAATTGAACGGTATCGGGCTAACTTTGATTAGTAACCGGCCATACTGGGTTGTCAGCTACATGAATTCGAAGAATCGGTTATGTTTTACGACGATCAGTTTTAAAAATGGTACCATTTACAAATCAATTGAAAACATTTAACAACGAAAGGATATTTTAATGAAATTTTCAAAACGGGCCATGCAGGTGACACCTTCTGCAACCGTCAAAGTTTCAAACACCGCAAAGGCCATGATTAGAAAAGGAATTGACGTCATCAATTTGGGAATTGGAGAACCTGATTTTCCAACACCAAAAATCATCGCAGACGCAGCAATTGACGCCATTCAGTCGGGTAAGACCAGTTTTTACACGCCGGCAAGCGGCTTGCCACAACTAAAAGAGGCCATTGCTGAGCGCATCAAGCAAGACTATGGGGTTGTTTATCCAGCTGATCAAATTAGTGTGACTAATGGCGCAAAGATGGCTCTGTATGTGTTAATGCAGGTATTGGTTGATGACGGCGCAGATGTCTTGCTGCCAAGGCCAAGCTGGGTGAGTTATCGCCAGCAGGTCAGTTTAGCTGGCGGCAAACTGGTCGTTGTTGAAACCGGGGCGGATTTTAAAATCACTACCCAGGCACTCGATCAAGCCGTGACCAAAAATGCGAAGGTGTTGGTGATTAACTCACCCCAAAATCCAACCGGAACGGTGTATTCCAGGGATGAATTAGCTGCCATTGGTCAATGGGCTGTTTTACACAACGTGACTTTAATTGCTGACGATATTTATGGCAAACTGGTCTATAATCAAAATCAGTTCGTTTCATTGGTTCAAATTAGTGATGAGATCGCTGCTGCGACCGTTCTGGTCAACGGCGTTTCCAAAGCATATTCAATGACTGGCTGGCGGATTGGCTATTTAGCCGGTGCACCGGAATTAATTGACAAGGTCAATTCAATCCTGTCCCATTCGACCGGCAATCCGTCGACGGCAAGTCAATATGCTGCTATCGCCGCATTTCAGTCCGATCAATCAGACGTTGAGACAATGCGGGTCGCGTTTGAACAACGATTGAATACGATTTACCCTTTGGTACAACAAATCCCAGGCTTTGAACTGGCAGCTAAACCCCAAGGCGCCTTTTATTTATTTCCAAATGTCCAGGCAGCCGTTGAGCTGGCAAACCTCAACAATTCAGGTGAGTTGGTTGACCGACTACTGGCAGAAGCCCACGTCGCAGTTGTCGATGGGGCTGCTTTTGGTATGCCAGGCTACCTCAGGTTGAGTTATGCCACCAGTTTGGAGAATTTGTTGACTGCAGTTGAGCGAATCACTGAATTTATGAATCAATTTTCAGAAAAACAAGTATCTGGAGGAATTGGAATTGAAACAGATTAACATGGTTGACGCACCCAAGTACGTTAATGAAAAGGTTAAAATTGGTGTTTGGCTAACCAACAAACGTTCGAGTGGTAAGATTGCCTTTCTGCAGTTGCGAGATGGAACGGCCTTTTTCCAAGGCGTTGTCGTTAAGAATAATGTCGCCCCAGAAGTTTTTGAGCTGGCTAAGGAAGTTA
Organism: Lentilactobacillus parakefiri; assembly: GCF_002157585.1. GTDB lineage: Bacteria > Bacillota > Bacilli > Lactobacillales > Lactobacillaceae > Lentilactobacillus > Lentilactobacillus parakefiri. Next base: position 13,563 of record NZ_BDGB01000017.1, read on the forward strand.
AGCAAGAAACCAGTATGTGGGTGACTGGGATTGTTCACGAGGATTCTCGGTCCAAGTTTGGCTACGAGATCGAAATTGAAACCATTGAGGTTCTTTCGGAAACCCACGATTATCCAATTACGCCCAAAGAACACGGGGTTGACTTTTTAATGGATCACCGTCATCTTTGGCTAAGATCCAGCCGCCCACATGCTGTAATGCGGATCCGTAACGAAGTCATTAAAGCGACTTATGATTTCTTCAATGACGAAGGTTTTATCAAAGTTGATGCGCCAATTCTAACAGGAAGTGCACCGGAAGGCACTACGACGCTTTTCCATACTGAATACTTCGATCGGGATGCTTATTTGTCTCAGAGTGGTCAATTGTATGAGGAAGCTGGCGCCGAAGCCTTTGGTAAAGTATTCTCATTTGGTCCGACTTTTAGGGCGGAAAAATCAAAGACTCGCCGTCATTTAATTGAATTTTGGATGATCGAACCCGAAATGGCCTTCATGCATCAAGAAGAGAGTCTTGAAGTTCAAGAGCGTTATATTGCGTATCTGGTAACCCGGGTCCTTGATAACTGTCAAATGGAACTCAAGACTTTAGGACGTGATCCTGAGGTACTTAAGAAGTACACCGTTTTACCTTATCCACGAATCAGCTACGATGAAGCGATTACGATGCTTAAAAAGGGTGGCTTTGATTTGGAGTGGGGAGTTGACTTTGGTTCCCCGGAAGAAACCTATCTTGCTGACCAATTCAACCAACCGGTCTTTGTCATTAACTACCCGAAGGCCATTAAGCCGTTTTACATGAAGCCACATCCAACTCGAGACGACGTGGTGATTTGTGCTGATTTGCTTGCGCCTGAAGGATACGGCGAAATTATCGGTGGTTCCGAAAGAGCGACTGACTATGATTATCTTTATGACCAAATTGTCAAAGCTGGTTTGGACCCGAAAGAATACTCATGGTACTTAGATTTACGTAAATACGGCAGTGTGCCGCATTCCGGTTTTGGTTTGGGACTTGAAAGGGCACTTACCTGGTTAACCGGGGAGGATCATGTCCGCAAAGCAATCCCATTTCCAAGACTGCTTAACAGAATTTACCCATAAATTGAAATTAAGAGACTATTTTGGTGGATTCGAGGTGAATTGAATGGACGATTATGCACACAATTTACTGAATGAAGGCCAGACCACGGTCAGTAACTATTTGTTACGACATTATCATCAGATCGGGATTACCAATCAAGAGATGTTTATTTACCTGCTGATTAAAGGCGACCATGACCTAGTGATCCCAATGCCGGAGATGTCTGATCTGCAGGCACAAACCAATTATTCTGAACAACAGCTGTTTAATTTGTTCCATCAAATGATTGAAAAAAAACTGACGAAAATTACTCAGGTCGTGATTGAAGGCCAGCAAGTGGATGCCTACGATTTCACTCCGATGTACGAAAAACTGTCGTTAGTTAAACCAACCGAAGTCAATTCCCAGATTCCGTCAACCCCGACATCAAAGGCGATTAGCAGCACGGATCGTCAGGCAGTGTTTCAAAGCATTGAACAGGAATTTGGTCGCACACTGTCGCCGATTGAGATGGAGTCGATCAGCCAGTGGTTGGATATTGACCACTATTCGCCGGAGTTGATTCAGCTGGCGTTGAAGGAAGCCGTCTTGAGTCAGGTCTATAATTTAAATTATATGGACCGAATTATTAGTACCTGGTATAAGCGAAATTTAAAGACACCACAGCAAGTTGAGGCCGCAAAAAAGAATCGAAGTCATCCACATTCGGATGATATTTCGACGGGCTACGATGGTCCGGAAATTCCGTTTATCAACTTGTCAGGAAATTCAAATAAATAGTTAATGAGAAAATCGGCTATAGGCTTTTTTCGGGTTCTTCGTCAACTGTTGTTGGTGAACAAAATATTGGAGTTCTAATCACTTGGTGATTAGAGCTCTTTTTGTATGAACTCGAAAAGCAAACAGTACTCTGAGCCGGAATCTGAAGAAGTTTCGGTAACCAAATCCAGTTCGTTTAATGACTTTAATCTTATTATTGGAACCATCTAAAGGCCCGTTGGTGTAATGGTGAGTAAAAGTGTTGCCAATTTCATCACGATGAACTGCCAAGGTTTGGAGGACTGCCAACATTTCTTCCGAGCAGCCTTGCAGGTGGTGAAAGGCTTGATTATAGTTGGGCCAGTCACGGGTTTTGATGGTTTCACGTAACTGATTCATCACA
>NZ_BDGB01000018.1:0-4422 GCF_002157585.1 Lentilactobacillus parakefiri
TTTTTAAATCAAGCTCAAAATAACCGATAATAGTTAGGTGGTAATGACTATGCCTAATCAATATGAAAAACTAGTTGAGCAACAAGCGCGTTTAAAACAAAAAATTGAGCGAGAAGATTTTAAATTACGGCAATCTAAATACTATGAAAATCGGCAAGCCCGTAAAGCCCGTTCTCGCCGATTAATTCAAAAAGGGGCTTTGCTCGAAAAATACTTTCAAGCTGATAACCTCTCTGTCGAACAAACCGAGGAGCTTTTAAAGATATTTGCCGATTACGTTAATGCCCATAAACCAAATAAACTCAAAAATGATCAGCCTAATAACTAGGCCGATCGTTTTTATTTTCTGGATCATTTTTGGGCTTGATTTCTGGGTTCTGATCCGCAAAATCTTTTAACTGTTTTTGAATTCTTTTACTAGTTTTGTCTTTAACTGATTTAAGCGCTAAGTTTGCTCTAATTTGTAATCCTTGAATGCCATTGTCATATGTCCACCGTTTAATTTTAGCCATGTCATTAGTTCGATAATAATTGGCAATTAGTTCATTCCATTGATCCCACTTATCTAACGGCACATTGATTAAGCCTGCACCACCGTCAATCATAATTTTATTAGCACTTAAAGTTGCCGTCCTTTTGTTCCCGTCCCAAAAGATTTGTTGGCGCATATTATGATACATGACAGTCAATGCTTTATCAGTAATCGTCGTTCGTGGATCAGCCAAGATTTTTTGTAAAAAGGATTGTTCTTGTTTTTCGTTAATTAAAGGTGGTTCAAAAAAGTCTTCACTACCTAAATCAACTCCTCCTTTCCCTTGCCGTAATTCTCCCGGTATTAAGGCATCTTCCGCTGCCACAATCTTGTTGATTTGTTTTTCCATGGTTAACGTTAAAGGGGAATTTTGAGCAGTGATATATTGCCACCCACGCTTTAAATTAACAATCGTCAAAACATCTTCAACAGGTACTCCTGCTACGCTCATACCGTCCATAATAGTTTGTGTTTGTGGCAAAGTGGTATTAACGCCTTCAAAACGAGCATTAGTATGCACTAACTTGGTAAAGTTTGCTCGGGCAAACCGTTGGTTTTCTGCAGCTGTGAATTTATACTTGTCCATATATGTTCGAGTTTTAGCCATATTTTGTGCCTCCTTTCTATTCAGTCACTGATTATTTGACCTGTTCATGTTAAATCACAAAATGCTTTTCGTTGATAATTTGCTCTTGGCGTTTATCTAAGAGGTAAGTGTGTAACGCGTCAAACAGCTTGCGTTTATCAGGATCTGGATTATATGCCGCTTGTTCCCAAATGTCTTGAATATTGACTGCCCAGGGGTCAGCCAATAATTGATCAATTGTTTCGATTTCTTTGCTGGGTTTGGTCATTTAAAAAGCTCCTATCCCGTTTTTCTAGCTCAGCTATCGTCAATTCGGCCACTTAAGGCGCCTATTTTTGCTTCTAAGCGATTTTAAAACAGTTTTAATGTAATTATGCACTGCAACACTTAAAACGGCTTAAATGAGCTAATATGACGTTTAATTCCAAGAACGCTCATTGTCAGTGTTCTGTTCTTCGGGGTGTTTGGCCGCATATTCTCTAGCCGCTTGTTTATTCCACCAAACACCAAATAGGTTTTGCATGGTGCCGTACAAGTAGTTTTCCACGTTCTTGATATGCTTTTCATTGCTTCTTAGGGCGTTAAAGTAGCGTCTCAAGGCTTTAGTCATCAAAGATTTTAGTTCTTCATCGTCTAGTGGGATTAGAACGCCAATGTCCTGATGATCCTTCTCAACTCGGTACTTAGCATTTAAGATAATGCCAATGAACCGGCGCATTTGTTGTGGGGTTCGGCACCAAAAGCTAAGTAGTTGCACAGCTTCGGGTTCTAAGAAAACTGGTAACCCACTATCTTCATCAGTTAAGAAGTCATTAGCATGGTTCACGAGATCATGGTTTTGCTTTTCTAGTTCTGCTGGTGAGAAATGAGCTGTGGAAAAGTCCAACTTTTGAGTATCTATATTGTATCTATTAGTATCTAAACCTCTAGTATTGTTTAGATTGTGTTTCATTTTGAAACTTCCGCTTGTATCAAGGGATTTCGGCTCTTTTTGTCGGGGTTTCATTTTGAAACTTCCGCTTGTATCAAGGGATTTCGGCTCTTTTTGTCGGGGTTCCATTTTGAAACTTCCGCTTGTATCAAGGGATTTCGGCTCTTCATTAGTAATCTTTTTTTTGTAAATGTCTTTAGTTGTAACTTCGAGGTCAGCTAGATAAAGATGATTTGGTAGATTCTTCTTTTTCTTCGGATCAAATCCTAAGTTAACTTGATAGAGTAACTTTGCCCTTTCTAATTCTTTTTTTACTTTAACAATTTTCGCATTGCCCCAGCCAAATAAATTATGAAGCTCTTGATTTGTGAAAATGAAATAGACTCGATTCTTCTCATCAATCCAGTTGTTTCTTAATGAGTAATCTAGACGATCACGTAAAATCATATATCCTAACTTAGCACTATCACTTAGCTTTTTGTATTTTTCTCCGTATAGTAAAACTTGTGGGAATTGAAAAAAACGGGTTTCATAAGCTTTTTTTGATTCAATAAAATTAAAATTTGTTTGATCCATAATAAAACTCCCCTTCATTGACTTGTACATGCTGTCTTCAAAGAGAGTTGCTAAAACATCAGACTTGTTCTAAAATACAAATTTGATATGCTCTGACTGAATTATAAAGCATCATTGGCAGTGAGGACTTTGTAAATTCACCAGCATGTGTTTGTTTGTGAGTTGCAATTCGGCAACTTTTTTAATTTTTAAGAACTAAAAATGGACCAAGTAGTTATTAGAAGCTACTTAGTCCATTGGTCTTATCTTCGTTTTAATTAGTTTACCTTTGCTTGCCCCTTAAGGTTTGCTTGCGGTATAATTAGCACGTAAACAAGATTACAATTTGTTCAAGCAATTTTAACTTGGCGGTGAAAATTGCTTGGACTAGGTAGCTGCAAGATAGCTACTTGTCAATACTGCAAAAATCCCAATCCCGAGTGGATTGGGATTTTTTGTTTATGAACAAAGCATATCATTCTGCAAAGGTTAAGTAAATAGTTTTATGGATATGATTTATGATTAATCATAAATCATATAAAATTTGTGATTAATCATAAATCATGGTAAAATGTTTATGTAAAGGTAGGTGCTACTATGAATGGGAAAACACTATTAAACTTCAACTTTAAAGGTGGCGTTGGTAAGACCACCTTGACTGTAATGGAAACCTATTTATTGGGTCAAGAGGGGAAAAAAGTACTACTGATAGATTTCGATCCCCAGGGAAATGCAACTGAAATTATGAAGGAGACTTATAAAGCCGATTTAAAGCCGGAACTTTCATTATATGAGGGCCTTCTTGGAGGGAATTTGTCTAAATCTATTGTGTCTGTTACAAACCAAATTGATATGATTCCTACAGATTGGACATTGTCTTTATGGATTGGTGCTGTAGAAAAAGTTAGTCGGGTTAAACGTAATATTCTATTACCACAAATGCTTTCAAAGTTAAAACAAAATTACGATTATATTTTTATTGACGTACCACCAACAATAAATGTCTTTACTAATAACGCAATCATGGCTTCAGATTTCATCTCAATTGTCTTACAAACTCAAAAGCAGTCATATACAAGTTCTTTAAAAACAGCTACACATTTAGGTGAACTACGTGAACAATACAATGGAAGTTTTCAGTTAGTTGGTGTCATATTGTACTTAATGAAGCCACGTGCAAAAGTTGATACTGAAATTTCTGCACAAGCAAAAGACTTTTTTGGCGAAGGGGTCTTTTCAAACTCAATTAGAACTCAAGAACGGGTTAAAACGTTTGCTAATGAAGGAATACGGAATAAAGACCATTGGGATAAAAGAGCAATCCAAATGTACCAAATGGTTCTTAATGAACAACTACTTAGAATTCAACAGTTAGAGGAGTAATTTATCATGGCAGAAGATTTTTTAAACAAAGTTAGTAAAAAGGCATCTGAACAACTTAAAAATCTAAAAAGTCCATACCAATTCGAAACAGAAAGAACTAAAACCGTTCAACTTCGCATGAGCACATATAAAGAAGTTAAACGCATCGCTTTTGAGAATGACGAAAAAATTGTTGATGTCTTAGAAAAAATTATTCGTGAAGGCCTTGCCAAACGTAAATAAGATTGAGCTTAACTTATGTATTATTGATTGTGTGATTTATGATAAAAGATTAATCTTTTATCATAAATCACACAATCAATAAACTTCACTGTACAAGGTATATTTAAAATAAATTTGATTTAAACATACGTGGTAGATCGCAAATTTAGGGGTCTAGAATTTTTGGTGTTGGAAAGTATTTCCATTCCAAAAGTACTAGGCCCTTTTTGATAA
>NZ_BDGB01000018.1:4654-6134 GCF_002157585.1 Lentilactobacillus parakefiri
TTTTTCCAAAGTCGCCGACAATTCTCTAACCAACTAAAGGAGCGTTCGACTACCCAACGTTGGGGTATGACTTCGAATCGATGCAACTCATTACGCTTCGCAACCTGCACGGTTGCGTTTAAATTACTTGCCACATCGAGCTGAAAATTAACGCCTGAATAACCACCATCAACTAAGACATTTTGAACCTGGCGTAAATGCATGGCATGTAAAGCGATCATTGCACTGGCCCCGTCTCGATCAGAGACGTTCGCTCGCGTCATGTGAATGGCCTGCGGAAAGCCATTGATATTAACTGCCAGATGGCGCTTAATTCCCGAGATTTTCTTACCGGCATCGTAACCTTTGTTTTCAGCAGTGGCAGTGTTTTTGACGCTCTGAGCGTCCACGATAATAAACGAAGTTAAAGCTGAACGTCCTTGGTAAGTTCGCCGATCAATGACAATTTTTTTAAAACTTGTTCCAATAAAGAATCAGCGGTTGGTTCAACTTTAGTTGACCAAATTTTGTAATAGTTGTAAACTGACCGCCATTCTGGGAAATCACCGGGAACTTGACGCCATTGGCAACCGGTTTTCAAGACATACAGAACCGCGCAGAAGACCTCGTAGAGGTCATATTTTCGAGGCTTGGTTCGCTTACGAAAATTTTCTAAAACTGGTCGAATTAATTCAAATTGTTGCCGGGTAATATTGCTGGGATAATTTTTCATAGCTTAAACTCGCTTTTTACATAGAAGTATATCAAAAATCATAGATCTTGGACAGCTTCTGAAGCTTTAGCTTTAGGTGAATTGATAGTTGGGACAACATAATCAGTTCCTACTTTAAAACCATATTTAACTAATTGAATGTTACGTGGGTCATAGGATACTTGGAATAACGGCTTAGTTCCCGCTGCCAAGTCAGCTAAATAAGTGTCGGGCTTAGTTTGAGTCAAGTCAACATCTGTTCCGGCAACGTGGCAAGTAACTAATCGTTTCTGAATAATGGCTACCATGCCGCCTGGATTGAAGTCAATATTTGAGACAGATTTTAAGAGACATTCAGAACCGCGTTTACCTTCCACAGCTCAAATAAATCATTAATCGTGATTAATAACTTATTTGAACCATGGAAAGCATTAAATCAGGCGGCCATTTGGCTCGTAAGTGTTGCGATTTCAACTTGTAAGGGGGTCTGGTAGCCCAGTGAACTATGAATTCTCTTCCTATTGTAGAAAGCATGCACATATTCAAAAAGGACAGCAGCGGCAGTTTCATAATTCTCAAAGACCGGCACTGGATAAACACATTCCTTTTTGAGGGAAGCATGAAAAGATTCCATTGGTGCATTATCGTATGGACACCCCTTACGGCTGTAAGAGTGGCGGATATGTAGTTCTGTTAACCGTTGGTTGTAATCATCGCTGGTGTACTGTGATCCTAAGTCTGTGTGGATAATCAGGTCCCCAGTAATGGTTCGATTTTTAACCGCGCTTT
>NZ_BDGB01000019.1 GCF_002157585.1 Lentilactobacillus parakefiri
CTAGTTGAGACATCTATTCCTACCCCGCTTATCTTGAGTTTCGTCGCTTAAAGCATAGCACTAGGGAGGCTTAGATGCCTTTTTTTGTTATCAAAAAGGGCCTAGTACTTTTGGAATGGAAATACTTTCCAACACCAAAAATTCTAGACCCTAATAAAATTGCTGACGGGGTCGTTGACAAGGTTGTCAAACCAACTGATAACGGCACTAAGTACACATTTAATATCAAGAAGGATGCTAAGTGGCAGGACGGTTCACCAATCAAGTCAGAAGATTTTGTCAACTCGATTGACCGGCAGGCTGATCCGAAAACCAAGTCCCAACAGACGACGTCTATTCAATATATTGAAAACTTTGCTGCCGTTAATAACGGCAAGGCTGATCCAAGTAAGCTGGGGATTCACGCGGTAAACGATCGCACATTTACGATTAAACTAACCAAGCCAGTGCCATTTATGAATTATGAGTTCACTAACTTCTATCCGATTCAAAGTGCGGCTATCAAGAAGTATGGCAGTCATTATGGAACCAGTTCAGAGACGACTGTGGCGAACGGCGCATACACCATCACGGGTTGGAACGGCAGTAATGATTCATGGAAGTATGAAAAGAATAAGCACTATTGGGATGCCAAAAACGTTAAAATCCCTGAAGTTGATGTGACAGTTGTTAAAGATAATAACACTGCGCAAAATATGTTTAACGGCGGCCAAATCGACTTGACCAGCTTGACTGGACAATATGTGAAACAAAATAAGAACAACAAAAATCTGGTGGTCACTGAAACGGGTCGAAATAATTATATTTACTTCAACGATAAGAAGAAAGCCACTTCAAACGAAAACCTGAGAAAGGCCATCAGCATGGTCATCGATCAGGATCAATTGGCAAAAGATGTCTTGCAGGATGGCTCTATTGGCGCCAACAATATTGTCCCAAAGAATTACGCCAAGGATCCGAAAACCGGCGAAGATTTCACGACAGAAATGGGCGACCAGGCACCAACCGATACCACTAAGGCCAAGCAATATTGGGCAAAGGCGCAAAAGGAGATTGGTAAGGACAAAATTTCACTTGATTTCCTGGTGGATGATACCGACACCGAAAAGAAACTCGCGGAATATGTCCAAGGCGCCGTTTCAAACAATCTGAAGGGCTTGACCATCAATATTGAATCTGTTCCCCATGCGACTCATGTAACGCGCGACTTCTCTACGGACTTCGATATTTGCACGGTTGGTTGGGGTCCTGACTATCCGGATGCGCAAAACTTCTTGGACGGTTTGCGCAGCAACAACACCATTAACTTCTCAAAATTCAAAGATCAACAGTATGATGATTTGATGAATAAAGTTGATGATACAACCAAGTACGACGCCAACCAGCGCTGGGACTTTGAAAAATAAGCAGATAAGCGCTTGATGTCAATCGCAGCTGTAGCGCCAACGTATCAAGCTTCGCAGGCACATTTGATCAGCAGTAAGGTCGGCGGTTTGAAGTGGGATGCAATGTCGGGCCAGTCTGGGAAGTTGCAGTATGCTTATTGGAAGTAGAGCGCGACGAGGGCTGGTTGACCCGGTTTCCAAGGGTACTTTGATTGAAGTCCCTGGGCTTGGGACTTTAATCAAAGTGCACTTGGAAGTTAGGGTCAGGCCCGTCGGAGCGTATTTTAAAGGCCGAAGGGAGCACATGAGAATCTAACAAACGTGCTTTTGGTCTGAGACCCGGGGTGACTGAATCCCAAAGTCGGCCCATCGAAGCATATTTTAAAGGCCGGAGGAGCCCATAAGAACCCAACAACCATGCCTTTGCTCTAAGCTAATTCGAACCACATTTCCACAACAGTAAAAAGAAATCTTCAACGAAAAAGAAATTCCCACACAAGGAGGTGGTTGCCATGGCATCCCAGTTAACAAATTCTAAAAATGTCCCATCTCAGTTAGTCTGCAACCAAGCATTTTACAGCGAAAGGAAGATTTATTATGACAAAAATCAATTATACGAATGTCGCAATTTACAACCATGAGAAACAGAACTTTATCGCTAACCAGCATATGGTCGTTGATACCGATACCGGCAAGATTGTCGAAGTTGGCAATGGCAGTTCCATAAACCAAGTTGTCAATGAGGTTTCCGATATGCACGGTCGCTATGTGATGCCAGGAATCATGAACGCCCATACCCATATCACCAGCATTCCAACCTATTGGTGGAATGACGGCAAAGAACAGCGCCATTCCGATTCCCACGAATTTAATACGATGTTTGCCGTGAAAAATATGGCAGATGCAATCGATCACGGGATTACTTACATTAGAAACGTTGGCGCTGCCTTTGACATTGATATTGAAGTCAAGAAAATGCAGGAGAAAGGTTGGATTAAAGGGCCAAAGGTGATGACGTCCGGCAAAGCCTTTTCAATTACCGGCGGTCATGGATCGGGTGGCGGTTATGAAGTTGATGGCGTCGACGAGGTTAGAAAAGGCGTTCGCCAGGCCATGAAGAATGGTGTCGACAATATTAAAATGATGGTTACTGGCGGCGTTCTTAAAAACGGCGAAACGCCTGACGATATTCAATTTACCCCCGAGGAAGCCAGAACGGCCGTTGTCGAGGCGCATCACAAAGGTAAGACAGCTGCAGCCCACGCTCAAGGAAATGCTGGGGTTAAAGAAGCTGTTGAAGCCGGCTTTGATACGGTTGAGCATGCATTTGACATTGATGATGAAACAATTGCGATGATGAAAGAGCACGGCACGGTGGTGGTGCCAACCATGAATGCGATGTACGCGATCTACAAATATGGGAAAGACACTGTTCCCGACTGGGCAAGAGAAAAAGTCATTGTCAACATCAAGAAACATTTTGCCAGCATTACTAAAGCCGTTCAAGCAGGCATTCCAATCGCGATGGGAACGGATGCTGGAACCCCATACAATGGTTTCAGAAGCGAAAGTGCCTACGAAATGGAATTATATGTTGAGAAGGCCGGCATGACCCCTGCTCAAGCGATCGACTCGGCCACCATCAATTGCGCCAGAGCGATGCACGTTGATGATGAGTATGGCCAAATTGTTGCCGGCAACTACGCTGATTTTATTTCAATGGCAGAAAACCCGGTGAATGATATTAGTGTCATTCAGCACGACAAAGACGTTTATCAAAATGGGATCTGTGTCCACCAACAGGCTGTTGCCACTGAGACTGAGCAACAAGCTGCGCCAAGTAAAGTGAGTGCTGCTATTTAGCACTGGCCTTGCGCTTGGGAATTAAAATCCAATGAGTGAACGATTAGGTTTGACGAATAATTTCTAATATGTTTTAATTAATACAACTTTTACGAGAGGAATTGATAACCATGACAAAGCAAATTACTGAAACTTCAGCCTATTATTTTGACTATGCCTACTTTAAGTAGTGTCCGCTTTGGAGCGGACGCAAATTTGAGCGTTCGCGTCCAAGTGGTGCAGAGTCAATGCTTTGTTGAGCCCACTAGACGTCATAGTCTGGCTGGGTGAGTTATAATTCTTTACGAATTTAGTAAACCAGCTGGATACCATATCTAGCTGGTTTTTTTGATGGCAATGAGAGGTGTTAATGATGACAAACAAAATTGAAATGGCAGCCGAAAGTGACAATCAGGCAATTCAAGCAGCACGCGAACAAATTAACCAATTGGATCAAGGCATTGTTGACTTGCTGAAGCAGCGATTTCAGACATCGGCATTGATTGGGCAGATAAAGGAGAAAACCCATCTCCAGGTCCTTGATAGTGACCGTGAGAAACGGGTTCTGGACCAGGTCGCCCAACTGGACTCGGATCCTGGAACCCGCAAGTATCTGCAAAAGATATTCCAAGAAATCTTAAAAAACTCACGTGATTACCAACACGAATTAATGCAAAACGAGGAGACTAAATGATGAATTATTTAACTGCTGGAGAATCCCATGGACTACAATTGACCGGTATTATTGAAGGGATTCCTTCCGGGCTGCATTTGGACGTTGATGCGATTAATGCCCAACTAAAAAAACGCCAAGGTGGTTATGGCCGTGGTAACCGACAGAAAATTGAACACGATGAAGTGGCCATTACAGGCGGCGTCCGCCATGGGATGACCCTTGGTTCGCCGATTGCATTGGTGGTGAATAATCGTGATCACGCCCACTGGAGCCAAATTATGGATCCGGTCAGTCCACAAACCGCGGAGAACACCTTAAGAAAAGTTGAGCGTCCTCGTCCAGGCCACGCTGATTTGGTGGGCGGAATGAAATATCGTCACGAAGATCTTCGAAATGTCTTGGAGCGTTCTTCAGCTCGGGAAACGGCAATCCGTGTCGCAATCGGCGCCGTTTGCAAGCAATTTTTACAACAGTTGGGCATTAATATTGTTGGTTATGTTGAACAGATTGGCCAAATCTCCACTGATGAAAATCCTGAACTCGATGTGGAGAAGATTGAAGCGGCAATCAGCCAAAATGACCTGCGAATCATTGACCAGTCTAAGGTTAGTCCAATTCATGATTTGATCGATCAAACCAAGCGTGATGGCGACACGCTGGGAGGCATTATCCGCGTCGTTGCCACCAACGTGCCCGCTGGCCTCGGTAGCTATATTAGTTGGGATACCAAATTGGACGGTAAGCTAGCTGCTGCTGTAATGGGGGTCAACGCGATGAAGGGCGTTGAAATTGGTGATGGCTTCAAAGCGGCTACCAGTTTTGGCAGTCAAGTGATGGACGAAATTGATTGGAAAAAAGATCAGGGCTTCTTCAGAAACTCCGATCATCTTGGCGGCTTCGAGGGCGGGATGACCAATGGCATGCCAATCATCGTTAAGGCAGCTATGAAACCGATTCCGACTCTGTACAAGCCGCTTCAAAGCGTTGACATTCAGACTAAAGAAGTGAAGAAGGCTAACGTGGAGCGGTCAGATACAACGGCGATTGTGCCAGCCTCCATCGTGATTGAAAGCGTGGTTGCCATTGAATTGGCAAAGGCACTGACTGACAAATTTGATGGCGATAATCTGCAACGATTACAAGAACAGCTCGATCAATACCAAGAAGAGCTGAAAAAATTTTAGGAGGTTCCGATGGAAAAAGTTAAAACTACATCAACCAAACAGCTCCAAGGAAGTCTTCAAAACGGCCTTCATGGCGAATTGGCGGTTCCCGGAGACAAGAGTATTTCTCACCGTGGCATCATGTTTGGCGCCATTAGTGAGGGAACAACGGTCCTTCATCACTTTTTAACTGCAGAAGATTGTCTTTCCACGCTTAAAGCGTTTCAGCAACTGGGGGTGCCAATCACCAGAGACGGGGAGACAGTCACGATTCAAGGGGTTGGCCTTCACGGACTCAAGCAGGCAGAACAGCCACTTGATATGGGCAATTCCGGCACCACTACCCGGTTGATCATGGGGCTGCTCGCCGGCCAAGATTTTCCCAGTGAGTTAACCGGTGACGCTTCGTTATCAAAACGGCCAATGAAACGGGTGAGTGACCCCTTGGCAGAGATGGGCGCCAATATTGAGGTGACTGACGGTCATCTGCCTGCCGTTATTAATGGTGAGAAATTACACGGTGTTGACTATCATCTAAAAGTTGCCAGTGCTCAAGTTAAAAGTGCCCTCATCTTAGCTGGATTGCAGGCTGATGGCGTTTCAATCCTGGTTGAAAAGCAGCCCACCAGAAACCATACCGAAAAGATGTTGCGGGCATTTGGCGCGGAGATTGAGACTGAGTCTGATGACGTGACGATTACCGTCCATCCACAACCCCACATGCACGGCATTACCCTGAACGTTCCGGGCGATATGTCTTCAGCCGCTTTCTTTATGGTTGCGGCCAGCCTGGTTCCCGGTTCAAAAATCACTTTAAGAAACGTTGGGATGAACGATACCAGAACCGGTTTATATTCGATTTTGAAACGAATGGGGGGCAAGATCAGTCTTTCAAATGAACAAACCATGGGTGAGCCCACAGCAGACTTGACCGTAGAAGCAGCTGAGTTGCACCCCATTGAGATTGGTGCGGCTGAAATTCCGGCGGTGATTGATGAGTTGCCACTAGTTGCTTTATTGGCAGCCAAAGCCAAGGGCGTTAGTAAAATTACTGGCGCCGGCGAACTGCGGGTTAAAGAAACCGATCGGATTTCCGCCATTGTGACAGAATTCAACAAGATGGGAATTGACATTCAAGAACTCGATGACGGCTTTGTTATTGATGGCCGCAAACCATGGCGGGTGGTGGATTCACAATTAGACAGTCATGGGGATCACCGGATCGGAATGGTGATGGCGACCGCCGCTTTGTTGGTGAATCAGCCATTAACCCTGACAGGTGCCGACAGCATCAACATTTCCTACCCGGAATTCTTTGATGATTTGGCAACTTTGATATCGAGGTGAGCATCGATGAAGACGGTTTTAATCAGTGGCCTAGGGCTAATTGGCAGCTCAATTGCCCGAATCATCAAGGATGGAGATCCTACTGTTGAGATCATCGGCAGCGACCCCGATGATGATTCTGCTCAGTTTTTACTGGATCATCATATCATCAACAAGCGGGCGGACTTTACAGAGGCGGCACCAAAAGCAGATCTGATTATCTTGGCAGGACCGGTGTCTGTTATCTTGAGTCAGATTGACCAGTTGGCCCAGCTGAAACTAAAGGATCAGGTCCTAGTGTCCGACGTCGGCAGTACCAAGCAGGCTATCATGGCACAAGCTGAGGCACTTACACGAAAGGGCGTTTCTTTTCTCGGGGGTCATCCAATGGCCGGCTCACATTTAACTGGCGGCCAAAATGGCTCAATTGACCTATTTAGTGGCGCTAAATACTTTCTGGTAACTGGTTCACAAACTGACCAGCAACTTCGCGATTTTAAGCAGTTTCTACAAGCGGCTAATGTTGAATGGACGACGATTACGGCGGAAACTCATGACAAACTGGTTAGCGAACTGAGCCATCTGCCTCACGTGGTTGCAGCTACCCTAGTCAACAATGTTGCTGACAGTTTGGCTGCTGATCCGATCGGGTTAACGGCGGCTGCCGGTGGTTTCAAGAGCACAACCCGAATTGCCGCGTCGGATCCAAAAATGTGGACGGCGATTATGATGAGCAATTCAAAAGCAATCAGCTCGGAATTGGCTGAATTTCAAGCGAAGCTGGCAAAAATGCAGCAGGCAATCGAACAGCAAGATGAAACAGCGATCCTTGCTGCTTTTGCCAAAGCACAGCGGATCAGACGGTCTTTGGATAATTAAGGAGGAAGCCTATGAAAGCAATATTGGTTGGGTTTATGGGAAGTGGGAAGACAACAGTTGGCACCTTATTGGCCCAAAAGCTCGGGATTCCCTATCATGATTTGGACGATATGATTGTCTCAAGTGCCGGCAAATCGATCAAACAAATTTTTGCCGAGGATGGCGAGCCGACATTTCGTCAGCTGGAACACGATGCCTTGAAAAAAGCGCTTAAAGATGATGGCATTTTGGGGACCGGTGGTGGGACACCCATTCAAACAGCTAATTTTGAGCTGCTTCAGGCAACCGAGATTCCGGTGGTCCTGCTTGATGTGATGCCGGAGACCATTATTCGCCGATTGGCCAGTGACACTGAGCGGCCGTTGGCAAAACAGCTCGGGTTAAACGGCTTGGTTGACTTAAAAGGTCGTAGGGATCTGAAATATGAGCAGGTTAGCGATTTTCGGGTGGCGACAGACGACTTAACACCACTTCAAGTTGCCGAGGTCATTAACCAGAATCTAGTCGTCAAGATGTCATTGCGGAGGGATTAACATGATCGATGGACACACAAAATTGTATGGTTTGTTGGCACATCCAGCTGCGCACAGCTTGTCACCGCTGATTCATAACACCAGCTTTGATGTGACAGGAATTAATGGGATTTATTTGGCATTTGACGTGACGTCTGCTGGGCTGGCTGACAGCTTGGCGGCAATGCGGGCCATGCACATTGGCGGCTTTAATTTGTCGATGCCGCTAAAAACTGACGTGCTGCCGTTACTAGATGAGATTACGCCTAGAGCTGAGCGACTCCAAGCCGTTAATACGGTGATTAACCGAGATGGCAAATTGATTGGCGACAGCACCGATGGTCAGGGCTGGGTCGACGCATTAAAGCAGGATAATATTGCCATTGATGAAGCAGTCGTCACCGTGCTCGGTGCGGGAGGCGCCGGTCGGGCGATTATTTCTGCTGCCGTCGATGCCGGTGCCAAGCAGGTATACGTTTTTAAGCGAACCAACGACCTTTTTGATGCTCGAAGGGAACAACCGGAGAGCTGGTCAGATGTTGTCAAAGTGCTGCCCTATGAGGATGAGTCTTTGATTGAAAAGGCCTTTTCCGAAAGCCGGATTATTGCTAATGCCACCAATATTGGGATGGCCGGCGACCAGTCGCTGCCTGTCGGCGAAGGGGCGATGGCGCAATTAACGCCGCAACACGTTGTGTCAGATGCCATTTATTTTCCCCTTGAAACCCCGTTTATTCGCGCCGCCAAAAAACGTCACTGTCATACATATAATGGGATTGGCATGCTGGTGAACCAAGCGGCAGGTTCATTTCTGGAGTGGACTGGGCAGCGGATGCCGACTGTTCCGGTTATCCAAGCTGTTCACCAGGCAATGATCGACCGGCAACAGAATGAACATGCCAAATAACCGACAAGCCCAGTATTTTCGGTTATACTTAATGAAGTGTCAAAATTAAATACGAGATAACATTAGGGGAGCCAATTGGCTGAGACGAAACGTTAACGGACCCTTTGAACCTGATCTGGTTGATACCAGCGTAGGAAAGTGTTGGAAGAAGCGAACAGCCTCTTTTTGTTATCGAACGAAAGGAGGCTTTTTCATGCAAAAAAATATGACTTATAAAATGGTGCTAACGGCGATTTTATCGGCAATTGGGGTAGTCGGCGGCAGTATGTTTGAATTTACCGTCGGTGTTGCCAAGGTGGCCCCAATGCAGCATTTGATTAACCTGATCTCCGGAGTGTTGGTTGGTCCCTGGTGGGCGGTTACCCAAGCCTTCATTACTTCTCTAATTCGCAACCTACTGGGAACCGGAACGATCTTGGCGTTTCCGGGAAGCATGATCGGGGCTTTTTGTGTCGGCTGGCTGTTCCAAAAGACCAACCAACTGATTGTTGCCGCGTTTGGTGAACTGATCGGTACCGGTATTATTGGCGCAATTGTTGCTTACCCAATCGCCAGTTGGATGATGGGAACCACGGGTGCCATTTACCTGTTTATTCCCAGCTTCTTCTTGAGCGCCTTGGTTGGCGTCGTGTTTGGCTACCTCATTTTGAAGAGTATCTGGCAGCGGATTATCGTTCACCAGCAGGAACAGTTAGGGATCGGCCGCAAAACTAATCGAGATTGAACGTCTCGCGGTAATGAAATTGACCAGGGATGATATTTCTGACGTGCCAGTGACGTGGGAACTTGACCAATGTTTCGGCGTGCAGGACTGCGGCGTAGCCCAACTCAACTTTGGGCAGCCAAATGCTGGTGAGGGATGGTGTCAGGTATGACGCAAATTCCAGGTCATCGTAACTGATGAGCTGCACATCTTTTCCAGCAGTGACGTCGTGTTTGGCCAGCCCTTTCATGACGCCGATCGACAGTGGATCAGAGGCAACCAGCAGTCCATCCAGCTGGCTGCCGTACTCGTTGAGTAATGTATCAGTTGCGGCCATCGACTGTCTGGTTGTCCAATCTGTTAACTGAATAATTGGTTGGCGATGATTGATGGTACACCATTGTTGGTAAGCCAGTGTTCGCGTGTCCTCGATGACTTGACCGCGGCTGCCGTCCAAGTTGGTTTCATGGCGGGAACCGCCGATGAAACCGATTGTTTGAGATTGTTTGAGACTGTTTGGCCATTTCGGTGAGGGCTTGAGTGGTGACTTCGGCTAAGTTTGTATCGACAACGTCCACCTGGTCGTTGGCGTTGCTGCCGCCGTCGACAAGAACGACGTTGCGGTTGACTGATTTGATCGTGTTGATGCCAGTTGGTGAGAGTGTCCCGACGATAATGACTGCATCGCATTCTCCCAATGTCTGGGGATCAACGCCTTCATCCATGCGAATAACGCGTTTAATATTGATGTTTTGGGATTCAGCTGCCTCATAGACGCCTCTGCGGATAAAGCGCCAATATTCATCCCGAGTTTCTTCTTCGAGACTGAGGGTAGTCAGCAGGGCAAAGTTGAGTTGATTCTTATCGGGCTTGGGCTGCAGTGAATACTCATAACCTAATTTATCGGCAACCTCGCGCACCTTATCCCGGGTTTCCTTGGCGACATAATCGCTCTTATCGGGTCTCAACGCCCGTGATACCGTACCTGGTGACACCTGCGCCAGTCTGGAAATGTCTTTGATTGTAGCCATTCATCTTCACTCCTCAGTTAAGTCATTTAAGTCAAGTTAAACACAATTAAATGTTTTAATAAATATATCAGTTGTTTTAATAAAATTTATTGACAATTTAACTGTAAACGTTTACATTCTAGATAGCAATTATTTTTTAAAATTTATTTTTATGGGAAACTATCTTTATGGCAAGTAACAGCAATATTACCACTGGCCGCAGAATCACCTCACGATTGTCGTACTCATTTGGTGCGTTCGGTCACGATATGTTCTACGCCACCTTATCGACTTACTTTATTATGTTTGTGACCTCTCACTTGTTTGATAAAAGTGCAGGTGGACAAAATGATAAGATGATTTTTTGGATCACCACGATTATTTCACTTTTACGATTCGTTGAATTAGCCATTGATCCATTCATTGGAAACACGATTGATAATACTGAAACGAAATGGGGCTATTTTAAGCCCTGGATTCTTGCTGGTGGGACGGTTGGTTCCATTGCGCTGGCCATTTTGTTCACTAACATGGGCGGCCTGAACCAATCTAATCCATTACTCTACCTCTTAATCTTTGGGGTTCTGTATATCACAATGGATATTTTCTACTCATTTAAGGACGTTGGTTTCTGGTCAATGATTCCTGCCATCTCCTTTGATTCAGCAGAGCGTGAAAAAACGGCAACCTTTGCCCGTGTCGGTTCTAACATTGGTGCCAACATTGTGGGTGTTATTGTGATGCCGTTGGTTGTTTTATTCTCAATTAATGCCAATCACGGCCAAGGTGACCTACGAGGCTGGTTCATGTTTGGTGCGATTATCGGTCTGATTTCCTGGTTGTCAGCAATTGTGGTTGCCATGGGAACCAAAGAAAATGACTCACTGTTACGTAAGAATACTGAAAAGACTCGGATGCGCGATGTGTTCAAGGTTTTGGGTCGCAACGACCAGTTAATGTGGCTGTCGCTCACCTATGGGTTGTACACTTCAGGAATTGCGATTACTAACTCTTTGGAGCTGTACTACTTCACCTATATCATCGGTAAACCAAACGAATTTTCAATATTGGCTTCACTGAATATGGTGATCGGAATTATTTCAGTTCTATTGTTCCCGCCATTGGCCCAAAAGTACAGTCGTCGAAATGTTTTCTTCCTATCCATTAGCATTATGATCGTATCGATTATCCTGTTCACTTTTGCTGGCACTTCATTACCATTGGTTCTGCTTGCCGCAATTCTCTTCTATATTCCACAACCCCTTATTTTCTTGGTTGTGTTGATGATCTTGAGTGATTCGGTTGAGTATGGTCAGTTGAAATTTGGACACCGTGATGAATCATTAACCCTAGCTGTTCGTCCGCTGCTTGATAAATTGGGTGGTGCGCTTTCCAACTGGGTTGTCGGAATTGCTGCCGCATTGGCAGGAATGACGGCTGGGGCAACTGCCAGCGATATTACGACTCACGGCCAGATCATCTTTAAGTTGTTCATGTTTGGGGTTCCTGCATTGCTGATTCTCAGTGGAACCTTCATCTTCTTCAAGAAGGTCACTCTGGACGAAAAGGAACATGCCAAGATTGTCGATGAACTTGAAAAGACTTGGAATGAGCATTTGGAAACCAACGGTGAAGAATCAATGGCTGACATCGTTAAAGAAGTTGCTGGAGATACCACGTACCAAGCACCGATTAGTGGAACCATGCTTTCACTCTCTGATGTTTCTGACCAAAACTTTGCTTCGGGTAATATGGGCAAAGGATTTGCGATCAAGCCATCTGACGGGAAAGTCTATGCCCCATTTGACGGAACCGTTGAGGCAACCTTCCCAACCCGTCACGCAATTGGACTTCGTTCTGACAGTGGCATTTTGACACTGATTCACATTGGAATTGGAACGGTTGAAATGCGTGGGACCGGGTTTGTTCAATATGTTGAAAAGGGCCAGCACGTTACCCAGGGACAGGAATTAATTGAATTCTGGGATCCAGCTATCAAGAAGGCGGGGCATGATGATACTGTTATGGTCGTTATCAACAACTACAAAGATATTCAAAACTTCAAATACGTGACTGAATCTGGTGAGGTCAACCATGGTGATGACTTACTGACATTATCCAAACCAGAAGACGATCAGAATCAGAAATAACGCTTAACAAAACTCATAAAGGGATTGATAAACGTGGCAATTAGGATTGAGGATCAGAATTTATTGTTTCACTTGCAGACGGATCATACGAGCTATATCTTTCGGGTGATGGAGAACGGTGAGCTTGGCCAGCTGTATTATGGCAAACGCGTTCACGCCAAACCAGCCTATGACAATTTGGCCACTAAGACTTGGCATAACGTAGCGGCACTGTGGCGCCAAGAGCAGCACGACCTTCAGCCTCAGCTGTTAAAGCAAGAGTACGCCAGCTTGGGAAAAGGTGACTTTCGGGATCCGGCCTATCAGGTTACCCAAGAAAACGGCAGTCGGATTACAGAGTTCAAGTATCAGGAGTATCAACTGGTTGATGGCAAGAAACATCTTAAAGGACAGCCATCAACGTTCGATGATAATGGTGATGATGCTCAAACCCTGACAATCGTCTTGAAAGATCAACTGTTAGGGTTGGTTATGAACCTCAAGTACACCATCTTTCCGCATCAGGATGTCATCATTCGCAGCACCTCGTTTCAAAATCAAGGGACTGAGAAATTAACGGTGAATTCTGCTGCCAGTGCCCAGCTTGACTTGCTGGATGCCGATTACGATTTCATCCAGTTCTCCGGTGCTTGGGCTCGCGAGCGGCACCTGATTCGGACACACTTGAGATCGGGCATTCAAAGTGTCGGTAGTCTCCGCGGCACTTCCAGCCACCAGCAAAATCCGTTTGTGATGCTGGCACGTCCGACTGCAAGTGATGCAACGGGTTCGGTCTACGGATTCAATCTGGTATATTCTGGTAACTTCCGCGATCAAGTTCAAGTGGATCAGTACGATGCCAGTCGAATATTGGTTGGAATCAATCCCCAGGAATTTGCTTGGAATCTCAAGCCGGGTGAGACTTTCCAAACCCCTGAAGCAGTCCTCAGCTATACGGATGCCGGCATGAACCAATTAAGTCAGCAGATGGGCGCCTTTTATCAGGAGCACCTTGTGAACCAGCGATTTGCCCACGAGCAGCGACCAACGCTGATTAACAATTGGGAAGCCACCTTCATGGACTTTGATGAGGCTAAATTGCTCGATTTTGCCAAGACGGCCAAAAAGCTTGGCTTAGAGATGTTCGTTCTTGATGACGGCTGGTTTGGTCATCGAAATAACGATGATAGTTCACTGGGTGACTGGTTTGTCAATGAGCCGAAATTCCCCAATGGCTTTGGCAATTTTGCCAATCAAATCCACGATTTGGGATTAAAATTCGGTTTGTGGTTTGAACCGGAAATGATTTCGATTGACAGCGAATTATACAAACAACACCCGGATTGGTTAATCAACGCACCTGGGCGGCATGCTTCTCCTGAACGCCAGCAGTTCGTTTTGGATATGACGCGTCCTGAAGTGGTCGATTATCTCTTTTCTGCCATGAGTAAGATCATTGATATGACTAAGCTGGATTATATTAAATGGGATATGAACCGAAACATTACCGAAACGTACAGCGGTCAGCTGAGTTCCGATGACCAATTGGAAATGCCTCACCGATACATTCTTGGGGTTTACCAGTTGTACGATCGATTGGTTAAGACTTATCCAGATGTCCTATTTGAATCCTGCTCATCAGGCGGTGGCCGTTTTGACTTGGGGATGATGTACTACGCCCCTCAAGCTTGGACCAGCGATGATACGGATGCCGTTGAACGGATGATGATTCAATTTGGGACGTCATACGGTTACCCACAAATGATGATGGGCGCCCATGTCTCGGCCGTTCCGAATGATCAAGTTGGCCGAATTACGTCACTTGAGACGCGATCCAACGTTGCTTACTTCGGTGACTTCGGCTACGAGTTGGATATCACCAAGATGTCTGCCGAAGAACAGCAACAGGTTAAAGAACAAACTGCTTTTTATAAGGCACATCGCCAGCTCTTCCAATTCGGTAAGTTCTATCGGATTGATAATCCATTTGAAAATGGCGGTAACGTTATGAGTTGGGAGGTTGTCAGCGCAGACAAGCAGCACGCGATTGCTGGGCGTTATCAACTGTTGAATCGACCAAATATTGGTTACATTCGTTTCAAGGTGGTTGGGCTTGATCCTGACACCAAGTACATCGTCAATGGTAGCACCGAAGAATTCTATGGTGATGAATTGATGAATGCTGGGCTGGTTCTGGACGATATCCTTAAGGCAACTCATGGAACCGATCGATCTGCGGACTTTAGCTCAAAGTTATTAGTGATTGATGCTGTCAAATAGGAAATTGAAGTCAAATTGAGTATTAAAGAGCGCCGGTTAGTAAGCTGATGATTGATCAGCTGCTAACCGGCGCTTTTTGGGTGAATGCTTATTCCCAAACATCCAACCGATGCGATTTGAAGTAGTATTCTTTATCATGATCGTTAATTTTCCGGGCCACTCGGCAGGGATTCCCGTAAGCAACGACATTATCAGGAATATCTTTAGTCACAACACTGCCGGCACCGATGACCGAATTGGTACCAATGGTCACGCCTGGTAAAATTTGGACGCCGGAACCGATCCAGACGTTATCTTTTAGGGTGATTGGGAAATTGTATTGGTAGCCGTTCTTCCTAAGAATCGGTAGGACTGGGTGCCCAGCGGTCGTCATAACCACGTTGGGGCCAATCATCACATGGTTGCCGATAGTGATATCATCATCGTCAACCAAAGTTAAGTTGAAGTTGATGTAAACATCACTGCCCAAATGGAGATGGTGCGCACCCCAATTTGCATGCATAGGTGGTTCGATGTAACAGTTCTCACCAATTTCAGCACACATTTCAGCTAATAACTGATTACGTTTAGCCGTTTCTTTCGGTGCTGTTGCATTAAATGAATATAATTTCTCTAAATATTCCTGTTGTTTATCCATCAATTCTGGGACGTCGGGATGATACAACAGATGCTTGTCTTTTCGTTCAAGATTATTCATGGCGGAATCCTCCTTTAATGTCTTAAGCATATCATTTTTATCCAGCAGATACGGAAGTTGCATTGATGTTTTCTCGGAGATACATACCGGTTTGAAATTTACACTTCCTTATTCCGGTATAAAAGTTGTAGGATAGAAAGAGTGACTTTTATTAGAAAGAGGAGAATACTTTGTCTAAACGCGATATCTTGATTGTGACCTGTGCGCTCTTGCTGTCAAACGCTATGAGTGGACTTGATAACACAACCATTAATACTGCCTTACCAGCAATTATATCTGATCTTCACGGAATTGAATTAATGGGGTGGATCGTCGCCGTCTTCCTGTTGGGGACTGCAGTTAGTACGCCTTTATGGAGTAAATTGGGTGAACACATCGGCAATAAGCGCAGCTATCAGTTAGCTGCGACTTTATTTGTAGTTGGTTCATTTCTACAAGGGATGGCACCTAACATTATCTTCTTGATTCTCGCCCGAACCTTGATGGGGATTGGCAATGGGGGAACGGTTTCCCTACCATATATTATCTATGCCAGAATGTACAAGAACCCCCGCAAACGGATGCAGGTTCTGGGATTCGTTTCGGCCAGTTATAGTATGGCAACGATTATTGGCCCGTTAGTTGGTGGCTACATTGTGGATACGTTCAGTTGGCACTGGGTCTTTTATTTAAACGTGCCGATTGGTCTGATCTCAATTGTTCTGGTCGAGATCTATTACAAAGCCAGTCATGAAAGGCGACAGACGCAAGCGGTTGACTATCGGGGTGCCATCATGATGACGATTGGATTAGTGGGACTGCTTGCCGGGATTGAAATGATCGGCAATGCCAACTTGATTTTAGTACTGGCAGTGATTGGATTGTCAATAATGGTTCTGATTGTCATGGGTGTACTGGAAGAAAAAGTGGCCGATCCGATTATTCCAAGCCGACTGTTTCGAAATCTACCATTGATGATCGACTTTGTCCTGTTTACATTAATCTGGGGTGCCTTTATTGCCTTTCTGATTTATAGTCCAATGTGGGCTCAGGGGCTGTTGGCAACCTCGGCACTGATTGGTGGTGCTACCCAAATTCCTGGTGCCTTTACCGATTTTCTGGGTTCCGAAGTCGTTGCGCCAATCCGAAACTTTTTGTCCCCACAACGGGTTATCGCCATGGGAATTGTGATGCTAATGATTTCTTTTATCATCATGGTGATTTCCGGGGTTCAGACACCGTATTGGGTATTACTGGTTGCGGGTGCCTTTGAGGGATTTGGCAACGGTGCCTGCTTTAATGAACTTCAGGTCAAAGTCCAGCAGGATGCGAATCCAACGGATATTCCGATTGCGACTTCGTTCAGTTTTTTGATTCGAATGCTCAGTCAGACGTTCACGGCTTCAATCTTTGGCATCATTATGAATAATGCATTGCGTGACGGTGTCAGTCAATCCGGTGGTTCGATTACCATGAAAATGATGAACGAATTAAGTGACGCTTCCAGTAGTGGGGCCTTGCCACACCACCTGTTGCCGCAAATGAGACTCATTTTGTATCATGGCCTTCATAATATTATGTGGTTATCTTTGATCCTGATGATTATTTCGTTACTTATTAACCTTTGGGCACAGAAATTAGAACACGATAAATTTGTCAAACGAGATGCCAATGCATCATAAAAAGTCTTCATCAAAAACCATTTTGAAAAGTGGTTTTCGATGAAGACTTTTTTCGTTGTGATTATTTCTTTGCAGTTAACGACGTATCTTTAAAGGTTGATAAGGAGACATTTGCGGTTGCCAGGCTATTGCCGGTAACCGTCTCGGCCTTGAAACTAACCCGATCACCCGCCGCGATGAATTGCAGTAGTGGATTGAAGTCCTTGGCGGTGGTATCAATCTTGTAAACTTGGTTATTGTTCTTCAGGATAAACAGCAGACTGTTGTTTGTCGAAACGACCCGGTTAATGGTTCCTGAAATCGTCTTTCCAGTTGGGGCGGTCGGCGTAACGCCAGTCTTGGATTCTACCCGCTGTTCGAAGATTGCCAGGGTGCTTTGGGCATCATCACCAATCGCGTAGGTGCCGCTTTGGTTATTACCGTCGGCTAGCAGATAGACATATTTCATGAACGAATTATTATCTCGATCCAACATTGAAACGACCCAAGTTGGATCACCATTGATCCGGTATAGCAATGGTAGTGTCCCGCGATAATTCTGCGGGTTGATGTCTTGCTGAGCATATGAAATCGCCCGTTCAGGGGTCATCACGTTACCATGCTCACGGTAGTAGTGCAGCGTGTTGGTTCGGGCGTCCACAAAGGTGTAGCCCAGAATCGAACTCTGATGTTCGTTAACACTGGTCATACCCGTGAAGTAGTAAACCCGGCCTTTATAAGCATAAGGCGTCAGCTTATCGCCACCTTCAGTTCCGGCAGTGGTCGGTTTCATCACGCCGCTGTGGCCACCAAAGCTAGTTGCGTTCCAGAACCCATGACGGTAACGACCGAACATGGAAACTTCCTTGCTGACAAATTCAGGGGTGACCGCGATGTCAACGAACTTTGGGACTTTCTTTGGTGAGTAGACCTTCACCTTACCGGTAATCGTGTTCAAGACCGCGACTTTATAATGTTTGAAGTCATAATTACGGTTCAAGTATGAAATCGGTTTGGCAAGTGTTCGGACATAGTAGGGCGTGCCGTTATCATCGATTTCCAGTTGAGCAGTTGCTCCAACCATTGAGTAGCCCAAACTGTGGGAGCTGATTCGTCTGTCGGCATCGTTGTTGAAGTAGGCACTCGGCGTGTACTTCATCGGTTTGGCGACAAATTTTGGATCAGCATTCTTATCGGTGGCGTTGGTTCTAAAGTAACCTGGCACTTTCAAATAATGAATGTAGCGCCAGAAACCGCCAGAGAATTCAACAGGCGCAACGTAAATCATCTTGCCCTTAAACATCTGAACCCGCATGTGATTCAAGTCGTAAACGTTGGAGTTTTTGAAACTGTTCAACGAGTTGTTCATATCAGTCGAAATGGTTTGTGGCGCGTTGACCACTGGCGTCTCAGCACTGTTCTTGATCACGGGCATTGGGGCGTTCTTGGTGTCATCGTTCATATCGGTGTTAATCGATTGCACAGCTGGTCGTGGATTCATCTGGGTGACTAATGACGTAACACTCCCCAAAATAATGAAGACAATCACGGCCATCACGGCTGCCAGTGCGACTTTACCGATCCAGCCAAATGATCCTGTGAACCGCTGAACAACTTGGGCCACGACACCATTGCCGGTTTCTTCTCTCGCCGTGGCGGCATTTTTCGAATAGATGAACCGCCGCAAAGCAGCAACGATGATCATGCCGGCAATGAACCACATCAGCCAGCCATCAATCAGGGATGGGTAAGCGAGATCCGGTAAATTAAAGTAGGTATTGACATAACTAACAATGAATAGCAATACAATTGCTAGAATGCCATAAGTTCGCCCCCGGCGGTCTGCGATAACCAGCAGCCAGATAAACGGAATCAGTAAACCTGACAGCTTAACCAGGGTAATGAGTGCAAAATAACTAAGCATGAAATTTCTCCCTTCAATCCTGTAACGAGTTTAGGTACTAGTAATATTATACCTTACTCAACGGGCAACTCCTAACGACCATCACCCGTTTAATTCCGGAACCTGTCGGCACCACAGAATGACAAAAGCGTTGGATCCGATATGCGTGCCGACAACCGGACCAATTTGGCCGACTTGGAAGCTGGCATCGGGATATTTGGGCTTGATCGAGTCACACCAGTGTTTTACGGCGGCTAAATTATTCGTCCCAGTCATCATGACGTGAACCGGATAATCCAGCTTCTGATATTGGGTGTTGAATTCGTCATCCAGATACTTGAGGGCTCTTTTCAAAGTCCGGATTTTTCCAATCGCTTCAATTTGGTGGTGGTCATTCAAAGTTAATATTGGCTTGATTCGAAGCAGGCCACCGGCAAATGCAGCGGCGTTGGTCAGCCGGCCGCCGGTCACCAAGTTCTTGAGATCATCAACGACGAAGTATTCATCGATGGTTGCCCGAATATCATCCAGATTGTGGACAATCGTGCTCATTGATTTGCCCTGGTTGGCCATCATTGAAGCATATTTCACCAAGTATCCCAACGGTTCAATTGTGATGTGTGAATCATAGACCTGGACCTCGACGTTGGCATAGCCGTGAACCACGGTGCGCAGATTGTTGACAAAGCCGGTGATACCGGCAGTCAGATGAATACTTAGAATCTCGTCGTAGCCTGCATTGGCCAGCTGATCATACACTTTCAGCATTTCCATTGGTGTCGGCGGTGCGGTGGTTGGCAATTTTTTAGCCTTCGCCAGTGCGGAATAGAATTCATCGTTGGTAATATCGATGCCCTCACGATAGGTGGTACCGTTCATATTAACGACGATCGGAACGACAGTCACGTTGCCCAGCTATTTGACTTCGGCATCAGAAAGGCTGGCTGTACTGTCGGTCACGATTGCGATTTTACTCATTGTTTCATCTCCCGATCTTACTGAAGTTAAATCGATTATAGCATACACTCCGGTAGGTCATGCCGCATCTTAAAGTGAGTCAAACGGGGGATTTCTGTTATTGATGAATTATGAAAAGACTCTCATCAAACTGACAACATAATATGAGAAAATCATCCAACTATCGAAATATTGATTGCAGTTCATGATGTGTTTTTGGCGATGACTTGTCTAATCGACATTCATTAACGCCCTAATGTATTGCGACCGCTTACTTCAAAACTGGTCTAGGTACCCAAATAGTGTTCAATAATTTCTTTTCTGAAATGGGTGTTGACATCTCCGTGTAATGATGTTTAAATGATAACAATTTCATTTTTATCATTATTTTCTCATGCAATTATAATTATAGAAAAAGCGAGGTAATGCCAATGGATACAGAAGCAAATAAGCCAGTTGATAAGCTGACAGTTAAAGACTATGTATACTTAGTTTCAGCAGGGGTTTCAAACGCCGTCCTAGTTATGTTAGGGGTCGGATTATTAACCCAAACCATTGCCAACTTCGTGAATTGGCCACAATTACATCAAGTCGGGGCAATTGCCCAATGGTTATTGGCACCAGCATTTGGTGCCGCTGTTGCATCTCAATTAAAAACCAACACACTGGTCCTGTTTAGTTCCATGATTGCCTCAACCGTTGGTGCCAACGCCGTGTACTTCATTTCATCCGGCGTTCATGCCGCAACCGCTACTGGTAACCAAATGGCACAAGCAGCCGGAACCGGTGTCTTTACAACTGGTCAACCAATCAGTGCCGTTGCTGCCGGGTTAATCGCTGCCTTAGTGGGTAAGTACTTAACAGGCAAAACGCCACTGGATATGATGTTAGTGCCGCTTGCTTCAACTTTAGTTGGTTCAATCGCCGGCTTAGGGCTCGCCAGTGTCACCACGCCAGCCCTTAACTGGTTGAGTGCTTTCATCGCCCAATCAATGCAGGTTAACCCAATCCTAGGTTCAATGGCCGTTGCCTTAGCCTGGTCACTCTTCTTGATGACACCGGCTTCCTCAGCTGCACTTGCGGTTGCCGTTATGCTGGATCCACTGTCATCAGGCGCCGCACTCATTGGAACCACCGCTCAATTCGTTGGTTTCACGGTTATCTCATGGCGTCAAAACAATCTGGGTGCTAACATTGCCCAAGGTTTCATCACACCAAAGGTTCAGTTCCCGAACTTGTTAGCTAATCCGCGGCTGGCAATTCCTTCAATGACTGCCGCTGTGGTGGCCGCACCGATTGCGACGATGTTCTTCGGCTTCAAGGTGCCTTACACATTAGGCGGCCTGGGGTTGAACTCATTTATCGCCCCACTTAACCTGGCATCAACCAGCATGAACATGTTCGTTGCGTACCTGGCAATGGGAATCGTTGTTCCAGCTGTTATCTCCATCGTGCTTTACAGAGTTCTGCTTGGCATGCACTGGGTTAAGGATCAACAACTGCATCTCGAGATTGTTTAATTTATTACTACCTATATTAATCATATAAAATCAATAATAAATAGAAGCCCTGGAGCTGAGTTGCTCTGGGGCTTCTATTTGTGTATATCGTCATTCTTTATTTTTAGTGCACGATGGCTGTTACTTTGGAAACTGCGGTACCTGTGTAATGATGAAATCTACAAAAATAACAGTCTGGATTAAACGAATTATTTATACTGCAGTTTCCTTAATACTCATTTTGGGTTTATTGATAACTGTGTTTCCTAAAAATGCTGTTAGAGCAACTATGGCGATCGAGGGAGCTCCACTTTCCGCTGCATTGAAATGCAATCCGAAATATAACCAATCATACAGCAAGGCTCTCAAGGCCACTATCTATACCATTCCACTAAAATACTCATTTACTGATATGAACGGGTTTAAAGTCTCAATGTTTGACGTCAGATCTTACTTATGGGTATTTCACATTGCTTACCCAACTCAACCAGAGTTCTAACAAAGTAGTATTGCTACTAGGAGAGTCAGCAACGATAGAAAAAAATGTTATGAAAGTGGTGATTGATCATGAAAGGGAAATTGGTAAGAGCCTTGGTGGGTGTAGTGATCTTCCTTTTCCTGGTGTGCTTATTCTTTACAGTCTCAGCCAAAAACGCCGTTCGAGCCAATCTGTTAGCACATGGTGTATCACCAATTTCGGCATTTAGTTGTAACCCGAAGTTTTCTCCTAAGACGAGCAAGTCGCTTCAAATACCTGTATATGATGTTCCCAACAAGTTTGCATACAAAGATAGCAGTACAGGTGTCCACACATCAACTTTTGCCATCAGAACTTATTTAGGGATTTTTCATGTTGCCGTTACGGCTGATCAGTACTTTGGGTAGAAGGGGGAGTGATGAAACTGAGCCGATATTTGAGTAAGGTGTTTAAAATGCTGGGTGCTGTTGTAGCTCTTTGCATTATCACGGTATTGCTGCTGTCACTTTCGTCAAAGGGGTCTGTTCGGGTACGGATTCTGTTTGATGGTCATCCGGTGACTGCAATCAGCTGTGACCCAAAGTACACCAAATTGCAAAGTCGTGCGTTTCATCAGACTGTGTATACGATTCCGTATAAGGATGGGTACGATTCAAGCGACAAGTCATATATGGTCACCCAATTCAAGATTCGTCAGGTGTCGGTTTTTAAGGTTGCCGACCATCTTGTTCCAAGAATGTAGGAGATTGAACCGTTGACGGCGCTACTGGTGATTTTGATTTCACAGGGGAAAGAGGAAAAGCAGATGAAAAAAGAATGGTATCGCGTATCTCTTCTCATGATCATGACATTTGCCGGGGGACTATTGATCGGCTGCATCCAGACACGTGCTGCTACGTGGCAGCCATACAGTCCCAAAATGATGGGATATGCAAAGAAGCAGCGGATTCTCAAATACAATGGAAGTAACTGGGGCAACTATGAAGAGATTTACGAGAAAAAGTATTTCAAGGATACCAAATCAACTAAGTACAAATATAATCATCAATCTCGGGTGATGGTTATTCGCTATCTGAACAGATCAAAGTCCCCTGAAGCAAATACAAAGTACAACTATCGAAAGCTCGTTTTCCATGGGAATAAACGGCAGCCAGTTATTCAATATTATTACAATCTTGGCAATCAGAAGTTTCAGTTCCTGTATACGATCAAGTACTGGATGTTTAAGCCAATCAACTATTAGTCCTTATGGGGTACCCGGTGACGTATCGATTCTAGTTGGTCAAGCCGGTTAATTGCTAATTAGGTCAGTCGCATTTAAGATTCGTCGGATTGTGGATGAGCATTATTCACAATCATCCATTAAATGAAAGGTCGATGATGAACTTGTTAAGTATCAGACAACATCAGATTACTTTAAAGTGGTTGTTACTGCTAGCATTCTTTTGTCTATTGGTTTTAGTTCCGACATCAGCGTCTGCCAGTACCAACTGGAAACACCTTGATATGAAATCACTGGGGTATGCCACAAAACAAAAAGTTCTTAAGTATAATTCGGCAAATTGGGGCGAGTATTATGATGATCAAAGTGATTTGTTTAAAGATACTACGCATGTGGAGTACAAGTACACCAAGCACTCAAGAACAATGGTAATGCGCTATAAGAATCCGCAACGTTACTATTTGAAGACCAAGTACAATTATCGGAAGTTGATTTTCCGTCATGGTCGAAAGGCACCCATTATTACCTACTACATGAAGGTCGGTCATGATAATTGGGAATTTGTGAACACCATTCAATTTTGGATGGTGAAGCCAATCCGATATTAGCTGTTAATGGAACCTTGAAGACGATACTTCGAGGCTTTTATTTTCATACTTAGCACTTCTAAGCAGCGTTTTAATAATGTTCCCAAATTGTGTAATTTTAAGCAATTTGGGAACATCATTAAAATAGCTTGTTTTTGACTTAGTGGCATATCTATTTACAGCAAACCTTACCTGTGAATACCGACTAATTTGGTGACAATACAAAAGCGCTAACTATGTTGAAGTGGTTAGCGCCTGTTTGTGAATTAATTTAACTTGAAAATGACATTGCCTTCAGACGTCAATCAAAAAAGCCGAAAATATCCTTAACAGCAGTCATAGCTTGAGCGAGTTCTGCCGCATTGACATGATCGACAATCTTGCCGGATCGGGCAATGTAGTCATAACCCAAAAGGCCAGTTAGAATAACGTGGCCTTCTATCGTGTGAGAAGAAAGTGTCATCTGAAACGGTGCTTTGATTCTAGTTGTGTGGGTAATTGGGAAGCCGACAATCATACCTGTTCGTTGATTGTATGCTTCATCATTGACCACCAGTAGTGGCCTGAAAGTGTTGCTGGCATCGGGATTATGGCCACCATATTCATTGCCTGCATGCGGTTCACTATCGATCCAGATGAGATCTCCTTGCTGTGGGATATCTTTAGTCATTCCAAACATCCTCTCGGCCAACCGGTGTGTCATTGTCACCAATGTTTTCTTTTTCCATTGCTTTTCGAAGATCATAATTCGAGTCTGCGCGATAAATGTTGTGTCGAATTGGCAGCAAGCTGATTACCCCGTTTTCATCTTTAATTGGTTCAAATTCAACATTTTCCCCAATGTTAAACGAAGCTGGAATTGTCACCATAATTGAGTTTCCTTGACGCCTTGTTTTAACAATCATCGTTATCACCCTTTCTGAGTGTAATTATATATGTAATTACACATAGATTCAAGGATTCAGTATCGATTGAATCACACCGACATTTTCATTATTCAAGGGATGTAATTGGGAATTGTATCCGATAACAGTAGTCAACGCAAAGCCAGCTGGGCCTCGTCACATTCTCTTTTGCTTTGTCCGTTGAAAACTTAGCCTGGGAGGCATACACTTATAGGCATGCATGTACATATAATAGGAGGGAACGATGAAAGTTATCAAAAATATCTTTAACTGGATCCTGCCAATCGTGATTGGACTGGGGTTGGCTCTGCTGCTCAAAGCCTACATTATTTCACCTGTGAGAGTTGACGGTGATTCGATGATGCCTAACCTCCAGAATAACGAGCACGTGGTGATTTTAAAGACCAAACCAATCAAGCGGCTGTCAGTGGTGGTGTTTAATGCCTACAAGTTGGCACCTGATACCCAGCCGAATACTGAATTTGTTAAGCGCGTCATTGGAATTCCTGGGGATCGGATTACCTATACCAAGACTGGCCACCTATATGTGAATGGCAGGTACGTCAAGCAGCCGTTCATCTCCCGCCAGCAGCAGACCACCGGTACCTTGAGCAATGTCGACGATAATGGGTTTAATTTATCGATGCTTTCTAAGAAGTGGCGCAGAGGTGGACAGACTGCCGTAGTTCCCAAGGGTCAGTATTTTGTGATGGGCGATAATCGGAATATTTCCTATGACAGCCGCTATTGGGGATTTGTGCCAAAATCTCATATGGAAGGCGTCGTTTACACGTTTCCTTGGGATGCCAATCGAAGCGAAATTAATAACTATGGATAAAATAATGTCCCTCACCGGCTTTAGATCTGGTGAAGGACATTTTTAATCGTGTGACTTACTTTCCATTTAACTCACGAACTTGATCAATCAAGCCAAGAAATTCATTAGCTGCTTGGCGGTAATCTTCAATTTTATCCCCGTATTTCTCATTAAAGCCCTCCAAGCCGCCGGCAACAAAGGCATATTCATAATCATATACTTTGTCATAGGCTGCGGTGAATTTTGTCAGCAGGTCATGGTGCTTGCCATCTAGTTGCAGGGCCATTTGTACGACCCGAACATCAGTGTAGCCCAGTTCGAATTGAATTGCCCAAGCTCGGATGAAGTCGTGTTGGGCCTCAATGTGAGCAAAGTGGTGCTGGGTGTTCCAAGTTAATCGGTCTAATGATTTAATAACGTCTAACATGTCTATACCTCCCCTGAAGTTAACAACATGATTCACGTTAATTGAACCGCGTTTGGTGGGGAAGGGCAAGTGATTTGACTTGAAGATATTAAAGGGAAAACCGCCTCAAAATATGTTATAACAGATATGTGATACAAATCACAACATTATTTTGGGAGATCTTAAGATGCAATACATTCGTATTTCGACAGTCTTTCTTAGTTTTGGACTGCTAACAGTTTTCTTCATGTAAATTATTCAGGAAATTTCAAATACATTTACAGTGGGCGGCGGGCCCACTGATGCGCCCATCAACTACTGGGCAAGCAGCATGATTCTTGTTCCGTTAGCCTTTGGAGCTTTGTTCATCATCACGTTCGCATTGGGCCTGTACCAGATATATCAAGAGAAAAAGCAAAGTAAACAGTGAAGAAACACAAACAAGCACCCCTGGAGAATTGAGTCTCCGAGGGTGCTTGTTATTTTCTATAAATTTTATTTAATCAATTGTGGCTGAAACACACCCATCACAGTATCTTGGGCAGTAAACACTGGCACTTGATGGCTTAGTGCATTAGCGACCAAATGCTTTTGATCGGGTGTTTCATCTTCTGAACTCAAAGCAAATGCGAGATTGCTTGGCCATTCCGTGCCTTCGTGGTAAGTTTCGATGCCAAAACCGCTGCCTTTGAGTTGCTCGACTAAGCTGGCGTTGTTGGCGTCAAATGCTGACAAGAGCACATTGCCACTCAGGTGATTGGTATCGATGTGGTAGCTGTCAAACAGCGCATTGTGTAAGGCTTCCTGGAGGTTATCGCCGGCTCCGATGTCTTCTCCG
This sequence comes from Lentilactobacillus parakefiri, assembly GCF_002157585.1. Classification (GTDB taxonomy): domain Bacteria; phylum Bacillota; class Bacilli; order Lactobacillales; family Lactobacillaceae; genus Lentilactobacillus; species Lentilactobacillus parakefiri. The sequence continues at coordinate 26,762 of NZ_BDGB01000019.1, forward strand.
GTTGACTTCATTTCTGGACTCAATGCTGTTGGGGCACCTGGTAATTTGGCGAAGGAGAAGACTGGCGCTTTGACATAAACCTTGGCTGGTTCTGGGTGCAGGCCCGGCTTCAGCCCAACTTCGGCGAGAGACTTACCTAAGATCAACTGAGTGGCCAGCTGTGCCAAATGCAGTTTAACAATCTTACTCATGAACGGCACCGTTCTGGATGCTCGTGGGTTGACTTCGATCACGTACACTTCATCTGCGACAATGAATTGGATATTCATCATGCCGACCGCGTGGACCTGTTTACCAATCTTGGTGGCAATGGCAACAATTTTTTCTTTCTGGTCAGCGGTTAAAGTCTGTGGCGGATACATCGCGATCGAGTCACCTGAATGGATGCCGGCGCCTTCCAGATGTTCCATGATGCCGGGAACAAAGACATCATTGCCGTCGCTTAAGATGTCGACTTCACATTCAGTGCCAGGGATGTACTGGTCAATTAAGATTGGTTCACCGTGGCTGTTTTTGAGGGCCGGAATGAGGTATTCATTTAATTCGTCATCATTGTGAACGACCGCCATACCCTTACCACCGAGAACAAAACTTGGACGTACCAACACTGGGTATCCTAGTTTGTTGGCAATGGCCATTGCCTCTGGGGCGTTAGTTTCCGTGTCCCCTTGAGGGTGGGCAATGTTTTGATCAATTAACAGGTCTTCAAATTGGTGACGATCTTCGGTCTGTTCGATACCGTGAAGCGAGGTCCCAAATATTGAAACACCATGTTGCGTTAAGCCTTCGGTCAGGTTGATTGCCGTTTGACCGCCAAATTCAACGATGACGCCGATTGGCTGTTCCAAATTGATAATGTTCATGACGCTGTCGATGGTTAGTGGTTCGAAGTAAAGTTTGTCTGAGATGGAGAAATCAGTTGAAACCGTTTCGGGATTATTGTTAATAATAATGGCATTGTACCCAGCTGCTTGAATCGCTTTAACAGAGTGAACGGTGGCGTAGTCAAATTCAACGCCCTGCCCAATTCGGATCGGGCCGGCACCGATGACCACGATACTGTTACCCAGCGGTTTACTTTCGTTCTCGTTACCCACTGTACTATAGTAGTAAGGTGTCGTACTTTCGAACTCCGCAGCACAGGTATCAACCATTTTATAAACCAGGTGTTGATCTTCCATGGCGTCGAGCTTCACCAATTGATCGTCGGTTGCATGGTGAAGGGCTTTGATCATGGCGTTATTGAAACCTAATTTGCGTGCTTTTAAGACTTCATCGGCGCTTAACAGGCCATCGGTCATTTGCTGCTGCATTTTGATGATGTTTTCTAGTTTGGACAGGAAGTATAGATCAATTTGGGTTGAACGGTTAATTTGTTGAATTGTGGCGCCCTTACCAATAGCCGCAAAGATTTCAAATAGACGATAATCAGTCGGCGTCTTGATCTTTTCCAGCAAGTCGCCCATTGACATGCCGTGCGTATAAGTCGGAATCAGGTCGGTTTGCGCTTGCTGATCCAGCTCCAACGACTGAACCGCTTTTAACAGCGATTCTTCAATGGTACTGCCGATTGCCATGACTTCACCGGTTGCTTTCATCTGGGTTTCCAGTTTGCGATCGGCGTTTGTGAATTTATCAAAAGCAAATCGTGTAATCTTAGCAACCACGTAATCCAGAGCCGGTTCGAACATCGCGAACGTGGTTTGCGTTATTGGGTTCGTGATTTCGTCGAGATTCAAGCCAACGGCAATCTTAGCCGCAATCTTCGCAATCGGGTACCCGGTGGCTTTTGAAGCCAGAGCAGATGAACGGCTGACCCGTGGGTTGACTTCGATGACGTAGTAAGCTTCGCTATTCGGGTCTTGAGCCAATTGAACGTTGCAGCCGCCTTCGATCTTAAGGGCGTTAACGATGGTCAAAGAGGCGTCACGCAGACGTTGATATTCCTTGTCAGTCAACGTTTGGGTTGGGGCAAAGACAATTGAATCACCGGTGTGGATGCCGACCGGATCGAAATTTTCCATCCCGTTACGATAATGGAACTGCCATGGTGGTCGCGCATCACTTCAAATTCGATTTCTTTGAAGCCGGCGATACTCTTTTCAACCAGACATTCAGTTGACGGCGACATGGTGAGGCCACGGTTTAAAATGGTCATCATTTCATCGTCGTTATGGGCAATGCCGCCACCAGTGCCACCCAAAGTGTAGGCCGGACGGATGATGACCGGGTAGTCGATTTTGTGAGCAAAATCCAAACCGTCCTGGAGATCGTAAACCGTCTTGGAATCAGGAATTGGCTGATGTAATTCTTGCATCAAGTCTTTGAACTTTTCACGGTCTTCGGCTTCGTTAATGGTTTGGAGGCTGGTCCCCAACAATTCGATCCCCAGTTCGTCCAAGATGCCGTCCTTGCTAAGCTCAACGGCAAGGTTCAAACCAGTCTGGCCGCCCAAGGTTGGGAGGATTGCGTCTGGGTGTTCTTTGTTAATAATCTTCTTGAGACTTGGAACAGTTAAAGGCTCCAAGTAAACTTTGTCGGCGATTTCGTCGTCGGTCATGATTGTTGCCGGGTTGGAGTTGACTAAGATAACTGAGTAACCTTCTACACGAAGGCTTAAGCACGCCTGACTGCCGGCATAGTCAAATTCAGCAGCTTGGCCGATCACAATTGGACCGGAACCGATGATCAATACTTTGTTAATATCTTCTCTTTTTGGCATTAGTGAACCCCTCCGTTTACGTGCAGCATTTCGAGAAAGTCGTCAAATAATTGAGTTGCATCGTGTGAACCAGGTGCTGCTTCTGGATGGTATTGAACTGAGAATACCGGACGGCCAGGGTAGCGCAGACCTTCGCAGGTGTGATCGTTGACTTCTAAGGCGGTCACTTCCAGCGGTGTGTCTTCCACCGAGTCGACGTCAACGGCGTAACCGTGGTTTTGTGAAGTGATGTCAATCTCACCGGTAATCAGGTTTTTCACTGGGTGATTAATCCCTCGATGCCCAAACGTCATTTTGTAAGTCTTAGCGCCATTGGCCAAAGCCAAAAGTTGATGACCCAGGCAAATACCAAACAGTGGGAAGTTATCCTGCAGTTGTTGAATAACTGGGAGGAATGCGGCGTAATCAGTCGGGTCACCAGGACCATTTGAAAGCAAAACGCCGGTTGGATGCAAGTTGACAATGTCTTCGAAAGTTGATTCCGGCGTGACAACGGTGACATCCACGCCAGGGCGCTGCAATGATTTGACAATGTTATCTTTGACCCCAAAGTCAACAACGACAACATGTTCGACATCTTTGGCGTCGCTTGCGGACAGTGTGGCCGATTTGATGATGGCGGCTTCACGGTCGGCCGGCTGGTCAACGATTGGTTGATTGGTCAAGCTGGCCTTCATTGTCCCATAGCGACGAATAATCTTGGTTAACTGTCGGGTATCGATCCCGCTGATTGCTGGTGTCTTCGACTGCTTTAAGAAAGCGTCGAGGCTGATGACACTCTGGTAATGAAAGACTTGATTAGTCATTTCCTTGACGATGACGGCGGCTGCTTGAACCTTATCGGATTGGCTGGTATCAAGTGAGATGCCATAGTTGCCAATCAGTGGATAGGTGAAACTGATAATTTGATGCTTGTATGATGGATCCGTCAATGTTTCCTGGTAGCCGGTCATGCTGGTGGTAAAGACGAGTTCGCCGTCAATTTCTGCGCCCAAGTCACCACACGCTTCGCCGACGAAAACATCGCCATTTTCTAGGGTAAGATATTTTTTCATGTCCGAACCTCCTCAAATTGTTCCTAACACTGCTGCGGTATTTACAGTTAACGCTTTTGAATATTTAAGATAGAAGTATTTGAGGGAAATGTCAAGTAAAAATATGCAATATTTGCCGATATTCGGATAATTATGTACAAATAAAATACAATATGTATATTTATTAAATACAGCCGGACGACCTCAAATAGCGCCCTTATAGATAAGTTAGTCGTCATTTGACAATATATTCGATTTCTTGGATAAATAATCATTTTGAAAATTAATTTTGAAATAGCCTTGTTTTTTCTGCCAAAATAGCATATGATTCTAAGTAATCAAACAGAACCTTTAACATTAACCCCGTGAGGTTAAGAAGGTATGGCGACTCCTGAGGAGACTCAGGGCTAACTCAAACCTCTTTACCGAACGCGGTGAAGAGGTTTTTTGGGTTCTTCGTCAACTGTTGTTGGTGAACAAAATATTGGAGTTCTAATCACTTGGTGATTAGAGCTCTTTTTGTATGAACTCGAAAAGCAAACAGTACTCTGAGCCGGAATCTGAAGAAGTTTCGGTAACCAA
>NZ_BDGB01000020.1:0-444 GCF_002157585.1 Lentilactobacillus parakefiri
AGCGTTTCAATGACAACACGGTTCTGGAATGATAAAATAGTGGTGCTCATCAAGGTCCTTCTTTCTAATGGATTGTGTGGTAACACCATTAAAGACCTTGATGGATTTTTCTGTCCACTTAAATGTTCAACTTAAATTTTACAATCTGCCATATTGATAAATTGCTTTTGCCTTTTATTAATCAATTAGAAGCTGTCTAAAATCTCTTAAGTAATAGTGCTAAAAACGCTAAAACGACCATTTGCAGACTGGTGGTTAATTGACGCTCACAATTTTTCCAAAGTCGCCGACAATTCTCTAGCCAACTAAAAGATCGTTCGACTACCCAACGTTGGGGCATGACTTCGAATCGATGCAACTCATTGCGCTTCGCAACCTGCACGGTTGCGTTTAAATTACTGGCTACATCGAGCTGAAAATTAACGCCTGAATAACCACCATCAA
>NZ_BDGB01000020.1:529-4384 GCF_002157585.1 Lentilactobacillus parakefiri
GATTTTCTTACCAGCGTCGTAACCTTTGTTTTCAGCAGTAGCGGTGTTTTTGACGCTCTGAGCGTCAACGATAATAAAGGAAGTTAAAGCTGAACGTCCTTGGTAAGTTCGCCGAGCAATGACAATTTTTTTAAAACTTGTTCCAATAAAGAATCAGCCGTAGGCTCAACTTTAGTTGACCAAATTTTGTAATAGTTGTAAACTGACCGCCATTCTGGGAAATCATCGGGGACTTGACGCCATTGGCAACCGGTTTTCAAGACATATAGGACCGCACAGAAGACCTCGTAGAGGTCATATTTTCGAGGCTTAGTTCGCTTACGAAAATTTTCTAAAGCTGGTCGAATTAATTCAAATTGTTGCCGAGTAATATTGCTGGGATAATTTTTCATAGCTTAAACTCGCTTTTTACATAGAAGTATATCAAAAATCATAGATCTTGGACAGCTTCTTAAAAGCCCCTTACATCTTCTTAGATATTGTGTTATGGTAACGTTGATTGAATTACTATATTTAACATTATAAGAGGGAGATTGAAATTAATGTCTGAGATAAAGCCTATTAACGTAAAAAAGGGTTTTTCGGCTAGCGCACTATTGTTCTGGATTAAAGGATCGATTTCTATTGATTACCGTTTTATAAGAGTAATTGAAAAAAACACTTTCTTAGGTTTAATACCTTCTGGTACATTTAAACAAAATATACCTTTGAAGAATGTGACGGATATTGAGTTAAACACTAATTATAAAATCGGAAGATTTATATTAGGAATTGTGTTGATACTTTTAGGTATATCAATTATGTCGAACAGCGCGTTTATGGGATTGATAATCTTAATCATTGGAATGGGCACTTTTTTGAATGGAATTATGACTCAACTTGCTATTGAAAAGGGTGGCTCTACCTTTACTATCAATGTACCTTTTTTTAATAAATCTGATATGATAGATGCACAACAGGCAATAGAAGAGGCGTTGGCAACGGATGCTGATAAGACGGATTTAAATTTGTATAGCCACCAGAACAATAATAATGGTCAAATTCAATAGAGATATTATGTGACGAATAAAGTATATTATGTAGGAGAATAAAATCGTTAAATGAAAAAAATATTATTTTTTACAGCTGGTTTACTTTTACTTTTAACATTTGGAAACATTAAGGCCAATGCCTCTAATAGTGACTGGGAACTTAAATATCGACATGAATATAAAGTTAGAGTATTGAAAAGAGTTCCAATTTACAAAGTAAAGAATGCCTATTTAGATCCTATAACGAAAGGCGGTTATTTATATAAAGGAGAAATTGTCAGGACTTGGTACCGTGGAGTTGCGGGAGTTGATTGGCAAGTTACTGGAGGCAAATTTGGTAAAGCAAATAATGATAAATTTGGGTATTCAGTCAATTGGCCTTCCAGAAAATCTTTTAAAATATTAAAAACATATAAAGGAACGAATTGGTTCTGAAATATTGGACGCTTTCTCAGGAAATATGTAAGAGGTATATTAAATAGCAAGTCTATATTTAGATGACACCGAATTGGAACTTTATATTATTAAAGCCTATTGGAGTATTAATCGTCTGGATACCTGCTTGGCATATCTTTCAAGATGTTTCTCTTTTACCAATGCTAGATTTATGGCTGATAAACAGTTATTTAATTATTAAATACACAAAAATAGTAAATCCAAAGAAGTAGTGATTTTGCTACTTCTTTTTGTTCATAAATAATTTTCATTATAAATTAGAACATTGATAGCGGAATAAAGCAATTTGTTCAGACTGATAATAGCAAATCTAAATAGTGTGTAGCTGGGACATAAGTTGACGTAAATTGGGGTCAGCAATCCCCGTCATGGACGGCAAATTCAACACATCTAGGGTGGCCTCCTTGTTTTGAATGGTGTTCATAATCTTAGTTAAGTCCTGGTTGTTTCGGCCCAAGCGGTCTAATTCAGTAACCAGGACAATATCGCCTTCACGGATATAGGCCAGCATCTTTTGCAGTTCTGGCCGATTAGTGTTAGCCCCACTTAATTTATCTGTAAATAATTTATCAACGCCTCTTAAAGCAGCTAACTGTCGATCTAAATGTTGCTCCTTGGAACTCACGCGAGCATAACCGATTTTAGCCATTTCCAAGTCTCCTTTTGGACAGTTCTAATGAACATTTGTAATTCCTAGTATAGCACAGAAACAATAACGGCCATTAGGGTATACCCTAGTGGCCGTTTAGTTTAAGGGGTTCTTATTCTTCTCCTCAATTGTCAAATCAAGTGCAACACTAAGAATCTATTCTTAGAAGTGGTCTAGTTGTTAAGCTATTTCAGGCATTAGATTGGCTGGGCAGCGATAGTTCAATGACCGCCGTAGCCGGTAAGGTATCTTGAGCCATCTGAATGTCAATGAGTGAGGCTGAAGCCAAGGATCTGCCCTTCGGGAAGAATTCGCGCAAAGGGCCATTAGTGTTCTCTTGGGTTCCACGTTTTCATGGTGAATAAGGACGGGCAAAGTAGATTTCAATTCCATCGACTTGACACAAACTTTAGAACTCAGCACCGTTATCAGAAGTAATGATTTTAAAGTGTTCAGTTCCATAGTCATATAAGTTGTTCTGGAAGGCTTTTAAGCATGTACCGGCATGATAATTAAGAAGTTTAACGATAGCCTCTAAACGACTAACACTCTCTGTCAAAGTCATTAATGCTGGCTCATATTCACCTCGTTTACATTAAATGGCCCAAATTTTTCTTATTGATTCGGTGATGCTTTGTCCTGGGACGTTTGACCCGGCGACGTAGTTTAGCTGGTAGGTCTGAATTGGCTGGTTATCAATGTATCGATATACCGTCGGTGCTGAGGGACAGACAATCCCTAGATAATCAGTCTTGAATTGGTAAACAAAATTTAAATTGGGGTAAAAAAATTTTTGACTAATACTATTTAGTTATGTTAAAACATTTATGCATAGATTATATTAAGAAATATTCAGGTATAGGCATTTATGATGAGGTGGCTTAGTATGGTAAAAAAAATTGATTTTCATATTCACACTCTTCCAAAATCGAACAACAAAGATGAACAGTTCGATTTTTCACTTGAATGGCTTAAAAAATATTTACAGGAAGCCAAGTTAGATGCTATTGCCATTACTAATCATAATAGTTTTTCACGAGAAAATTTTAATCTTATAAATACAGAAGTTAGCAGTGTTAGAGTTTTCCCGGGCATGGAGTTAGATCTAGTTTATGGACATACTAATTTGGTTTATCCTAATGAAGAAAAGTATTTAGATGAATTAGAAAATGCTTCCGAACAAATGAAATCTTTTGAAAAAGATAGCAAATTGACAATAAAAGATTTTTTGAAGTATTTTCCTTCTTATATGGATTCAATCATGATTTTTGAGACAGGAAAATCAAAATCAATGAGGGTGCCTGAGGAACTATCCGGTGTAACGGCAGTAGGAGGTGTGTCAAATAGTTTGAAGTTTCAAAAAGTTTGGCAGGATAATCATATTGTTCCAGTACTGTTTAGCGACTCACACGCCACAGAAAATGGCAGAGATACATCTAGATCTGATATAAATCGGTTTGGATTGAAGTCAATATTTGAGACAGATTTTAAGAGACATTCAGAACCGCGTTTACCTTCCACAGCTCAAATAAATCATTAATCGTGATTAATAACTTATTTGAACCATGGAAAGCATTAAATCAGGCGGCCATTTGGCTCGTAAGTGTTGCGATTTCAACTTGTAAGGGGGTCTGGTAGCCCAGTGAACTATGAAGTCTCTTCCTATTGTAGAAAGCATGCACATATTCAAAAAGGACAGCAGCGGCAGTTTCATAATTC
>NZ_BDGB01000021.1 GCF_002157585.1 Lentilactobacillus parakefiri
CGATGGCTCATGCCGTAATATGAAAAGCGGATGTGGTGATTATCCACGTAGTAATCGTCTTTGGCATGATATTCCCAATTCATCACTTTACTCAGATCAGTGCGATATTTCTTCGATTGTTCTTTCAGATACATGGTGTAAGGAATCAAGGGAATCTTACCCAATTTCTCTTTAACGAATTGATAGTTTGGCTCACTGCCGTAGCCCGCATCGGCAA
>NZ_BDGB01000022.1 GCF_002157585.1 Lentilactobacillus parakefiri
AGCGTTTCAATGACAACACGGTTCTGGAATGATAAAATAGTGGTGCTCATCAAGGTCCTTCTTTCTAATGGATTGTGTGGTAACACCATTAAAGACCTTGATGGATTTTTCTGTCCACTTAAATGTTCAACTTAAATTTTACAATCTGCCATTTACAAAACTTTTACATTTGTCCGGTCAAATATTTACATTGGTCTAATACAATGGTATTTGAAGATTCAAGGAGGAATTGAGATGCGAAAACGGACGATTGTAAAACTGTTACTGTGTTTGGTGATAATTGTGGCTGGAATTGGCGCTTACAATGCCCGCAGCAAGACATCAACCAATCAACAGTCAATCACGGCTGTTGGTTCGACCGCGCTCCAACCACTAGTTGAAGCTGCCAGCGAACAATATTCGGCTGACCACGCCGGCATTTTTATTAACGTTCAGGGTGGTGGATCTGGAACTGGGTTGAGTCAAATTGAATCCGGAGCCGTTCAGATGGGAAATTCTGATTTATTTGCCGAATAAAAAGCCGGCATTAATCCCCGTGGTTTGGTGGACCATAAAATTGCCGTTGTCGGCGTCGCACCCATTACAAACGACCGGGTTGGAATCAACAACCTGACGACTGCCCAGTTAATTGCGATTTTTACCGGTAAATATACCAATTGGCAGCAACTTGGTGGCCCCAATCTCCCCATTACACTGATTAATCGGTCTCAAGGAAGCGGGACACGGGTAACCTTTGAGCAATATGGGCTCAAAGGCCATGAAAGCGCAACTGCTCAGGAGCAGGATTCGTCTGGAACCGTGCGCCAGATTGTCTCATCGACGCCGGGAGCAATCAGTTACGTTTCGTTCGGCTACTTTAATAAGAGTATCCATCCACTCAGTGTCGATGGTATCAAGCCAACTGAACAAAATGTGATGGACAATAAGTGGAAGATCTGGTCTTACGAGCATATTTATACTCGCGGGAACCCCACTGGGTTAACTAAAAAGTTCTTGACCTATCTGAAAAATGATCATATTCAAACGACCCTCTTTAACAAACTAGGTTACATTTCTGTGAAAGATATGCATTATCAGAGAACCTGGCAGGGTAAAATTACCAAAGGATCGGGGGAATAATCGTGCAAAATCAAAAATTAGCCAAAAAACTTATGAAAAAGTCCAAAACTGCCCGCTATGAACGATTCGGCCACTTGCTGAGCCTTTCGGCACTCCTTTTGATTATGGCAATTGTGTTGGGGATTATCGTCTTCGTTGCCAGTAAGGGACTGGCGACCTTTTTCAAAGACGGAATTTCGGTTAAAGATTTCTTCACTGGCACCTTATGGAACCCCGGTACCAAGACACCCGGCGGCCATCAAGCAGTTGGTGCATTACCAATGATTGTCGGATCATTTCTTGTGACAATCCTTGCAGCGCTGCTGGCAACGCCATTTGCCATCGGGACAGCAGTGTATATGACCGAAATTTCTCCCAAACGTGGGGCTAAAATTCTCCAACCGGTCACTGAACTGCTGGTCGGAATTCCCTCGGTTGTTTACGGCTTTATTGGTCTCTCAGTCGTGGTTCCCTTTGTCCGCAACACATTCGGCGGCAGTGGCTTTGGTATTCTTTCCGGTACCTTCGTCTTGTTCGTAATGATTTTACCAACGATTGTTTCGATGACTGTTGATTCGCTCAGGGGGGGTTCCAGGTTCTACCGCCAAGCCTCGCTCGCTTTAGGAGCAACTAAGTGGCAGACCATTTGGAAGGTGGTCCTAAGAGCCGCCACCCCTGGGATTTTGACCGCGGTTGTTTTTGGAATGGCCCGGGCCTTTGGTGAGGCATTGGCCGTTCAAATGGTGATTGGCAATGCCGCGCTGATGCCACAGAACCTGACGTCACCTGCCTCAACGTTGACTTCTGTTCTGACTGCAGGAATGGGCAACACCGTTATGGGGTCGCTGCAAAATGACGCACTCTGGTCATTGGCACTTGTTCTGTTAGTCATGTCACTGTTGTTTAATTTATTGGTTCACATGATTGGTCGGAAAGGGGCGTTTAAAAAATGAATCGAACACAAAAACAAAGCCGATTTGCGATTGCCTGTCTAAAAGCTGTTGCAGGATTTGTGGTGGTCATCCTGGCGTTTCTAATTGGCTATATTTTCATTACTGGCCTGCCAAATATTAGCTGGCATTTCTTGACTTCGCCGGCCAAGGCGTTTAATGCCGGCGGCGGGATTGGAATTCAATTGTTTAATTCCTTCTACCTGTTGGTGTTAGCGATGTTGATTTCCTTGCCAATTGCACTTGGAGCGGCGATTTATCTCAATGTATACGCTAAAGATAACTGGTTTACTTCGATGATCAAAACGTCAATCGAAATTTTAAGTTCACTGCCTTCCGTTGTGGTTGGACTGTTCGGGTTCTTGTTGTTTGTCGTTCAATTCAACTATGGCTTCTCAATCATTTCGGGGGCCTTAACGTTGACTATTTTCAACTTACCGCTGCTAACCAGAAACATTGAAGATTCGCTCTCAAATGTTCCCGATGATCAGCGTCAAGGGGGTCTGGGGTTAGGACTTTCCAAATATGAAACAATTATCCACATTGTCGTCCCAGCCTCGTTACCCGGAATCATCAGTGGGATTATTCTCTGTTCCGGCCGGGTGTTTGGTGAAGCGGCTGCGTTAATTTATACCGCTGGTCAAAGTGCGCCGGCACTGAACTTTGCTGACTGGAATCCATTTAACATCGATAGTCCACTTTCGCCACTGCGTCCAGCAGAAACGTTGGCTGTTCACATTTGGAAAATCAATTCCGAGGGGATCATGCCTGATTTGACCCAAGTTTCCTCTGGCTCAGCGGCGGTTTTAGTCCTGGCAATTTTAATTTTCAACTTGTCGGCACGGTTCATTGGTCGGAAGGTATTTGAACGAATGACTTCAGTAAAGTAGGTGGGAGAAATTGCAAAACACAACTGAATTAAACAACAAGCCCAAGCGGTTTATTTATGATTTCAATCCTGAAGAAACTGATATTACGATGCAGACCAAGGATTTGGAAATTTATTACGGCAAGACTTTAGCAATGCACAACGCTGATTTGAAGTTTCAGAAGAACACAATTACTGCCTTGATCGGGCCTTCTGGGTCAGGAAAATCCACCTTTTTACGGGCACTGAACCGGATGAATGATGGCGTCGCCACCGTAAAGGGCGAAATCCTTTATCAAGGCGTTAATATCAACCAGCCGAAGATCGATGTTTATGAAGTCAGGCGGCGGATTGGGATGGTCTTTCAGCGACCGAATCCCTTTGCCAAATCAATCTACGATAACGTCACTTTTGCCTTACAGCGACGAGGGATTCACGATAAGAAGACTTTGGACCGGGTCGTCGAGACGACTTTAAAACAGGCAGCCGTTTGGGATCAGGTCAAAGACAGCTTAAACAAAAGTGCCCTTTCATTGTCGGGTGGTCAGGCTCAAAGGGTTTGTATTGCACGTGCCTTGGCTGTCCGACCAGACGTCTTACTATTGGACGAGCCGGCCAGTGCACTTGACCCGGTTTCAACACAACAGCTTGAAGCAACCTTACGTGAACTCAAAAAAGATTATACAATTATCATCGTGACCCACAATATGCAGCAGGCTGCCAGATTAAGCGACTACACGGTCTTCTTCAATATGGGTGAGGCGATTGAATACAACAAAACCAGAAAGGTCTTTACGCGGCCTAAAGTCCAAATGACGGACGATTATGTATCGGGAAACTTTGGTTAGGAGGAATCATAATGGCAGAGCCAATTATTTCAGCAGACAACTTGGATTTATTCTATGATGAGTTTCAGGCACTTCATGGCATTCATTTGGATTTTTCGCCTAACCAAATTTCTGCGCTGATCGGCCCATCAGGCTGTGGAAAGTCAACATTTCTTCGTTGCTTGAATCGAATGAACGACATGATTGATGGGGTCACAATCACCGGAACGGTTCAATTTCACGGCAAAAATATTTATTCTCCGCAAACAAATTTGGTAGAATTGAGAAAATCAATTGGGATGGTGTTTCAACAGCCCAACCCATTTCCATTTTCAGTCTATGATAATATTACTTATGGCCTACGAATTGCTGGGCTTCGCGATAAGCAAAAGTTGGATGAAATTGTTGAACGGAGCTTAAAGCAGGCTGCTGTGTGGGATGAAGTTAAAGACAATTTGTACGATAATGCTTTATCGTTTTCCGGCGGTCAGCAACAGCGAATTTGTATCAGCCGGTCACTGGAGACTTGAGAGAAGTGGTTGGTATCCTAAAAGCAGTCACTGATTTGGAGCGTGCCGGTGATCATGCCAGAAACGTCGCTCGCTCGGTCGTTGATATTAAAGGCAAGCAGCGAATTGCCGAGGTCGAAGCCATTATTGCCACCATGGCTCGAGAAGTCAGTGAACAATACGACGATTCAATTGAATCATACGGTGATGCGGATCAGGACAAGGCAAAACGCACTGCCCAACAGTATGATGAAAAGCTCGACCAACTCTATAATGATATTGCTTCCCCCAGCTACCAGGCAATGGCCAAGGATCCAGAGATTGTCAGTTCGGCAATCATCTATTTAAACGTTGCCAAAGATTTAGGTCGAATTAGTGACTACAGCACGAACATTTGTGAATGGACGGTTTATTTGGCCACTGGAAAAATTATTGAATTAAATTAAGAATGATTGATTTTTTGCACTGCATACTTGATTGCAGTGCCTTTTTTAGATAATCTTAAGCTAGAAGTTTTATTGTGGAGGCATGAAGATGAATAGTCATAAAAAATTGCGGCGTTCGACTTCGAATCGGGTCATTTCCGGCGTTCTTGGCGGGATTTCCGAGTATCTGGGCTGGAACGCTGTCTTAGTTCGAATCTTGTATGCGGTATTGGCATTTACGCCAGGGATCAACATTATTGCAATCATTGGTTATATCATTATGATGTTCACAATTCCAAGTGATACTCCTGGAACCGGATCGGCCTTTGATCAATTTAAATCCACTTTATCCGGCGGAACTTCTAGTGACAAATCCAGAAAGGTCATTCATAACGTTGAAGAAAAAGACGTTCATGATGACCAGAAAAGGGGTCAATAAGTGAGATTTTTAACCAATGTGTTGGTCGATACGATCTTGTTCGTTGCAATCAGCGGCTTTTTCCCAGCCAACTTTTACGTTGCCAGTGTGGGAATTGCCTTCGTGGCCGCAGTTGTTTTAGCCGTCTTAAATTGGCTGGTGCGGCCGATTATTACGATCTTGTCTTTGCCGATTAACCTGTTGACACTGGGGCTATTCACATTTGTGATTAACGGGCTGATGCTTGAGCTCACGGCGACGATCGTTGGGGCAAACTTCAGATTCTCATCATTTTGGGTGGCAATTGGGGTTGCCATTTTGATGTCTGCGGTCAGCTGGATTATCGCTGAATATTTCCGTAAGCCATAAGGACTTGTCTGGCTCAAAGTGATAAACTTATATTGATTAATTGAGGAGGGATGTTCTTGACTGAAAGTGTAACGGTTGCTGATTTGGTTAAAAACGCCAGGCTGGATGTTTATTACGGGAAGGAATACCTTGAAGAAAGGACCATTTCGACCGCTGATATTTCCAGGCCGGGCCTTGAATTAACCGGGTTCTTTAATTATTACCCCGTCAAACGAATTCAGCTGCTGGGAATTACTGAAATTTCATATTCCAAGGGAATGTCACACGTTGAGCTTCTCGACGTGATGAAACAGATGTGTCAACCGCAGACACCGGCATTTGTGGTGTCTACCCAGTTGGATCCACCCGAGGAATTGCTGGAGGCTGCAAAAGAACAGCACATTCCCGTCCTTGGTTCTAAGCTGACCACGTCCAGGGTTCTCAGTAACATGACGAATTATCTCGACGACAAATTAGCGGAACGAAAGTCGCTTCACGGGGTATTGGTTGATGTTTATGGATTAGGCATTCTCATCACTGGTGACAGCGGGATCGGTAAAAGTGAAACGGCGTTGGAGTTGGTCAAACGTGGCCACCGCCTAATAGCAGACGATCGGGTTGAAGTTTACCAGCAAGATGAACAGACTTTGATGGGAACCGCTCCTGCCATTCTTCGACACTTGCTAGAAATTCGTGGAATTGGGATTATTGATGTTATGACCTTGTTTGGTGCCGGTGCTGTCAGAAGCCAGACCAAGGTTGCCCTAATTATCCATTTAGCTAACTACACGAAGGAAGCCAAGTTTGATCGCTTGGGTAATGGCACACAGAACGTGCATATTTTCGACGTGGATGTGCCGAAGATTACGATTCCAGTTCGAACTGGTCGAAATTTGGCGATCATCATTGAAGCCGCAGCAATGAACTTTCGTGCTCAAAGCATGGGGTATGATGCGACTGAGACCTTTGACCGCAACTTGAACAATTTGATCAAGGTCAACAGCAAAAACGACGAAAAGCACAAGGAAGAACAGGAACACCTTGAGGAGAAAAATAAAGATCTCATCGATGATCGTAGCAAGGATTCAGATAAACAATAGGAGATCGTTATTTTGACAAATTTATTAAGTTTAGCCCTCAACCCGATCGCCTTTAACCTGGGTCCAATTGAAGTCCATTGGTATGGGATTATCATTGCCAGTGGCGTGATCCTGGCCGTTTGGCTGGCGGTTTCCGAAGGCGACAAACGGGGGATTAAGTCTGACGACATTTACGACATGATTTTATGGGCACTACCCGCTGCTTTGATTTGTGCCCGATTGTACTATGTCATTTTTCAGTGGTCCTACTATAAAGATAACCCTGGCGAAATTATCAAAATCTGGGACGGCGGCATTGCAATCTATGGTTCCTTAATTGGGGCGATGATTGTGGTGATTCTGTTTTGCCGCCATCGCTTTATTCCAGTTTGGCTGATGCTGGATGTTGCCGCACCAACCGTTATTTTGGCACAATCAATTGGGCGCTGGGGTAACTTTATGAACCAGGAAGCCTTTGGGCAGGTGACGTCTTTGAGCTTTTTGACCGGACTGCATTTGCCACACTTCATCATTACCCAGATGTATATTAGCGGCGCGTATCGGCAACCGACATTTCTTTACGAGTCACTTTGGAGTTTTCTAGGCTTTTTGGTGCTCATCAGCTTGAGGCACAATCCTCGGTTATTTAAACGCGGTGAGGTCTTTTTGACGTATGTCATGTGGTATTCATTTGGCCGGTTCTTTGTTGAAGGGATGCGAACAGACAGCCTGATGCTTGGTGGCCTGAGGGTATCACAGATGCTTTCAATTGTTTTATTTGTCGGCGCGATTGGGCTGATGATTTACCGTCGGCGAAAGGCTCATAATCCCTGGTATTTAGACGGGGCCAAATTAACGGTTAATTGATCATTTATTAATAAAGGAGATTTATCATGGCTAAAAAAGTTGCAGTGCTTGGTGCAGGTTCTTGGGGAAGTGTTCTTGCCAGTTTATTGGACGAGAATGGGTCAGACGTCAAATTATGGTCGTACAATCCTACCCAGGTTAAGGAGCTTAACGAACAGCATACCAACACAAAATACATCAAGAATTTCACGTTCGCAGATTCACTGGTCGCCACCAATGATTTGAAGGACGCAATCGATGGTGTTGATTACATTTTATTCGTGGTTCCGACTCAGGTAACCCGTTCAGTTGCCAAACAAGTTGCAGAAATTTTGGCCAACCGGAATAAAAAAGTGAATATTATTCACGCTTCAAAGGGAATTGAAGAAAAAACCTACTTAAGATTATCTCAGGTTCTGGCGCAAGAAATTGATCCAAAGAATCGTAAATCCATTTCGGTGCTTTCCGGTCCCAGCCAAGCAGAAGATGTGGTCACCCATGATATTACCTTAGTTACGGTCGCCAGTGATAGTGCTCAAGCTGCCACAGAAATTCAGGGCTTGTTTATGAACAACTATTTCCGGGTTTATACCAGTGACGACGTCATCGGTGTTGAAATTGGGGCTGCATTGAAGAATATCATTGCTTTGGGAGCTGGTGCTTTATATGGATTAGGATACAAAGACAACGCCAAAGCCGCGTTGATGACCCGGGGGTTAGCCGAGATTTCCCGTCTTGGAACTTCGTTTGGGGCCAACCCACTGACCTTTATCGGTCTATCAGGCGTCGGCGACATTATTGTAACCGCCACCAGTACCAACTCCCGTAACTGGCGGGCTGGAAATGAATTAGGCAAGGGCCACTCTTTGGATGAAGTCATTAATAAC
The DNA here is from genome assembly GCF_002157585.1 of Lentilactobacillus parakefiri. Taxonomy (GTDB): domain Bacteria; phylum Bacillota; class Bacilli; order Lactobacillales; family Lactobacillaceae; genus Lentilactobacillus; species Lentilactobacillus parakefiri. The sequence goes on from NZ_BDGB01000022.1 coordinate 8,256, forward strand.
ATGGGAATGGTCATTGAAGGGATTGCGACCACTCGCGCCGCTTATGAACTTTCTAAAAAGCGCGGGGTTGAGATGCCAATTACTTCAGCTATTTATCATGTTTTATATGACCATGCTGATATTAAAGAAACGATTAACCAACTGATGACCAGAGAAGGCCGTTCAGAGATTGAATAACTCAGAGAAGGTGATGCTCACTATGACCAGAAAAGTAACCAAAGCAGTGATTCCAGCTGCCGGCTTAGGAACTAGATTTTTACCAGAAACCAAGGCCTTACCAAAGGAAATGCTCCCGATTGTGGATACCCCTACCATTCAATTTATTGTTGAAGAGGCTAAACAGGCGGGGATTAAAGATATCGTCATCGTCATTGGTAAAGGTAAACGCTCAATTGAAGACCACTTTGACTCCAATCCAGAGTTGGAAATGAACTTGGAGGAGCGGCATAAGAACGACATTCTTGAAACCATTCGTAAGACTAACGACATGAATATTTACTTTATCCGCCAATCTCACCCCCGTGGGTTGGGGGATGCCATTTACACTGCCAGAAGCTTTATTAGCAACGAACCATTTGTGGTGATGCTCGGCGATGATGTCATGCAGGATAAGGTTCCGCTGACCAAGCAGTTGATGGAAAGTTATCAACAGACTGGTGCCTCAACATTGGCGGTGAAGAAGGTTGCCCATAAAGATATCTCCAAGTACGGTGTAATCGATCCTTCTGAAGAGGTCCGCCCCGGGTTGTTCAACGTTAAAAAATTCGTTGAAAAGCCGTCACCGGAGAAGGCGCCAAGTGACTTGGCAATTATTGGCCGTTACTTGCTGACACCGGAAATCTTTGGTATTTTGGAAAACGCCAAACCGGATCAAACCGGTGAAATTCAACTGACTTCGGCAATCGACACGTTGAACCAGACTCAGCGGGTCTTTGCCCACGAATTTAAGGGTCAACGATTCGATACCGGTAATAAATTGAGCTGGCTTAAAACTAATATCATCTTTGGTCTGCGTCATCCAGAAATTTCCGACGGCTTGCGGGCCTATTTGAAAGATTTAGGCGCCCAATTAACTGAAGAAGATAAAAAGAAGTAAGTGTATCTGCTGGACAGACTTACTTTTTCATAGTAAATTAACCTGTAAGTTAAATTTGGTAATTAAAGGGAGGATCCATATGGCTAAACAATATGATGTCGTGATTATTGGTGCCGGCCCTGGTGGTATGACGGCTGCTCTGTATGCTTCGAGAGCCAACCTGTCAGTTGCCATGATTGACCGGGGCATTTATGGTGGCCAGATGAACAACACAGCCGCCATTGAGAACTATCCGGGTTTTAAATCAATCATGGGTCCAGATCTTGCTCAAAATATGTATGACAGTTCAATCAACTTCGGTGCTGAATACGTATATGGAACGGTCAGTGCCATGGAAGACCATGGTGACTATAAGCTTGTTAAGACTGATGAAGACGAAATCGAAGCCAAAGTGGTGATTATTGCCACTGGTTCCGAATATAAAAAGTTAGGGATCCCCGGCGAACACGAATACGGTGGCAAAGGGGTTTCGTACTGTGCAGTTTGTGACGGTGCCTTCTTTAAGAACAAGGAAGTCGTTGTTGTCGGTGGCGGGGACTCTGCCATTGAAGAAGCGACTTACCTTGCTGGAATTGTTGACCACGTGACGGTTATTCACCGGCGTGACCAACTGCGTGCCCAAAAAGTGATTCAAGACCGGGCATTTGCCAACGATAAAATTGATTTTGTTTGGAATTCCAACGTCACAGAAGTTTTGGGTGACGATAATAAAGTCACTGGCGTCAAAGTGCTTAACAATCAGACCCATGAAGAATCGGTTCTTGAGACTTCTGGTGTCTTCATCTATGTTGGTTTGCTGCCAATGACAGATGCCTTTAAAGATCTGAATATTACCAATGATGACGGTTGGATTGAAACCAACGATCAGATGGAAACATCGATTCCTGGTGTTTATGCAATCGGTGATGTTCGTCAAAAAGACCTGCGTCAGATTGCAACAGCAGTTGGCGAAGGTGGAATTGCCGGTCAACAAGCGTTTAAGTACGTTGAATCATTGGCCGATACATCAAAGTCGAGTGTTTCAGAACACTAATTCAATCATTAATTCAAGGAGGCCGCGTACAAACTATTGGTTTGTTCACGGCTCTTTTTGCGAAGAAAGGCCAGGAAATTATCGATGGGAATGCATCAGTATTTGGAAAGTTTAGACGAGTTGGAGTTGATTAACCGGGCACCTGGGTACTTTAAGTTCGAGCAGCATTCTGTTGCTGCGCATTCATTTAAGGTGGCTGAGATTGCTCAATTTTTAGGAGATGTCGAGGAAAATGCCGGTCAGACGGTTGACTGGCGTGGGTTGTACGAAAAAGCGCTCAACTACGACTATACTGAACGGTTTATCGGTGACATTAAAACACCGGTCAAATATGCCACACCAAAGCTAAGATCGATGTTGGCTGATGTGGACGACAAATTGACTGAAAATTTTGTTCAAAACGAAATCCCGGATGAATTTCAAGATGCATACCGGCGTCGTTTATCAGAAGGCAAGGATGATAGCTTGGAAGGCCGAATTTTAGCAGTTGCTGATAAGGTTGATTTACTGTATGAATCATTTGGCGAAATTCAGAAAGGAAATCCTGAGGAAGTCTATCCTGAAATGTATAAAGAAAGTCTTTCGACCATGCTTGCCTATCGTGATATGCACTGTGTCCAGTACGTTTTGACCAAAGTTATCCCCGATATGCTGGCGGAAAACTTTACCACTCAGGATAAATTGAGAAGGCTAACCCGAAAAGTTTTGAAAAAGGAAGATAATTCCAAGTGATAACGATTGGCGAAAGTATGTTCGTATGGTAAAATAGCGTTGGTTAGTGGGCTGAAACAAAATATGATTTTGCTTGCAGCCCTTTTATGTTGTGTCATTTTGGCTTAGAGGGGGATTTAAATTGATTGAACGTGTTGCGGATCATAAATTTGATCTAGTATCCAAATACAAACCAACGGGTGATCAGCCCGATGCCATCAAGAAGTTGGTTGCGGGCATTAATGGTGGCAAAAAAGCCCAAATTTTAAAGGGTGCCACCGGAACTGGGAAGACGTTTACCATTTCCAATGTGATTGCCCAAGTCAACAAGCCAACGTTGGTATTGTCGCATAATAAAACCTTAGCCGGTCAATTGTATGGTGAATTTAAGGAGTTCTTCCCCCACAATGCTGTTGAGTATTTTGTTAGTTATTATGATTATTACCAACCAGAGGCATACGTGCCATCCAGTGATACTTATATTGAAAAGGATTCATCGATTAATGATGAAATTGACCAACTGCGGCACTCAGCAACCAGTTCATTACTGGAACGCAATGACGTGATTGTGGTTGCATCGGTCTCCTCAATCTTTGGGTTAGGTGATCCATCCGAGTATCGCAATCACGTGGTTTCACTGCGAGTTGGGCAGACAATTGAGCGGGATCATTTTCTTCGTCAGTTAGTTGATATTCAGTATGATCGTAACGATATTGATTTTCAGCGTGGGCGCTTTCGTGTTCACGGGGATGTCGTCGAAGTCTTTCCAGCGTCTTGGGATGAGCATGCGTTTCGGATTGAGTTTTTTGGCGACGAAATTGATCGAATTCGAGAAGTTGACACCTTGACCGGTGAAGTGATCGGCGATCGTGATCATATTGCGATCTTTCCGGCGACCCACTTCTTGACCAGTGACGACGTAATGAATGTTGCTTTACCAGAGATTCAAGATGAGATGGATAAGCAGGTTGCCAAATTTGAAAAAGAAGGAAAATTACTGGAGGCTCAACGTCTGAAGCAGCGGACCACTTACGACATCGAAATGATGCGTGAAATGGGCTATACCAGTGGGATTGAGAATTATTCACGGTTCATGGACCGACGAAAGCCAGGACAGCCGCCATTTACGCTGCTCGATTTCTTCCCTGATGATTTCTTGCTGGTCGTCGACGAGTCTCACCAGACCATGCCACAAATCCGGGGGATGTATAATGGTGACCAAGCTCGAAAACAACAGTTGGTCAATTACGGTTTCCGGCTCCCAAGCGCGCTGGACAACCGGCCATTGACACTGAGTGAATTTGAGCAGCACGTCCATCAAGTGGTTTACATGTCGGCAACCCCAGGACCGTATGAGATGGATCAGACCAAAGATGTTGTCAATCAAGTTATTCGGCCAACCGGTCTATTGGACCCAACAATTGACGTTCGGCCAATCATGGGCCAGATGGATGATTTGGTTGGTGAAATTAATAAGCGCGTTGATAAGCACGAACGGGTCTTTGTGACAACCTTGACCAAGAAAATGGCTGAAGATTTAACCGATTATTTGAAAGATCTGGGAATTAAAGTGAAGTATCTGCATTCCGATATTAAGACCCTTGAACGAACTCAAATTATTCGCGACTTGCGGTTGGGGAAGTTTGACGTTTTGGTCGGTATCAACCTGTTGCGGGAAGGAATTGACGTCCCCGAAGTCTCTTTGGTAGCGATTTTGGACGCCGATAAGGAAGGTTTCCTGCGTAACGAACGTTCGTTGATTCAAACGATCGGTCGAGCATCCCGGAATGAACATGGGGCGGTGATTATGTACGCTGACAGCGTGACTGATTCGATGAAGGCCGCAATTGATGAAACTGCGCATCGACGGGCCATTCAGATTGCTTATAACAAGGCGCATGGGATTACGCCAACCACAATTGTCAAACCAATTCGCAATTTGATCTCAATTACCAAGGGGTCAGATGATTCCGGTGAAAAGGATGACTTTGTCGAAAGTGATTTTGAACAAATGAGTCAAAAAGACCAAAAGGATATGCTGGCTCGCCTGACTGAGGAGATGCGTGACGCAGCCAAGAAGCTTGATTTTGAGCAGGCGGCAACGTTGCGTGATACAATTATTGAATTAAAGGGTCAAACGAGTAAGTAATCTAAAGGAGATTATGCATATTGGCAATGGATAAAATCGTCATTCGTGGGGCACGTGCCCACAACTTAAAAAATGTGAATGTGACAATTCCAAAAGACAAATTGGTTGTCATGACAGGCTTATCGGGCTCGGGGAAAAGCTCATTAGCTTTCGACACACTTTATGCGGAAGGCCAACGGCGATACGTTGAAAGTCTGTCCTCGTATGCACGCCAATTTTTAGGCCAAATGGACAAGCCTGACGTTGATTCAATTGATGGCTTGAGCCCTGCTATTTCGATTGACCAAAAAACAACTTCCAAAAATCCACGGTCAACAGTCGGGACGGTCACTGAAATTAATGATTATTTTCGACTCCTGTGGGCAAGAGTGGGGGTGCCGATCTGTCCTAATGATGGTTCTGTGATTTCCAGTCAATCGGTTGATCAAATGATTGACCAGGTCATGAAGCTGCCTGAAAGAACCAAATTGCAGATTCTATCGCCAATTGTGCGCGGAAAAAAAGGCCAACATAAGAAGATTTTTGAGAAGATCAAACGTGAGGGCTTCGTTCGAGTTCAGGTTGATGGTGAAACCTACGATATTGATGAAGCTCCGGAATTAGACAAAAATAGGAGTCATTACATTAACATTATTATCGACCGAATTATTGTTAAAGATGGCATTAATAACCGATTGTCAGATTCATTGGAGGCTGCTCTGAGACTTAGTGGCGGCTACGCAGTGGCTGATTTTCTGGGAGAGCGAGATCCGCTGATGTTTTCGGAACACTATGCCTGTCCAATTTGTGGCTTTACGGTGGGCGAACTCGAACCACGGTTGTTTTCATTTAACTCACCGTTAGGCGCTTGTCCTGATTGTGATGGCTTGGGCATGAAGCTGGAAGTCGATGAAGATTTGGTCGTCCCCGATCGGACCAAGACCTTGGCTGAGGGTGCTTTGGCTCCTTGGAATTCTGCTGGTTCCAAATGGTATCCGAACATGCTCAAACAGGTTTGTGATGCCGAGGGGATTGATATGGACGTCCCGTTTAATAAACTACCGAAGAAGCAGCAGAACTTTGTGTTGTATGGTTCAAAAACCCAATCATTTCATTTTGTCCTCCAAAGCGACTTTGGTGGCATCCGTGACGTAGACGGACCGTTTGAAGGGGTTGTTAACAATGTTGAACGACGCTATCACAACACTAGTAGTGACTTTACCAGGGATAATTTAAATCAGTACATGACTGAACTCACCTGTCAGACTTGTCATGGCTATCGGCTTAACCGCCAGGCCCTGGCTGTTAAGGTTGGCAAGAATAACATTGCACAAATCTCTGCACTTGATGTGACAGCTGAATTGAACTTTTTCAAGTCGCTCTCATTTGGTGAACAGGACACAATGATTGCCAAACCGATTATCAAAGAAATCACCGACCGACTGACCTTTTTAAGAAACGTTGGTTTGGATTATTTGACGTTATCGCGTTCTGCGCGAACCTTATCAGGTGGTGAGGCTCAGCGAATTCGGCTGGCAACGCAAATTGGATCAAACCTGACCGGTGTCTTGTATATTCTTGATGAACCGTCAATTGGCTTACACCAACGCGATAATGACCGACTAATTGCTTCACTCAAGAAAATGCGGGACTTAGGGAACACCCTAATTGTAGTGGAACATGATGAAGATACCATGCGGGCCGCTGATTATATCGTCGATATCGGTCCGGGAGCTGGTCAGCAGGGCGGTCGGGTAATGGCCGTCGGGACACCCGAAGATATTGAAAAAGTCCCGGAATCTATCACGGGTCAATATCTATCCGGTAAACGGTTTATTCCAGTTCCGGACAAACGTCGCAAGGGAAACGGCAAGAAGATTCGTGTAACGGGTGCATCCGAGAACAACCTCAAAAATTTGACGGTTGATTTTCCACTTGGCAAAATGGTTGTGGTTACTGGCGTTTCCGGGTCCGGCAAATCGACTCTGGTAAACGATATTTTGAAAAAGGCTTTGGCACAGAAGCTCAACCATAATTCTGAGAAACCAGGCAAGTACAAATCAATTTCCGGCTATAAAAATGTTGAAAAGATTATCGATATTGATCAAACGCCAATCGGTCGAACGCCACGTTCCAACCCGGCAACTTATACCGGTGTGTTTGACGATATTCGCGGTTTATTTGCTAACACCAACGATGCCAAACTCCGTGGCTTCAAAAAGGGTCGGTTTAGTTTCAATGTCAAAGGCGGCCGTTGTGAGACTTGTCACGGCGATGGTATTCTGAAGATTGAAATGAATTTTCTGCCTGATGTTTACGTTCCTTGTGAAGTTTGTCATGGCAAGCGTTACAATGCCGAGACCCTTGAGGTTGAATATAAAGGCAAGAACATTGCCGATGTGTTGGATATGACTGTTGACGAAGCTGTGGACTTTTTCAGTGCCATCCCCAAAATCTCGCGTAAGCTTCAAACAATTAAAGACGTTGGTTTGGGATATGTTCATTTGGGTCAGCCGGCGACAACCTTGTCAGGTGGTGAAGCCCAACGAATGAAGCTGGCTTCTGAGCTGCACAAGAAGGCCAGTGGCCAGAATTTCTACATTCTCGATGAACCAACCACCGGGCTTCATAGTGAGGACATCCGCCGCTTATTAGGTGTCCTTCAGAAACTGGTTGATCAGGGTAATACTGTTTTGATTATTGAGCATAACTTGGATGTCGTTAAGAGTGCTGACTACCTGATTGATTTGGGACCAGAAGGTGGCGATGGCGGCGGTACAGTCGTTGCGACCGGTACGCCCGAGCAATTGGTGAAAGTGCCTGAAAGTTACACCGGCCAGTATCTAAAACCGGTTCTTGAGAGGGATAAAAATCTGACCAAGCAGGCTGAAAAGCAGACTGTTAAAGTAAGTAAATAGTTGTATGGGGCCATTTCAATGAATTGATTGGAAATGGCTTTTTTCTTGCCTAAATTGCCAGCCAGATAACGCCAATTCCCACTGAGAAGCGAATCAATGTGGGCATAGGTGTTTCGATCGTTCACATGACACACCCGGTATGTTATACTAGTGAAAGTTCGTTATACGAAAGGAAATCATTATGGCTGTTAACAACCAATTCGTCATCATCACCGGAATGAGTGGTGCCGGTAAGACCGTTGCGATGCAAAGCTTTGAAGACTTAGGATATTTTTGCGTCGATAATATGCCACCAACATTACTGCCTAAATTTAAAGAATTGATCCGTATGGAAAGAGACATTAATAAGATTGCCTTAGTAATGGATCTAAGGTCGCAAGTTTTTTATGATGAAATCATTGATATGTTTAACGATTTGAAGAAAAACGACGACAATAACGTCGATATTATTTTTCTTGATTCGTCCGATCAAAAACTAGTTTCCCGCTATAAGGAGACTCGCCGAGCCCATCCGCTTGCGCGAAACGGGCGGGTCATCGACGGGATTAAAAAGGAGCGCGAACTCCTGGCTAACGTTAAGCAAGCGGCCGACCTAGTTGTCGACACCACGAATATGGCGCCCCGTCGATTGCGCGAAGAAGTCTTTCATAACTTTGAATCAACCGATGAAACGCATACTTTCCACGTGGAAGTTATGTCATTCGGATTCAAATACGGCCTACCATTGGATGCCGACATTGTAATGGATGTCCGATTTTTGCCGAATCCGTACTATGATGCCAAAATGCGTTATAAAACTGGCCTCGACAAATCGGTACGCGATTACGTGATGCATTCCAAGGGAGCAGAAGAATTTTATCAAAAGTTGTTGGATATGATGGTTTTCACGCTCCCAGGCTATCAAAAGGAAGGTAAGGCCAGCTTGACCGTCGCCATCGGCTGTACCGGCGGCCAACACCGATCGGTTGCGATCGCCCAGCAGTTGGCGACTGATTTGAAAGATCAATATCCGGTTAACGTCACTCATCGAGACATTGACCGGCACAAGACAAAGGAGGGTAACTGATGCTTGATGCACTTCATACGCACCAACCGCGGATTGTCGTGATTGGTGGGGGAACTGGCCTGCCAGTTATCCTCAAAAATTTACGAAACCGCCACGTCGATATTACCGCGATCGTCACCGTTGCCGATGATGGTGGCTCTTCTGGTATCCTAAGAAACTATATTAACGTTGTTCCACCTGGTGATATTCGAAACGTGATGGTGGCATTGTCAGAAATGCCAGAATTATATCTGGAGTTGTTTCAATACCGATTTAGAAGTTCCGACCAATTCTTTGCCGGTCATGCTTTGGGTAATTTGATTATTGCGGCCCTTTCTGAAATGAAAGGTGGCATTTTCGACTCCGTGCAAATATTGAGTGAAATGCTCAAAGTTGACGGCCATATCTATCCGGCTGCCAACGAGCCCCTGGAGTTGAACGCTGAATTTAGTGATGGAACGACATTGAGCGGAGAATCTGAAATTACCGCTGCCGGCAAGCTCATCAAGCGCGTTTGGGTGGAGACGACTGACGATTCCCACAAACCAGAAGCGGTTCACCAAGTGATTGATGCAATTATGAATGCTGATCAAATTGTGTTGGGTCCCGGGAGTTTGTTCACCAGCATTCTGCCTAATTTAATGATTGAAAATGTTGGCGAGGCCTTACGACAAACCAGTGCGGACATCGTTTATATTTGCAACATCATGACACAAAAGGGTGAAACCGAGAACTTTACTGAAGCCGATCACGTTCGCGTCTTGAATCGCCACTTAGGGATGAACTTTATTAATACCGTTTTGGTGAATATTAAAGAAGTGCCCGCCGAGTATATTGATCATCAAAAATGGAATGAAGTTTCCCAACCGGTTAAACATGACTTCGCAGGACTGCGTGCCATGGGCTGTCGGGTCATCTCAGCTGATTTCTTGGAATTGAAGGATCGCGGTGCCTTTCACAACGGACAAGAAGTGGCTGATGAATTGATCAATTTACTTGGTCGTTCATTAGATGATCATAAGTAACCCACGAAATGGAGGGGATCAAATGTCATACGCAAGTGAGGTCAAAAAAGAACTAACTTCTTTGACCGTTCACCGGGATAACGCCAAGGCTGAGTTAATGGCCTTGATTCGAATTAACGGGTCCCTTTCAATATCTAATCATCACTTTGTATTGAACGTTTCATCCGAGAATCCGGCAATTGCCCGGCGGATGTATAAGTTGCTTTCAAAATTTTACGGTATCACCGGTGAACTGAGTGTTCGTCGGAAAATGAAACTTAAAAAAAATAATTTATATATTTTGAGAGTTGAAAATAAAGCAACGCAGCTTCTGGATGATCTGGGGATTTTTGACGGTGCTTCAATTGTTGAACGGGTTCCAAGCCATATGCTGACAGAGGATTCACAGATTCGCTCCTATCTGCGGGGGGCTTTCTTGGCAAGCGGCTCGGTTAATAATCCTGAAACTTCCAGATACCATTTGGAAATCTATTCTTTGTACGAGAATCACAACGAAATGATTGCTGAAATGATGAATAAGTATCATTTAAAGGCCCGAACCACCCAACGTCGAAGCGGCTACATTACCTACCTCAAGGAGGCTGAAAAGATTGCTGACTTTTTGCAGTTGATTGGGGCGACCAGCTCGATGCTGAAATTCGAGGATATCCGAATTGTTCGTGACATGCGGAATTCCGTGAATCGGTTGGTTAATTGTGAAAATGCCAACCTCAATAAGGTCGCGAACGCTGCCAGCAAGCAGATTGAAAACATCAAACTGATCGACGAGATGGTCGGATTGAATAAATTGAACCCCAAACTGGGGCAGGTTGCCAGGGCACGGTTAAAGCATCCCGAAGTGAGTTTGAAAGAGCTTGGAGATCTGGTTGAAGGCGGGCCAATTTCTAAATCTGGCATCAATCACCGATTGAGAAAAATCAATGAATATGCGGGTAAACTGGCACAGGGACTGGCACCCGAAATTTAGGTCCCATCGGCGTCAGGTGTTCAACGGATTAGTGGTCACAAAAAGAGGGTGAGGCAAAAAACTTATCGTCTCACCCGTACTTTATCATTTCGAATGTTCCATAGCAGAAACGTGGGAATTAAAGCAGTTTCCGGCCATATAAGCCAGCAATCCAAATATCCCAAACCCGGGATATTCGGATTGCTGGCTTATATTCTGGAAACTAACCGCTTTAAGTCCCACTCTGTTTTTTGACTTCATTTGCTTACCAACCAAAGGATGAAATTGCTTAACCTTCGCTGACCCTTAAGACACAGGCACCACGAATATCACCCTTGGAAATATACTTCAGAGCCTCATCCGCTTTCGCTAATGGATATTCGGTCACTTCTGGATGAATATTGAGCCTGTCTGCTAGGGTAAGGAATTCTTCACCATCCCGACGGGTATTACTTTCGACACTGGTCAGATTCTTTTCATGAAAAATGTGACTTGGATAGCTCATTTGCGGAATGTCTGTTGAATGGATTCCAGCCATTGCCAACGTGCCACCGGGTTTTAATGCTTCCATGGCTTTTGGAACCACGTCACCAACTGGCGTGTAATTAATTGCTGAATCCAGTTTGACGGGTGGCATATCATAGGTTCCTCTAGCCGAGGCTGCGCCGAGCTGAAGCGCAAATTTCCTGGCATCTTCACCACGGGTTAATACATGGACCTCAATGCCTTGCTTCATCGCAATTTGGGCAGTTAAATGAGCGGAACCGCCGAAGCCATATAGACCCAAAGTGCCGCCTGCTGGAACGTTTGCTCGCTCATAGGCTCGATAGCCAATAATCCCTGCACAAAGGAGTGGTGCGGCTGTCAGTGAGTCAAAACGGGCTGGAATCCGGTATGCAAAGCCCTCAGGGACGGTGACGTATTCAGCGTAGCCCCCGTCATGGTCCCAACCGGTATAAAGCGAGTTGGGACAGAGATTTTCTCTACCGGAGCGGCAATATTCACAAACGCCGCAAGTCCAACGTAACCAAGGAATCCCAATCCGATCGCCTAATTTGAATCGCCGGGTTTCATCACCCATCTGAACAATCCGGCCAACGATTTCATGACCCGGCGTCAAGTGCGCCTTATGAACGGGTAGATCGCCCTCAGTTACATGGAGATCTGTGTGGCAGACTCCACAAGCAATAACCTTCACCAGAACTTCACCACGCTGAGGTTTTGGCACCGGCTTGGTGGTGTACCGTAATGGTGAAACCGCGCCGTTAATCGAACCGGGCTTCACGATTTCCCAAGCTTTCATTTCAGTTGGGATCGATTCATCGGTCGTTTGCGTCACTTGTTCTTTTGTTTGATTGACATCCATATTAATGACCTCGATTCATCAATTGTCATCATTTTAATATTTTAACTAACTTCATCTATATTCTAGTCGGTCAGCCGTCGATTTTCAATTAGGTGGATTTATGTAAAAAAACAACCCTCATGATTGAGAGTTGCTTTTGGAGTAGCCAAGCAATTCGATTCATGAATTGACTTACTGCTTCTCGGAACTGCTGGTCATAATGCCATCCAAAAGTCCATAATCAACAGCTTCTTGGGCGGTGAGATAATTATCACGCTCGGTGTCTTTGTTGACTTTTTCAATTGGTTGACCGGAATTCTCAGCTAAAAGATTATTGATCATCTTACGAGCTTTGAGAATTTCTTCGGCAGCAATTTCAATTTCAGTTTGTTGACCTTGTGCACCACCAGAAGGTTGGTGAATCAAGACTTGGGCATGTGGCAAGGCAAATCGCTTGCCCTTTGCTCCAGAAGAAGCGAGGACAGAGGCCATTGATGCAGCCATTCCCATTACGATTGTTTGAACGTCTGACTTAACAAAGTTCATGGTATCGTAAATTGCCATTCCTGAAGTGATCACACCACCAGGTGAGTTGATGTAGAGGTAAATATCTTTTTCTGAGTCTTGAGCATCCAAGAAAAGTAATTGGGCGATAATCGCATTAGCCATGTCGTCTTCGATGGGGCCTGATAACATGATAATTCGGTCTTTTAGCAAACGTGAATAAATATCATACGCACGTTCACCGCCTGCGGATTGTTCAATGACGGTTGGCACTAAATTCATTCAAGATGCCTCCTTATAGGTTTTATGAAAGATGGCTTAGGCCAAGTTCATGTTAATATGATAGTTTATTGGTCAAAAAAGGTCAAATGTTTTGCTCACATCAAATTATTAATTATTTCAACTGGCTTTTTCCAGCGGCTGATAAAGAAATGCTTATAATAAGAAAGCGGATTCATTCGTGATACAATAAACCTAACCAGCAAATATCGAGTCGGGAGGAAATACTATGAGAACTCATCATATTTCATTGTTAACCAGAGATGCACAACAAAACATTGATTTTTATACCCGGGTTTTGGGGATGCGTCTTGTTAAAAATACGGTTAATCAGGAAAACATTCGCATTCGCCACTTATTTTATGGGGATTATCTTGGAACACCGGGGTCTGTGGTGACCTTTTTTGTGGTGCCATTATTAGGTCATCGAACGGACGGTAAGCATTTCTTTAACAACATCAAGCTTTCGATTCCAACGGGGACAGCTGATTACTGGAAAAAGCGGCTAACCGCTTATTCGGTGGCCGTTCAAGCAATCGATGGCGGCCTTTTGTTTACCGACCCTGATGATGTCGAAGTCAAACTATTGGAGACTTCCGAAGTCCTGACTGATATGCGGGTGGTCCCTGACAACGGGATTCCTGCTGAAAAGCAAATTACTCATTTAATGGGAACGGAGCTACACGTGCCTGATCCGGAAGCCACTAGCGCATTCTTCCATAACTGGTTGGGCATTCCGGTTAACAATAATGTTGTCGAACTAGAAGACGGCCAGTCCATTGAGTTATTTGAAAGTGACCAACAAGATGTTCGCACCCGATTTGGGCGGGGCAGCATTGACCACTTTGCCATCCAAGCGCCAACTAAGGCTGTACTTTTCAAATTCTGGGATGTTGCCAAGCAACAGCATTTGAACATTGAGGAATATGCTGATCGTGGTTGGTTCAAGAGCCTCTATGTGCGTGATCCCGGTGATAATCGGGTCGAAATTGCGACGACGACCCCTGGATTCAGTCTGGAGGAGCCGATCCTCACCATGGGACAGGGCTTGTCACTACCACCAAAGTTTGAGTCGCAGCGTCAAGAAATCATGGCTTTCTATGCTAAAGAAGGCGTCGATTTTACCGAAGGGGTTCGTGAACCAACATCAGTTCCGGATTGATGAGGCCGCGATTCGCTTGTAAATTTGAAAAATGATTCGTCATAAGGCGATTCAAGAATTAGACTTGGATCTCCTTTTTGTCCTGGGTGAGCAAATAGACCCTCAGAAGTCAACTCCCCAGTGGGTGGACAGACCAATCCGGCAAAGACTTTACCCGGATTACGCCGTATTTATGTTACAATCCGATTGAAGACACTAGCCGTTGACTTCTCTTATCCCATTGACAGATCCGCTTCCGGTAAGGTTTGGTAACCCAGTAGATAAACCTCTTGGAGTGACTACTAAAGGATCCTAAGCGTGAGGACATGAAAGTGAGAATTATATGAGAATTTCAGAGCCAACTAAAATCAATCCTGAATTAATCGCCAAATTATTGGTGGTCTGGGAGGATTCTGTACGGGCAACCCATTTATTCTTAACCGATGAAGCGATTCAAAACATCAAGAAGGATGTTCCAGAAGCGATTGCCGGGGTCCAACACTTAATCGTGATGGTAAATGAAGCTGGTGATCCAATTGGCTTCATGGGAATTAATCAACAAATACTTGAAATGCTGTTTATATCAGATCAATACCGAGGAAAGGGTTTTGGAAAACAATTAGTTGAGTATGGGATGAAAACTTATTCAGTCAACCAACTCGGCGTGAACGAGCAAAACCCACTTGCCCGGGGATTTTATGAGCATATGGGATTTGTTGTCTATCAGCGGTACGAACAGGGCAATCATTATCCAATTCTTTATATGCATAAAGCAGGCGAACCACCAATCAAATAATCTCCAAAAAGCACAAAAACAGCGGGGCATTTGCCTCGCTGTTTTTGCATCTAAAAATGAACTGCTTGTTGTTAAAGTCAGTAATCTTTATGCGCCCGGGGGGAATCGAACCCTCATCTCAAGAACCGGAATCTTACGTGCGATCCATTACACTACGGGCGCAACTTCCTATACCAATATACTAGAAAGTGAGAACTTTTTCAAGAACAAAGAAAAATTGATTGTGAAAACGCTTACTAAATCCAATTGCATTGCAATTCTCCGGTGGTCTGCTATACTCGAATTTGGGTAATATTTTATGGTTACTCGATGCATACTTTGAACTTTTGTTCACAAGGGTGCTGACTTTGTTTTCATTTCATGGTACGATTAACGTGTACTGTGTCTTAATATTTTCTTATTTCCTAAAGGAGGAAAACTTAGTATGACTGTAAAGATTGGTATTAACGGTTTTGGCCGAATTGGTCGTTTGGCTTTCAAGCGGATCCACGAATTACACTCCGACGAGATTGAAGTGGCTGCGATTAACGATTTGACCACTCCATCAATGTTGGCTTATTTATTGAAGTATGATTCAACCCATGGACGTTTCCCTGGTGATGTTTCAGCAACTGACAAGGGTATCGTCGTTGACGGTAAAGAAATTCCTGTTTATGCGGAAAAAGATGCTTCTAACCTTCCTTGGGTTAAAAATGATGGTGTTGACTATGTACTCGAATGTACTGGTTTCTACACTTCAGAAGAAAAATCACAAGCTCATATCAAAGCTGGTGCAAAACGTGTCTTGATTTCAGCTCCTGCTGGTCAAATTAAGACGGTTGTTCCTGGCGTTAACTTGGATGAATTGAACTCAAACGATGTGATCGTTTCAGCCGGTTCATGTACCACTAACTGCTTGGCACCAATGGCTTACTTCATGAACAAAGACTTTGGTATCAAAGTTGGTACCATGACCACTGTTCACGCATTCACTGCTTCACAACAAATTCTTGATGGTCCTAAGACTAAGAAGAAGCGTAATAACCGTACTGCCAGTGCTAACACGATTCCTCATTCAACTGGTGCTGCCAAGGCCATTGGTTTGGTTATCCCAGATCTTGCCGGCAAACTTCAAGGACACGCACAACGTGTTGCCGTCGTTGATGGTTCATTGACTGAATTGGTTGCAATCCTTGACAAGAAGGTTACTGCTGACGAAGTTAACGATGCTATGAAGAAGCACACTGCTGACAACCCTGCATTCGGTTACAACGCTGACGAAATCGTTTCATCAGACATTATCGATGATGATCACGGTTCAGTATTTGACCCAACTCAAACTGAAGTTACCACTGCCGGTGACAGCCAACTTGTTAAGACTGTTGCTTGGTACGATAACGAATGGGGCTTCACTTGCAACATGGTTCGTACCTTGTTGAAGTTTGCTTCACTTTAATAATTAATTGTAATTGGCGGAGGAGGGTGGCCTTCTCCGTCTTTTACTATCTCGCTATGTTCTACAGATCACAAATCAAATCGATTTTGGGAGGTTTCCAAATTGGCAAAATTAACAGTTTCTGATTTAAATCTCGAAGGAAAGAAAGTTTTGATGCGTGTCGACTTTAACGTTCCGATTAAAGACGGCGTTATTGGCGACGATAACCGAATCCAAGCTGCTTTACCAACCATTAAGTACGTATTGGACCACAAGGGTAAAGCCATTCTTTGCTCACACCTTGGCCGAATCAAAAAGGAAGACGACAAGAAGGGCCTTTCATTACGCCCAGTTGCAGAACGTCTTTCCAACCTATTGAACAAACCAGTCATCTTTGTGCCGGTTACTGAAGGTAAACAACTGGAAGATGCTATCAACAAGATGGAAGACGGCAGTGTTCTCTTATTTGAAAATACCCGTTATGAAGATGTTGTTAATGGTGAATACGTTAAGCGCGAATCCGGTAATGATCCTAAATTAGGTGAATACTGGGCCTCACTTGCCGATGAATTCATTAACGATGCCTTTGGTACAGCTCACAGATCCCACGCATCAAACGCTGGAATTGCTGAAGCAATGCATAAAGACGGCAAGCCGGTTGCTGCTGGTTTCTTGATGGAAAAGGAAATTCAATTCTTAGGAGAAGCTGTCAACAATCCAAAGCGGCCATTTGTTGCCATTCTCGGTGGTGCCAAGGTTTCTGATAAGATTGGTGTGATCGATAATTTGCTTGACAAGGCAGACAAGATCATCATTGGCGGTGGAATGACTTACACATTCTATGCAGCAAAAGGCATCAAAATTGGCGACTCCTTGATCGAAAAAGACAAGATTGACGTTGCCAAGAAGATCCTTGAAAAGGGTGGCGACAAGATCGTTCTCCCAACTGACAACGTTGTTGCTAAAGAATTTAAGAACGATGCCGAACACAAAGTCGTTGCCGGCGACATTGACGATGGCTGGATGGCTTTGGACATTGGTCCCAAGTCAATTGAAGCTTTTGAAAATGTTCTTAAAGATGCTAAGACCGTTGTTTGGAACGGACCAATGGGTGTCTTTGAAATGTCTAACTACGCTCAGGGAACCCTTAAGATTGGCGAATTCCTTGGCACGTTAAGCGATGCCACAACAATTGTTGGTGGTGGTGATTCGACTGCTGCTGTTAAGCAATTAGGCGTTGCTGATAAATTGACGCATATTTCAACCGGTGGTGGTGCTTCACTTCAATATCTTGAAGGTAAAACGCTCCCTGGTATTGCAGAAATTGATAATAAATAATCGGTGAAGAGCTTGCTATTTAGCGGGCTCTTTTTCTTTTACTAAAAATTGGTATAGGAGAAAAATGTGGCTTTTAAATTTGCTTTTGGTTACAATGGCATTAAGCTAAAAAATGTAAAGGATGATTCTTATGAGAATTCCGTTCGTTGCGGGTAACTGGAAAATGAATTTATCAGTCGCAGATGCAGTCAAATTTCTTCAAGAGATTGAGGGCAAATTGCCTGATCCCAAGGTAACTGAGACCTGTATTGCGGCTTCACCGCTCTTTTTGGAGAGCATGGTCGAAGAAAATGGTGATTCGCCACTGATTATTTCTGCTGAAAATTGTTTTTATGAAGATGAGGGTGCCTACACCGGTGAGACCAGTCCCAAGGCACTTGACGAGATGAGCGTCACCCACGTTATTATCGGTCATTCGGAACGGCGAAAGTATTTTAATGAAACTGACGATATCATTAATAAAAAGGTTCACGCAGCCTTTCGCAATCATCTGACCCCGATCATCTGCTGTGATGAAACGATGAGCCGACGTGAATCTGCTGATCGAATCTCATGGGTGGTTAGTCAAGTGACCAACGCGCTTAAATCGATCACTCCCACCCAAGCTGAGGAGATCATTGTTGCTTACGAACCAAGTTGGGCAATCGGCAGCGGCAAAACTGCCAGCAGTGATGAAGCTGAAGAGGGTTGTTATTTAATTCGTCAAACCATTGCTGATTTATATGGTGACGATATTGCCGATCAAGTCCGAGTTTTATACGGTGGCAGTGTTAACGACGAGAACGCTGATGATATTCTGTCACAGACTGATATTGACGGTGTCTTGGCCGGTGGTGCCAGCTTAAAGCCAGATTCATTCTTAAAGCTTGCAAACTTTTTACAAAAATAGTTAAATTCGCTGATTTATGTTGAAAGTTCGGCGAGAAACTAATAGAATTGGAACTGAACCTTGTACAAAAGGTCACAACTTTCGCTAAGGAGAGAAAAAAACATGTCAATTATTTCTGATATTTATGCTCGTGAGGTTCTAGACTCTCGTGGTAACCCAACTGTTGAAGTTGAATTATATACTGAAGCAGGTGCAATGGGCCGTGGAATCGTTCCTTCAGGTGCTTCAACTGGTGAACACGAAGCTGTTGAACTCCGTGATGGTGACAAGGATCGTTACATGGGCAAGGGCGTTACCAAAGCCGTTGACAACGTTAATAACATCATCGCTAAAGAAATTGTTGGCTACGATGTTACTGACCAATTGGCTATTGATAAGGCCATGATCGAATTGGACGGTACCCCAAACAAGGGTAAGTTAGGTGCCAATGCGATCTTGGGTGTTTCTTTAGCTGCTGCTCGTGCCGCTGCTGACGAGTTGGAAGTTCCATTGTACAACTACCTTGGTGGTTTTAATGGGCACTTGCTTCCAACACCAATGTTAAACGTCATCAATGGTGGTAAGCATGCCAACAACAAGGTTGATTTCCAAGAATTCATGATCATGCCCGTTGGTGCTCCAAGCATCAAAGAAGCAATCCGTTGGAGTTCTGAAACATTCCATAACTTGAAGAACTTGCTTAACGAACGCGGCTACTCAACTGCCGTTGGTGATGAAGGTGGATTTGCTCCTGACTTGAAGAACAACGAGGAACCATTTGAAATCCTTGTTGAAGCCATTCAACGTGCCGGCTACAAGCCAGGTAAAGACATTGCCATTGCTTTTGACTGCGCCGCATCAGAATTCTACAACACTGAAACTAAGAAATATGATTTAAAGGGTGACGGTAAGTCATATACTGCTGATGAATTTGTGACCTTGCTTGAAAGCATTGTTGACAAATACCCAGTTATTTCAATTGAGGATCCCCTTGATGAAAACGAATGGGCTGATTGGCAAATGGCTACTAAGCGCCTTGGCAAGAAAGTTCAAATCGTTGGTGATGATTTATTCGTTACTAACACTGATTACCTTAAGAAGGGTATCAACATGGGCGTTGCCAACGCAATCTTAATCAAACTTAACCAAATTGGTACTTTGACTGAAACTGTTGAAGCTGTTGAAATGGCTAAAGAAGCAGGTTACACTGCTATCATTTCACACCGTTCTGGTGAAACTGAAGATACAACGATTGCTGACTTGGTTGTTGGCCTCAATGCCGGTCAAATCAAGACTGGTTCAATGAGCCGTGGCGAACGAATTGCCAAGTACAATCAATTGATGAGAATTGAAGACCAACTTGGTGACGTTGCCGATTACAAAGGCATTCACTCATTCTACAACTTGTCAGAACAAGCTCGTCAAGACATCTTAAACAAGTAATTTCAAAAAAAGTCGCTTTTGCGACTTTTTTTGTACATAAAACGCCCCCGGTTTTGCGTATCTAATTTTTAGAACACAAAAAACGGAGGTTTTATTTTGAAAAAGACAATTTTATTATCAGTTTCATTAGGAGTGCTGGGCTTTACCAGTCCGTTATTGCATGAGCAGATTGTTGGAGCCGAAACCGCTCAGTCGTCTACCCAGGAACTGCCCGATAAAGTGACTATTCATCAACAGTTTCAAGTAAGAAATATTCGTGGCGAAAAGTCGATCCTTGATAAAAAAGCAACGATGAATGTTTACATTGATAAAAGCAAATCGACCAAATTTGCTGTCCCCGATAATATTTCTCATTACCATCCTGTTGTGGCAGAAGTGGCTGTTTCTTCCGCAGGTCCCGTCGTTAATTACTTGGCAGATGATGCGACGGTTACGGTGAAGTATCTCGACGAAAATGCCAATCCAATCCAAAAGGACTTGATCTTCAATCAAGCCACTATATTTGGCAGATACCGTCTCAATAAAGATGAATATAATCTACCAGGCTATGAACTCTTGAGTTCTGAGGCCATAAACGGCACCATTAAGGATACGAACTGGGACGTGACATTAAAGTATCGAAATCTGAATCCAGTCATCGCGACGGACAAGTTGACCACTGTGGTGACCCCCGACCAATCGAAACCGGATAATAAGCCTGCCGAAATTAAACAGGTAGGTGAGCCAACTCAGGCATTACCTGAAAATCCAGTAGATGAAACAACGGCTGTTATTTCAAAGACACCAATAGTGCCTACCAAGCCATCTCCAAGTAAGCCCGGAAATGCGATCGATAACACCGATCTTCTCGTAACTGTACCAAAAACAGCTTCTCAAGGAAACACCAAGGAAGTCCAAGCACCAGATATCAACGAAAAAGCAGTTAAGACCTTCAATCCCGATGGAAAAAAGGATGATAAGAAGCGCCAGGTAGCTGTTGCACCAGAAACCGGGAAAGACCAAAAGCGTCAAGCAGTTGATAACGCCACCACAAAATTGCCGGATGTTGAATCGAAAATAATGCCCCAAACAGAGGCCAAAAAAGCGCCGACTGCGCTTGCTCAACAAACTGGCACGACTGAACCTGCAGGTAAAAGTGAGAAATCCAGTGGATCGCCAATTAAAGTAGATCCGACATCATCCAAATCTGCAGAAAACCAAGTTGAGGCAGTCAAGCCGGTTGAGAAAACTCAGACCAGTTTAGAAACTGTCAAAAAACCAGCTGAAACTGCCGTTGAGACGTCCCCCAAATCAGCAGACAAATCCGCTTCATCAAAGGAAACGGGCAAGACCTCTCAAACTGAGTCAATTGGAATAGAAAAAAGTGGCACCCCGACAAAGCCCACAATTCAGGAAGCCAGCGTGGCAAAGGAGTCACAGAAAGCGGTTGACCATCAAGAAAAATTACCAACGGCCAAAACGTACCAACTTCGCGGGATCGACAACCACGGCCGGCTCCTCTTTAATAAATCCATGCAGCTTACGCTTGAAGAAGCCCAAGCTTTTCGTTCTAAGAACATTGAATTTTATGGCTATGATTTACAGTCAACGGACCTGGATTTTAGTTCAAAAGTGGTCACGCTGCATTATCTTGCCAAAAAGGTCACATTTAAGATTATTAACGCTGATCAGGCTGGCAGAATACTATCTAAGGATTCGGTTGAGCTCGAATTTGGTCAAACCAAGACATATAACGCCAAGTTGATTCCAGGCTATCAAGTAAAACAGTCGCTAAAAGAACTGAAGGCTGACAATTTGATGCCAGAAGATGTCCAGTTCACTTACACTAAATTGGCGGATCGATCAGAAAGCAAATTAGATGAAAAAGCGACGGTTGCTGATAAGGCCGAGCCAAAAAAACAGCACCAATTACTTGCAAGCAGTCATAAGCGGTCTAAGAATAACGAAAAGAACCACGAAAAAGTAGCAGATACCAGCGATCGTTCAGGAAAGTTGCCTCAAACTGGTGATACCAAATCGGTTGTCGGCGTTTTGTCCGGTGTTGCACTTTTAGCCGCATTGATTGGTCAAAAACTTTTCAAACGACTCATTTGATTATGATATGATGGATATCAGAAATAATTAAAGGATGAGCGCAAGTGCAGGTAAGAGAAAATTACAAGCTATCACAGGTAAAAACAATCGTTAACGGAATTATCATTGGGATGCTCGCTGGGTCGACAGTCTCGGTTTTTAGGTGGTCGATCGGTCATATGACCAATTTGATGCGCTATCTTTACATCAATTCGATTCACCATCTCTCGTTTTTATTAACGGCAATCGTCATCAACGTCATCATTGGTCTGCTGGTTGGGTGGTTTTTAAAACAGCAGCCGGATATCAAGGGATCTGGGATTCCCCAAGTTGAGGGCCAGCTGCTGGGTGAAGTTGATTACGGTTGGTGGGCAGTTTTGTGGCGAAAATTTATTGGTGGTATTTTGGCAATCGGAAGTGGCCTGTATCTTGGTCGTGAAGGCCCTTCAATTCAGTTGGGATCCACACTGGGGCAGGGGGTGGCTCAGTTCACCAAACAAGTCGGTTTTGATCGCCAAGTCCTCATTTCAAGTGGCGCTGCAGCCGGATTGAGTGCGGCTTTTAACGCGCCGATTGCCAGTACACTATTTGTTTTGGAAGAAATTTATCATAACTTTTCAACTAATATTTGGATTGTCTCATTGACTTCCGCGGTGACTTCTGACATGGTCGCCACCTATGTCTTTGGTTTAAAGCCAGTCTTGTACATGCGAAGCACGCCACTTCCGCTTAAATATTTTTCGTGGGTCATCATCTTAGGGATCGTTCTCGGTGTGTTGGGAAGATTATATCAGCTGGTGATTCTCAGGATGGGTAAGTGGTACCGTCATACCCATATTTCCTGGTACTTTAACGGACTCATTCCACTGTTACTGGTCATTCCACTAGGAGCATTGTTCCCACACTTGTTGGGTGGTGGCAGTGACATTATTCTGCGGTTGAGTTCTGCAAACTATCCAACTTTGATTTTGTGCCTTTATTTTGTTATTCGATTTGTTTTCTCTATGCTTTCATATGGTAGTGGACTTCCTGGCGGTATTTTCCTGCCAATTCTTTGTCTCGGTGGCTTAATTGGCGCCATTGTGGGCAGCATTGCCGTCAATCTTGGCTTAATGAATTCCTTGTACTTCTCGAGCTTCATTATTATGGGGATGGCCGGTTACTTTGCGGCGATTAGTAAGGCCCCCTTTACAGCGATCCTCCTGATTACAGAGATGGTCGGGACGTTGACCCATCTCCTTGGTCTTGCAGTCGTCTCCTTAATCGCATACGGTGTGTTAGACCTATTAAATGGCAAGCCAGTCTATTACTCGATGCTCCAGCAACTACTAAAAGTTCAGACTAAGATGAATTTGGGCCGAACCGTTGAAATTATGGAAACCGTTTATGCCGGGTCCCAAATGGATGGCAAAATGGTTCGCCAAATTAAATGGCCGAAGGGGTCTCTGCTGACAAAAATTCAACGAAATGGTGTCGAAATTGTTCCCGCTGGCGGGACGCTGATCCGATGGGGGGACACATTGTTCATCAATGTCTCAACCAAAAATCAGCACCCGATTACCCAACGAATTATTGCTTTAACAACAGAAACTTGATCCCAAAAGGTAGCGAATTCTGCCATAATGTGTTAGTTTAGTAAGAGTAGTATTAAGCCGATTTAACGGTAGGAGGCACTCAACGTGTACAATTTTTTGTTAACGTTATTACTGATTGACTGTGTTTTGATCACAATCGCAGTATTAATGCAACCATCAAAGACTAATGACGCCATGTCCGCCTTAACTGGTGGGGCCGATGACTTGTTTGCAAAGCAGAAGCCACGTGGCTTTGAAGCATTCATGCAAAAAACTACACTTGTTTTAGGGATTATTTTCTTTCTCTTAGCACTTGCATTAGTTTGGATATCATCTCATTAGTATTCAATCCTCCTGTTTAAATGCAGGAGGATTTTTATTATAATTGAATAGGTGGACATGAAAGGATGGGTGCTATGCAAACACCAATCAAATCTTTTTATTTTGAACATGGACCAAAAGCAATTATTTTGCTGCATGCTTTTGCCAGCGGTCCAGTTGACGTTCGGATGCTGGCAAGGTATTTGGAACGCCAGAATTATACCGTTGATGCGCCAATGTTTACTGGCCATGGGACGGCCGACTTTACCGATATCCTTATCCAGGGGACCCCTGAACGTTGGTGGAAGGATGCCCAACAGGCAGTCCAATTTTTGAAGGATAAAGGCTTTCATCAGATCAGTATTTTTGGCATTTCGCTTGGGGGGATTTTTGCGGCTAAAACGTTGGAAAATGACCCCACTCTGCTTGGCGGTGGTTCGTTCGGGTCGCCAATTGTGAGGAAGCGTCAATTTAGTGTTCATAATACCTTTATGCAAATGGCTAAAGCCAACTTTGTTCAGTACGATACCAACGAGGCCATTATGAATTCAAAACTGAAGTGGCTTGACGAAAATATTGATATACTATTAGGGAAGATTGCTGACTTCACGGTTGGCGTCGCCCAAGACTTACCCAGCATCTCCCAACCATACTTCATCGGCCAGGGGCTAAACGATGAGATTGTCAATCCAGAAAGTGCCAAGTCCTTGAGGGATGGATTGGTGAATAGTCAGGTGAGTTACCATGAATATCCAGGTGCCAGTCACATGATCACTGTTAATACGGCTCATAAGCAGCTTGAAGTCGATTTAACCGAATTTCTAACACAACTTTATGAATAATAAGAGGAATATAGATTGCAAGATAACGATTTGAAAAATCAAATAGAGAACGTTCTGCAGACTTATCCGGATAACGTATTTACTGTCGAAAAAATTGCTGACGTTCTGAGATCACACGGCTCAGCAGCGTTTAAACTGATTGTTCAAGAATTAGCGTCTTTGGAACGTGATAAGGTCGCCGTGGTCACTGACGACGGCAAATTTCAATTGAATCCAGATAAACAACAATTAAGCGGTGTTTTCCACGCTAATGATAAAGGGTTTGGGTTCGTCGCTTATGATGAAAACGCCCCAGACGCTTACATTGCCCCAGACAATACCATGAATGCACTGAACGGTGACACCGTTGAAATGGAAATCGTTCGGCCTGCCCAACCAGGGTCAGATCGCGGCCCAGAAGGTAAAGTCACCAAAATTGCCGAGCACAAATATACCCGCGTAGTTGGTCCTTTTGAAACGACTGATGACGACAAAGGCTACATCGGTCAATTGACTCTTAACGATAAGAAAATTGCCAAGTACAAATTTTATATCAACGACGTTGGTTTGAAACCGACTCCCGGTGAAGTGATTACGGCTCAAATTACGGAATATCCATCTGCTAAACATCCTGATTACATGGTGGGGATTGCCGATGAAGTGATTGGCTCAGTTGATGACCCTGGAATTGATATTTTGCAAATTGTATATGCCCATGATATTCCGGCTGAATTTCCGGAAGATGTCATTCAGGCGGCAGATACAATTCCAGATCATGTGACCGAAGCCGAGAAGGTTGGCCGAGAAGACATCACTGATCAGGATTTGGTGACGATTGATGGTGAATCTTCAAAGGATTTGGACGATGCGGTTACTGCCTGGAAACTGCCTAATGGCAACTATCATCTCGGGGTTCACATCGCTGACGTGAGCCATTATGTCCAACCAGGCAGTGCCATTGACAAGGAAGCATTCCGGCGGGGCACTTCCGTTTACCTGACGGATCGGGTAATTCCAATGCTGCCAAGACGGCTATCTAACGGGATCTGTTCCCTGAACGAAGGCCAATTACGGTTATGTATGAGTTGTGAGATGGAGATTGATCCATCTGGAAATATCATCAAACATCGGATTCACCCAAGTTTGATGCGTTCGACGGCACGGATGACTTACACTGCTGTGAACAATATTTTGGAATCACACGACCAAAAAACGATGGACCGCTATGATCGACTAGTGCCCATGTTTGAAACGATGGGCGAACTCCACAAAATTTTGTACAAGCACCGTAAAGCACGTGGGGCCATTGACTTTGATGATAATGAAGCCGAAATTATTGTGGACGAAAAGGGTCACCCAATTGACATTAAGCTGCGGGTTCGTGGGACCGCTGAGCGCATGATTGAGTCATTTATGCTGGCGGCCAACGAAACGGTGGCCAAGCACTATTACGAAAAACACGTACCGTTTATTTACCGGGTCCATGAAACGCCAGATGCCGATCGGATCCGAACGTTCTTTGAGACCCTGACCGCTTTTGGAATCAACGTTAAGGGCGATCCTGAGCATGTCACTCCCAAGACCTTACAAAATGTTTTGAAAAAGGTTGCCGGCAAGCCTGAGGAAATGATGGTTTCAGTAATGCTGCTGCGGAGCTTGAAGCAAGCTCGTTATGCCGATCAATCACTGGGTCATTTCGGGTTGGCAGCGCCGTTCTACACGCATTTCACTTCACCAATTCGCCGTTATCCAGATACGATGGTTCACCGACTGATTCATTATTATCAAGATAATGGGATTAACGATGAAACCAAGAAGCGCTATGCCAACGTGTTGGATGAAATTGCAACGACGACTTCTCAATATGAGCGTCGGGCTGTCGATGCCGAACGTGACACGGATTCGATGAAGAAAGCTGAATATATGAATGACCACCTTGGTGAAGAATTTGATGGGGTTGTCAGTTCAGTCATGAAGTTTGGTCTGTTCATTGAATTGCCAAATACGGTCGAAGGCTTGGTTCACATTAGTCGAATGAATGATGATTATTACCAGTACGTGGAACAATTTATGGCCTTGGTCGGTCGAAACACACGTCGGACCTATAAGATGGGGCAGGCTATCAGAGTCAAGGTGGTCAACGTTGACGTCAAGCAAAGTGCCGTCGACTTTGACATTGTTGATCCTGAAAAGACACCGCAGAGCAACATGCTGCCAAAGCGGACTTATCATAATAATAACTACCATGGCAACAATGAGCGCCACGGAAATTCGAATAATAATTCCCATTCCAACCACGCCAACAACCGCGGGAAAAACAATGCCCACGGCAATAACGGACATCGGAATCATAATAAACATTAAGCTGTAATCGAGGTGATTTGATGGCCAAAGGCAAAAAACAGCATAACAATGATAATTTGATGGCTCAAAATAAAAAGGCCCGTCATGATTATTCAATTTCTGAAACTTATGAAGCCGGAATTGTTTTGACGGGAACCGAAATTAAATCAATTCGGGCTCGGCGGATTAACTTAAAAGATGGGTTCGTTCAAATTCGAAACGATCAAGCTTATATGATGAACGTTCACATTAGTGAATACGCTGAGGGAAATCAATTTAATCATGATCCATTGCGTAACCGAAAGTTGTTGCTGCACAAAAAGCAAATTCGCAAATTGGCTCAAATTACTCAGGACAAAGGGGTTACAATTGTTCCTTTGAAGGTTTACCTTAAAAATGGCTTCGCCAAAGTTTTGATTGGCGTCGCCACTGGTAAACACGAGTACGATAAACGCGAAACCATCAAACGACGTGATCAAAAACGTCAAATTGAACGGGTTATGAAACATTATTAATGAGATTCAAATAAAAAGCGATGAAATTAATTGGTAGAGATGCCAACTCATTTCATCGCTTATTTTGGTTTGTATGCAGGGTTTGAATATTTTCACTTTCCAGCTTGGGCTTGACGGGGGCTTTATTTAAAACCCCTAACTTTAATCGTGAAGCATGCGCTAATGATGGGTGGTTAAGAATTGACGCGATTGCCAGTACCAGTGGTTCGTGATTGGTATTATTCACATCCATAATTCGAATGACTTGGTCAGACTGACTATATGACTTGATAGTCGCAATCCGGGTTCGGCCGTGCATGACACGGTAAGTTTGCTTATCCTGGTTACCGGTCACTAACCAGTTAACGCCGTTGATAAAAATGGTTGTGTAGTGGATCGTAAAATGAATGACAGAACTGCCCACAAATTGGTCCAGGTAATATAAATCAAATTTGGGGGTCATCCCAAGGGATTGCTGACGAACCGTGGCGACGACTTCCCCAGAAATTGAGTAAATTGAAAAAGTATCGGCAATCAAGCCCCATTTGCCGACAATTAAATATTTTGTGTCTCGATATTGATCGGTGACTTTCGTCGAACGGGTATGATCCAGTTCGGTTAAATTCAATTGTAATTTTCGACTCATAGACGCATTTCCTTTACTTGTATTATTTTCATTTTAACACGTTCTGAAATTATTTACGCTGGTGTTATTTTAAAAATGGTATGGTAGAATAAAACGTGAGGTGTTGGGAATGAAACCGTTTATAAAAAATGACTGGTGGGATGTTTTAAAACCCGAATTTGAGAAAACTTATTATCAGCAGCTACGCCAATTTTTAATATCAGAATACAAAACCCAATATATTCATCCTGATATGAATCACATTTTTGAGGCGTTTCAACTGACCCCTTTCAGCAAGGTGAAAGTCGTGATTTTGGGACAAGATCCCTATCATGAACCTCATCAAGCTCAAGGGCTGAGCTTTTCTGTCATGCCGGGGGTTAAAATTCCGCCATCGCTTCAGAATATTTATAAGGAGCTTCAGTCTGACCTCGGGATCAAACCGGTTGAACACGGTGATTTGGAAAGCTGGGCCAAGCAAGGGGTCCTGCTGCTGAACTCGGTTTTAACTGTTCGCAACGGTCAGGCCTTTTCGCACAAAGGAAAAGGTTGGGAACAATTGACTGATGCCGCCATTCAAAAGCTCTCCGCCCGCGAGAAGCCCGTTGTCTTTATTCTGTGGGGGAGAGCTGCCAGAGACAAGATTGCGTTGATTGATACCAAGACCAATATCGTGATTCAATCAGCCCATCCCAGTCCATTGTCCGCTCATCGAGGCTTTTTTGGGTCAAAACCATTTTCAAAGACCAACGAAGCTTTGGAAGCGATGGGCGAAACACCGATTAACTGGCAACTGCCGGAGAAGGTATCGCAAACATCTTAGACTGATTTTGTAGAATTGGAGGATTTATCATGGAATTATTTGAAAGTCTTAAGCAAAAGATCAAGGGCAAAAATATCAGTATCGTTTTCCCAGAGGGTGATGATGTTAGAATTCTTGGTGCCGCTAGTCGTCTTGCAAAGGATGGCTTGGTTAATCCAGTAATTCTGGGCGCTCAAGACACCGTTGAAAAAGTTGCTAAAGACGCGGACATTGATTTGGGTAACGTTGAAATTATCGATTATCTAAATCAGCCGGCGGATCAAATTGATGAAATGGTTGCGGCAATCGTTGAACGTCGTAAGGGCAAAACCGATGAAGCAAAGGCGCGCGATTGGCTGAAGGATCCAAATTACTTTGGAACCACATTGGTCTACATGAACAAAATCAACGGCATGGTTTCAGGTGCCAACCATCCAACCGGCGATACGGTTCGTCCGGCTCTGCAAATTATCAAGACTAAGCCCGGCGTTAAGTTAATTAGTGGTGCTTTCATCATGCAAAAGGGCGATGAACGTTACTTATTCGCGGATTGTGCCATTAACTTGGATCCTGATGCAAATGCTTTGGCAGAAATTGCCGTTGAAAGCGGCAAGGTTGCCAAGACCTTTGATATCGACCCTAAAGTGGCGCTGTTAAGCTTCTCGACTAAAGGCTCTGCCAAGGGCGATATGGTGACTAAAGTGCAAGAGGCAACCAAATTAGCCCAAGAACAAGCTCCTGACATGGCAATCGATGGTGAAATGCAATTTGATGCTGCATTTGTCCCAACCGTTGCCGAAAAGAAGGCGCCAGGATCAAAAGTTGCCGGCCAAGCAACCGTCTTTGTGTTCCCTGAATTACAGTCAGGAAACATCGGTTACAAGATTGCCCAACGATTTGGCGGTTTTGAAGCGATTGGCCCCATTCTTCAAGGCTTGAACAAGCCGGTTTCCGACCTTTCACGAGGCAGCAATGAAGAAGACGTTTATAAAGTTGCTATCATCACAGCAGCTCAAGCATTATAAATAGAAATAATTAAACAGGGTAGAGTGGGACATAAAGCGGTTAGTTTCCAAAATATAAGCAAGCAATCCGAACATCTTGAGCTTGGGTATTTGGATTGCTTGCTTATATGGCAGGAAACTGCTTTATTTCCCACGTTTCTACGAAGTAATAGTCGAAATTATAAAGTACGGGTGAGACGATCAATGTTTTTGTCCCACCCCTTCTTTTTTGAATGAGGTGATTCATAATTGACTAAGACGATAACGGTTCATTCTGCGGATCAAACCATGGCAATTGGTGAGAAATTGGCCGCTTATTTAGCCCCGCAAGACTTGATTTTACTCGACGGTGACCTTGGGGCCGGAAAAACCACCTTTACGAAAGGACTTGCCAAAGGATTGGGGATTACGCGGCCGATCAAGAGTCCCACATTCACCATTATTCGTGAATATCAAGACGGCCGGATTCCACTTTACCATATGGATGTCTACCGACTTGAAGCCGGTGGTGGTGACGATCTGGGCCTGGACGAATACTTTAACGGCGATGGGGTCAATGTGGTTGAATGGTCAAAATTTGTTGCTGATGAACTGCCGGATGACTATCTCCGGATTATTTTTCGACGGGATGATTCCGAGGGTGACAATGTGCGAACCTTGACTTTTGAGGCCACGGGCCACCGTTTCGAGCAATTAATTGATGACATTTTTCCAGAACAAAAATAGAAAGTGAGCAATGATGTGACAGAAGAAGTCGATTTTCGTTTAGCGGAACCGAGTGATGGGCAGGCAATTTTGGACTTGTTGAAAGTTCTGCAAGGCGAGTCGGATACGTTTTTAGTTGATTCCGATTTAGACGACATCACCGGTGACGATGAAGCGCAACAAATTAACTTAATCAATCATTCTAGAACGAATTTGATGGCGGTTGCCACATATGGCTCCGAATTAATTGGGATCGTGACCGTCGATAATATTGATCGTACAGTCGGTGAAGTCGGGGTGGCTGTTCTTGCGGGATATCAAGGCTACTCAATCGGCACTAATTTAATGGAATTGGCAATTGACTGGGCAAAAGACTTCAGCTCACTTGATCAATTAGTGCTGACCGTCTTCTCTAAGAATGAACCGGCCCTTCACGTTTATTACAAAGTTGGGTTTCACGATACTGACATATTCTTTCAAGACGGTCGTGAAGTTGTGAGAATGGCATTTGACGTACCAAAAAAGGATTGAAAATGAGAGGTTTTCAATCCTTTTAGATTGCCTTGACAAATGGCCGCAGCATTTCACTGCCAAACTGCGCTTGCTCCGTCAATAAAATATTGGCACAGGCGACACTGTCATCCAAAGCATTATGGTGATGTTCCAAGACAATATTGAGCTTGTCACAAAGGGTGTTTAATTTGTGGTTTTCCAATGTCGGATAAAATTGCTTGGACGTTCTTAGCGTATCTAACGTCAAGTAATGCGGCGGTTGAACTTCATAACGTTCCAAGGTCCGCTTCAAGACACTGTTATCAAACGATGCATTGTGGGCAATCACCAATTTGTTGGCGGAGAAAAGCGGCTGAATGTGTCGCCAGACTTCCGGGAAAGTCGGTGCATCGACGACGTCGCGTTCATGAATGCCATGAACATTGATGTTTCGCCAACTAAAGTCCATTTCCGGATTGATTAACGAATAGAATTCATTAGTAATTTGATTATCCCGAACGATGGCCAGTGCGATTGAACACGCGCTGGCTCTTTTTGCATTTGCGGTTTCAAAATCCATCGCAACAAAATTCATATTTTTCACCTCAAGTTAAACATATTGTACAAAGAACACCGCCGAAACGCAACCAGAGTGTACTTCAGGGATTGCACCCCATGAATAACATATTTCGTGGTAAAATTAATGTATATGTTTTGAAACCGAGGAATTGAAAAATGATGCAATCAAAAACTGTAGTAGATTTATATCCCAAAATTGATATTTTGTTAGATGAACCTTTATCTAAATACACGCACACCCTAACCGGCGGACCAGCGGATATTCTTGCGTTTCCAAAATCTATCAAAGAATGCCAGGAAATGCTGGATTATGCCAACGAACAATCGATTCCAGTCACTGTAGTTGGTAACGCCAGCAACCTAATCGTTAAGGACGGCGGTATTCGTGGCCTTACGATGATTCTCACCAAAATGAACCGGATTGCCGCTCACGATAACACGGTGGTTGCGGATGCCGGAGCTGCACTCATCGATGTGACTAAGGCTGCCCAATCCCATTCGTTGACTCACTTGGAGTTTGCTGCGGGCATCCCTGGAAGTGTTGGTGGGGCGGTATTCATGAATGCCGGTGCCTATGGTGGTGAAATTGCCAATGTTGTCAGTGGGGCTGAAGTATTGACGCCCGACAATCGCATTGTTCATTTAAATCACCAAGAACTGGATTTCGGCTATCGGCACTGTAGTGTTCAAGAAAATCATCAAATCGTCATCTCGGCTACTTTCTCTTTGGAAGTCGGCATTGCAGACAAGATTCAAAAGCGAATGGATCACCTAAACGCGCTGCGGGCTTCTAAACAACCGCTGGAACTGCCATCCTGTGGAAGTGTTTTCAAACGGCCAGCCGGCTACTTTGCAGGCAAACTGATTCATGATGCCGGACTGCAGGGCTTCCAAATTGGTGGGGCCCAAGTTTCGATGAAGCACGCCGGCTTTATCGTGAATGTGGATGGCGCTACCGCCACTGATTATTTGAACGTCATCGCACATGTTCAAAAGACAGTGTATGACCAATTTGGTGTGCATTTGGAGACAGAAGTTCGAATTATTGGTGAAGACCCCAAGTCAAATTAGGAGTTGGTAATGAGTGCACATCCTTGAAGCAGTTATTCTTTTAATGACATTAGTTGTTTTTTCAAACGTTGTCGATCATTTTGTTCCAGCAGTACCAGTTAGTTTAATTCAAGTGGTTTTGGGACTGGCAGCCGCTTTGATAATGCGGGTGACGATTCCGCTTGAAACAGACTGGTTCCTGCTGTTGTTTATCGCGCCGTTGCTTTTTAATGACGGCCGCAGGTTCCCGAAACGAGAGTTGTGGAAGCTTCGTGGTCCCATATTAACCAATGCAATTGTATTGGTTTTTTTGACCACCATTTTAGGGGGCTTACTCTTTCATTTAATTATTCCCACCATGCCATTTTCGGTCAGCTTTGCTTTAGCTGCGATCTTGTCGCCGACTGACCCGGTTGCCGTCCAGTCAATTTCCAAACGAGCGAAGCTTCCGGAAGGGATTTTACACATTGTCAGCGGTGAAAGCCTGATCAACGATGCGAGTGGCCTGATTGCCTTTAAATATGCAATTGCCGCCACAGTCACCGGCGTCTTCTCAGTTAAAGCTGCCGCAATTGACTTTGTTTATATCAGTATTATGGGGTTCATCAGCGGATTAGCCATCATGGGACTGATTTTATTAATTGAGAACTGGCTATATCGCCAGGGAATCAACGACGTGATCTTCAGCACCGTTCTGCAAGTAACGACGCCGTTTGTGGTTTACCTGGTAACCGAGGAATTCTTGCATGCTTCAGGCGTGATTGCGGTGGTTGCCGCTGGGATCATCTTTCATTTTTATGGAACTTCTCCTGACCGCAGCCAACCGGAACTTAAGCTGGTGAGTGAAAAAACCTGGGATATTATCATTTACACGTTAAACGGGATTGTTTTCTTAATTCTGGGGATTGAGCTGCCATTAGCGACTACTAATGTGATTCAGAACAATAAAATCAACACCTTTGCTGCTTTGGGGATTTCTTTTCTTGCCTGGCTGATCCTGTTGGCCATTCGAGTCGCGTGGATTTATGCCTACCAAGCAGTTAGCAGTATTCGTTCACGAAAAATCGCGTCCATTCAAACAAAATTAATGCCCACTTTTAAAGCGGCACTGCTGGCAGGGCTGTCAGGTGTTCGGGGAGCCGTTACTATGGCCGGGGTTTTATCAATCCCCATGACCGTGGCTAACGGCGATTCCTTCCCCTCCAGATCGCTGGCGCTGTTTGTTGCCGCAGGGGTGATCATCATCTCGCTGGTCGTTGCCACTGTCACGTTGCCATTGATCTCTGAGGATAAGGCACCACTATTGACTCGAGCCAACTCAACGGATAATCCTGATGAAATTGACTCAAGTCCGGCTGACGGCGAGACGGAATACATTTCTGAAGATGAAGCCCGCGTCTATATCATGAAGCTGGCAGTTCAACGAATTGAAGAAGAACGGCGGCCAAATAATCAAAAAGAGGCTTTTGACTTAATTCTTGACTATCAGTTCTTAATTCGAAGACTGGAATTAAAACTCCAGGATAAAAAAGAAATGGACTCGATTATTGCCGATGAATTAGCTTTGCGGAGGGTGGCCCTCCGTGGTGAGCGCGCCGCGGTGCAGAAATTATTTGATGACCAAAAGATTTCCAAACAGGCGTTCTTGATTGCGAACGCTAAGCTGCAGCGACTTGAAAATCGGATGATTCGCTCGGTTGGCCGTAAAGTCAAACTTGGTCGTGGAACGGTCCGGAATTTTATTAAACTCCGAAATCGCGTGTCATTATGGCTCATTCGCAGAAAAACCGATGAGGATATTTCAGATGAATTGGCGCTGATCCAGAGAGAACAGGCTAAAGCAGCCATTTCGGCATTATCTGATTATTTTGCCCGTGATGATATTGACAATCAACGGTTTGACAGTCAGTCGGTTTACCACTTAATCGTTCATTATCGAAACCAGATCGAGCTTGCTAAAGACCATTCCAAAAAGCAAATTAACGACCAGGCGATGAATTATCAGAGCCTGAGAATCAAGGCATTGGCTGCCGAACGTGAAGGGGTTCAGGTTCTTCTCGAGCAAGGCAATATTGATTGGTCAATGGCTGCTCATTTAAGACAATACATTAATTATTCTGAAACGGTTTTGATCATGGATTATCAAAACGAGTAGGGGGAGCTCCAAATGAATGACAAAGGGTTAGTGAACTTTAGAGACATTGGCGGAATCAGAATTCCTTCTGGAAAACTACAGTCTGGGTATTTCTTTAGAAGCGGTCAAATCGCCGGAATTAGTGCCGAACAGACCGCCTTTTTACAAGACCAGTGCCGGATCCAGGATGTTTACGATTTTAGAAGTACGGATGAAGTTAAACAAGCACCTGACAGTGCAATTTCTGGCGCTAACTATTATCATATTGATATTTTGTCAGATAAAACGTCAAAGGGCGCCAGCCTTGGATCGATGATCACTGATGGGAACATGGTTCATGAGAATATGCTGAAGACTTATGAATCGATCGTCTTAAGTCAATCTGCCCAAAAGGGATATCATGATTTCATGACTGATTTGCTGGAAAACGACGCGCCAATCTTATTCCACTGTTTTGCCGGTAAAGACAGAACCGGCTTTGCTGCAGCAGTCATCTTAAAAGTTGCCGGCGCCGACGGTCAACAAATTATGGACGATTACCTACTGACTAATCAATTACGGGTTCAGGCCAACCAAGACTTGCTCAACCGATTCAAAGGTGAAATGAATCAGCAGCAACTTGATAACCTGCACACCGCACTGATGGTTGATGCAGATTATTTACGTCATGCCAACGACGTTTTGCTAGAACACTTTGGCTCATTTGACGGGTATTTGAAGAATGGGCTGGATTTGCCAGATGATTATGTTGGGCGATTCAGGGCAAAATTCGTGACTGATATTTGAAGCAAAAGACTGATTTTCAAATCTAATGCGAAAAACGCAGATATCCCGATCGTTTGGAATACCTGCGTTTTCGGGCTGAATTTCTGAGTTGCAATGCATTTTTGTTTTAATCTTTCTTGTTTCAATCTTTCTTATACTTTTAAATTTGACAATTACCGAAACGTGGTAAATAAAGCAGTTTCCGGCCATATAAGCCGAGCCCTCCGAATATCCAGGTTTTGGATATTCGGAGGGCTCGGCTTATATTCTGGAAACTAACCGCTTTATTTACCACTCTTATTTTGTTTGTGGCTTTTGAATGAGTTTGAGCGTGTAGTAGAATACGAGTTGAACAGCCGTTAATAAGATAATAAATATAACTGCCGGTCGGCTCCACATGTTCAATAATGGTCTGATGAACAGTTCTGGTGTTAGGAAAAGGTAAATCGTGTGAATCCGCAAGAAGCGGCCAATGAAGATGCCAATCGATGCCAGAACCGTGAGGAGTACGATGACGACGTGTTTGGCAAGAAAATGATGGGCATGAATTCTTGCGGTGATGGCTTCAGCGACCTTGTCCAATCCCCAAAGTCCAATTAAGGTTGAAAAAATGGTTGAAATTAGCAGCAGGGCAAACTTGAACCACATCAGGTCGTCCAGTCTCAACAACCCGTTGACCCCATACGGATTCAGAAGCGATAAGTGGAATAAATCTGTTAACAGGTAAGGGGTATTGGGATAAAATAACAGCCAGATAATGATCAGCACCCAAAAGAGCAAGCCGTTTTTTGGTTGACCGACATCAATGTGAAAGCTGAGTTCGATTGGAATAAATGCCAAAAATGTATTTAGCACCAAAAAATTAAATGGGGGTTGTTTCAAATATGAATATAGCAGGGCGATCCAGACCAAAAAAAGTCCCCGGATCAGCCATTTTGTTTTTGCGTTCACGTTAAAACCCCCTATCAATATCATTAAACTATTTTTCTTGGACAAATGCCATCAATACTTGTCCAATCAAGCCATTTTTAAGGTTTTATTTAAACATCAATAGAAATTTTAATCGATTTTCAGTTTGAGAGGTTAGAATGATATAATATTTTTGAAAACTAATTAAGGGAGCGCGCAATGAACTGGTCTGATATTTTTACGCTACATAACTTGACGAGCCTGATTGATATTTTGGCCGTTTGGTTTTTAATTTATAATTTACTTTTGATTGTTCGAGATACCAAGGCAGTCCAGCTTTTGCGTGGGATTGTCTTGATCTTGGCGGTTAAAATCATCAGTGCTTACACCGGCCTTTCCACCCTGTCTTGGATCATGGATCAAGTGATTAATTGGGGAGTTATTGGTCTAATCGTTATTTTCCAGCCGGAAATTCGTCGTGGTTTGGAACATTTGGGCCGCGGATCAATCTTCGTTAAGGGGAGAAAAGAAAACGAAGCTGCCCAAAAGATGATTACGGCTTTGGACCGGGCAATTCAGTATATGTCCAAACGGCGGATTGGTGCGTTGATTACGCTGCAGATGAATACTGGTTTGGAGGAATACATCGAGACTGGGATTGCACTGGACGCTGATGTGAGTGGGGAATTGCTAATCAATATTTTTATCCCTAACACGCCACTGCACGATGGGGCGGTTATCATCAAAAACAACCGGGTTGCGGCCGCTGCGGCCTACCTACCGCTTTCTCAAAGTAATCTGATCCCTAAGGAATTAGGGACTCGTCACCGGGCTGCAGTGGGTATTTCAGAGCTGACTGATGCCATGACGGTGGTTATTTCAGAAGAGACCGGCGAAGTATCAATTACGCAAAATAACGAATTACTTCGTGGGATGACCCGGGATGATTACTTGAAGTACTTCAAGGATCAATTGTTTACCGATGAAGATGAGCAGACCCATAAGATCTTGATCAATACAGTGTCTGGCTTTATCGACAAGCATTTCAAAGGGGGACGGTAATATGCGACAATGGCTCTTAAAAAACTGGGCGTACCGTCTGTTGTCACTGTTCTTTGCCATCCTGTTATTCATGTATGTCGGCAGTACCCAATCGAACACAACCAGCAGTCAGTCCGGTAATACCAATTCCACATCGCTGACTTCTAATCGAACCCAGACTTTCTCGGTTCCACTTTCTTTAACGGTCAACAGCAATAAATATTTTGTGACCGGTTATCCACAGAAGGTCAAAGTTCATCTTACTGGCCCGTCTGCTCTCGTGACCACCACGGCCAATACCCAAAACTTCAAAGCTTATGCGGACTTCTCCAAACTGGGTGTGGGAACGCATACGGTGAGGATTCAACAGGATGGTTTAAATAATGATTTGAGGTATCGCTTCGAACCGGCTACAATAAAGGTTGATATTCAGCCCCGAGAGACTGTTTCTTATCCACTGACCGTTAAATATTCGCAACGCAATATTGCTTCTGGGTACCAGGCGGGTGAGGCCAACGCTGACGTGAAAAACGTCAAGATTACCGGTGCATCCGATCAGATTAACCGGATCAAGTCCGTTGTCGCTCAGCTAAACGTTCCGCAAAATGCCAAATCATCAATCTCCAGTCAGGCGATTATCGAGGCACTTGACGCCAAACAAAACACGGTTAACGTGGTGATTACACCCGCTACCGCAGATGTCACCTTACCGATCACACCAGGCAATAGTAAGGAATTGCCAATTAAATTGGAGCCAAAGGGCGTCACTGATGACAACGAGAGTTTTACTTTAACTTCGTCCACCAAGCGAGTTAGGGTATTTGGAACCAAAGCAGAATTGGCTAAGTTGACATCCGTCAAAATCGAAGTTGATACCAGCGATGTGACTAAGTCTAAGACCAAGCAGGTGTCACTAGATCCCAAGTTAAACAATGTCAAAGGCTTTGACCCAGAGCGGATTTCGGTCAAAATCACTCGGAATAACTAACAAATATTTAAACTGAAATGAGGAATTTTTACATGAAGTATTTTGGTACTGACGGCGTTCGCGGCATCGCAAACAAAGAATTAACTCCTGAGCTGGCTTTTAAGTGCGGTCGAGCAGGCGGTTATGTTTTGACCCACCATTCCGAAAGAAAACAACCCCAAGTATTGGTTGCAAGAGATACCCGAATATCTGGGCAAATGCTTGAAGAGGCGTTGATTGCCGGCCTATTATCGGTCGGAATTGAAGTCTTAAATTTGGGAATTGTGACCACTCCCGGCGTGGCTTACTTGGTTAGAAATCAGGAGGCCGATGCCGGTGTTATGATTACGGCTTCTCACAATCCGGTTGAATACAATGGCATCAAATTTTTCGGTGCGGATGGCTATAAATTATCCGATGAACTGGAAGAAGAGATTGAAGGTATCTTGGAACGACCAGAAGACATTCTTCCCCGGCCGGCTGCGGATGGATTGGGAGTCGCCGGTGATTACTTAGAAGGCAGTCAGAAGTACATTCATTTCCTTGAGCAGACAATTTCCGAGGATCTTTCTGGAATGAAGGTCGCTGTCGATGCCGCTAACGGGTCTACCAGCAAGCTAGTCACCACGCTGTATGCTGATTTGGGGATTGAATTTGAAACACTAGCTACTAATCCCGATGGCCTTAACATCAACGATCATGTCGGTTCAACCCATCCGGAACAACTGCAAAAGTTTGTCTTGGACAAAGGGGTTTCTGCTGGAATTGCCTTTGACGGTGACGGCGATCGCTGTATCGCCGTTGATGAGAACGGCAAGTTAGTTGATGGCGATGCCATTATGTATATTTGCGGCAAATACATGGCTGAACGCGGCCGCTTAAAGAAGAATACCATTGTGACAACCGTTATGAGTAATATGGGAATGTATAAGGCAATGGAACGCGAGGGTATGACCAGCGTCAAGACCCAGGTTGGCGACCGTTATGTCGTCGAAAAAATGAATCAGGACGGCTATAACTTGGGTGGCGAGCAATCCGGCCACATCATCTTCTTAGATTTTAATACGACTGGAGATGGCATGCTGACGAGCTTGCAGTTACTCTCGGTCATGAAAGCAACCGGTAAGAAGCTGTCTGAACTTGCCGGCGAAATTAAAAAATACCCACAACGCTTGATTAACGTTAAAGTGGCTGACAAAAAGCATGTTTTGGAAAATGATAAGGTCAAAGCCATTATTCAACAGGTTGAATCAGAAATGCACGGTGATGGCCGTGTTCTGGTTCGACCGAGTGGAACCGAACCATTGCTTCGAGTGATGACCGAAGCGCCAACGCAAGATTTGGTTGATGATTATACCAAACGAATTGCAGACGTGGTTCAAAGCGAGCTGGGAGTTGAATAATCTTTTCATTTTTTCATTTGATAACTTATTTAAACTTAATTTTTAGTGGGTGCTGTCAGTAAACCAAAAGTTTACGACAGCGCCTTTTTGTTTTGACTTCTGTTAAGCCGTCAAAGTTGATATATCAACTTTTAAGATTTGGTATACCATTTGATATCTTTTGTTGACTTTTAGCTTGAAGTTAGGTAGATTATACGTGTTATATAAATATATAGTGTTAATATTCTGTATATACCAATTTACGGAAATTGAGGAGAATACTAAAATGTGTGGAATAGTTGGAGTAACTGGAAATGATAATGCTGTTTCAATTTTATTGGAAGGGCTTGAAAAACTTGAATATCGCGGCTATGATTCCGCTGGCATTTACGTCAACGATCTAAATGGTAATGACTACCTTGTTAAGCGTAAGGGCCGGATTTCCGAACTTGAAGCCGCCGTCGGACCAGAAGTTCACGGTTCCGTTGGAATTGGCCACACCCGCTGGGCTACCCATGGGGTTGTCAGCGTTGATAATGCGCATCCACAATATTCTGAGGATTATCGTTTTTACCTGGTTCACAATGGTGTGATCGAAAACTACAAGGAACTTAAAGCTAAGTATCTGAGTAACACGACTTTTACCAGTCAAACTGATACCGAAGTGGTTGTCCAATTGGTTGATCGATTTGTTCAAGAAGAAGGAATGACCACCAAGGAAGCCTTTCTAAAGACTTTGAGTTTGCTTGAGGGTTCTTCATATGCTTTCTTATTAATTGATAGTACCGATCCTGAAACCCTCTACGTTGCTAAGAACAAGAGTCCGCTCTTGATCGGGGTTGGCGATGGCTGCAACGTTGTTTGTTCTGACGCCCTTGCGATGCTGAACGTCACGCATGATTTCCTTGAATTACATGACGGCGAAGTGGTCACCATCAAGCCTAATTCCGTCGATATTGAAGACCGCGAAGGACACAAAGTTGAGCGGGACACCTTCCACGTTGATATGGATGCCCAAGAAACTGATAAGGGACCCTATCCTTACTACATGCTAAAGGAAATTGACGAGCAGCCAAACGTGATGCGTAAACTGGCCTCGCTTTACACTGAAGAATCTGGTAAGCCAAACGTCGATTCAGAATTGATCAACGCCATGAAAGCGGCTGATCGTTTGTATATTGTGGGTGCCGGAACCAGTTATCACGCCGGGCTGGTTGGGAAGAAATTATTTGAAAAACTCGCTCACGTGCCAACTGAAGTCCATATTGCCTCTGAATTTGCATATGACAATCCACTTTTGTCCAAGAAGCCATTCTTTATTTTCCTGTCACAAAGTGGTGAAACAGCAGATAGTCGTGAAGTTTTGGTCAATGTGAATGCCAACAACTACGAGAGTTTAACCATCACCAACGTCGAAAATTCCACTCTTTTCAGGGAAGCCACTTACACGATGTTACTGCATGCTGGTCCTGAAATTTCGGTGGCGTCAACCAAGGCTTACACCGCTCAAATTGGGGTTGAGGCAATTTTGGCAAAGGCGTTAGGTGAAGCTAAGGAACAAACCATTGCCGAAGAATTTGATATCCGTCAGCAATTGGGATTGGTCGCAACCGGCATGCAAGCG
Source organism: Lentilactobacillus parakefiri (assembly GCF_002157585.1). Taxonomy (GTDB): domain Bacteria; phylum Bacillota; class Bacilli; order Lactobacillales; family Lactobacillaceae; genus Lentilactobacillus; species Lentilactobacillus parakefiri. The sequence continues at coordinate 49,991 of NZ_BDGB01000022.1, forward strand.
ATTATTGATGAAAAGGACGTCATCGATGACCTTGCCAAAAAGTACTTTGTTCCCGCTAATCGGGCCTTCTACATTGGCCGTGGGATTGATCAGACCGTTTCATTGGAGTCTGCTTTGAAGCTAAAAGAAATTTCCTATGTTCAAGCAGAAGGATTTGCATCCGGTGAACTTAAGCATGGGACAATCGCGTTGATTGAGGAGGGAACCCCCGTCGTTGGGATCATTACTCAAAAGCGGACGGCAAACTTAACCCGCAGCAATTTGCAGGAAACTGAATCACGTGGTGCGGCAACGTTTACCATTGTCCGTAAGGGATTAGCTGAGGAAGATGATACTTTGATCATTCCAGACGTTAATGAATTAATTACGCCATTGCTAAGTGTGGTTCCAGCACAATTAATTGCTTACTTCACTAGTTTAAACAAGGGATTGGATGTTGATCGTCCAAGGAACTTGGCAAAGAGTGTCACAGTTGAGTAAACCAATTTTGAATAGATTTTGAATGAGGGGCAGGCAGAAAGTGCTTGTCCTTTTTTTGGTTCTTCGTCAACTGTTGTTGGTGAACAAAATATTGGAGTTCTAATCACTTGGTGATTAGAGCTCTTTTTGTATGAACTCGAAAAGCAAACAGTACTCTGAACCGGAATCTGAAGAAGTTTCGGTAACCAAATCCAGTTCGTTTAATGACTTTAATCTTATTATTGGAACCCTCTAAAGGCCCGTTGGTGTAGTGGTGAGTAAAAGTGTTGCCAATTTCATCACGATGAACTGCCAAGGTTTGGAGGACTGCC
>NZ_BDGB01000023.1 GCF_002157585.1 Lentilactobacillus parakefiri
GTTAATCTCTGTATCCAATGCGGCCACTTCCGCTTCAAGCGTCTGAAGATCCGTCGGATCCATTTCGCTTGCCACTGCTAGATTGACTTTGTTTTGAATCAGGTCTTTAAACAAATTCCGGGTTTTCTGGTCCAACTTACTTTCAAATTTTCCCGTGCTTTTTCGCCAGACAAATGAATACTTATTGGCATCGGCGAGGATTTTAGTGCCATCAATGAAAATTGCTTCATCACTTAACAGCTTGTTATCAATCAATGATTGGCGGAACTGCAGATACATGAGGGCAATTAACTTGGTGGTTTG
>NZ_BDGB01000024.1 GCF_002157585.1 Lentilactobacillus parakefiri
CTTTGTCGTGAGCAGCCATTCAATGACCTTCATCAAGCTGATTTCTGAATTCCGGCGATAATTCACCAACTTGGTGAGTTTAGATAGACCAATGAGGGAAGTAAATTGATGAACACTATTGTGAAGCTCGTTTTCTGTATTTTTTTGTCTTATAATATTCATGACGTAAGTCTCCTTTGTATCTTGGTTTTGGTCGACTAAAGTATACAACGCAGGAGAGCTTGCGTTTATTTTTTTGCCAAAAAAGCCAATAACCACACGCCTTTGGCGTGATTATTAGCTTTCAAGTTTCAGTTAACTATTAAAAAGTCTAATTCCAAACAAACGAGCAGTATTACCGCCAGCACTGCTAAAGACTAACTTGATGTCTCTGTGGTTATTGATGAGGGTTACAGAAATCGGAATCCTAACCTGATAAAAGCCTTTGGAATCTGTTGGATGATTCTCAGCGACGGTCAGAACCTGATCGAATTTGTGGTCATCATTAAAGCCAACCACAATAGAATGACCCGCATCTTCCACATTGAAAGTAAGCATTAGTGAGAGGTCTGGGTGAGCCTTTGCCAGTGAAAATTGGTAACTGAACCAACCATCTTGGTGAGCAACCCGAAACCGCCGTCCTTTGGCGTTACTTACCTCGGAACGTTCCTGTAGAAGATGCTTGTCAAATTCAAAGTTGTTATTATCAAAATTAGTTAATTCTGCAACCGTCTTTTGCCGATATTCATTGAGTGCTGACAACTGATCTTGGCGATGTTGCGCCTCCTTTGAACCGGCCTGCTGCCACTGGAAATAGACACCGTAGCGGGTATCATGAGTCTGATAATACGGGATGAATGTTAGCTGCTCGCTGATATTAGGCAACTTTAACTCGAACAATGAATACGGGGTCTGAGTTTTCACAATCACTTGATCGCTCAATGACCGCTCCCAAGTTTGCCAATCCATATCGGTTGTTAGGGTTGCCGGTGCAGCCTGATCGTGAGTACTGATTCGCACCAGAACGCCGTTCGGCCGATCGGCATTGACTTGATAGTCTCCCAGTTGGCCTGCCAAGGCGTATGGTCCGTACTTGAAGGCCAAGTAGTGTGGATTGTCCTTGGTATGAACAATTCTAAGACTCATCGGCAGCTCCAAATCAACAACGGTTCCATCACCAACGTTTTTAATTTCCCAAAAATCAGCATTTTGATTAATTTGGCAAGGCGTTCCATCAACGGATAGTTTTGCGGGCTGATCCAGCCAAGCAGGCCTCCGTAATTTCAGATTGATCGTGCCAGCTTGGTCCTTCATTCTTAGCCGAGTCGCCGCCAAATGAACCTTACCGGATTTTCGGTCGACCTGCTCATCAATCTGCAGGTTATTTGAAATCAACCGCAGCTGATTTGAAAAGTACAGGTTCAAATACAACGTGTCCTTTTCCCAAAAGTAAAAGCTATCACCCAACTTAGTGAAGCTTTCAATTCCGGTCCCTGTGCAACACCAGAACTCATCAAATGGCCGGTTGAAGATCTTCGTATACCCAGCGCCCATTGGTTGAAAATAGGTCATCATCCCCGAAGTTGGATTTTGAGACCCCAAGATAGCGTTGGTATAGGTCTGCTCGTAATAATCCAAGTACTTTTTATCACCGGTGACTCTAAAAAGGGCTCGGCTCAGTTTTAACATGTTATAAGTATTGCAGGTTTCACACGTTGTCGCGCCATCCGCCAGCACGACATCATGAAATAATTGTCCAGGTTCGTGAAAGTGCTCACTTTGGCTGTTTCCGCCCGTCACGTAGGTATGATTAGCCACCACGATTTGCCAGAAATTAACGGCCGCCTGAAGGTACATCGCCAGCGAAGCCGTTTCTTCTGCGTTTAAGAACTGGTTGGCTTGCTGAGAATCATGGAGCGATTCATACCGATGTAGGGCACCAATCAGTTTGGGGATGGTCGTGTTGGCATGCTTACCGGGCAAGATATCCTTACCCTCCGCAAGTTGTTTAAACAGTGCCGTTTCATCAAAATACCCGGCCGCAGTCAGCATGCGCTCATCGTGAGTCAGGTCAAATAACTCATACAATGCATCATTCATCCCACCATACTCTGTCTTAAGCATTTGCTTAGGAGCGGTCAACTTGTCCAATCGCTTAGCTACATACAGGCCAAATCGATGGGCAATCGTTAACGCTTTGTCGGACAAATTCGGATCAACATTTTGAAGATTGACGTCGACCGCCAAAAGTCCTGCCAACACCTTATGCAAGTTGTACCAAGGTACCAGCACATTTTCTTTTTGGCTTTCAGGCACTTGCCGTCCTTCGACTTCGTCCAAAGCAACCTCTCGAAACGCTGAAACATACCCGGCACTTCCGGGGTGCTTTTCTGCATAGGCACCTTGATCGGTCTGTAAGCCATTCACGCCAATTCGAATCTTGTCTAGTAATTGCTGCCGAATTGTGGGATCTCTAACAGATTGGACGGCTTGAGACAGGGCCGACAGGTAATGCCCAAAGAAGTGCCCACGAAAATTTAAGCCGTCAGTGCGCTCCCAGCCTTGGTAGCCAGGGGCAGTTGGATGAATACCTGCTACTTGGTCGAAAGTTGCCAAGAAGCGCTGCGGGTCTAACTGTAACAAATACTTTAGCGTTTGTTTTTGGGCGTTTGCAACTTCAGGGTCAGTGAGTGTTATAAATTTCGAACTGATGTTTTGTCGCATCGATAGCATCCTCTTTCTCAAATTCAGACTTTATTCACACCACACTCACTTTGTTTGATCCAATCGATGTGGGCTGATTAAAACTGTGACTGAATATGGTGGCAACGTGAGTTTCTGGCCATTAAACGGCTGACGGTTTGTTGTAATTTGATTATTCGTTCCCAATTTATTTTCAGCATCTGGGTGGCCCGACAATTGATAGACCGAGCCGTTACTGAATTGGTCAGAGTCCACCATAATTGCCCTTGGCTGCTTAGTTACATTGACAACCTTAAAGTAATACTGTTTGGTGTTTCGGTCATAAGTCATATTAGTGTACACTGGTTCGATAACGGTTGACGCAATGACAACATCATTGAACAGCTGACCATCGATAAATGTCTGAACACGACGGTCGTCAACCACTAATTTGCAGTGGTAGGTCCGGCCTTTTGCCATTGACCACGTCGTTTGGGTCCAATCAGAATCTGCCTTCCCGTGGTGAACACGAACCATCGAATCAGTATTGGCCCAACCACCGAGAATCCAGACGAACCATTTATCACTTTCCTGCTGACCAAAACAGAAGTGGGTCCCCTTGGAATCCTGATCAGTCTTGGTCACGTCAAATGTGATCGTGTAGTCCGTCGCATCAGTTGACCCCAACTCAATTTTTTCTTCATGGTCAACGGTTTGTGAGCCAAATTTTTGCTTTTGATGCCCATCATCCAGGACAATGTTTTCAAACTTTGCCCGTGCCTTATCTCCTTGAATAAAGAACTTACCAACAATTGGCTGATCATCGACAACCTTGGCCTTTGGCAAATCTTTGAGCTGATAATAAACATTGTCAGTTCCTTGGTATTTCATAAATAACTGCTGAACAAAATAATTAACGGTGGGGGAAACTTCTTTTTGATCAAAATAAATCAGATCAGTTCCCCAATTTTCATAGTCCACGTTGCAGAACAGTGGAGCATAGCACGCCAAGCCAACCTTATCGGCATTCCGTTCTAGACCAATCATATAGCTGGCCTCAACCACGGCGTTATACCACTGATTTGCTTTTGAAGCGTACTCACCCAAAAATGCCTTCGGGCCGTTTGGATCATACGAATCATATCTGTGTTGGTTTGCCAAGAACCATTCGGGATCCATGTAGTAATGCTCATCCACTAAATCCGAGTGATTATCCTGAGCTGATTTCCAGCCGCGATCAAATTCCTTCCCCGCAGCAAACGGACCAGCCGTATTAATTAATTTGATTTCTGGATATTTAGCCTTAATAGCTTTGTGAAAGTATGGGTAGCGGTCAAAGAAGGCCTGACCAACTTCTTCATTCCCGATTGCCAAGTATTCCAAGTTAAACGGTTTAGGGTGACCGAGGTTTGCACGGATCTTGCCCCACTTGGTAGCCGTCGATCCGTTAGCAAATTCAATCAGATCAAGTGCGTCGTCAATCCACTCACCTAATTGATCAATTGGCGCCTCTCGATCGTGATGTGGATCGTAGCCGCCGGGCAGTACCGGCAGTGGCTTGGCACCAATATCCTCACTTAATTCAAAATACTCAAAGTAACCCAATCCAAGCGTTTGATTATATCCCCAGTTATTTCGGCGAGCTGGGCGTTGCTCAACGGGGCCGATTGAGTTCTTCCAGCGATACATCGAACCACGGTCGTCAGGATCCAGTTGACCGTCGTGAACTAAACAACCGCCAGGAAATCTCAAAAATTTCGGGTGCAATGCCTTCAGCGTTTCCCCGAGATCTTTTCGGACATAATTTGGCCGGTGATTAAACGTGTCATCCGGAAATAACGAAATCATATCAACCAAAAGATGGGTGCCCTGTTCAAACTTTAGGGTTAACCTACCCTCAGTGGTCGTCTGATTTCCATCAAGGTCCGCGGTGTACTTAAGCCATTGATGACTTTCAACCGAAATGACCGTTGGGACGGCCACATCATTTCCCACCTTGTCAGTCAAATGAACATTAACATTTTTGCGCCCATTCAGTGTTTTAACAAAGAAGGAAAAATGATATCTTTTTCCAGCTTCAATATACATTCCCCGGTTAAAACCGAGATTGGTGATGTCGACGTCTTGTTGCGCATTCACTTCTAAATAGTGCCGATTTTTGATGTTCAAAGAATCCTTATCAGTCACTTTCAGGCTGGCCGGATCGCTTAATTTCCAAGCAGTCGTTGGCTGATAGGTTTCATTGTCGATTGGTGCAAATTCAAACGAGCGGTTTTGAACCATTTCAGCATAAAGGCCACCATCGGCTGCGTGATTAATGTCTTCAAAAAAGATGCCAAATAAATCATTAAGTGGTGCCCCTAATTTGGTTCCAGGGACAAGTTGTGGACTATTCAATATGATTACCTCTTTCTAACAAGCTGTGAATGCAACAAAAGAATGAACACGATTGCATATTCATCCTTTTATTGACACAATTATTTAACGGATTTAATTCTAAAGATTAAGAACGCACCAATCAATTCAATCACGAATGAAGCCGGGAAGATTGCTTTATAGCCACCAAGATAGGTCACAATCAATGATGCAACAACAGTTCCTGAAATTTGGGAAAATGTATTGGCCAAGTTAATGAACCCCATATCTTTACCGGAAGTTTCTGCGTTGGGTAAAACTGCTAGGTTCAAAGCCCCATCCACGGCGTTATAAACACCATTACCAATGGCAGCTAAAACGGCGTAAGTTAAGATAGTCCATGGTTTGTTATCAAAAAATGGGAAGAATTGTGCAATCCCGATCAGTAACGTTGATAACGCAACTGGTGCTTTCAGTCGACCGATTTTATCAGCAACTGGTCCCGAAATAGCAGTGAAGACAACCCCAAATACCAGGTTAATCAGTGAAATTTCAGATAGGGTTTTCCCAGCTGACTGCTGACCCAAATGCATGTAGTCAGTTAAGATATAGAGCATGTATGCAGTGGCAATCGTTCCACCCATAACCATCATTAATTTTCCGGCAACGGCATACCAATAATCTCTTGCACCGACCGTTGGCAGTGAGAAATGAAGCCACAACGCTCTCCATGAGAATTTTTCACGAGGTTCATCCAGATTACTGCCTTCATGCGCGAATAAAACGTGCAAAATACCCATTACAAAACCACTACCTGCCATGACGTACATCCCCAATTTGGGATTACCCAAGAATTGAGCGGCGATCATGGTCATCACTTGAATGGCGGTGTACCCAATTCCATACAAAGTGGAAATTGTTCCCCGCCACCTTGGTGCAATTCGGTCTGCTTCTTGGGCAACCATGGCAGCAGCAACGGCGTTTTCAGCTGCAGCAACAAAGCCCCAGATAACAACAATTGCCCAAAGATCATGCAAGTTGGCAGCCACACAGATTAAGCCAGATTCAACAATCGTTCCACCGAGAATCCATGGCTTTCGTTTACCCCAACGAGTTCGGGTAATATCTGATAAACCACCAAATAAAATGTTGGCAATCGCCGCAACAATGGATGATACTGACGCCATAATTGCAATGGCTGCAACTTTACCGCTTGGATCAATTTGGCTGAAGTACTGTGGCAGTAATGTGTTTCTGACATTACCAGCTGGGGCCAGCCATACAAACGGTCCGATCAGCATTGCCAATCCAAACAGTTTTGGGAACTTTGGCTGTTCAGCGTTAGTCACTTTGGCGTTGGTTGGTTCTGGCGCCGGTTCAACTGCCTTTAAATTTTTTTCATCTTTCTTTGACATCTTTAAACCCCCTATGGGAATTAATTTTATTTTACTGAAGCGTTTTCATTTCAAGCCCGAAATAGAATTGTTCATTCCTATTTCAGTGTGACGGTGACCACACTCTTTGACGGCAAAGCTAACTGCAATTGATGATCATTCAAATGAGCACCCTTAAAATCAGCTTCAACCACGTTATCTGGATTTTCAAAGGTATTGTGAGCATCTAGTGTACCAGCCGTTAGAATCTTAGCTGACGTCACTTCTTTCAAGTCGGCCAAACCACTGAACTCAACGGTCTGGTTCTCATGAGCATCGTAGTTACAAATTGAAATCGTTAACTCGCCATTTTTTCGTGAAGCGGTGTAAGTGACATTTTCAGGAACATCACCAACTCCTTCAACTAATTCAGCATTCATGTGCTTTTGATACATATCAAAAACATAATAGGTTGGCGTCTTCAGCATCTGATCACCCTTTGTTAAAATCATGGCTTGTAACACATTGACCATCTGGGCGATGTTTGCCATATAAACGCGATCCGCGTGCTTTTGAAAAATGTTTAAATTAATTGCTGCAACCATTGCATCACGAATCGTGTTCTGTTGGTGAAGGAAGCCAGGATTAGTTCCCTTTTCGACGTTGAACCAAGTGCCCCATTCGTCAACGATTAAATTAACCCGCTTGTCTGGATCATAACGATCCATAATGGTGGCATGCTTGGTGATGAGTTCATCCATATGCTTAGCACGGGTCATGGTTGAATCCCATTCTGATTCTGGGAAGCCGGTGGCATCACCTTTGCTTTGACCCCATGTCCCTTTTGGCAAGGTATAGTAATGAAGACTAATGCCATCCAAGTATTGGCCGGCGTACTTCATCACTGTGTCTGTCCAGTTGTAGTCATCTTCATTCGGACCGCAGGCTACTTTATAGATTGGGTGATCCTTATCATATTGTGGTAGGAACGTCTGGTATTGACGATAAACGTCTGAATAATATTCAGGTCGCATATTGCCGCCGCCACCCCATGATTCGTTACCAATTCCGAAGAATTTAACTTTCCAAGGATTTTCACGGCCATTTTGCCGACGAAGATTTGCCATCGGCGATTCACCTGGCATGGTCATATATTCAACCCACTCCGCCATTTCCTGAACCGTTCCGCTGCCAATGTTGGCGTTAATGTAAGCATCTGCGCCAAGTTGTTTGAGCAATTCAAAGTACTCATGCGTGCCAAAGTGATTATTCTCAGTGACATCGCCCCAGTTGGTGTTGACGATCTTTTTCCGGTTATCTTTTGGCCCAATCCCGTCCATCCAGTGATAGGTGTCGGCGAACAAACCACCTGGCCATCTTAATACTGGCACGTGGATTTTCTTGAGGGCATCCACGACATCCGTGTGCATGCCGTTGACATTTGGAATGTCGGAATCTTTGCCTACGTAAAGGCTGCCATAGATTCCATTTCCTAAGTGCTCAGAAAATTGACCATAAATATATTTACTGATTTGTGGGCCATTTTTCTGAGGCAGAAGTTCAATTGTCATTTTCTTCAACCTTTCATGATTTACTGTTTCTTGTTAACATAAATATTAACGTTAAAATAATGAAGATTGTTAATGTTTACCGGTAAATGTTTTAACGCTTTTAATATAGCGCTTACAAATCCCAAAGTAAACAAGTTTTTACTAAAACATTGAATATTTTTATCTGTTTAGTATAATAGTTAATAACGAGTGGATGTCGGGCTTAATTCTGCTTAGAATGGTAATATAAATATTAATAAGAATTAGAGGTAATAATATGGATCTTGATATCTCAAATAAATCGCTTCCCATTTTTGCTGCACTGGACAGTCAGGTTAGAATCAAAATTATTCGTTTGCTGTCCGAAAAAAAGATGAACGTCTCACAAATTTCAAAAGCGATTCGTCTGAGCAGTCCAATTACCATCATGCATCTGAATAAGCTGGAAGAAGCACACATTATCAAGACGCAAAAAAAAGGCAACCAGCGAATCTGCAGCCTCCAAATTGATACCATCAATATTAGCTTTCCGCAGCAACTCTATATCCCTTATGAAAATTGGAACATCGAACTGCCAATCGGCCAATTCACAAATTTTGATGTCCAACCTTCTTGTGGCCTTGCCTGTCAAAAAGGCTTCATCGGTAAAGTCGATAATCCAAGTTACTTCATGGACCCAAAACGTTATGAGGCCGGCATGCTCTGGTTTGCAAAGGGGTACGTTGAATACCAGGTCCCCAATTATTTGAAGCCGGATCAGGAATTGGAAATGATCGAGTTATCGATGGAGTTAAGCTCTGAATTCCCATTTTCAAACAATCGCTGGCCGTCTGACATCACCATTAGTCTGGACGGCAAGGAGATTGGCACCTGGACCAGTCCTGGTGATTTCTCTGATATTCGCGGCAGGTACACCCCAGATTGGGTATACAACGACATGAACCAGTATGGAATGCTCAAATCTCTGCGAGTGTCCAAACACGGCTCGTTTATCGATGGTCAGCATTTTGCAGATACCACCATTAATGAATTAGATACCAGCAAGAATTCTTGGACACTGCGGATTGGCGTTAAAGATGATGCTAAACATGCCGGTGGTTGTACCATCTTTGGCAATCAATTCGGCAATCACGATCAGGGGATTAAAGGGCGCTTTTACTTTAGTGAGAATTGATCGGTAATCCACATGGCAAGCTAACGGTTGTTTGATAATTGATACGCAAAACGCTGTGACGGCGATAATCGCTATCACAGCGTTTATTTGGTTGACCCTTCTACTTTGAGGACGGCGACTGACCCCAGTTCCCTCCGCTTAAAAAAGTTACGGCTTGCAATGCGCAAAAACCGCGCATTACAAGCCGTAACTTCCTTAATGCTCAGGAACTCCCGGGGTCAGTCGCCCACTACATTCATAAACGACTTATCCGGAATCCGGATTAAACTAAATCGATCAGCCTGACGCCCGGCGTGAAGGCCAATGCCGTTGAAGAAGTTCTTCTTATACGTTGTTGTCACCGTTGCCACCCAAGCGTGCTGGTACCGCGTGTCCAGATGATCCAAGTATTCCTTGTTCCACTTGTAGGTTTCGGCTTGGACATTCAAGTTGCTCTTACCATATACCACCGTAGCATTCGTGCTATCCACCAGGTATTTGCCGCCATTGACATAATACGTATAGTTCTGAATTGGCTTTCGCCCATTACCGTTTCTGACGGTCACGTAATCCGACTGATCAGCACGATAACGGATGATCAGCGGCTTATAGGCGTAACTGGTCGTTGTCCGGTTTGTGTCCAGTTTTTTGACATCTTGGAAAAAGGTCGTGTATGACATCCCCCATAAAAACAAAAGGAATATCGCCACCTCACCACATGAAATCCAAAAATTACGCCACGTAAAAGACTTCTTTTCAGTCACGATCAAGCGCAGCCGACGCGCCCGCATATCGTGAATAATATAAGCAAAGTAACAGATGAGAAGCAGCCAAAGTGCCATCCCAACCAAATTCCAGGCGGATTTCATAATCATTCCCCTTTTTCTTCTTAATTAATTTAAGTTTACACTAGTTTATTGACCAGTGCGAGTCTGAGCAAAGATAAGTTAAACCAATGCCCGCACTGCGCAACCAGCAGTGATTTGTCACAGTGTCAGCTCTAAATCGTGTTATATTTGATGTGTAGGAAATTACGTCAACATTAATCAATGAGGTGACTAATTATGTGCACCAGCTTAACCTTAGAAACACTGAACCAACACGTCCTTTTAGCCCGCACCATGGACTTCCCCGTCAAAGCTGCTTGGAAACCGGTCTTGATTAACCAGCCAACTTATGTAACCGCTTTATCAGGAACTCGTCCAATCAAATATCCTTACATCGGTGGCGGCCGCACCGAAGAAAATGACAACATTCTGGTTGCAGATGGTGTCAACACCATGGGCCTCAGCTGTGCCGAGTTAATGTTTCCCCTGAAGGCGCATTACCTGGATAATGAGGTTGATGACAAGCTCAATTTGACACCCCAGGATTTCTTACCCTGGGTGCTGGGCGAACATGCTTCGCTCGCCGAGGTCAAAGCCGACCTCGATAACATCGCTCTGATTGGCAAATACTGGATGGCTGGCCAGGAAGTCTTCTCGTTTCACTGGATTTTGACTGACAAGTCCGGCCAAACGCTCATCTTGGAACCCACAATCAACGGCCTTGAAGTTATTGACGACTCAATTGGCGTTATGACCAACTCGCCCACCTATCCAGAACACATGGCCCGGCTGGAAAAGAAGCTTGGCTTTGCTAACCAGCAAGCCTTGGCGGACAAAGCGCAACAAATCATCATGAGCCAAAACTTGCCGAGGGCAACTAACACGCCAACAACCAGATTTTTAGTGGCCGCGGTTAACAAGCTTGGAGGACAACCCAGCCGAACCCAATTTGAGGCTAGAAATCGTCTGTTCAACGTTTTAGATGAAGTCGCCATTCCTTACAAGCCATCAATGGACGACCACCCAAACTTCAACTATACCCACTATATTTCAGTCCTGGATTCAACTGACCAGACCTATTACTTTAGATACCACGATTCCAAACAGCTATTGTCATTCTCATTAGTCGACCTGGTGGAACGGTATCCTAATACCAGCCGGTTTCTAGCTTAAGTAGTCCGCGATTTTTCGTTGGACCCCCTGCTCGTTGTTGGAGTATGCCATGACCTGCTCAACTTTTTGTTGTAAATCAGCCGCCGAATTTTTCATGGCGTAACCAATCCCAGCAGCGTTAATCATCTCAAAATCATTCCCATTATCGCCAAATGCAGCGACATCGTTAAGGGTCAAATTCCAGCTCTGCAAAAGCATTTCAATTCCGCTCAATTTGTCTGTACCGTCAACCATGACGTCCAGACCATTCATACCAGAAGAAATAGCGTTCAATCGGCCGCTGAATTTGTGATTAAATTCATCCTGACGCTTGATCACACCGCCTTCTTCCCAAGTGATATCGAGCTTATAAATTGAATCAAAAACCAACCGTAAGTCCGACATCGACTGCATGTTTTCATAAAAATATTTGGAGGCTTGGAAGCGATTGGAATTCTCCTGTAGATTGCAGTACGTGCCATTTCGACCGACCAGAATCACTTCAGCACCAGCAAAACTGGGTTCACTTAAAATCCAATCCAGCGCTTTTTTCAGGACCAAATGATCAATCATTTCTTCGTGAATAATCACACCACGTTCATCGATTACTAAAGCACCGTTGTTACAAACGTATGAGATCGGCCCGTGAACATTCTTGAACAAGCCCAACAAATGCTGATATTGATTACTGCTGGCGGAGATAAAGTGCATCCCCTTATCATCCATCTGATTCAACTGCTGCTGAAACTGCTCCTCGTCAAAAGTTCCCTGATCATTCAAAAAAGTTCCGTCCATGTCGCTTGCAATCACTTTTACCACAATGACTCCTCCATTCAAATTTCGATAATTGGTTATACTCTCATTTTAAGGGATTAGTTTGGTTTGTAAATTGATTTTATATCTTGTATACTGAATTTGATCATACAACTATCTGGGGTGCCTTATTGGCTGAGAAAAACCCATCGAACCTGATCTGGACAATTCCAGCGAAGGGAGCATGCTCCGTTGTATTTAGATGGATTAATTGCAATTAGATGAATTCCTGAGGCCAGGGCAAAACGACCAGTTTTGTGCCTGGCCTCTTTGTGTGCTCAGCAATCAGGACTTCAGTGACTTATTTGATCAAAATCATATTTGGAGGTCTTGTTATGGATAACAAGAGTCAAGCAAGCGGCGTCAAAAAGCAAAGCCAATGGACGCTTAGAAACATTATTTTGATTGCTTTAATTGCTATTTTTACTGGTATTATTTTTTGGGGTGCCGGCTTTCTCTACACCGCACTGACCGTTGCTCTAACCCCATTTGGAATGGCACCATTTGCTAACGACCTGCTAATGGGCCTTTGGTGCATGGCTGGTCCGCTGACTGGATTCATTATTCGCACCTTTGGTTCAGCGTTTTTGGGTGAATTTCTCGGTGCTTCAGTTGAAGTCTTCCTTGGCGGCCAATGGGGTGCGGGTGCCTTTATTTCCGGCTTGGTTCAAGGAATTGCTTCTGAACTCGGCTTTACTTTGACAGGGTACAAACGTTACGACTGGTTTGGCCTGAACGCTTCAATCTTCACAACCGTGGTCATCACCTTTGCTTGGGACATGATTCGAAATGGTTGTGATAAATTTAGCCTGCCACTGCTCTTGGGACTCTTTGTCACCCGGTATATTTCAACCTTTATCTTTGCGGGCGTCTTGACCAAGATGATTGTTAAATTATTGGATCGTAGTAAAGCAATTAACTTGTAATTATAGGGGATTTGATCATGACGGATGTTTCGATTAACCATTTCACTTTTCACTATCCACAAAGCAACGTGAAAGTTTTAAACGATCTTAATCTCACCTTCAAAAGCGGGCACTTCTCACTGCTTTCCGGACCATCCGGCAGTGGCAAGTCGACGTTATTGTACTTTATTGCTGGCCTGTATCCGCATTTCATCGGAATTGACGCAGTTGGTGAAATCAAATTTGGCGACACTAATATCAAGGACATCCCGAGAGAAAAGGTCAGCCGCTCGGTTGCGATGATGTTCCAAAACCCCAACCAGCAGTTTGCAATGGACACCGTCGTCCACGAGATGACGTTTGTCTTGGAGAATTTGCGGGTTGCCCCAGATAAAATGGACGGGATCATTACTCAAGCGCTGGATTTCTGCGGCATCAAGCAGTTGCGTTCGCGGGTGATTAACACCTTGTCCGGTGGCGAAAAGCAGCGGGTGGCTTTGGCCTGCATCGTGGCGATGGATCCCCAGGTGATCGTGTTGGATGAACCCTTCGCCAGTATTGATCCGGGATCACGGGAAGATTTGATTAACAAATTAAAGTTACTTCAAACGGAACACGGCAAGACGATTATTCTCGCCGACCATGATTTGACCAGTTATCGTGGATTAGTTGATGAATTCTACTATTTGGATCCGGATACCCATCAAATCAGTCTGTTGGATGAGAGGCAAGCTGAACATTTCTTCAAAAATTTTGAATCTACCCAACAAATGCACAAGCAGGTGGCCATTCCAAGCGGCGATGATCACGCCATTATCAAACTCAACCAGTTTAAACTGGCCCCCCATACTTCCCTGCTACTGACCTTAAATCACTTTGATTTTTACAAACAAAAGACGACTTTGATCACCGGCGCTAACGGCATTGGCAAGTCAACCCTGTTCAACGCACTGACCAAATTGCTGCCATACAAGGGCACGATTGTCTTTAACGGTAAGGATATCCAGAAAATCCGGCCATTGCCCTATGCAAAGAACGTGACGTTACTGTTCCAAGATGCTGAGAATCAATTCTTGAACATCACTGTCAAAGAAGAACTCGATTTGTCACTGGCGAACCGGACCAATACCGATTACACCCAGGCAGATGTTGACGAGATGCTCAGCAAACTTGATATGGCGGGCAAAGACGAGCGGATCGTGTACTCGTTAAGTGAGGGGCAGAAGAAGAAGCTTCAAATCATTGAAATGTTGATTATGAATCCACCGGTCTTATTAATGGACGAACCGTTCAAGGGCTTGGATTACCATTCGCTGGAAGTCGTGGTTGGCTTCTTGAATCGGGCTAAAACCGATTTTCACCAAACCCAGATCATTATTTCCCATCAATTGTCCGGATTAGATACCCTCATCGATTATCATGCAACATTTGAAGATCAAAATCTGACTTACCAGGAGGTTATCAAATGAATCCTGGAATGAAATTATTGTTGGTAATGTTGGTTGCCTTGGAGATTTCGTTCACCCAAAGCCTGATTGTCAACATTATCCTAATTGCTGTCAGCCTTTTATATATCCTGACGCAACACATCAGCATGAAAGCCCTATTTGGCATCATCTTTTGGCCGCTGTTCCCCGCTGTTGGACTGTTCGTTTCTCAATGGCTGTATGGAAGTGCTGGCATCCACTTTGCCTGGATTCTGTTTACGCGGATCTACGCTTATGTATTTCTTGGGGCAACCTTCACGTTGACCAGTAGTATTACTGATTTATCGTTAACTTTGGAACAGGACTTTCACCTGCCTTCCAAATTTGCCTACGGTGTTTTGGCAGCCTTTAACTTGATGCCAAAAATCGCGGAGGAAGTTCGTATTATCAAGACATCAGCTTTGATGCGTGGTGATGCGCTGCATTTCTGGTCGCCAAAGCTATACTTCAAATCAATTCTGTCATCAATTCAATGGTCGCACAACCTGGCAGAGGCCATGACTTCCCATGGGTTTGTCGAGGATTATGAGCGAACCCACTACAAGGTCATTCGAATCACGGCTCTTGACTGGACGTTGTTTATTGTCTTACTGGCAGTCGTCCAAGTCTTGTTATTCTTTATCAGATACTAAACGCCAATATTCCAACATTTCCTTTTTTGACCTATAATTATGTTAGAGAAAGATATATTGGAAGAAGGCGTTTTTTATGCGGGCAAATCAGTTTGCATTTGCATTTGGAATTTTTGCGTTGGTCGTTGGCATCATTGTCGATATTTATGGATTGGTCACTCAATTTGGCTCGCTGGATAGCGCCCAAGTTGTATTGATTGGGTCGATTATTCTGGCAATCGGCTTGGCATTCTTATCCCTACCGAATCGTTGGGAACGGTATGCTGGCCAACTGGTGGTCGGTCTCGGGTTACTGTACTATTTTTACATCCAGACCAACAAATGGTGGGTGGCAGTCATTATTGCCCTCATCGCCATGGCATTAATGGAATATGGACTTAAACACCGTTAAAATGTATCAAACTTTCAATTATTGGTATAATGGATTTATAAGACAAGTTGGATCACGAATTTTGATGGAGGAGAATGACGATGGCAGAAAAATTTAGTACCTTAGCGGAAGAAATTATTAATTATCAAAAGAAGAACGATATGCCCGACACAGCGTTAGCATTTAACCTGCACATATCAGTTGAACGCCTCCACAATATCAAATCAATGGAATCGGACCCCACACCGGATGAAAAGAGAACGATAGAGCAGTTTGTACGGTAGAGCGCGACGAGACCCGGGTGGCCCCAGAACATAAGACAGAAAATTCAGTAGCGAACGGGTCTTGTTCGCTACTGAATTTTTTGGGTTCTTCGTCAACTGTTGTTGGTGAACAAAATATTGGAGTTCTAATCACTTGGTGATTAGAGCTCTTTTTGTATGAACTCGAAAAGCAAACAGTACTCTGAGCCGGAATCTGAAGAAGTTTCGGTAACCAAATCCAGTTCGTTTAATGTCTTTAATCTTATTATTGGAACCCTCTAAAGGCCCGTTGGTGTAGTGGTG
>NZ_BDGB01000025.1 GCF_002157585.1 Lentilactobacillus parakefiri
CATATTTCTGTTTCGTGTCCGGATTTACTTTTTGGGAGAGTGTTTGAACGGCTTGATATTTTTGTTGGGGGCATCCTTCCTTTCGATTTCCTGAATTTTTTTTAGAATAGCTGCCTCAGTTGAAACATATTCCAATCGTGCCTTCAGACGCTTAATCTCCAAGTCCTTCTTTTCCAATTCAGAAAGATGACCATTATCTTCTTTAGCTTTTCCACGACGATCAGCTAATCCGTCCGCACCATCTTTTTCATATTTGTTAACCCAGCTATAGACCTGGCCATACGAAACTTCAAAATGATTGGCGGCTTCGGTGTAATGCTTTTCGTGGGCAATTGTCCATTCCGCAATCTCAATTCATTCAAGCTTGGTGGTTTTTCGTCCATTCTTCAATCGGGGTCTCCTCCTAGTAGAACTAGAATCTAGTGATTTCCCACTAGTATACCGGGAAACCCATTGGGAGATAACCCCAACGTTTGAAACTTCGTATTTTCTTGTTAATTCTGAATACGATGTATCTCCGGCCAGATATTCCTGAATGACGCCAAGTTTGAATTCTTTTGAATATTGTTGCTTTGTGGTTCTTTTAAGACCATCAACTCCTCTAATCTGATACCTTTCTAACCACTGTTTTACTTGGTCGTGCTTAAGCCCATATTGACTTTCTATTTGATGAGGGTTTGCGGTTCCGTCTTGAAGTAAACCAATGTAGAAGAGCTTTTCCTCTAAGGTATATCTAGACCCTTTTCGGCCCATACAAAAACTCCTTCCTAGGTAAACAAGCTTTAATTATTTGCTTGTTTACTCAAGAAGGAGTATAGCCAATGATTGCTTTTTCTCGTTAAACTCTGGGATCTAAACGCCTATTATCCCAGTCTCTTTTGTTAGTCGCGAATAAAAATGCAATTATTTCAAAATTGGACTAGCAATGTTTTCCGAGATAGGATATAATATTTTTTGTCGGAAAAAGACATTATTAACTAACGGCTAACCAATCATGATTTTTTAAAATTCATCTTGACTTGAATTGATTGGTATTGTAAAATTTAATAGTTGTGTTGATGATGTTGCTACCAACATTTGATTCATTAGTTTCATGGAGGATTAGCTCAGCTGGGAGAGCATCTGCCTTACAAGCAGGAGGTCACAGGTTCGATCCCTGTATCCTCCATTGAGCCGTTAGCTCAGTTGGTAGAGCATCTGACTTTTAATCAGAGGGTCGGCAGTTCGAGACTGCCACGGCTCATTGCCAGTTTTTTACAATGCGGGCGTGGCGGAACTGGCAGACGCGCTAGATTTAGGTTCTAGTGTCTTATGACGTGGGGGTTCGAATCCCTTCGCCCGCATAGGTGCTAGTTACCTAAATACTTAAATGTTTTGCCGACTTAGCTCAGTTGGTTAGAGCGCTTCACTAGTAATGAAGAGGTCGGGCGTTCGAATCGTCTAGTCGGCATTTTGCGGAAGTAGTTCAGTGGTAGAACATCACCTTGCCATGGTGGGGGTCGCGGGTTCGAATCCCGTCTTCCGCTTCAATCAAGTACTATGATTGAGGTAACCTAATTGAATACTTATTATGCACCCATAGCGCAATTGGATAGAGTGTCTGACTACGAATCAGAAGGTTGTAGGTTCGACTCCTACTGGGTGCATTTTTTATTGCAATGAATTCCTTTTCGGGAAGTAGCTCAGCTTGGTAGAGCACCTGGTTTGGGACCAGGGGGTCGCAGGTTCGAATCCTGTCTTCCCGACTTTTTTTAACATAGATCATATGGTATATTGGTAACGTTAAGTTAATAGAACTTAATCATCGGGAAGTAGCTCAGCTTGGTAGAGCACTACGTTCGGGACGTAGGGGTCGCAAGTTCAAATCTTGTTTTCCCGATTTTTTTGTGGGAAATTACATAAATATTAACTGAATCGTGTTTGAGGTCGGAACTGTACGTTGGTTCTGGCTTTTTTTGATATCTCATTAATTGTTGGTCATTGGTGCTGATTTCGATGAATTTGTTAATTGATTTTTGGCACTGTGGATGGCGGTTTAGATGTGTTTCTGGGTTGTATAAGGGCACGGCCGTTATTTCCCTTTTAGCACCCTTCTACTTTGATAACACGCTCCGACGGGCTTTCCCCTAACTTCCAAGTGTACTTTGATCAAAGCCCCAAAACCAGGGACTTTAATCAAAGTACACTTGGAAACCGGGGCACCCAGCCCTTGTCGCGCTCAAACACGTTTGTCAGACTCTTTAGTGCTCCCTTCTGCCTTTAAAATATGTTCCGACGGGCCAGATGCTTAATTTCTAAAGGGCCTCGTCACACTCTCAAACACTTTCCTTGCACTTTCCCGTCACATTCGTATAATAATAGTCAATATTAGTCAAAGAATTGGGTGATGACATGGCGGACGAAAATATTTCTGATTTAATTGAACATTATCTCAAAGAAATCCTTGCCGACAACGAGCAAGTTAAAATTCGTCGTTCTGAAATTGCTGGGCTGTTTGACGTTGTACCGTCTCAGATTAACTATGTAATCAACACCCGTTTTACAATCCAAAATGGGTACATTGTGGAAAGCAAACGTGGTGGTGGCGGCTACATTAGAATAGAAAAAGTTCATTTATTAGATGACATCGATGTTTTGAACTCATTAATCGAAGCGATTGGCAACAAATTATCGAAGCGGGATAGTGAAACGATCGTTCAAACGTTATATAATAATGACTTAATTAATCGTCGCGAGGTGAGCATCATATTAGCTGCGATTGACAAAGATGCAATTGACCTAAACAACAGCGATTTGACCGACATTTTACGTGCCAATATTATGGTGTCGATCTTAAATCGGCTGAGATACGAACGATAGAAAGAGAGGGTATCTATGAATAATTTATTTACGCCAAGTGCTAAGAACGTTTTGACCATTGCTCAAGAACAAGCCAAGAAATTCAAGCACCAAGCAATTGGAACTGAACATCTTTTATTGGGCTTACTGGTCGAGACCAACGGAATTGCCTACAAGGCGCTTCAGCAGTTCTCAGTAACTGCCGAAGATGTCACTGAAGAAGTAGAACGTTTCGCCGGCTATGGCAACCTTAAGGACCTTAGCAGTAACGATTATCTACCATACTCTCCAAAGGCAAAGGAAGTTTTGGCTCAAGCAGGAGAATTTGCTAAGAAAAACGGTGTTCCAAAGGTTGGGACTGAACACATTTTACTTTCCCTTCTGACCGATGAGACCATTTTATCTTCCCGCATTTTAATTAACCTGGGACTCGATCTATCACAAATTAGAAAAGTAACCCTTCGAAAAATGGGGATCAGCGGCGGCTCAATGGCCTCCAATATGGCTTCCAAGCAACGTGGCCGTCAGCAAAAGCCTGCTGATTCAAAGACGCCTACCATTGACTCCCTGGCACGTGACCTGACTGAAATGGCTCGTCAAGATCGCCTGGATCCGACCGTCGGCAGAGATTTGGAAGTTAAACGAGTTGTTCAAATTTTAGCTCGTCGAACTAAGAATAATCCGGTGTTAATTGGTGAACCTGGGGTTGGTAAAACAGCCATCGCTGAGGGTCTTGCAGAACGGATCGTCAGTGGCGATGTTCCCGGTGACATGTCCAAGAAGCGTTTAATGATGCTTGATATGGGTTCACTGGTTGCTGGTACCAAATACCGTGGTGAATTTGAAGACCGTTTAAAGAAAGTCATTGATGAAATTTACCAAGATGGCAATATCATCTTATTCATTGATGAATTACACACTTTGATTGGTGCCGGTGGCGCTGAAGGTGCGATTGATGCTTCCAATATTTTGAAACCGGCACTGGCTCGTGGTGAGCTTCAATTGATTGGCGCCACGACTTTGGATGAATACCAAAAGTACATTGAATCCGATGCGGCGTTGGAACGCCGATTTGCCAAAGTCATGGTTGATGAACCAACGACTGATGAAACGGTCGAGATTCTGAAAGGATTACGACCAAAGTATGAACAACATCATCATGTTGAAATTACTGACGAAGCAATTGAAACGGCGGTCAGCCTTTCTAACCGCTACATTAGTGACCGATTCTTACCTGATAAGGCGATCGATTTAATGGATGAGGCTGCGGCCAAAGTTCGAATCGACCATCTTCAAAAGTCAGATGCGGTTGACGATCATAAAAAGTTGTCTGATCTGTTATCGGAGTTAAACGAAGCCTTGGTTGCGCAAGATTACGAAAAGGCTGCTAAGATTCGTAAACAAACCAATCAACTCCAGGACGAACTTGCTTCCGATAATGATGCTGACGAAGAATCAGCGGATGCTCACTACCCAGTTAAAGAAACGCCACAAGACGTTGCCGAAATTGTGGGTGAGTGGACTGGCATTCCAGTGACTCGTTTGAGCAGTACCGAAGCTGACCGCTTAGTCAACTTGGAAAAGATTCTCCACAAGCGGGTGGTTGGTCAAGAAGAGGCAATTTCAGCGGTTTCCCGTTCGATTCGTCGAGCTCGAAGCGGGTTGAAAGATCCTAATCGCCCAATCGGTTCCTTTATGTTCCTGGGACCTACTGGGGTTGGTAAAACCGAGCTGGCAAAGGCGGTCGCCGAAGCAGTCTTTGGTTCTGAAGAAGATGTGATCCGGGTTGACATGAGTGAATTTATGGAGAAATACTCAACCAGTCGTCTGATTGGCTCTGCGCCTGGTTACGTCGGCTACGATGAAGGCGGCCAAGTAACTGAAAAGGTTCGTCAAAAGCCATATTCAGTTGTTCTCTTTGATGAAGTTGAGAAGGCTCATCCAGACGTCTTTAACCTGTTGCTTCAAGTGCTTGACGATGGTTACTTAACGGATGCCAAGGGCCGTAAGATTGATTTCCGCAACACGGTTATTATCATGACGTCCAACCTTGGCGCAACAACATTGCGTGATAAGAAGACCGTTGGATTTGGGCAAGAGGATGCCAAGGAAGGTTACGCTGCCATGAAGGACACGATTCAAGCTGCCCTCAAGCAACGCTTCCGTCCTGAATTCCTGAACCGAATTGACGAAGTGGTTGTCTTCCACTCATTGACCAAGGATGAACTGGACCAAATCGTTTACCTGATGGCCAAACCAGTTATCAAGCGAATTCATGATCAGGGGATTGATATCAAGATTACCAAGACTGCGATTGGCATTATTTCCAAGCGTGGCTTTGATCCTGAGTACGGTGCTCGTCCAATCAGAAGAGCCATTCAAACCGAGCTTGAAGATAATTTGAGCGCTAAGCTGCTTGCCAAAGAAATTGTTCCTGGCGACTCAGTTACTGTTGGTGGTAGAAATAACCAGATCACCATTTCAGTGAAGAAGCCGGAGCGTAAAACATTAGTCAATGATAAAAAATAAATTGCGATTCAAAATGAACCATGGTCTAAAGGGTTGACTTTACATCTATAAATTGTTATTCTTTTAACTGTATTTGTTGTGAATCGAAATGGTCGACGCGATCTATTGTCCGGGTTGGCCTGCATAAAAAGCCAAAAGCAAGAAAGTCTTGTTTTTGGATTTTTTTTGCCCAAAACCTGGTCAGATGTGCTAAAAAGTGCATTTGTAATCAAACTGTAACATTTCGATTCCGGAATTTTTGGAGAGGTGAAAAACTTGGCAGGACATTTAGTTAAATATGGAAAACACCGTACCCGACGAAGTTATGCACGAATTAAAGAAGTGCTTGATTTACCGAACCTGATTGAAATCCAGACTAATTCTTACAACTGGTTTTTACATGAGGGACTTAAGGAAACCTTCGACGGCATTATGCCAATCGATGACTTTCAGGGCAAGCTTTCTTTAGAGTTTGTCGATTATCAATTATTAACACCAAAGTACACCGTTGATGAAGCGCGTGAACACGAAGCAAACTATTCTGCTCCACTTCACATTACCTTAAAATTAACCAATCATGAGACTGGCGAAATTAAGACGCAAGATGTATTTTTTGGCGATTTTCCATTAATGACTGATCAAGGAACATTTATTATTAATGGTGCTGAGCGAGTAATTGTTTCACAATTGGTTCGTTCACCCGGCGTCTATTACCATGCTGATAAAGATAAGAATGGCCGTGATTCATTTGGGACGACTGTTATTCCTAACAGAGGTGCCTGGCTTGAATTTGAAACCGATGCAAAAAATATCGCGTACGTTCGAATTGATCGAACACGAAAAATTCCTTTAACAGAACTAATTAGAGCCCTTGGCTTTGGCAGTGACTCAGAAATCATTGATATCTTGGGTGACAACGACAGTTTGGGTTTGACCTTGGAAAAGGATGTTCACAAAGATACTGACGATTCCCGTGTTGAAGAGTCACTTAAGGATATTTACGAACGACTACGTCCAGGTGAGCCTAAGACTGCTGATTCATCACGAAGCCTGCTGACTGCTCGCTTATTTGATCCAAAACGTTACGACATGGCACCCGTTGGCCGTTACAAGACCAACAAGAAATTGAGCTTGAAGAACCGTCTGTTAGGTTTGACATTGGCTGAGACCCTTGCCGACCCTGACACTGGTGAAGTGATTGCTCAAAAGGGCACTGTGGTTACAAAAGACGTTATGAAGGACTTGGCACCATTCCTTGATAACGATGAATTTAAGGCTTATACCTTTACGCCTTCAGACGAAGCCATTGTGACTGAACCAATGACTGTTCAAATCATTAAAGTTCAATCAGTTAACGATCCTGATCGAGTGGTTCCTTTAATCGGTAATGATAATATTCCATTGAGCTTCAAGCACATTACCCCAGCTGACATCATTTCAGCGATGAACTACTTCTTTAACCTTCAAGAAGGCATTGGTTCAATTGATGATATTGATCACTTGGGTAACCGTCGAATTCGTTCAGTTGGTGAATTGTTGCAGAACCAGTTCCGAATTGGTCTGTCACGAATGGAACGAGTTGTTCGTGAAAGAATGTCAATTCAGGATACTTCAACTGTGACACCACAGCAGTTGATCAATATTCGACCAGTTGTTGCCTCAATCAAAGAATTCTTTGGTTCATCACAACTTTCTCAATTCATGGATCAGACCAACCCGCTTGGTGAATTAACTCATAAGCGTCGTTTGTCTGCCCTTGGACCTGGTGGTTTGACTCGTGACCGTGCCGGATATGAAGTCCGGGATGTTCACTATACCCACTATGGCCGGATGTGTCCGATTGAGACCCCTGAAGGTCCTAACATTGGATTGATTAACAGTTTGTCCAGTTACGCCCGGGTTAACAAGTACGGTTTTATTGAAACACCGTACCGTCGTGTTGATTGGACTAGTCATAAGGTTACCGATCGAATTGATTATTTGACTGCCGACGAGGAAGATAACTTTATTATTGCGCAGGCCAACTCACCATTGAATGATGATGGTTCGTTTGTTAACAAGATTGTTATGGCTCGTCATAAGTCCAACAACATTGAAATCGGTATCGACAAGATTGATTACATGGATGTTTCACCTAAGCAAGTAGTTGCTGTGGCCACTGCATGTATTCCTTTCTTGGAAAATGATGATTCCAACCGTGCTTTGATGGGTGCCAACATGCAGCGTCAGGCTGTTCCTTTGATCGATCCTCATGCACCACTTGTTGGTACTGGTATCGAATACAAGGCCGCTCATGATTCTGGGGTTGCCCTGATTTGCAAGAATGAAGGAACTGTTGAATACGTTGATGCTCGTGAAATTCGAGTTCGTCGTGACGACAAGTCACTTGATAAATATAAATTAATGAAATTCCGTCGTTCAAATGGCGGTAAGAACTATAACCAACGTCCAATCGTTAAGGTTGGCGACAGAGTTGATGCTGACGAAATCTTAGCTGACGGCCCATCAATGGAAGGCGGAGAATTGGCACTTGGCCAAAACCCCGTTGTTGCATTTATGACTTGGCAAGGGTAC
Source organism: Lentilactobacillus parakefiri (assembly GCF_002157585.1). Classification (GTDB taxonomy): domain Bacteria; phylum Bacillota; class Bacilli; order Lactobacillales; family Lactobacillaceae; genus Lentilactobacillus; species Lentilactobacillus parakefiri. The sequence goes on from NZ_BDGB01000025.1 coordinate 7,921, forward strand.
AACTTCGAAGATGCCATCGCAATCAGCGAACGTCTGGTTAAGGATGATGTTTACACTTCAATCCATATTGAAGAGTACGAATCAGAAACCCGTGACACCAAATTAGGACCTGAGGAAATGACTCGAGAAATTCCTAACGTTGGTGAAGATGCGTTGAAGAACCTCGATGAAGATGGTACGGTTCGAATTGGTGCCGAAGTTCATGATGGCGACATCTTAGTTGGTAAAGTGACCCCTAAAGGTGTGACTGAATTATCGGCTGAAGAGCGTTTGCTTCACGCAATCTTTGGCGAGAAATCACGAGAAGTTCGTGATACGTCATTGAGAGTTCCTCATGGTGGTGGCGGAATCATCCAGGATGTTAAGATCTTCACCCGTGAAAACGGGGATGAACTTTCACCTGGTGTTAACAAGATGGTCCGCGTTTACATCGCGCAGAAGCGTAAGATTCAAGTTGGTGACAAAATGTCTGGCCGTCATGGTAACAAGGGTACTGTTTCTGTTGTTATTCCTGAAGAGGATATGCCATTCTTGCCTGACGGAACACCCGTTGACATCATGCTGAGCCCCATGGGTGTGCCATCACGGATGAACATCGGACAAGTTTTGGAACTCCATTTGGGAATGGCTGCCAGAAGACTTGGCATCCACGTTGCAACACCTGTTTTCGATGGTGCCCGTGATAAGGATATCTGGGACGCCGTTAAGGAAGCTGGTATGCCTTCAGATGGTAAGTACATCTTGTACGATGGCCGAACTGGCGAACCATTCGATAAGAAGATTGCCGTTGGTGTCATGCATTATCTCAAGTTGGCCCACATGGTTGACGATAAGATTCATGCCCGTTCAATTGGACCTTACTCATTAGTTACGCAACAACCACTTGGTGGTAAAGCGCAATTTGGTGGCCAGCGTTTTGGTGAAATGGAAGTTTGGGCACTTGAAGCTTATGGTGCTGCATACACCCTCCAAGAAATCTTGACTTACAAATCAGATGACGTTGTTGGTCGTGTCAAGACCTATGAAGCCATTGTGAAGGGTGAGCCAATTCCAAAGCCTGGTGTTCCTGAATCATTCCGAGTTCTTGTTAAGGAATTACAATCATTAGGCCTTGATATGAAGGTTCTCGATGCTAGCCATAAAGAGATTGAACTTCGTGACCTTGATGACGATGACGACGTCGTTAATGTTGATGCATTGAGCAAATTGGCTGACAAGAAGAAAGAACAAGAAGATCAAGCAGCCAAACAACCTGCTGATCAAGTTGAAACACCAAGTAAATCAACCAACGTTAACAACAGTAATGACTAGAAATGGGAGGTCAAACTAGTGGTCGATGTTAATAAATTCGAAAGTATGCAGATTGGACTAGCCTCTCCTGATAAGATTCGTAGTTGGTCATATGGCGAAGTTAAAAAGCCAGAAACCATTAACTACCGAACTTTAAAACCAGAAAAAGATGGTTTGTTTGATGAGCGGATTTTCGGTCCTACCAAGGATTGGGAATGTGCCTGTGGCAAGTACAAGCGGATCCGTTATAAGGGAATCGTTTGTGACCGTTGTGGGGTTGAAGTAACTCGTTCAAAGGTTCGTCGTGAACGAATGGGCCATATTGAATTGGCAGCTCCAGTCACTCACATTTGGTACTTTAAAGGAATCCCAAGTCGAATGGGCCTTGTCTTGGACATGAGCCCACGTGCACTTGAAGAAATCATTTACTTTGCTTCATACGTTGTTACTGAACCAGGTAACACCCCTATGGAGAAGAAGCAATTGCTTTCAGAACGTGAATACCGTGAAAAGAAGCAGGAATATGGTCCCCGGTTCTCAGCTCAAATTGGTGCCGAAGCCATTAAGACCCTGCTTGACGATGTTGATGTTGAAAAAGAAGTCACCGAATTAAAAGATGAATTGAAGAACGCAACCGGTCAAAAACGGACCCGTGCCGTTCGACGACTCGACATTTTGGAAGCATTTGTCCAATCCGGAAGTGAACTTTCATGGATGGTAATGGATGCCATTCCGGTTATCCCACCTGACTTACGACCAATGGTTCAACTTGAAGGTGGCCGATTTGCCACTTCTGATTTGAATGATTTGTACCGTCGGGTAATCAACCGTAACAATCGTTTGAAGAGATTGCTTGATCTGAACGCACCTGGCATTATTGTTCAAAACGAAAAGCGGATGCTTCAAGAAGCCGTGGATGCTTTGATCGATAACGGTCGTCGTGGCCGTCCAGTTGCCGGACCAGGTAACCGCCCATTGAAGTCACTTTCTCACATGCTTAAAGGTAAGCAGGGACGATTCCGTCAAAACTTACTTGGTAAGCGGGTTGATTATTCTGGCCGTTCAGTTATTGATGTGGGTCCTCATTTGAAGATGAACCAAATGGGATTACCAGTTCCAATGGCAATGGAATTATTCAAGCCATTTATTATGAAGGAACTGGTTGGTCGCAATTTGGCTTCTAATATTAAGAACGCCAAGCGTAAGATTGAGCGTCAAGATGACGACGTCTTCAGTGTTTTGGAAGATGTTATCAAGGAACACCCAGTTCTGTTGAACCGGGCACCTACACTTCACCGTTTGGGAATTCAAGCATTCGAGCCCGTTCTGGTAAGTGGTAAGTCAATGCGTCTTCATCCGTTGGTTTGTGAAGCTTACAATGCCGATTTTGATGGTGACCAAATGGCGATCCATGTTCCGTTATCTGATGAAGCACAGGCTGAATCACGTTTGCTGATGTTAGCTGCTGGCCACATTCTTGCACCTAAGGATGGCAAACCAGTTGTTACCCCTTCTCAGGATATGGTTATTGGTAACTACTATCTGACCATGGAAGAAGCAGGCCGTGAAGGTGAGGGAATGATCTTTAACTCACCTGATGAAGCCCAGCTGGCATTTAAGAACGGAATCGTTCATTGGCATACCCGTGTCGGTATTAAAGCCTCAGCATATCCAAAGAAGACGTTCACCAAAGATCAACTTGGCAAGATTCTGGTAACCTCTGTTGGTAAGATTATTTTCAATGAAATTTTGCCAGAAGACTTCCCATACATTAACGAGCCTTCAGAAACTAATTTGAACGGATATGTTGATGACAAGTTCTTCCTTGAACCAGGAGAAGACATTCATGAACACCTCAAGAATGCCAAATTAATCCTGCCGTTCAAGAAAGGTTTCTTAAGTGATATCATTGCCGAAGTTTACAAGATCTACAAAGTGACTGAAACTTCATTCCTGTTAGACAGAATGAAGGATCTTGGTTACAACGAGTCAACTAAGTCTGGTCTGACCGTTGGAATTACTGATATCACTCAGTTGCCTGATAAACAAGAAATTATTGACGCCGCCCACAAAAAGGTGGATATGGTTACCAAACAGTTCCGTCGTGGTTTGATTACTGATCATGAACGTTACGAACGGGTTATTGGCATTTGGAATGATGCCAAGGACGACATTCAAAAGCGTCTGTTGGAAAACCAAGATCCACAGAACCCAATCTTTATGATGAGTGATTCTGGTGCTCGTGGTAACATTTCAAACTTTACTCAGTTGGCCGGAATGCGTGGTTTGATGGCCGCTCCTAACGGTGAAATCATGGAATTGCCAATTACTTCAAACTTCCGTGAGGGTCTGACTGTTTTGGAAATGTTCATTTCAACCCATGGGGCTCGTAAAGGAATGACCGATACCGCCCTTAAGACTGCCAACTCTGGTTACTTGACCCGACGTTTGGTGGATGTTGCTCAAGATGTCATCGTTCGTGAGAAAGACTGTGGCACCGATCGTGGCCTGACCATCAGTGCGATTACTGAAGGTAACGAAATGATCGAACCATTGTACGATCGAATTGTTGGTCGTTATGCTCACAAATCCGTTAAGAATCCTAAGACCGGTGATGTGATTGTTCCAGCAAACACCATGATTACTGAGGATCAAGCAACTAAGATTGATGATCTTGGCATTAAAGAAGTGACGATTCGTTCCGCATTTACTTGCAACACCATTCATGGTGTTTGTGAGAAATGTTATGGGCGTAACATGGCCACTGGTGACGAGGTTGAAGTTGGTGAAGCAGTTGGTACTGTTGCTGCTCAATCAATCGGTGAACCTGGTACCCAGTTGACGATGCGTAACTTCCATACTGGTGGTGTTGCTGGTAACGCCGATATTACCCAAGGACTTCCTCGTGTTCAAGAAATTTTTGAAGCACGTAATCCAAAAGGTAAAGCGGAGATCAGTGAGGTTACTGGTACCGTTGAGTCGATTGAAGAAAATCCGGCTGAAAGAACCAAAGAGATTACCATTAAAGGCGAATCTGATACTCGAACTTACACTGTTCTGATCACAGCTCGAATGAGAGTTGCCGAAGGTGATTATATTCACCGTGGTTCAGCTCTTAATGAAGGTTCTGTTGATCCTAAGGAACTGTTGAAGGTTAGAGATGTGCTTTCAACTGAAAATTACCTGCTTCATGAAGTTCAAAGAGTTTACCGAATGCAAGGTGTGGAAGTGGCTGATAAGCATGTGGAAATCATGATTCGTCAGATGCTTCGTAAGGTCCGGATCATGGATCCTGGTGACACTGATGTATTGCCTGGTACTTTGATGGACATTAATGATTTCCGGACAAGCAATGGTGACACGGTTGTTAATGGTGGGATTCCGGCAACTGCCCGTCCTGTCTTACTTGGGATTACCAAGGCTGCCCTTGAAACGAACAGTTTCTTGTCAGCTGCATCATTCCAGGAAACAACTCGTGTTCTTACAGACGCTGCAATTCGTGGTAAGAATGATCCACTGGTTGGTTTGAAGGAAAATGTTATTATTGGTAAGTTAATCCCTGCAGGTACTGGTATGCCAGATTACCGGGGAATTAAGCCCGAAGAAATCGGCAGCTCCTCAACTGATGGGGTTTACTCAATTAGCCAGCTCGAAGAAAAAATGAAGGCTGAAGATGCTAACAAGAGTAAGACGACCAAATAATGATTTAAATTGAATCGATCAAATAAAAAGGATTTCAACTCGAGAGAGCTGGAATCCTTTTTTTGTTATGAAATGAGTGGTAACAGGAACGATTGATACTGATTGGTTAAAAAGTAACCAATGGTGATGAACGGAACGAAAGGAATTTTAGATTCTTTGGGCCACGGGGCGACGATTAAGTAAAGGAGGGCAGCAATGCAAGCAATAAATGTTTGCCAAAGTAAATTGGGAATATTGGATGATAACCATAGACACAAGTAGATGTCGATGTCGCCACTTCCCATCCAACGAAAGTGGTGGTTTAGAAATTGGACAAGTAAATAAACAACCACCGCAATTAAAATGTCTTGGATCGGGTGGCTGTTTGATAATCCAGAAATAGCAAACAGCAGAATAATTCCGTTTGTTGGAATTTGTTGGTTCACAGAATCAAAAGAACTGAGGGCCGTTAAAATGATGAGTGTGCACGCATACAGTCCACTGATCACGGAGAGATTTAAGCTGGCTGCGGCCGATCCGGCAGCCAGCTCAATGGTAAAGCAGGCTGCAGAAAACTTTTGTTTGCAGTATCGACACTTTCCCATTAAAATAATGTAACTGAAGACGGGAATTAAATCAAAATTACTCAGTTGGCTGCCACAACTATCGCAGTGCGATCGTGGTGTGACAATTGATTCGCCCCGTTGCGTTCTGATGGCAACCAAATTAAAGAACGACGCCAGGCTTGCACCCAGCAAAAATTGAATGATTATCATATTTTCTACCTCTGCATCTTATGTACGTTGTTATGTTTGAAATTATTCAACGCGATTCATTGACACAACTGGTTAGTCATGATAAATTAGACAAGGTGCTTTTTGTGACAGATTCCTGAATATTCAGACATGCTGACTGTATATGACAAAAAGTGTTGGGCGGTACACATTTCTTTTTACATAAAAAAGAACCGCCTGGATGTGTGGACTTACATTGAAATTTCGAAAGGAGAACTTTTTAGATGCCTACAATTAACCAATTGGTCCGTAAAGGACGTCATTCTAGAACTTCAAAATCAAAGTCACCAGCTTTAAACTATGCTTACAATAGTTTCAAAAAGAAGCAGGTAACTGTTCCAGCCCCTCAAAAACGAGGTGTTGCAACCCGTGTTGGTACGATGACACCAAAGAAGCCTAACTCTGCTTTACGTAAATATGCCCGTGTTCGTTTGTCTAACTTAATTGAAGTTACGGCTTACATTCCAGGTATTGGTCATAACTTACAAGAACATAGTGTTGTTTTAATCCGTGGTGGCCGTGTTAAGGATTTACCTGGTGTTCGTTATCACGTTATTCGTGGTGCACTTGATACCGCTGGTGTTCAGGACCGTCGTCAAGGTCGTTCAAAATACGGTACAAAGAAGCCTAAAGAATAATCTTACTAATGCAATCTAAATATTTAGTTTTATAGAATCATGAGGAGGATAACGAAATGCCTAGAAAAGGAAATGTTCAAAAACGGGAAGTACTTCCTGATCCAATTTATAACTCAAAATTGGTAACCCGTTTAATTAACCGTTTGATGTTAGACGGTAAACGTGGAACTGCATCACAAATTTTATATGGTGCATTTGATTTAATTAAGAAAGAAACTAACAACGAACCAGTTGACGTCTTTGAAGAAGCTATGAAGAACGTTATGCCGGTTCTTGAAGTTAAGGCTCGTCGTGTTGGTGGTTCTAACTACCAAGTGCCAATTGAAGTTCGACCAGATCGCCGGACAACATTGGGCTTGCGTTGGATCGTTAACTACGCCCGTTCACGTGGTGAGCATACGATGACTGAACGTCTTGCACGTGAGATCATGGATGCTGCTAATAACACAGGTGCATCAGTTAAGAAACGTGAAGATACACACAGAATGGCTCAAGCCAACCGTGCCTTTGCACATTATCGTTGGTAATCTCAGGATTTTTCTAAACAGCTCAAACTAATAAGTGGCTGATTTAGCCACTTTTTGTACGAATCGGAAGGAGTTACACAATGGCTAACAAACGAGAGTTTCCGCTCGAAAAAACTCGTAATATCGGGATTATGGCCCATATCGATGCTGGTAAAACGACCACAACCGAACGGATCTTGTACTATACTGGTAAAATTCATAAAATTGGTGAAACCCATGATGGTGCTTCACAAATGGACTGGATGCCACAAGAACAGGAACGTGGTATTACCATCACGTCAGCTGCTACAACTGCTCAATGGAAAGACCACCGTATCAACATTATTGATACCCCAGGACACGTGGACTTTACCGTTGAAGTTGAGCGTTCATTGCGTGTCTTAGACGGCGCTATCGCTGTTTTGGATGCCCAAGCGGGTGTTGAACCTCAGACCGAAACTGTTTGGCGTCAAGCATCTGATTATGACGTTCCCCGGATCGTCTTTGTTAACAAGATGGATAAAGTTGGTGCTAACTTTGATTTCTCAGTCGGCTCAATTGAAGACCGCCTGAATGCTAAGCCACTTCCTATCCAGATGCCAATCGGTGCTGAAGATGATTTCGAAGGGGTTATTGACCTGATCGAAATGAAGGCCGATATCTACGACGAAGATAAGTTTGGTTCAAATTGGGATACAGTTGATGTTCCTGATGAATATAAAGATGAAGCTAAGAAGCGCCGTGACCAATTAGTTGAAACGTTGGCCGACGTTGATGACGATATTATGAACAAGTACCTTGAAGGTGAAGAAATTCCGATTCCTGAAATCAAGGCTGCTATTCGTAAGGCTACCTTGAACTTGGAACTGTTCCCAGTATTAGCCGGATCAGCCTTCAAGAACAAGGGTGTTCAAATGTTGATGGATGCGGTTATTGACTACTTACCATCACCACTTGATGTTAAGCCATACAACGCAACTGATCCTGAAACGGGTGACAAGATTGAGTTGAAAGCTAACGATGATGCCAGTTTTGCTGCTTTGGCTTTCAAAGTTGCAACTGATCCATTCGTTGGTCGTTTAACTTACATCCGGGTTTACTCAGGAACCCTTGAGTCAGGTTCATATATTTTGAACGCAACTAAAGACAAACGTGAACGTGTTGGTCGTTTGCTTCAAATGCATTCAAATCACCGTCAAGAAATCCCAGAAGTATTCTCAGGTGATATTGCTGCCGCCATTGGTTTAAAGAACACCACAACCGGTGATTCATTGACTGATGTCGATCATCCACTTCATTTGGAATCAATGGAATTCCCTGACCCAGTTATCCAGGTTGCCGTAGAACCTAAGACTAAGGCTGACCAGGATAAGATGAACGTTGCGCTTCAAAAGCTTTCTGAAGAAGACCCAACATTCAAGGCAACCACCAACCCTGAAACTGGTGAAACTTTAATCGCCGGAATGGGTGAGTTGCATTTGGATATCATCATTGATCGTATGAAACGTGAATTCCACGTGGAAGCCACAGTTGGTGCACCACAAGTTTCATACCGTGAAGCATTTACCAAACCAACCAAGGCGCAAGGTAAATTTATCCGTCAGTCTGGTGGTAAAGGTCAATATGGTGATGTTTGGATTGAATTTACACCAAACGAAGAAGGAAAAGGTTTCGAATTCGAAGATGCCATCGTCGGTGGTGTTGTTCCTCGTGAATACATTCCAGCCGTAGAACAAGGTTTGAAAGAATCACTGGCTAACGGTGTGCTCGCCGGTTACCCATTAATTGATTTAAAAGCAAAGTTATACGATGGTAGTTATCATGAAGTCGATTCTAGTGAAGCTGCATTTAAGGTAGCCGCATCAATCGCACTTCGTAATGCTGCTAAAACTGCCGCTCCAGTAATCTTGGAACCAATCATGAAGGTTGATATTAACGTCCCTGAAGAGTACATGGGTGATGTTATGGGCCAAGTTACTGCACGACGTGGACGAGTTGATGGAATGGAAAGCAGAAGTGGTGCTGAAGTGATTCATTCATTCGTTCCACTTGCTGAAATGTTCGGTTACGCAACGACACTTCGTTCTGCATCACAGGGTCGTGGTACATTCACCATGACATTTGATCATTACGAGCCAGTTCCAAAGAGCATTCAAGCAGAAATTATTAAGAAAAACGGTGGGAACCAACCCGCTGAAGATTAATTTCAAAATCAGGAGATCGGAATTTATTTCCGGTCCCTTTTTTTATCCAAAGAACTGTTAAATAATCATACGACAATGTATAATGAATAGGTTAAAGTTATTTACGATCATTTGAATGTCAAGAAAAGTTCAAATTGTTTTTTCAAGTAACAGTAATATTACAAAACGAATTTATTGCTGTTAACACTTGTTTTATGCGGCTTTTTTTAGTACACTATTTGAGTACTTGTTTTTAGGGATAAGTTTGCCCTAAAGCAATATGTATTAGCTTTGATGTGAAAGGTTGCGACACACCCGGATGCTTTGCCATGGGTTTGGCGGTAATTTTCACGGAGTTAGTCCTATTTTCAAAATAGACGAAGGAGGGAACACAATGGCAAAACAAAAAATTCGTATTCGATTGAAGGCATACGAGCATCGTATCCTCGATCAATCCGCAGACAAGATTGTTGCAACTGCGCAAAGAACTGGAGCTACTATCTCAGGTCCAATTCCATTGCCTACTGATCGTATAATCTACACTGTTTTAGCTTCACCACATAAGTTTAAGGATTCTCGTGAGCAATTCGAAATTTTGACTCACAAGCGATTAATCGATATTTTAAATCCAACGCCAAAGACAGTTGACTCATTAATGAAGCTCGACTTGCCTAGCGGTGTGGATATTGAAATTAAACTATAATAAATACAATATATCGGAGGTGTACTCATGACCAGAAAAGGAATCTTAGGAAAGAAAGTTGGAATGACGCAAGTCTTCACTGAAAACGGTGAGTTAGTTCCAGTAACTGTCGTCGAAGTGACACCTAATGTCATTATGCAGATCAAGACCGTTGAAAATGATGGTTACGATTCAGTTCAATTAGGTTATGCAGACAAACGTACTGTGCTTACCAATAAGCCAGAACAAGGTCATGCAAAGAAAGCAAATACGACTCCTAAGCGCTTCATTAAAGAAATCAAAGATGTTGAGCTGGGAGACTATAAAGTATCTGATGAAGTTAAAGCAGATATCTTTAAACCAGGAGACATCGTTGATGTAACTGGAACCACAAAAGGTCATGGATACCAAGGTAACATCCATAAAGACGGCCAGTCACGTGGACCAGAAACTCATGGTTCTCGTTATCACCGTCGTCCAGGTTCACTCGGTGTCATCATTAACCGTGTTGTTCCTGGTATGAAATTGCCTGGACGAATGGGTAACAAGACTGTTACCATTCAAAATTTGGAGATCGTGAATGCCGACACTGACAACAATGTTCTCTTAATCAAAGGTAATGTACCTGGTGCAAATAAATCATATATCACAATTAGAAGTGCCGTTCACGGCTCAAACAAGTAGAAGGGAGGCAACCATAGATGACTGACGTAGCATTATATAAACAAGACGGAAGTAAGAATGGTACCGTTGCATTAAATGATGGTATCTTTGGCATCGAGCCTAACAATAACGTTGTGTTTGACGCAATTGTTATGCAACGTGCTTCTTTACGTCAAGGGACTCATTCCGTTAAGAACCGTTCAGCAGTTCGCGGCGGTGGAAAGAAGCCTTGGCGTCAAAAGGGTACTGGTAGAGCTCGACAAGGTTCTATCCGTTCACCACAATGGCGTGGCGGTGGAATTGTTTTTGGACCTACTCCACGTTCATACTCATACCGTTTGCCTAAGAAAGTTTCACGTTTAGCATTGAAGTCAGTGTTATCAGAAAAGGTTTCCGACAACAAGTTTGTTGTTGTTGATGCTTTACAATTTGATGCACCTAAGACTAAAGAATTTGCTGAATTATTAAGCAAATTAGACGTTTCAACTAAGACATTAGTAGTTTTGGAAGACGACAACGAAAAGGCAGTTCTGTCCGCTCGTAATTTGGAAAACGTTAAAGTTGTTTCTGCTCAAGGCATTAACACTTTGGATGTTGCTGATCACGACAAAGTTGTTATTACGAAAGCTGCTCTTTCTCAAGTAGAGGAGGTGCTCGCATAATGGAATCACGCGATATTATTTTACGCCCGGTTATTACTGAGGAAACAACCAGTAAGATGGACGACAAGACATACACATTCGATGTTGATTTACGAGCAACTAAGACCCAAGTTAAAAAGGCGATCGAAGACATTTTTGATGTTAAGGTTGTCCGTGTGAATATCATGAACGTTCGTGGTAAGCTCAAGCGACAAGGTCGTTACGCCGGTTACACTAAAAAGCGTCGTAAGGCAATCGTTACCTTAACCGAAGATTCAAAGGAAATTGAATTATTCAACGAAGAATAATCAAACAAATCTCTAATATAGGAGGAACACGTTTTGGCCATTAAAACATATAAGCCAACCAGCAATGGTAGACGTAATATGACAAGCTTAGACTACAGCGCAATTACTAAACGTAAGCCTGAAAAGTCTTTGATTGAATCAAAAAGTAAAACAGCCGGCCGTAATAATTACGGACATATGACTGTTCGTCACCGTGGTGGTGGTAACAAGAATCAATATCGTATTATTGATTTCAAACGTATCAAAGATCATGTCTATGCCACAGTTAAAGCAATTGAATACGATCCTAACCGGACTGCTAACATTGCTTTGATTGTGTATACTGACGGAATTAAATCATACATTATTGCACCCAAGGGATTAAAGGTGGGCGACAAGGTTGAATCTGGCGTTAATGCCGATATTAAGCCAGGTAACACATTGCCATTATCTAACATTCCAGTTGGTACAATTATTCACAACATTGAACTTAAACCTGGTAAGGGTGGTCAGCTTGTTCGTTCAGCTGGTGCATCTGCTCAATTGCTTGGTCGCGATGGCAAGTATTCACTTGTAAGACTGGCATCTGGTGAAGTTCGTTTAATTCTTAGCACTAACCGTGCAACTATCGGCTCAGTAAGCAATGAAGAACATGAACTTATCAATGTTGGTAAAGCTGGTCGTACACGTTACAAGGGTCAACGTCCTCATGTTCGTGGATCTGTAATGAACCCTAACGATCACCCTCATGGTGGTGGTGAAGGTAAAGCACCAGTTGGTCTTCCATCACCATTATCACCATGGGGTAAGAAGACAGTTGGTAAGAAGACTCGTTCTAAGAAAGCACGTTCGGACAAGTTTATCGTTCGTCGTCGTAAAGGTTCAAAGATGTAATAGAACGCATTTATTAATCACGATTAATATCTGTGCAGAGGAGGTTGCAAAATGAGTCGTAGTTTGAAAAAAGGGCCATTCGCCGATGAGTATTTACTCAAGAAGGTAGATGCCCAAAAAGACCAGGATAAAAAGGCCGTTATCAAAACTTGGTCACGCCGATCAACGATTTTCCCAAGCTTTATTGGATATACATTTGCTGTTTATGATGGACGTAAGCATGTCCCAGTATATGTTCAAGAAGACATGGTTGGTCATAAGCTCGGAGAATTCGTACCCACTCGTACATTCCATGGTCATGGAACTGACGATAAGAAGACTGTTTAATAACAAGGAGGATAACAAATGGCTGAACAAGTTACATCAGCAAAAGCAACTGCCAAAACTGTTCGCATTGCCGCACGTAAGGTCCGTCTTGTAGTTGATCTTATTAAAGGTAAGAGTGTTGCTGAAGCAGCCGCAATCTTGGATTTCACACCCCGCGGTGCTTCTCCGGTAGTTTCAAAAGTTCTTAAATCTGCAGTTGCTAATGCAGAAAATAATTTTGATTTAGATAGTGAAAACTTGTTTGTTAGTGAAGCATTTGTTAACGAAGGCCCAACGCTTAAGCGATTCCGTCCTCGTGCAAAGGGTTCAGCTTCACCAATCAACAAGCGTACAAGTCACATTACAATTGTTGTATCAGAAAAAGAGGAGGGATAACGCGTGGGTAATAAGATAAATCCTAATGGTTTACGAGTTGGAATCATTCGCGACTGGGAAGCTAAGTGGTATGCAGGTAAAGACTATGCAGCTTACTTAAAAGAAGATTTACAAATTCGTAAATATATAGAGAAACGTCTTGCTAATGCGTCTGTTTCTACTGTTGAAATTGAACGTGCAGCAAACCGCGTTAATGTTTCGATTCATACCGCTAAGCCAGGAATGGTCATTGGTAAGGGTGGATCTGAGGTTGAAAATCTTCGTAAAGAGCTTAATGACCTCACAGGTAAGAGAGTCCACATCAACATCATCGAAATCAAGAAGCCTGATTTAGATGCCAAGTTGGTTGGCGAAAACATTGCTCGTCAACTGGAAGGCCGTGTTGCTTTCCGTCGTGCAATGCGTCAAGCAATGCAACGGACAATGCGTTCTGGTGCCAAAGGAATTAAGACTCAGGTTGCTGGTCGTCTTAATGGTGCTGATATGGCTCGTGTTGAATCATACTCAGACGGAACTGTTCCTCTGCATACTTTAAGAGCAGATATTGACTACTCATGGGTTGAAGCTTTTACTACCTATGGATCAATTGGTGTAAAAACTTGGATCTATCGTGGTGAAGTTCTCCCTGAAAAGCCAAAGGACAGCAAAGCTGCTAAAGGAGGGAAATAAACATGTTAGTACCTAAACGTGTAAAGCATCGTCGTGAACATCGTGGCAAGCTCCGCGGAACTGCCAAAGGTGGTAAGACGGTTACTTTCGGTGATTACGGTTTACAGGCACTTGATTCACATTGGATCACTAACCGTCAAATCGAAGCATGCCGTGTGGCGATGACTCGTCATATGAAGCGTGGAGGAAAAGTTTGGATCAAGATTTTCCCTCATAAATCATATACTGAAAAAGGTGTCGGAGTTCGAATGGGTAATGGTAAAGGTACACCAGCTGGCTGGGTTTCACCAGTTAAGCGTGGCAAAGTATTGTTCGAAATTGGTGGAGTTGATAAAGCGACTGCCCATGAAGCATTACGCCTTGCATCAAACAAACTTCCTGTTCGTACTAAGATCATAGAACGTGAGGAAGTAGGTGGCGAATCAAATGAAGGCTAAAGATATCAGCAAGTTGACCACTGCTCAAATGATTGACAAAGAAAAAGATTACAAAGATGAACTGTTCAATCTTCGTTTCCAATTAGCCACTGGCCAGTTGGAGAATACTGCGCGTTTGAAGCAGGTTCGTAAGAACATTGCGCGCATTAAGACTGCACTTCGTCAACAAGAACTCAACAAATAGAATACGATAAGGGAGGTATAATTAATGGCTGAAGAACGTAACCAGCGTAAGGTTTATCAAGGACGCGTTGTTTCTGACAAGAGTGATAAGACAATTACTGTTGAAGTTTCAACTTACAAGAAACATGCAACATATGGTAAGCGTGTTAGATACTCAAAGAAATTTACAGCTCATGATGAAAATAATGAAGCTAAAACTGGCGATCTTGTTCAAATCATGGAAACTCGCCCATTGTCAAAGACAAAGCGATTCCGTTTAATCAAGATTGTTGAAAAAGCAGTTATTATTTAACTTTACTTAATTATCATTATTATCGTATTCGATCCAATGATGAAGGGAGGATATACCTGTGATTCAACAAGAAAGTCGTTTGAAAGTTGCCGACAACTCAGGTGCAAGAGAATTGTTAACTATTAAGGTTTTAGGTGGCTCAGCCAGAAGGTATGCCGGAATCGGTGATACCATTGTTGCTACGGTTAAACAAGCAACACCAGGTGGCGTTGTCAAAAAGGGTGACGTTGTTAAAGCTGTTGTAGTACGTACTAAAGCTGTTACTCGTCGTAATGATGGTTCATACATTCGTTTTGATGAAAATGCTGCGGTTCTTATCCGTGATGACAAGAGCCCTCAAGGTACTCGTATCTTTGGCCCAGTTGCCCGCGAATTACGTGACAGCAACTTCATGAAGATTGTTTCATTAGCCCCAGAAGTACTGTAATCACTACCCGGATATAAGGAGGTGCCGTAGATGTTCATTAAAACTGGTGACAAAGTCCGTGTTATTAGTGGTAAGGATAAAGGTAAGGAAGGGACAGTTACTAAAACTATCGCTTCAAAAGATCGTGTGATTGTTGAAGGAATTAACAAAGTTAAGAAGCATACAAAAGCTTCTTCGACCAATCCCCAAGGTGGAATTGTTGATACCGAAGCGCCAATTCATGTATCAAATGTTATGCTAATTGACCCATCAACCAACGAACCAACTCGAATTGGTATTAAAGTTGAAGATGGTAAAAAAGTACGTTACTCAAAGAAATCGCAAAAAGCGATCGATTAATCACTAGTGAAAGGAGGATACCTTTTAAATGTCAAGTCGTTTACGAGAAAAATTCAATAGCGAAATTACACCACATATGATGGATAAATTCAGCTACAAATCAGTTATGCAAGCTCCTAAGATTGATAAGATCGTTCTGAACATGGGTGTTGGTGATGCTGTCACTAATGCTAAGAATCTCGATGAAGCCGTTTCTGAATTAGCACTGATTTCAGGTCAGAAGCCATTGGTTACAAAGGCCAAAAAATCAATTGCCGGATTTAGATTACGTGAAGGAATGTCAATCGGTGCTAAAGTTACGCTCCGTGGTGACAGAATGTATGACTTCTTAGATAAGTTAGTCAACGTTTCATTACCACGTGTCCGTGATTTCCATGGTGTTAGCACACGTGCCTTTGATGGTCGTGGTAACTACACTTTAGGTGTCCGCGAACAATTGATTTTCCCTGAAATTAATTACGATAATGTTAACCGGGTTAGAGGCTTGGATATCGTAATCGTAACTACCGCAAATACCGATGAAGAGTCACATGAATTATTAGCTCAGTTCGGTATGCCATTTGCAAGATAAAGAGGAGGTTTCACATTGGCTAAAAAATCATTAATTGTAAAAAGTGAACGCCCTGCTAAGTTCTCAACCCAGAACTACACTCGTTGTGAACGCTGCGGACGACCTCGTTCTGTATACAAGAAATTCCATTTATGCCGTTTATGCATCCGTGAACTTGCCCACAAAGGTCAAATTCCTGGCATGAAGAAAGCTAGTTGGTAATAATTAAAAAGGAGGTTGTGCGCTGATGTCTATGACTGATCCAATTGCAGACTTTTTAACTCGCATTCGTAATGCAAACATGGTTTACCATGAAACAGTTGAAGTTCCTGCATCAAAAATCAAACGTGACATCGCTGAGATCCTTAAACGTGAGGGTTTTGTACGCGATGTTGAATATATCGAAGATGACAAACAAGGCATTATCCGTGTTTTCTTGAAGTATGGCAAGGATAAGCAACGTGTTATCACTGGTCTTAAGAGAATCTCTAAGCCAGGATTACGTTCATATGTTAAAGCAGATGCTGTTCCTAAGGTTTTAAATGGTCTTGGAATTGCTATCATTTCCACATCAAATGGTGTGATCACTGATAAGCAAGCACGCGCCCAAAAAATTGGCGGCGAAGTGTTAGCTTACATCTGGTAAAATTCATCAAATCGGAGGTGTAATTAATGAGTCGAATTGGTTATAAAACCATCGAACTACCAAAAGGTGTCGAGGTAAAAGCAGATGGAAATACTGTAACTGTTAAAGGTGCCAAAGGATCTTTAACCCGCGAGATTTCATCACAAATTAAGATGATTATCAAAGGCAACGAAGTTAACTTTGAGCCCATTGGCGATTACAATGATAAAGTGCGTGCATTGCATGGTACAACTCGTGCCAACGTCAGCAACATGGTTGATGGCGTCACCACTGGCTTCAAGAAGACTTTGAAGTTGGTTGGTGTTGGTTATCGTGCACAACTTAAGGGCAAGAATCTAACATTGAATGTTGGCTATTCAAACCCCGTTGAAATGACTGTTCCAGATGATCTGACTGTTGAAGTTCCTGATAACACAACGATTCACATTAACGGTATCAGTAAACAAGCAGTTGGTGACTTTGCTGCATCAGTTCGTTCAGTACGTTCTCCTGAACCATATAAGGGTAAAGGTATTCGTTATGAAAACGAACATATTATTCGTAAGGAAGGTAAGACTGGTAAGTAGTAAGATACCAGCCTAATAAAATTTTGAGGTGACTATTGTGATTTCTAAACCAGATAAGAATAAGAATCGGAAACGCCGTCATAATCGTGTCCGTAATAAAATTTCTGGTACTGCCGAGCGCCCACGCTTGAATGTCTATCGTTCTAATAAAAACATCTACGCTCAAGTAATTGATGACGTAGAGGGTGTAACGCTTGTTAGTGCCTCAACACTTGATTCTGCAATCAGTAGTGGTAACAAGACTGAACAAGCAGCCAGTGTTGGTAAATTAGTAGCTCAACGTGCTAGCGAAAAGAACATCAAAGATGTTGTTTTCGATCGTGGTGGATATTTGTATCATGGTCGTGTTCAAGCTCTTGCAGATGCTGCTCGTGAAAATGGACTAGAATTTTAAAAAGGAGGAATAACCGCACATGAAGAAATTTATTGATCCAGATAAATTAGAGCTTGAAGACAACGTCGTTTCAATCAACCGGATCACTAAAGTTGTAAAAGGTGGCCGTCGCCTTCGTTTTGCCGCTTTAGTTGTTGTTGGAGACAAGCACGGTCATGTTGGTTTTGGAACTGGTAAAGCACAAGAAGTTCCGGAAGCAATCCGTAAGGCTGTTGAAGCTGCTCGTAAAAACTTAATTGAGGTTCCGATTGTTGGTACAACAATTCCTCATGAAGTTCTCGGAACATTTGGTGGTGGCCGAATTTTATTGAAGCCTGCTGCAGAAGGTTCTGGAGTAGCAGCCGGCGGTGCCGTTCGTTCCGTGATGGAATTAGCTGGTATTGACGATGTTACTAGTAAACGACTGGGTTCCAATACTCCTATCAACGTTATCCGAGCAACATTCAAAGGCTTGGTTGAGTTGAAGAGTGCTGAAGAAATTTCAGCTTTACGTGGGGTTTCAACCCAACATTTAGCTGAATAAGGAGGGTGTTTTAGATGGCTCAATTAAAAATTACTTTAAAACGTAGCGTAACTCATCGCCTTCCAAAGCAACGTAAAATTGTGAAGGCACTTGGCTTGGGTCGCGTTAATAGTACTGTTGTTAAACCAGACAACGAATCTATTCGTGGAGCCCTTTTCCAAATTGCTCACTTAATTGAAGTTGAACAAGTTAAAGACTAATAATTAGTAAGGAGGTGCCAATTTCATGAAATTAAATGAATTGAAGGCTGCTGAAGGTTCTCGTTCATTACGTACACGTAAAGGTCGTGGCCGTTCTGCCGGCAAAGGTAAAACTGCTGGTCGTGGTCAAAAGGGTCAAAAAGCGCGTAGCAAGACTCGTGTAGGTTTCGAAGGTGGCCAAATGCCATTGTACCGTCGAATTCCTAAACGTGGATTCAACAACATTAACCGTAAGGAATATGCTGTTGTGAATGTTGTGAAGCTTGAAAGCTTTGACAACGGTACGGAAGTTACGCCTGAATTACTTCAACAATCAGGACTTGTTAAGAATGCCAAATCAGGCATCAAGATTCTTGGTGAAGGTGAACTTACTAAGAAGTTGACCGTTAAGGCTAACAAGTTCTCAAAAGCTGCACAATCCGTAATTGAAAATGCGGGCGGTAAAATCGAGGTGGTTTAATGCTTTCGACTTTAGCAAAAGCATTCAAAGTGAAGGATATTCGCAACAAGATGCTTTTTACTTTGTTTGTGCTAGTTATATTCCGTCTGGGAGCATACATAACTGTTCCCGGGATCAATGCCAAAGCATTAACCTCCGTTGCATCTTCTGGATTGGTTAGTATCCTAAACACTTTCAGTGGTGGTGGACTAACTAACTACTCCATCTTTGCGATGGGAGTTTCCCCATATATTACTGCACAAATTATCATCCAGCTGCTCCAGATGGATATCGTTCCCAGATATGTTGAATGGGGTAAACAGGGTGAAGTTGGTCGTCGTAAGTTAAATCAACATACAAGATACTTAACCGTCATCTTGGCATTTTTCCAATCCGTTGGAATCACTGCAGGATTTAACCAATTAAGTAGTTTAAATCTTGTTCAAAATCCAAGCATCAAGACATTTGTCATCATTGGCTTGATTTTAACCGGTGGAACAATGTTAACAACTTGGATGGGTGACATGATTACTGAACGTGGACTAGGAAACGGGATTTCAATGATTATCTTTGCAGGTATTATTGCCCGAATCCCTGTTGGCCTTCAGTCATTGTGGACACAGTACTTTGTCGGTGTTTCTGGTGCAGATCTGTGGCAGCCAATCCTTTTTGCGATTGCATTGCTGATCATCGTATTGGTGATCGTGACCTTCGTTACTTGGGTTCAACAGGCTGAACGAAGAGTACCAATTCAATATACCAGGCGAGTTTCTGGTTCACCTGACAGCAGTTACCTTCCATTGAAGGTTAACGTTGCCGGCGTTATTCCAGTTATCTTTGCAAGTTCGTTTATTGCAACTCCCCAAACTATATTGATGGCGTTCACTAATAACTATTCAACTGCGACTTGGTTCCAAGTATTGAACAATTTGTTTAATATGCAAACACCAACTGGTGCAGCTTTCTATACAATCTTGATCATCATGTTCACTTTCTTTTATGCTTTTGTTCAAGTTAACCCGGAAAAACTTTCGGAGAATTTGCAAAAGCAAGGCAGTTACATTCCTGGCGTATGGCCAGGTCATGAGACGCAATCTTATGTTTCTGATCTGTTGATGAAATTAAGTACTGTAGGTGCGTTATTCCTTGGAGTTGTTGCTTTGATTCCTTTGATTGCGCAAAACCTGTGGAATTTGGATGAATCAATTGGATTAGGTGGAACTAGCCTGTTAATTGTTGTTGGTGTTGCGATTGAAACGATTCGTCAGATTCGTGGTTTGATGATGAAGCGAGAGTACGTTGGCTTTATTCATGATACACGACCAACTGAAGATTAGTTTTAAGCAATTCAGCTATTAACGAGGAGGGCAACGAAATGTCATTGAACTTGATATTAATGGGTTTACCTGGTGCGGGGAAAGGTACTCAAGCACAATTTATTGTGGATAAGTACCACGTACCTCATATTTCAACGGGAGACATGTTCCGCGATGCAATCTCAAATAGCACACCTCTCGGGGTTAAGGCGAAAGAGTTCACTGATAAGGGGAATTTGGTTCCTGACGAAGTGACCAATGGGATTGTTAAAGAGAGATTGGCTCAAGATGATACCAAACCGGGCTTCTTGTTAGATGGCTATCCCAGAACCCTGGAGCAAGCAGATGCGTTGTCTCAAATGACTCAGGACTTGAGTAAACCTTTGACAGCCGTGATCAACATCGATGTTGATCCTAAGTTGCTGACAGAGCGTCTATCAGGTCGTTTCATCTGTAGAAACTGTGGTGCTACTTATCATAAGTTGTATCATATGCCCAAGGTCCCTGGTACCTGCGATGTCTGTGGTGGACATGAATTTTACCAGCGTGAGGATGACAAACCCGAAGCTGTTAAGAATCGTCTTAAGGTCAACGTTAAGATGAACACACCATTGATTGCATACTATCAAGATCGCAATCTTTTGTTCAATGTTGATGGCAGCAAAGACATTGATGAAGTTTGGCAAAATGTTGACAAAATCTTGAGCACACTCTAAGCCTCATTTTATTAAGTGTTGAGTCGGTTAGATTGATGAAATATAATGAATGTGTTAAACTGTCATAGGTTTGTCAAGATTAATTTAATTTATTCAATCTAATTTAACATTGGAGGTGTATTGAGTGGCTAAAGATAATGTTATTGAAGTTGAAGGAAAAGTCGTTGAAACATTGCCGAATGCAATGTTTCGTGTTGAACTTGAGAACGGACATGAAATTCTAGCTCATG
The DNA here is from genome assembly GCF_002157585.1 of Lentilactobacillus parakefiri. Taxonomy (GTDB): domain Bacteria; phylum Bacillota; class Bacilli; order Lactobacillales; family Lactobacillaceae; genus Lentilactobacillus; species Lentilactobacillus parakefiri. The sequence goes on from NZ_BDGB01000025.1 coordinate 28,809, forward strand.
TTTCTGGTAAGATCCGAATGCATTATATTCGGATCCTTCCGGGAGATAAAGTTACCGTTGAAATGTCTCCTTACGACTTAACCAAGGGACGTATTACTTATCGATTTAAGTAGTCCTTTTTCGTCATTTTTTTTCGAGGAGGGTTAAAAATGAAAGTACGACCATCAGTACGAAAAATGTGTGAACATTGCAAGATTATCAAACGAAAAGGCCGAGTAATGGTTATTTGCTCAGCAAACCCAAAGCACAAACAACGCCAAGGTAAATAAACAAAAACAGGAGGTGTATGCTCAATGGCTCGTATTGCCGGAATTGATTTACCCCGTGATAAGCGAATTGTCATCGGATTAACTTACATTTTTGGTATTGGTAACACAACTGCTCAAAAAGTCTTAGCTCAAGCTGGCGTTTCTGAGGATGTTCGTGTACGTGATTTAACACCAGACCAAGAAGACAAAATCCGTGAAGTTGTCGGCGATCTTAAAATCGAAGGTGACTTACGTCGTGAAGTAAGTATGAACATCAAACGACTCCAAGAAATTGGATCATATCGCGGAATGCGTCATCGTCGTGGCTTGCCAGTTCGTGGTCAACATACCAAGAACAATGCCCGCACACGTAAAGGCAGCAAAGCTGCTGCTGGTAGAAGAAAATAATTAAAGAAGGAGGTCATCAGTTTTTATGGTAAACAAAAAGACAAGTCGTAAACGCCGTGCTAAAAAGAATATTGCCGCTGGTGTTGCACATATCCATTCAACATTCAACAATACTTTAGTTATGATTACCGATACCACTGGGAATGCGGTTTCTTGGTCATCAGCTGGTGCATTAGGCTTCCGTGGAAGTCGTAAGTCAACACCTTTTGCTGCTCAAATGGCTGCAGAAGCTGCTGCTAAGGCATCAATGGAACATGGTATGAAGTCCGTTGAAGTTGCTGTTAAAGGACCAGGTTCAGGACGTGAAGCTGCCATTCGTGCACTTCAAGCTACTGGATTGGAAGTTACTGCTATTCGTGATGTTACTCCGGTACCTCACAATGGTTCTCGTCCTCCAAAGCGTCGTCGAGTTTAATTAAGACATTCAATATAGTGAATTTTACTTGGTTTAAGCATATTGATATTTTGCATGAAGACTCACGCGTTTTGAAAGGGGTTAATGATAAGAATGATTGAATTTGAAAAGCCTAACATTCATAAAATTGAAGAAACTAATAATTTTGGTGAAGTTGTCGTTGAACCGCTCGAACGGGGATATGGTACAACTCTCGGAAATTCTTTGAGGCGGACATTATTATCATCTCTTCCTGGTGCAGCTGTTACCAGTATCCAGATTGATGATGTACTGCACGAATTTTCGACGATCAAAGGTGTTGTCGAAGATGTTACTCAGATTATATTGAATGTTAAGAAAATTTCTTTGAAATTAGATGGGCCAGAAGATGAAGAAGAAAATTTGGAAATCGATGTAATTGGTCCTGCTGACGTTACTGCCGGTGATATTCAAGCTGACAGTGATGTAACTGTTCTGAACCCTGATTTGCACATCGCTACCGTTGCTGAAGGTGCCACATTTCATATGCGGTTAACTGCCAACAAAGGTCGTGGATACGTTTCTGCTGTAGAAAACAAAAAGCGCAGTTCTGAAATGCCTATTGGTGTGCTTCCCGTCGATTCAATTTATACCCCAATCGAACGTGTCAACTATCAGGTTGAAAGTACACGGGTTGGTCAACGCGATGATTTTGATAAGCTTACTCTGGATATTTGGACTGATGGTTCAATTACACCGAGCGAAGCGGTTAGTTTGGCAGCCAAAATTTTAACTGAACATTTAGAGATGTTTGTTGATTTAACTGATGAAGCTAAGAATACCGAAATCATGGTTGAGAAGGAAGAAACCCACAAAGAAAAAATGCTGGAAATGACAATTGAGGAATTGGACCTATCCGTTCGTTCATACAACTGTCTGAAACGCGCCGGCATTAATACTGTTCAAGAACTTACGGAAAAGACCGAAGCTGATATGATGAAGGTTCGTAATCTTGGCCGTAAATCACTTGAAGAAGTTAAAGAAAAGCTTGCTGCATTAGGCCTTTCACTTCGTAAAGAAGACTAATAAAGATAAAGAAGGAGGACATCCAATTATGGGTTATCGGAAATTACAACGTAGTAGTGCACATCGTCGCTCATTGCTTCGTAATCTGACTACTGAATTAATTATTCATGGTCAAATCATTACTACTGAAGCAAAAGCTAAGGAAGTTCGCTCGACTACTGACAAGATGATTTCACTTGGTAAGCATGGCGACTTACATGCGCGTCGTCAAGCTGCCTCATTTATTCGTGATGTTGTTGCTGATGTTAAAGAAGACGGTGACGATATTAACGTTACGACTGCTTTACAAAAGGTATTTGGCGAATTAGCCACAAAGTATGCTGATCGTAATGGTGGATATACACGAATTTTGAAGACTATGCCTCGTCGTGGTGACGGTGCTCCAATGGTCATTTTAGAGTTAGTTGACTAACTAGTATTAAACCAAATCACATATTTATCACGAGAATCACTCAGGTTTTTGGTATAGAACGTTATGATGGTGGAACCCAGTTCCTAGTCTAGTTTGAATGTGGGACTTATCTCATGCACCGATTACTTGTAAGTGATTTTTTTGTACATATAGACAACACTTAGAACGCCGTGAGGAATATCATGAAGGACATTATTCAAATTAAAAATATTTCATTCAATTATCCTGACCAAGAACGACTCTTTACTAACTTTTCGATGAACATTCATGAAGGCGAGTGGACTGCAATTATCGGCCAAAACGGGAGCGGCAAAAGTACCTTGGCTCGGTTAATTGATGGCCTGATTGTTCTGAAATCCGGCCAAATTGTTGTTGACGGTCTGACCGTTAATGATGAAAATATCTTTGATATTCGCAATAAGATTGGCATGGTTTTTCAAAATCCTGAAGACCAGTTTGTTGGTGCAACTGTTGAGGATGATGTCGCCTTTGGTCTCGAGAATCGTCAAATTCCCCGTGAAAAGATGCAGCAAATCGTGGAGAACAGTCTCAAGCAGGTCGGAATGTGGGACTTTCGTGACCGGATTCCTGCAAACTTGTCTGGCGGCCAGAAACAGCGAGTAGCAATTGCGGGAATTATTGCGCTTAGTCCAAAAATTATTATTTTAGATGAAGCCACTAGTATGCTTGATCCCCGTGGGCGACAAGAGATTCTGAAGTTGGTTGATAAAATCAAACATGATAACGACCTCACCGTCATCTCAATCACCCACGATATTGATGAGGCGGCTGGCGCAGATCAGGTCATTGTTGTAAATAAGGGCAAAGTCGTCGAAGCTGATCAACCTGATAAAATTTTTGGTGACATCAACAAATTGACGTCAATCGGGCTATCAGCCCCCTTCACCTCCGAATTACTGTCCGCCCTCAGAAAACGTGGAGTCGACTCACCTAGTCAATATCTCAATGATCAGAGGTTAATTACATGGATCAAACAATTAATTTCAAGCAAGTAACGCATACTTATCAAGCAGGTACCCCATTTGCTCAAAACGCCTTGAGCCAGGTGTCTGTCACCATTGCTGGTGGGTCGTTTACAGCGATTATTGGCCATACCGGTAGTGGCAAGTCCACTTTGGTCCAGCATATTAATGCGCTTCTTAAGCCGACTGCCGGAGAGATCAAAGTATCCGGTCGGACGATTACACCTGCCACCACTAATAAAAATTTAAAACAACTTCGTAAGCACGTCGGAATGGTTTTTCAATTTCCGGAAAAACAGTTGTTTGAAGAAACGGTGATCAAGGATATCATGTTTGGCCCCAAAAATTATGGCGTGTCCGATGAAGAAGCGAGGTTAGACGCCAAGCAGGCAATGGGGTTAGTCGGCCTTGATGGCTCTTTACAAGACAAGTCGCCATTTGATCTTTCCGGTGGCCAAATGAGAAGAGTTGCGATTGCTGGCGTATTGGCGATGAAGCCGGAGATCTTAATCCTTGATGAACCCACTGCTGGCCTGGATCCGCGTGGCCATAAAGAAATTATGGACTTGGCTGAAAAACTTCATCAACAGCAGGGGATGACGATTATTTTGGTGACGCATCAAATGGATGATGTTGTCGACTACGCTTCCGATGTTATTGTGATGGATCAAGGTAAGGTTGTTAAACATGGTGAGCCGAAAGATATTTTCTCGGATCCTGAATGGGTTTATGACATGCATCTGGATTTACCTAGTGCTGCAGAATTTGCCTGTCGATTGATCACAGCAGGGGTTCCACTCAAAACCATTCCACTAACGATCGATAAATTAGCGGATGCAATTGTGGGCGTTATCCAAGGAGGGCAATCACATGAGTAATTTTTTATTCGGTCGATACCTTCCTGGCAGCTCATGGGTTCATCAAATGAGTCCGCAATCCAAATTGATGCTGAGCTTTTATTTTGTGGTGGTCATTTTCTTTGCCAATAATATCTGGACCTATGCTGCATTAAGTGGGTTGATTCTTTTAGTCGTCCTCATGTCAGGCGTATCGATTGGTTATTTTCTGAAAGGAATCAGGCCACTGATTTGGTTGATTGTTTTTACCGTCCTACTGCAGATTTTATTCAGCAGTGGGGGGCATGTATATTGGCACTTTGGCCCGTTTTCAATCAGCGACACCAGTTTAATTAACGGTGGCTTCATGTTTATCAGATGTCTGTTGATTATTATGATTTCGACGGTTCTCACTTTGACGACCACACCGTTGGCCATCGCGGATGGGGTTCAAACGGTTTTACGACCACTCAAAAAAGTTCACTTTCCAGTGGATACATTGGCACTGATGCTTTCAATTGCATTGCGCTTTGTCCCCACCTTGATGGACGAAATGGAAACAATTTTGAATGCCCAGCGGTCCCGTGGGGTTGACTTCGGGTCAGGAAGCTTGCGCCATCGGATTTCTGCGGCTGTTCCACTGCTCGTTCCATTATTTACTGGCGCGATCAATCATGCAGAAAACCTATCAACTGCAATGGAAGCCCGCGGTTTTACCGACAGTGAACACCGAAGCAAATATCGGGTCTACCGGTGGCAGCGAAAAGACACCATCAGTTGGGCAGTCTTTTTATTGATAGGTATTTTAGTTTTATTTATAAGAAAGAGTTGAGGTGTTCAACATTCGATATAAAGTGACGTTGGCCTACGACGGGACACTGTTTAGTGGCTTTGAGCGGCAACCAAAACGCAGGACGATTGAGGGCGTCTTAACCCAAAAAGTGAATGTTATGGCTAAAAATCCTAATCCGCCGATTGTCGTTTATGGCTCTGGGAGAACAGATGCTGGCGTTCATGCGCTTGGACAAGTTGTCCATTTTGATTTTCCATTTGATCTGCCGACCAAAGCAATTTATCGGGGTCTTAACAGCTTATTGCCGCTCGATATGGAAATTAAAAAAGCTGAAAAGGTATCCGACACTTTTCATGCCCGCTATGATGTGTCCGGTAAACGATATGTCTATCGTCTGGATTTGGGTGAATTTAAGAATCCTTTCAAACGAAACTATACCGGCAACTGGCGTTTTCCAATCGATATTGAACGGGTTCAGACTGCAATGAAGGACTTTGTGGGTGAACATGATTTTTCAAGTTTTGTTGCCTCAGGGTCAACCGCTCGTTCCAATGTCCGAACAATTTATGAAGCGAAAGCAATTTTGGACAAACAGGCCAATGAAATTCAACTTGAGTTCTATGGCAATGGCTTCCTCTATAACATGGTTCGAATCATGGTGGGGGTAGTTGTTGAGATTGGCTCTCAAATGCGTCCTGAGCACGATATATTGCGCTTATATGATGTGAAGGATCGTGACCAGGCACGGCGAACCATGCCGGCATCTGGTTTGTACTTAAAAAAAGTGTATTATGAGGGTGAAGATCCAAAACACCCGACAAAATTGCCAAAACGACAACGATAAATTAGGAAACTAATTGACTTTTACGGTAATAATTTGTATTATGTTAGTTGGTATTGTTTGCCCCACGATAAGCCCCGGAATCTTATTTGGTGTCGAACAAACACAGGAACAATGGAGGAATATACAGTGCGTACAACTTATATGGCAAAACCTGGTGAAGTAGAACGTAAATGGTACGTTGTTGACGCAACAGACGTATCTCTTGGACGTTTATCATCAGCAGTAGCATCAATTTTAAGAGGTAAGAATAAACCAACATTCACACCCAACGTAGATACTGGGGATAATGTGATTGTTATTAATGCAAGCAAAGTAGGTCTGACTGGTCATAAAGACACTCGTAAGATCTATTATCATCACAGCCGCTTCATTGGTGGCTTAAAGCAACGAACTGCCGGTGATTTGCGCGCTAAGAATCCCGAAAAGTTAATTGAAACTTCCGTTAAAGGAATGCTTCCTCATGGAACATTAGGTCATAAAATTGGTTTGAAGTTACATGTCTATGCAGGTCCTGCACACGATCATCAAGCTCAAAAACCAGAAGTATTAGACATTAATAACCTAATTTAAGGAGGAATTCACTTTGGCTCAAGTACAATATCGCGGCACTGGCCGTCGTAAAGATTCAGTTGCTCGAGTACGTTTAGTACCCGGAACTGGCAAAATTATTATGAATGACAAAGCAATCGAAGATTATATTCCATTTGCTAACTTGCGTGAAGTTGTTGTGCAACCATTCAACGTAACTGAGACTTTGGGTAACTATGATACCTTGGTTAATGTTAACGGTGGTGGATTCTCCGGTCAAGCCGGCGCAACCCGTCATGGGATTGCTCGTGCCTTGCTCGCAGTTGATCCTGACTTCCGTGGACCGTTGAAGCGTGCAGGTTTGTTGACCCGTGACGCACGAATGAAAGAACGTAAGAAGCCAGGTCTTAAAAAAGCCCGTAAAGCTTCACAATTCTCAAAGCGTTAAACTATTTTTTGTTTCTGCAAAACACTTCTCTTCGGAGGAGTGTTTTTTTATTGAGAATACTTTAAGCTTACCGTTAAACTAACATTCTCCGGCAAAATTGTATTAGAATACAATCCGTTATTGTATAATAGTGCCAACAACTTTAAAGGGGTAAGATCACATGCCTGTTAAGAAAAACACACTACGGCTAAACATGTTGGCAATGTTTATTGCAATCATTCTGCTGCAAACATCGATTCCTTTAATCGGGTACATCCCAATTGGTCCACTTGAAATCACAATTATCCCGATGACGGTTGTCGTCGCAACAGTCCTACTTGGAACCGTAGACGGAGCCATTATTGGTGGCATCTGGGGGCTGACAACTTTTGTTCGGGCATTTGTCTGGCCGACTAGTCCACTAGCCGCAATTGTCTTCGTTAACCCGATTATTTCCGTGATTCCTCGGATTATGATTGGCGTTGTGGCCGGTGTGACATATACGTATCTCAAAAAGCACTTTAAAAGCCAGACAGCAAGCATTTCTGTCGCCGCCGTCCTTGGTTCTTTAACCAATACGGTACTTGTGCTGGGGCTCATTTATCTGTTTTATAAAGCTAAAGCACCGCAACTCTACCAGATTAATATCAAAGAGCTGTTACCATATTTGTTAGGGGTTGTCGGAACAAACGGAATTCCTGAAGCAATTTTCAGCGGGATTGTCACCCCAATGATTGGTGTGCCGGTTAAAAAGATTTTTGACCGGACTGGAAGATAAAAAATAGACCTTGCACAGATATGCAAGGTCTACTTTTAAATCATTATTTCTTGTTTGACTTTTTAGCCTTTGGGGACTTGGGTTCGTCTTCATCGGCTTCATCTTCAACTTCGGGTTGAGGGGCAGCCTTGATCATTTTGAGATGACGGTTATTGATGACAACCTTCTTGTGGTACTTGTCAATAATTTCAGGATCATCCGATTCAAAAGTGATTAAAAATGAGTTGGTGTAACTCTTATCCACGAAACCGGTAAACGTCTGCTTTTCGATCTTGAATGAAACCTCATCACCAACATGAAATTTTGATTGTGCTTCTGATACTTCGGTGTTTTTAGCCATTGGTTTTCATCTCCAGATTTAAGTGTCAGCTGATAACATAACCGAAATTACCTAATTTGTCAATTTTTACGTACTTATAAAAATTGAACAAATCGTAAATTTCGTTTGTCTTTATTCGGATTTATCGTTAAAATTAATTTTAAAGTTAGAAAGTTTGAGGATGGATTGGCAAAATATAAGAAGGGGCGGAAACGCCGAGCAAAAAAAGCAAACACCGTTTTGATGCTGATTCTAGTGGCATGCGGATTAGTGATTATTTTTGGTTTCCACGCGTTGTACGAAAATGGTTATCATTCGAACAATATTCAAAGTTCGAACGACGGGGTTGCCGTTGAGCACCGTAAGTTTATTGACAAATTGGCGCCACAAGCTCAGCGACTGCAGGGCCAATATAATATTTTACCAAGTATTACATTGGCCCAAGCCATTTTGGAATCTGATTGGGGCACCAGCAAACTTGCCAGTCAGTATTACAATTTATTTGGTGTTAAGGCTCAGGACGATACGACTAATTCGGTTTACTTGAATACACAGGAATTTGTCAACGGCCGATACGTGACCATCAAGGCCCGGTTCCAGGTATATCGGGATTGGAATGAATCCTTGGCTGATCACGCCAAATTGCTCGCATATGGCACGAAATGGAACCCACAGCAGTACAAGGACGTGGTGGCCGCAAACAACTACCTGCAGGCCGCTGATGGCCTTCAACAGGATGGCTATGCCACCGACCCCGCTTATACTAAAAAATTGATCGCCATCATCAAACAATATAAACTTTACCAGTATGATGACTAGAAAGGAATTTTGAGATGGACTTACTTAAGCAACGCATTTTGGAGGACGGCACTGTATTGCCAGGAAACGTGTTAAAGGTCGACAACTTTTTAAATCACCAAGTAGATGCGAAGTTAATGGATCAAATTGGTGCCGAATTTGCCCGATTGTTCAAAGATGAAGGAGTGACCAAAGTTGTGACGGTTGAATCTTCTGGAATTGCGCCAGCGCTGACAACGGCGATTCATATGGATGTTCCCTTGATTTTTGCCAGGAAGCATAAGAGTTTAACCTTGACCGATAACCTGTACACCGCCAGCGTCTATTCTTATACTAAGCAAGTTAGTAACGACATCAGTATTGATAAGCGTTTTTTGAAGCCGGATGATCGAATTTTAATTATTGATGATTTTCTGGCAAATGGTCAGGCTGTTCAGGGACTGTTGGAGATTGCGAACTTGGCAAAGGTTAAAGTTGCTGGGGTTGGTATTGTCATCGAAAAGAGCTTTCAAAAGGGGCACACCATGATTGAAAAATCCGGTGTCCGACTGGAGTCTCTGGCTCGAATTGCTTCTCTGGACAACCAAGAAGTCACATTTGTGGATTAAACTCGTGACAACCATGGTACGATAAGCTTAGTAAGTACTTACGATTAGTAAAATGACGATATGAAAGTAGTGAATTAATTGGCAAACGCAAATGTTATCTATCCTGGGCAAACAATTGGGATTCTTGGAGATAGTATCAGTACACCGACCCTACTAGCTCGTGCAAAACAAATGGGCTTTAATGTTGGGATGTACAGTTCCAACGAGAATAGTAAAGCAATGGAACTGGCAGACTATAAATACATTGGCCCTTATACTGACAAGGAAACCCTAAAAATGTTTGCTGAACGATGCGTTGCAGTGATCTACGATAACCAATTTATCGATTCAGATGTTATTAGGTACATTTCCCAGTTTACAGCTGTGCCACAGCAGGATGGACTGCTCGATATCGTCCAGGACAGACTGATTGAACGAACATTTTTTGAAACCTTGAATATCAATATGGTACCTTACTCGACGATCGTGACGTTGGAAGACATTTATCAAGCGATTAACTCAATCGGCTATCCGGCAATTTTAAAACCAATTCAACGCGGACTTAATGGTGGTAAGGAATTATTGATCAAAAGTCAGGCTGACATTGTTTTGGCGTCTGGCTTTTTGGATTCAGGAACCTATATTTTGGAGCCTTACGTCGAACACGATACCGATTACTCGGTGGTCGTTACGCGTACTGAGTCGGGGTCCATTGTGATGTTTCCACCGGTTGAAGTGATCTATGAAGGCGATCAGTTGATGACCGCGTACACACCAGCGAAACTTGATCCCAGCGTGAAGAAGGAAATGACTCGAATTACCAATGAGATTGCCAACAATCTTGATTACGTTGGTACTTTTGAAGTGACCCTCTTCTTGGCCAAGAGTGGCTCAATCTACGTCAGCAGAGTTGCGCCCAAGTTGAGTCCTGCCGGATTTGTGTTTGATTATGCCGCAAATGCGGATGAATTTGAACAACATTTACGGGCAATTGCCGGGCTTCCCTTGACACAGATTATTCCTGGAATTGCCACTGTTTATCAAGCAATTCGCCAGCAGGAATATCAACGGGTTCAAACCCAGTGGGTCATTAAAGACAATTGGCACTTTACGTTTTATGGCAATGAACCGAGTGACGATCATCAGCTGGTCGGCCACGTTTTGATTCCGACCGAATCCATTTCCGATACGTTAATTAAGCTTGAAGCCACAGGCATTTGGCATGACATAGATTACAAAACAAAATATAGCAACATGTAGAGAGTCGGGAAGCCGACTTTTTTGTTATAATTGAAAAGATAAATATGAGAGGATGGAATATTTAGTGGCAGAAGAAAGCTTATTAGCAGGATTAAACAAAGATCAAAAAGACGCCGTTGTCCATACCGAAGGACCCGTCCTCATTATGGCCGGTGCCGGAAGTGGGAAGACACGGGTGTTAACGCACCGAATCGCCTACATAATTGAACACAACCATATTATGCCGTGGCGGATTTTGGCGATTACTTTTACCAACAAAGCTGCCCGGGAAATGCGTGAACGGGTTTCCAAATTGTTGGGTGAAGGTGGCAATGATGTGTGGGTTTCAACATTTCATGCTTTGTGTGTGCGGATTTTGCGTCGACATATCGATTTGCTGGGCTATAATAAAGCCTTCACGATCGCCGATACCAGCGAGCAGCGGACCCTTGTTAAACGGGTGCTGCGAGATTTAAACATTGACCCGAAAAAGTTTGATCCTAGAGCCGTGTTGTCAGCAATCTCCAATGCCAAGAATGATCTGCTCACGCCAAAAGCCTTCAAGGCTCAGGCCAATAGTGCTTTCGATCAAATCGTGGCTGACGTGTATGACCGTTATCAAGCGGAACTCAAGCAAAATGAATCACTGGACTTTGACGATTTAATTATGATTACCATCCAACTGTTTGATGAACATCAAGATGTTTTGGAATCTTATCAGGATAAATTTCAGTATATCCATGTGGATGAATATCAGGATACTAACGAGGCTCAGTACCGACTGGTAAATACCCTGGCTAAGAAGAACCGCAACATCTGTGTCGTCGGGGATGCCGATCAAAGTATTTACGGCTGGCGGGGCGCAAATATGCAGAACATTCTTGACTTCAAAAAAGATTATCCAGATGCGCATGTGACGTTGCTGGAGCAAAATTACCGCTCAACAAAAACGGTGCTCGATGCCGCTAATTCGGTGATTGCTCACAATGACAACCGTGCTGACAAAAATTTATGGACTGAAAATCCCAAGGGAGATCAGATTTCATACTATCGTGGTCAGACTGAGAACGATGAGGCCAGATACGTTGTTGCCAAAATCCAAGAAGAAATGGCTAAACCCAAACGCAATTATGGCAGCTTTGCGATCCTATATCGGACTAACGCCCAGTCACGTGTGATTGAAGAGACACTGCTTAAATCAAATATTCCTTACACGATGGTCGGTGGCCATAAGTTCTATGACCGAAAGGAAATTCGAGATGCCTTGTCCTATCTGACCTTATTGGCCAACCCCAACGACTCGATGAGTTTTGAGCGGGTTATTAATGAACCCAAGCGTGGAATCGGCCAAGCCAGTATTGAGCGGCTAAGGCTATTTGCCAACGATCATCAATGGGGACTTCTCGAAGCGGCCAAAAATGTTGATTTAGCCAACCAAATTTCGACACGTGCCAAAAATTCGATTGCCGCGTTTGAACAGACAATGCGCACGATTTCAGAGAAGCTGGATCAGTTGTCAATTACTGATATTACTGAAGAACTTCTTGATAAGAGTGGCTACCTAAGCACCCTGAAAGCGTCAAAATCGTTGGAAGCCCAAACCAGGCTTGAAAACTTGGAAGAATTGATTTCTGTTACTCAAAAGTATGATGAAGAAAACGAGGGGGAAACCGGTCAACAGAACCTGGTGAATTTCTTAAGTGACTTAGCATTAGTTTCTGACCAAGATAGTCTGGAAGAGGACAACTCCCAGGTCACCTTGATGACGCTGCATGCTGCTAAGGGACTGGAATTTCCAGTCGTTTTCTTGATGGGAATGGAAGAAGGATTATTCCCACTTTCGCGGGCTGCCGCAGACGAATCGGAGCTTCAAGAAGAGCGCCGACTAGCCTATGTTGGGATTACCCGTGCCAAAGAAAAGCTCTATATTACCAATGCATACTCACGAATGCTGTATGGTCGTCTGCAAAACAATCCGGAGTCCCGTTTTGTGAATGAAATTAGTCCAGAACTCATCCATTCGGACAACCAACAGCAAACCGAGTCACCATTAACAACCCCATTCGATCGCCGAACCAGAAGAGCAACCGCAACCACCTACCATCGACCTGGCAAAGCCGTTGAAAGCCTCAAAGGATCCGGTACCGATAAACTGGCCTGGGCAGTTGGCGATAAAGTTTCCCACAAGGCTTGGGGGACCGGTACGGTTGTTAAGGTTACCGGAGCCGGTGAGGATATGGAATTGGACATTGCATTTAAGCAGGAGGGGATCAAACGGTTGTTAGCTGCGTTTGCCCCAATTAAGAAACAGGAAAACTAATCAACAGAAGGTGTTATTGTGGCATTTGAAAATATGTCCGAAAAACAGGCAGCCGCCAAAGCTAGCGATCTTAGGAAACAATTGAATAAGTGGGCTGATGAATACTACACCTTTGACGCACCGAGCGTCGAAGATTCTGTGTATGATCAAACCTATCAGCAGTTGGTAGATTTGGAAAACCAGTTTCCACAGATTGTAACCGCCGATTCACCCACTCAAAAAGTCGGTGATCACACATTACCCGGCTTTACCAAGGTTAGTCATGAAATTCCGATGCTTTCATTGGGGGATGTTTTCTCTAAGGAAGAATTGGCTGAGTTTGTCAACCGATTAAGTGAAAATGATTCAGTGGCATTTGACTATAATTGCGAATTAAAAATTGATGGGTTAGCAATCAATCTCCGATATGAGAACGGACTTTTCGTTCAAGGATCTACCCGGGGAAACGGTCAAATTGGAGAGGATATTACCCGTAACTTGAAGACGATTAAGTCAATTCCTCAAAAGCTTTCCCGACCGATCAATATTGAAGTTCGTGGTGAATGTTACATGCCGAAAGAATCGTTTGCCAAACTTAATGATCAGCGGCAGTTAAATGGTGAAGAGCCCTTTGCCAATCCAAGGAATGCTGCGGCAGGTAGTTTGCGTCAATTAGATCCACGTGTGACCCGCAGTCGTCATTTAAGCACCTTTATGTATAATGTTGCTGACATTGATGATTTGCAATCGGATACCCAAAGTGGAATGCTTGAAGAGCTAAAGGCGCTTGGATTTACCATCAATTCTGATTACAAAGTGGCTCATAATATGACTGATATTGATGATTACGTTGATCAATACAAAGATTTACGAGACGGACTGCCTTATGGGATTGACGGCATCGTGATTAAAGTTAATTCATTGCCATTGCAACGATCACTCGGGGCAACCGTCAAAGTTCCTCGCTGGGCAATTGCTTACAAGTTCCCGCCAGAAGAGGTTCAAACTGTTGTCAGAGATATTGAATGGACCGTGGGACGGACTGGCGTAGTGACGCCGACCGCCGTGATGGATCCGGTATTATTAGCCGGCAGCACCGTGAGTCGAGCATCACTCCATAATCCCGATTATTTAGCAGAAAAGGATATCCGGGTTGGCGACACCGTCAAGCTGCATAAGGCTGGCGATATCATCCCCGAGATTTCACAATATTTACCCGAGAAACGACCAGCTCACAGTCAGGTGTATGAGATTCCGACGCAATGTCCATCGTGTGGGTCCACGCTGGTTCACTTAGACCAAGAAGTTGCTTTGCGCTGCATTAACCCACAATGTCCGGCTCAGCTCAAAGAGGGCTTAACCCACTTTGCTTCCAGAGATGCAATGAATATTGATGGTTTGGGTCCAAAAATTATTGCCCAGTTATTTGAAAAACACATGCTCTCCGATGTGGCGGGGCTTTATGAGTTGTCTTTTGACCAGCTGCTAACCTTGGATAAATTTGGTGAAAAATCGGCCACCAACTTGTTAGCTGCGATTGATAACAGCCGAGCCAATTCTTGTGAACGATTGCTGTACGGCTTGGGAATTCGTCACGTTGGGATTAAAGCAGCCCGATTGATTGCCCAACGATTTAAAAATATTGATAAGGTTATGCAGGCAAGCGCGCAAGATATCGCCGAAATTGCTACAATGGGAATGATCATTGCTGATAGTGTGGTGACCTATTTTTCAATGCCTGAATCCCAACAGTTGATCGACCAACTCAAACAAGTGGGTGTCAACATGGATTACCTGGGGGTTACAAATGAACAGCTTGCTGAAAGTGAATCGTTTTTTACAGGCAAGAAGTTTGTCTTGACTGGCAAATTACAGAATATCACCCGGCCGGATGCGACTCAGTGGCTTGAAGATCATGGCGCCAAAGTCAGCAGTTCAGTTTCCAAAAATACAGATATCGTCGTTGTTGGGGAGGATCCCGGCAGCAAGTATGATAAGGCAAAGCGCCTCGGCATTCAGACGTGGGACGAAGATCGTTTCCACCAAGAAATGGCTGATGAAAAGTGACAATGGAGGAACAAATCGTGAAAAAAATTATCCTGGGGATTTCAATCATTCTGTCGGGATTGATGTTGGCAGCGTGTGGCAGTGTTGATAATCTGTCAAAGGATACCAGCAATTCCAGCGGGTCTAAAACGAAGACCCAATTAACCGGCCAAACAAACACCGACTATTACCAAGGTGTGATTAAGAATGGCCATTATCAGACCAGTAAATCTCGTGGTGTGAGTGTTTCCCAAGAGGCAAATCAGTTCAATATTAAGGGCTTTGAAAATGGCTTGTTGGATATTTCCAAAAAGGAATTTTCAACTAAAAAGTATATTTTTCAAGAAGGCCAATATCTTTCTACCAATACGGTTGAAAATTGGTTGGGCCGCCAGTCAAAATCAAACCCAACCGGCCTAAATCCGGTTAAATCAAAATCAACCAACCCGACCACCCGAAACC
The DNA here is from genome assembly GCF_002157585.1 of Lentilactobacillus parakefiri. Classification (GTDB taxonomy): domain Bacteria; phylum Bacillota; class Bacilli; order Lactobacillales; family Lactobacillaceae; genus Lentilactobacillus; species Lentilactobacillus parakefiri. Next base: position 44,275 of record NZ_BDGB01000025.1, read on the forward strand.
CAATTTATCTTTCCCAAATTGATGAGCAGGATTTCATGACCCAAAGTGGAAAATCACTTCGCTTATCGGCAATGACGATTGGCTTGGGGATTAATTCGGTTGATTATTATAAGAAGACCGCATATGGTCCGACCTACCAAACTGACATTTCGGATGCCCAAGTTAAAAAGCAGGGTAAGGCAATTGCCAACCAAGTCATCAAGCGGCTGAGGCAAAGACGAGCACTGAAGAACATTCCGATCATCATCGCTTTATACAAGCAGGCGTCGGACGATAGTTTGGTTGGCGGCAATTTCTTTGCTTATTCAATGAATGATGACGGCGAGACCAAGGTTAGCAAATGGAATAAAATTAATCAGAAGAACTATGTTTTCCCATTACAATCGAACAAAAAGGGCCCGAGTCAAAATGATGCTGATTCCTTTGATAACTTCAAATCAGAGATTCAGGGATTCTTCCCGAACCTAAGTGGGGTTACCGCCCAGGCACAATACACCGATGGTTCATTGAGCGGCATGAATATCAGCATCACCACCCAATTTTATAGTCAGACTGAGATTATCAGTTTTACCCAATACATTCAAAATGCCGCTCAAAGATACCTGCCAGCCAATGCGCCAATTGATATTACCGTATCTTCGACCGAAGGCATTCAGAGTTTCTTGAGTCGAAAGCAAAATGAAAAGAAATTTTCAACGCATATTTTCAATAGTTATTAATTTCTAAAAAATGCGATTCTTTATATGGTAGAATTATTGTTGTTATTAAATTTTGGATATATTCAGAAGAGAGAAGGATTTCAATGACTGAAAAGATCTCCGAAGATCAAGTAAAACACGTTGCTGAATTGGCAAAGTTAAAAATTGCCGACGACCAGCTGCCATACTTTACAACCCAATTAGACCAAATCATCGGGTTGTTTGAAACATTGAGTGAAGTGGACACTGATGGCGTTGAACCCACTAGTAGCGTAACCGATCAAATTAACGTCATGCGAGACGACATTGCCGAAAATTGGCATCAACGCCAAGCATTACTTGACAATGCACCTGATACGGCCGACGGTTACATTAGAGTGCCAACCATTATTGATGAAAGCGGGGATAATGAATAATGAACTATTTTGATCAATCACTTGCCAGCATTCACAAACAACTGGTCAATCAAGAAATCTCTGCAAAGGATTTGACGCAACAAACCTTGGACAACATCAAATCAGTTGATCCTGACATTAACGCTTTTATTACGGTTGATGACGAGGGAGCTCTCAAAAAGGCGGCAGATGTTGACGCCAAGGGGATCGATGCTGATAACGTCTTGTCCGGAATGCCAATTGCGATTAAGGACAATATGGTGACCAAAGGGTTAACGACGACGGCGGCATCAAAAATTCTTGAAAACTTCAAGCCAATTTATGATGCTACGGCTGTCGATAAGTTGAACAAACTTGGAACAATCACTGTTGGTAAGACCAACATGGATGAGTTTGCCATGGGTGGTTCAACCGAAAACTCTGCATTTAAGATTACTCATAACCCTTGGGATACCACCAAAGTTCCTGGTGGGTCATCAGGTGGTTCAGCGGCAGCAGTGGCTGCCGGCGAAGTCATTGCTGCGTTGGGTTCAGATACCGGTGGCTCAATTCGTCAGCCAGCTTCCTTTAATGGCGTTGTTGGCATGAAGCCAACTTATGGCCGGGTTTCACGATGGGGACTGATTGCCTTTGGTTCCAGTTTGGATCAAATTGGTCCGATCACTCGTAACGTCAGCGATAACGCAACAATTATGAATGCAATTGCCGGTCATGATAATCATGATTTGACCTCCTCAACTAAGGAAGTTCCCGATTTCACCAGTACTTTGGATAAGGGTGTTAAGGGCATGAAGATTGGTATCCCAACCGAATTCATGGCCCAGGGCTTGGATGACGACATCAAACAGACTGTTTTAGACACCGCAGCAACCTTCAAAAAGTTGGGGGCAGACGTTGAAGAAGTTTCGCTTCCACATACCAAGTATGGTGTGGCCGCTTATTACATCATTTCTTCCTCCGAAGCATCCTCTAACCTGCAGCGTTTTGACGGCATTCGTTATGGTCGCCGGGCAAAAGACGTCAAGGATTTGGAAGACCTATACGTTAAATCGCGTTCAGAGGGTTTTGGCGACGAAGTTAAACGCCGGATTATGCTGGGAACATTTTCACTCTCAGCTGGTTTTTATGACGCCTACTTCAAGAAGGCCGCTCAAGTTCGAACCTTGATGATTAACGACTTTACCAATGTTTTCAAAGACTACGATTTGATCTTGGCACCAACTGCGCCAACGCCTGCTTATGGGATTGGTGAAGATGTTTCGGACCCGATGACGATGTATATGAATGATGTTTTGACTTTACCAGTTAACTTGGCCGGTTTACCAGGGATGTCAATTCCTGCCGGATTCTCTAATGGATTGCCAGTCGGCGTACAACTGATCGGTCGCCCATTCGATGAATTAACGGTTTACCAAGCTGGTAGCACATTTGAACAAGAAACTGACTTTGCAAAACAAACACCGAAGATGGGAGGTAACAACTAATGAATTTTGAAACAACAATCGGGCTTGAAGTCCACGTTGAATTAAAAACCAACTCCAAAATTTTTAGTCCATCTCCTGTAGAATTTGGTGATGAACCCAACTCTAATACCAACGTCATTGACTGGGGTTATCCTGGTGTTTTACCAACCACTAATAAAGGGGTTGTTCATGACGGCATTATGGCCGGTCTGGCCCTTCACGCTCAAATTGAACGTCACCCGCACTTTGACCGAAAGAACTACTTCTATCCCGATAATCCTAAAGCTTACCAGATTACACAATCAGAAACCCCCATTGCTCATGACGGCTGGGTTGAAATTGATGTTGACGGTAAGAAAAAGAAAATTGGAATTGCTGAAATGCACATTGAAGAAGATGCTGGTAAGAACTCGCATGCTTCTGAATATTCTTACGTTGATTTAAACCGTCAGGGAACCCCATTGATTGAAATTGTTTCCAAACCGGATATTTCTTCATCAGATGAAGCATACGCTTACTTGGAACAGTTGCGTCAGGTCATCCAGTTTACCGGTGTATCGGATGTCAAGATGGAAGAAGGCTCCATGCGTGTTGATGTCAACATTTCAGTTCGTCCCGTTGGTCAACAAGAATATGGAACTAAGACTGAATTAAAGAACTTGAACTCCTTCACCTACGTTAAGAAGGGGCTGGCTTTTGAAGAGCAACGCCACCAACGGGTATTGATGTCTGGCGGTAAGATTGCTCAAGAAACCCGTCGTTTTAACGAGTCAACCGGCCAAACCATCTTGATGCGGACTAAGGAAGGTTCAGATGATTATCGTTACTTCCCAGAGCCTGATTTACCCGTACTGAACATTTCACAGGATTGGATTGACCAGATTCAAACAGAGCTGCCTGAGCTGCCTGCAAAGCGTCGTGAGCGTTATGTTAATGAACTCGGCATTACCGATTACGATGCGATGGTGATTACTCAGACCAAGGAAATGTCTGATTTCTTCGATAAGATGATTGCTGCCGGCGCTGACGCCAAATTGGCAGCCAACTATCTGCAAGGCGACGTAAATGCTTATATGAACGATAATCAAGTCGAATTGCAAGATACCAAGATTACCCCTGAACATTTGGCTACTATGATCAAGTTAATTTCTGATGGCACAATTTCATCAAAGATGGCCAAGAAGGTCTTCAAGGCAATTACCAATGGAGAAGAGCCTAAGAAATTCGTTGAAGACAAGGGCATGGTTCAGTTGTCAGATCCAGCCAAACTCCAACCAATTGTGGACGAAGTCGTAGCGGCTAATCCACAATCCGTTGAAGATTTCCATAATGGTAAGGATCGGGCCATTGGGTTCTTGGTTGGTCAGATTATGAAACAAACTCACGGGAAAGCTAACCCGCAGGTCATCAACAAAATGCTAAAGGATTCAATGAGTAAATAGAAAGTCAGGATGGATATGCGAAAACGGGCTCGGGTTATATACAATCCCACTTCGGGAAGGGAACTTCTCAAGCAAAAGTTAGTCGATATTTTGAATATTTTTGAGCAAGCTGGTTATGAAACCAGCGCTTTTGCGACAACTCCTGCCAAAGATTCTGCCAAAAACGAGGCTCGTCGAGCGGCACAAGACGGCTTTGAACTTGTGGTAGCTGCCGGTGGGGATGGCACCATCAATGAGGTGGTTAATGGTATTGCCCCGTTGAGGAAACGTCCTAAGATGGCGATTATTCCAGCCGGGACGACTAACGATTACGCAAGAGCGCTGCACATTCCCAGAGAAGACCCGGTTGATGCCGCCAAAGTGGTCTTGAAGGATCAAACGCTGCGAATGGACATCGGTAAAGCCGGTGACAATTACTTCATCAACATCGCAGCCGGCGGTTTATTAACCGAATTGACCTATGATGTTCCTTCAGACTTAAAGACTTTCTTCGGCTACTTGGCCTACTTGGTTCGTGGAGCTGAACTACTACCGCGTATCAAACCAATTGAGATGGATCTGAAGTATGATGATGAGGAATTTAAGGGTAAGGCCTCGATGTTTTTCCTCGCCTTAACTAATTCAGTTGGTGGATTCGAGCAAATTGTTCCTGACGCTTCGTTAGATGATGGAAAATTCACCTTAATCATTGTGAAAACCAGCAACTTAGTTGAGATTCTCCACTTGGCTTCCAAGGTTCTTAATGGCGGCCGGCATGTCGATGATCCACGGATTATTTACAAAAAGGTTCGTAAAGTGACTGCCAAACCGGTCCATGATCGAATGCAGATCAATTTGGACGGGGAATATGGGGGGGATGCACCAATGACTTTTGTTGATCTTAAGCAACATATTGAATTCTGTGCCAACACTGATGAGATTCCCGATGACGCATATTCCGACGAAACCAACGAGATGCGTCGGGTTGAAAAGAACTTCGTCACAGGCGTTGACAAACTCCCTGATAAAGAATAGTTTAATAAGATGTTATAATTGCGTTACGAAGCTTTCGTTTCGCAATTTTTGTTTCTAGGAATTAAAAAGGTGAATAAATGAAAAAGATGGTACCAGTTGAAAAGAACCAAAACTACGACGTTGATATTAGTGATTTAACGTATCAAGGTCTTGGAGTTGCCAAGATTGATGATTTCCCAATCTTTATTGAAAATGCTTTGCCGACTGAAAATGTGACAATGAAGGTAATTAAGGTCAAGAAAAACTTCGCCTTTGGTCGGGTGGTTAAGATTAACCAGAAGAGCAAGGACCGGGTTGAATTGGTTGATAAAGCCTACACCCAGACTGGCATTGCGCCGTTGCAACATTTAAAATATGATGCCCAATTAAAATTCAAACAACATCAAATCGAAGTTGATTTTGATAAGATGAAGCTTGACGTGACTGTTAATCCCACGATGGGCATGGATGATCCGACTCATTACCGCAACAAGGCTCAAATCCCCGTGCGTTTAATTAATGGTCAGCTTCAGACCGGTTTTTATCGGAAACATTCTCACGATTTGGTCCCGATTGAAGATTTCTATATTCAGGATCCGAAGATTGACGAGGCCGTGGTCGTTGTTCGTGATATTATTCGCAAGTTTAGAATTCAGCCCTACGATGAACAAACTAACAAGGGCGTTGTCCGCAACATCATGGTTCGCCGCGGGTATTACTCTCATGAAATGATGATCGTTTTGATCACCAGGACTGAGAAGTTACCAAGCAGCAGCGAAATTGTTGCTGAGATCGAACATTCACTGCCTGAAGTGAAGAGTATCGTCCAAAATGTTAATCCCGACAAGACCAACGCATTGATGGGTCGGAAAAATAAAGTTCTGGCGGGTAAAAGTACCATTGAGGACACATTACTGGGACTTAAATTTGATATTTCAGCCAGTTCCTTCTATCAGGTTAACCCAGTGCAGACCGAAAAACTCTATGATTTGGCAACAAAGAAGGCGGCCTTGTCGGCAGATGATGTTGTCATTGATGCCTACTGTGGGATCGGGACGATTTCGCTTTCGATGGCTCAGGTTGCAAAGCAGGTTTATGGGGTGGAAATTGTCCCTGAGGCTGTGGAAGATGCAAAGAAGAACGCCAAGCTCAACCATTTGACCAATGTGCACTTTGTTGCTGGTAAAGCCGAGACGCAGATGGCAAAGTGGCAGGAAGACGGCTTAAAACCAGATGTCATTTCGGTTGATCCCCCACGAAAGGGACTGGATGCCAGCTTGATCGATAGCGTCGTAAAGATGCATCCTAAGCGAGTAGTCTATGTTTCATGTAACCCGGCAACATTGGCCCGCGACGTTAAATTATTTACTGAGCAAGGCTATCAGGTTAACCAGCCGATTCAACCCGTTGACCAATTTCCGCAGACGGTCCACGTTGAATCAGTGACCGTTTTGGAACGTGGAAATTAAGCATTGAAAAATCCAGAGGAAACTAGGACAAAGCAATCAGTTTTGTTCTAGTTTCCTCTTTTTTGAGGTTCTTCGTCAACTGTTGTTGGTGAACAAAATATTGGAGTTCTAATCACTTGGTGATTAGAGCTCTTTTTGTATGAACTCGAAAAGCAAACAGTACTCTGAGCCGGAATCTGAAGAAGTTTCGGTAACCAAATCCAGTTCGTTTAATGACTTTAATCTTATTATTGGAACCCTCTAAAGGCCCGTTGGTGTAGTGGTGAGTAAAAGTGTTGCCAATTTCATCACGATGAACTGCCAAGGTTTGGAGGACTGCCAACATTTCTTCCGAGCAGCCTTGCAGGTGGTGAAAGGCTTGATTATAGTTGGGACAGTCACGGGTTTTGATGGTTTCACGTAACTGATTCATCACAGCGTATGTTTGCTTGAGCTCGGGATCAATGCCTAATAAAGCATCAACCACATCAGTGGCAGTCGCCAGATACGAGAAGTTCGTCCATTTACGGAAGACCTCGTAGTTGA
>NZ_BDGB01000026.1 GCF_002157585.1 Lentilactobacillus parakefiri
CGCGCAAGAGCTGACGACCAACGAATGAATCTGAAGTGGATAATTCATTAGCAATGTGTTTGAGAGAAACGGGTTCGGTCAGTTTTTCTAAACATTGTTTCCGGGTCGTATTCGCAATTGTGCAGTGCGCCGGCACTGCACTCGTCTGTGCTAGAAAGTTGGTTTGGCAGGCCTTACAGTGAAAGTATCGCCGATTGAGACATAGGATAACGGTGCTGCCCAATGTTTTAGCAAATCTAATCGTGGTCTTCCGCCAACCATAGCCAATAATTTGATCATCGTTAATGACCCCACAGTTACGAC
>NZ_BDGB01000027.1 GCF_002157585.1 Lentilactobacillus parakefiri
TCCGGGCCGCCTAGGAAAGACAAGCAAATATTTACTTTAACTTTGGGGGTACACCTCAAAATGTCCGCTTTTTTATTCTAATGATAAATAAAAAAACTGTCATCAGTAATAGATAAAAATCTATTACCAACAACAGATATTGTAGAACCTTTTTTTGTGCCGCCACACGCATGTTATAATTAATAGAATTTGATTTTAACCATCACAATTTGAAAGGAGGATGATTATGCAGCAACCCCTTGCCTACCGAATGCGCCCAACCAAACTTGAAGAAATTGTTGGCCAACAGGATTTAGTCGGCCCAGGTAAAATTATTGACCGGATGGTGCGCGCTAAGATGCTGTCGTCAATGATTTTATATGGTCCCCCCGGAACTGGGAAGACCAGCATTGCCAGCGCAATTGCCGGTTCGACCAAGTATGCCTTCAGAGTTTTAAACGCTGCCACTGATACCAAGAAAGATTTACAGGTCGTTTCTGAAGAAGCTAAGATGAGCGGCACGGTTGTCCTATTACTTGATGAAATTCATCGACTCGACAAAACCAAGCAGGACTTTCTCTTGCCATTACTTGAAAGCGGCTCAATCATTTTGATCGGTGCCACCACTGAAAACCCATACATTAATATTAATCCGGCCATTCGATCACGAACCCAGATTTTTGAAGTCCACCCCCTCACGCCCGCCGACATAAAAAAAGCGCTCGACCGTGCACTGAATGATAAAAACAAGGGTTTGGGGGATTACCCCGCAGTGATTTCCGAAGAAGCCCTAAACTTTTTGGCAACCGCCACCAACGGTGATCTGCGTTCCTCCTTAAATGCCTTGGAACTGGCGGTCAAGTCAACTCCCAAAAATGACCAGGGGAACATTAATGTCACTCAGGAAATTGTTGAAGAGTGCCTACAGCGAAAAGCACTCAACTCTGACAAGAACGGCGACGCCCATTACGACGTGATCTCCGCTTTTCAAAAGTCAATCCGGGGATCAGATACGGATGCAGCCCTTCACTACGTGGGCAGGCTGATTGAGTCTGGGGATTTAGTTTCGATTATGCGGCGTCTTTTGGTCATTGCTTACGAAGATATCGGCCTTGCCAACCCAGGAGCCTGTCAGAGAACCGTTGCCGCAGTTGATGCTGCTCGCCAACTTGGTCTCCCGGAAGCACGAATTCCACTTGCCAATGCGATTATTGAACTTTGCTTAAGCCCAAAGTCCAATTCTGCAATGGCTGCGATCGACGAATCGCTGAGTGATATTCGAAGCGGTAACTATGGCGACGTTCCGCTTCACCTTAAGGATGCGCATTATCAGGGTGCCAAGAAACTTGGTCGCGGTGTCACTTACAAATACCCCCACGACTTTCCAAATGATTGGGTCAAACAACAGTACCTGCCGGATAAAATCAAAAATGCCCAATATTACCATCCAAAAGAAAATGGGCGGATCGAGTCCGCTTTTAAATCACAGTATACCAAGCTGAGAAAATCTGCCGGACATCAATAGAATTGGAGTGTCATGATGATCATCACTATTTTAGTAGCCATTGCAGTGTTAATCGCCCTTTATATTGGCTACTACCTACTTTCACACCTGCACAAAACAATGTTTAATATTTCGGTTCAAGACGATCCCAGACTAACGGGTGCCGCAAAAAATGGCGGGATAATGTTTATCATTCTGGCTATTTTGGGTATCTTCGCGTTAATCATCCAAAATGACATTCTTATTTTAGTCGTCCTTTTGTGGATGACTGCACATGGGCTGGTCGTTGAGTTCGCGATTCTTAACGTCATCAATCATAAACAACGGTAGTGGATTTATTCCTTTGTATTTTGCGGAAAGTAAAGTACAATTAAGTTAAACAGATAGAAATGAGGGTGGGCATAATGTTACAACAACAATATAAACAAATTTTAGTCCCAGTTGATGGTTCCTACGAGGCTGAATTAGCTTTTAAAAAGGGTGTAGCAGTTGCGATCCGTAATAATGCATCTCTTCACTTAGTCCACGTTGTTGATACACGTGCATTTCAAAATATTTCGAGTTTTGACACATCAATGGTGGAACAAGTCACTGATACTGCAAAAGAAACTTTGGATAAGTACATCGAAGATGCAAAAAAAGCGGGGCTCAACGATGTCGATTACTCAATTGAGTATGGCGCACCTAAGACTGTCATTGCCAGAGACATTCCCCAAAACCTCAACATCGATTTGATCATGATTGGTGCAACTGGTTTGAATGCCGTGGAACGGCTCTTAATTGGTTCAGTTACTGAATATGTTACTAGAACTGCGGTTTGTGATGTCCTAGTTGTTAGAACTGATTTGGACAATAAGCCAGCCGTCAACCCAAGCAAGCATGTTTAAGCCAATTGACGAATCGTCTTTGATAATCAGTAGGATTCGTCAATATTAATTAGAATCTTTAACCTACTAAAACAGGCCAAAACAAAGGCAATTAGCTTTTGTTTTGGCCTGTTTTAATGCGCAATTAAGAATCTAAAAATAAACACGATCTCATTGAATCAGAGTTGGCCGCCCTTCATTTTTGGCCGCCTCATTTTTTACCATCTCAATAATGTGAGACTGGTTATGTTTGAGAATCTTTTCAGCTAATGCCGTATTACCGCGAAGCTCGGCGACAAACATCGCCGCTATTTGTTTCATGGTTGCTTGAACAATCTGTCCCTTAGCATACAAGCATTTAGATTCCAGCTCAGTCAAAACATCGACTTTATACATTAATTCTTGTCGGGTCAATTCATGCAGAATTTCATGAATTAACGGCATCGCACGATCTTCCTTACCCAGCTCCAGATAAGCAGCAATAATATCAACGTAAAGATCAACAATTACAACCATATCGTGCTTGCCCGACTTTTTGACTTTCGAAAGAATTTGGGAACTTGAGTCAATGAACCCTTCCGCTCGCTGAGATTTGCCAAGTTTTTGGTAAGCCAACCCAATGCCTAAATTTGACCAGGCCTGATAAAACGTGAATTTGTCAGCCGAATATTGGGTGAGCTGAAGGTTAAAATGAAAAATTGCTTCGTGAATATCATCATTGATATAAAGTTCAATAAACCCACGATAGCAATGATACCTGCCCAGCATGTACCGTGTCTCCAATTTCTTGGTATCAATTTGATTAATTTGCCGATTAGCTTCAGCATATAAATGATTTCGCATATCGTCTTCAATATATGAAAAGACCTTATCACCATATCGCTGATTCTTGGCAACATCCGTAATTTTTAAATCGAGTTTTCGGCAAATCTTCACCAAAATATCCACGCTGGTACACACATTTTGATTTTCGATTGAACTGATGGTTGCTTGGGTACAAATCCCCTCAGCGAGCTGAATTTGGGACATCCCCCTATCTTTTCTTGCCTTTCTAATTAAGGCCCCCGTAATCACCATTATTATATAACGACTCCCTATAGTTAACCTGCTTAACATACAACTTGAGTATCATATTATATTTATAATTGACAATCAAGAAGATTCTTCCTCATTTTTGGCAGGTAATTCCTCATGGAAATCACAAGTGATCAGATGATCATTCACAACGCCAACCGCTTGCAAATAGCTGTACACAGTAATCAGACCCATCCGTTTTAACCCTATATTTTTGAATGTCTTCACAAACTTTTCTGTAAATTTCTTGTACTTCTCTGGATCGGGTGACGCTCTTAGTAAATGATCCAATTGAACCCCATTCACCGGTCCCCAAGTCGCTTTCGTCAGGACATTTGGATCCGGCTGAAGGAGTTTGGCGTTGGCAATTACCGCACTGATTTTGGCGTGATTGCGAATAATTCGGCGATCCTTGCAAAAAATTTCAACATCAGACTGATCACATCCAGCCAAATAGTCTAAGGAGAAGTCGTGGAATACTTCATCCATGCCTGGTTCAAATTTTAAAATTGTTGAAAATGACAATCCCGCCTGCATTATTTCAAGACACAGGGCCTTGAATAGTTGTTGTGGATCTTTTTGCACCCGCCCCCAAATCGTATCGTGATAAATTAACAATTCTGGACTCTTAGTTGCCCACTCACATCTTTTCACCATCACTGTACCTCCTACTCTAGATATACGAAAAAGTTACAAATAATTCTGCAACGAGTTCAAAAGCAGAATCCAACGGTCCTTTTGATAGTTAACTCGCAGTTCTTGAAGACGAAGCGCTTGATCGGTTACCTGACCACTCACCCCCAACAAGTCCATTCGGGTCATTGACAGTCGACTGTCGTCAGTCCATGAATAGACGGTGCGACCTGTTTTGCCGACTGATGCAATCAAAAAAGGATTGGCGGTTAAGTGTTGCAGCGTGTAAAAGTCCACTTTATAGTTGCCAATATTGCCAAAGTTAAGCATCGTTACCAGCCCAACATCCGTGTGTGGGAGTTGACGTTTAATCTGTCTCAAAAACGGATACCCAACCGAATGCACGCGATGTGGCAACACCTGCAGCTGTCTTTTAAACTGCCGGGCAAATCGGGTTCCCATCTGCGGATCACTATGATCGGTCACTTTCAATTCAATAATAAGTGGCTGCCCCAATCGGTTGGCGACTCGCAGATAATCGCCAAACATGTCAACATGGTGGAATTGGCTGATAGTAGCTAAATTCAGTTGATTAATTTCCCGCTTGCCGTGACTAGGGATCGTAACATCGTCATCATGGGCGCAAATAAATTGGTGATCTTTGGTTTCTTGAATATCCATCTCAATAAATGGAAAGTGGTAGCGGCTATTGCGTTTCAAAGCCGTAATGGTATTCCCCTGAGCGTTATGATTGATCACGCCGCGGTGAACAATGATCGTTGGTTGCCCAATTGGTCGCGCGGATAATGCTGGGTTGATCCCGGCAAGCAAGCCCGAAAAGACAATCAAACAAACACCCACACCAGCGATCAAGCCCCTACTGGTGATCCATGCATACTTAACGCCCAGCAACCAACCAATCACAACAATTTCCACAAACGGCGCGACAATGTCAATGAGGCCCTGCGACAGAAAGAACAAGCCCGAACTGGGAAAAATTTTGTTCAAAAAGCCCAATCCAACAATGAATAGACAGATACCGATCAACATGGAAAGAACTAAAATTAGCTTTTGGCCAAATTGTTTCATCGTCATCGATTTGGCAGTATTCTTGAAAGCTTGAACTGGTTGATCGCCATCAACAGCCAATATATTTCGGGCATAATTTGAAAAATAAATTCCTACTAATGCCAATCCAAAATAACCGATTATCGCACTAATCGCAATTGGATACCGATTAACCGTCAGCCAGGTAAATTGAGCCCCGGAAATCGGGACAGAGAACTTAATGAAATTTGAGAAGCCAAATAGTCCTAGTGGTACCAGCAAAACAAACAGGTAAACGCCACAACAAAGCAATGCCAATCGTGACCACGGTCGGCTCAGAATGGTCTTGTGAACGGTTTGGACGACGCCATAGTAAAATAGACTGACTAGCAGTAAGAACATCATTAGTGAGCAAAGGACGACCGTTGTAAAGCTTTGGTAAGTATTTAGGAAACGTCCTAGTAGCAAAATGAAGACAATCAATGCCCCCGTCAAATAATAATAAAGTTTGGTCTGAGTATTTCCCATCAAAAAAACTTCCCTGCATGCAAAAAAACCGGCAGCAGAATCTGCGCCAGTTTGATTGTTTTATTTGTTAATATTTTGATCCCGCGGTGGCAATGGTTTGAAGTCGTATAAGATTTTTGACTGGCGTTCAAACTCATCAATGGCCAGTTGAATCAAACGATCGATTAATTCTGAATATGAAATGCCGGATGCAGCAAACAATTGTGGATACAAACTGATGTTGGTAAATCCCGGCAGCGTATTGACCTCACTCATGTATGGCTTATCATCTTTAGAAACCAGGTAATCAATCCGAGCCATTCCTTTGAGTCCCAATGCCCGATAAGTTGTTAACCCCATCTCGGTAATCTGTTGGGCAAGTTCTTCAGAAATGTCCACCGGAACGTCAAATTGAACCTCGCTGGCATCAACAAACTTGTTGTCATAAGTATAAAAAGCATCATCGGCGGGTACACGAATCGCGCCGATCTTCGAAGCAATTGGGTGGTCATTGCCTAAAATTGAAATTTCCAATTCTTCCGGCCCTTCAATTGCTTCTTCAACCAAGACTTTGCTGTCATAACGGAAGGCATCGCGGATACCTTCAGCATATTCTTCGGCATTTTCAACTTTATGGATCCCAACTGATGACCCCTGGTTAGCCGGCTTAATGAATAAGGTCGAACCAAGTTCGTTGCTGAGAGCCTCATAACTGTACTGTTCTGCGGTCAGCGGCGTGATCACTTCATAACGGGTTGTCGGCACACCAGCCAATTTGACAATCTTCTTAGTAATGTCCTTGTCAAATGACATTGCTGAGCCTAATATTGCCGTTCCCACGTATGGTTTGTGTAAGAGCCGCAATAACCCTTGAATGGTACCATCCTCGCCCAGATTACCATGAATAATCGGGAAGAAAACGTCAATATCGGATTCCTCAGCTAAGTTAATAATCCGTGCTAGTGGATTTTTGAGGTCCAGCTTAGCAAGTTCTTGCTTGGCAACCTCGTCTTCCGGTTCTCCAGCGAAAACCCGAGAAGAAGCTTCATGATCCAGGAAATAACCATTCTTGGTCATTAAGAACAAACTCACATCATAACGGGTTTTATCCATTGCGTCATAAATGTTATGAGCAGAACGTTTTGAGACATCATGTTCTGAGGAGTTGCCGCCAAAAATGAGGCCAATGTGTTGCTTTTTGTGTTTTTCCATGAATTCTCATCCTTTTATCAATTCGTATAGTTTCCAGAAACTTAAGTATATCACGGAACCTCACAGTTGAAAACATTTACAAACGCTTCTCATCACATTATTAGTTTGAACTCATAGGTACCAATTATTCTCGTTTTAATTGTTTTTTGCTGAACAAGTAGCGGGTAATCACCAAAAGGATAACTGCCATCACCAGCATCGTCCCAATCATTGGAAAGGGATCGTAGGGGCCGGTTGGGCGATAACCAAGAATAAATTTTGCAAAATTAGCGACCCAGGTCATCTGAAAGTTTTTGTCCAAAATGACCCTTGAGGCCGTATACATTGCTGTAATGTAGCCAACAACCGGAGTGGCAATCAGGATAATTCGCTGAACAAACTTGGAAAACAACGTTAAGAAGTTCCCAATGACCATCCCGCTCAAAGCCCCAACGATCAGCAGAAGCCCACTAAATATAAAGTTAAACACGAATGCCACGATTGGGTTATGGAAGTAACCGGCATATGAGGACATAAAAATATTGGTGTCTTTGGCATGTCCCAACGGCATCAGAACCGCGTATTGATAGACCAAGTTAAACGTATTGCCAATCAGGATTAAGAACCCGTTGACAATGACTTGGGCATTGAAAAAGGTTTGCCGGGAAATCCCATTTTGAATCAAAAATTTGAAGTTCTCATAGGATAAGGTTGAAATGACAAACATATATACCCCAAATGCCGCCGTCACCCAGGAACCCTGCATCTGGTTGGTTAATGAGTAATCATTTAGTGATCCGGAAATTGCTGAAAAGAGGAATGGCAGGACTAAAAAAGCGGCAAACAAGAACAGATACATTTCCGCTAAGCCGATAATTTGTCGCCGAAACAGGAATTTAGTGACTTTATTGGTCTTCATTCTTAGCACTCCCCTCATATTGATTGGTTAGGAAAATAAACAGTTTCTGCAGGTCAAAGTTCGACAGCTGCACGGTATCCGGTAAAATGCGGTCATCAAGGTCACCGTATACGTAGTTGGCTCGGATGGTTCCCATCATGTTGTGGCCAATCACATTTAAGCCCTTCGTATATTGTTCAACATCTTTTTCGGGTCCAACCACTGAATGGGTTTTTGCCAAGACATCTTCCACTGGCTGATTCAAAATGACTCGACCCTGATCTAGGACGATCACATCGCTGATAATATTGGCAACCTCCTCGATAAGGTGAGTCGAAATGATGAACGTCCGTGGATTATCGGAATAGGATTGAATCAGTTCACTGTAGAAAAGCTCACGGTGATTGGCATCCAATCCCAAAACCGGCTCATCCAGCAAGACATATTTAACCGGCAGACACAATGCTAAAATGAGTTTAAAGATCGAGTTATACCCAGTAGATAATTTACCGAACTTCTGATTGATATCCAAACCGAATTCTTTGATCAAACGATCCGCCAACTCATGGTTAAAGCCACCATAAAGAGATTCAGAATCTTTGATAATCTGAGTTAGTTTCCAGCCGTCAGCATAGAGATTGGCTTCACTCATCAGGTACATCAAACCCAGCCTTGAGTCGTTATCGTCAACGTCTTCAGAATCAATTTTGACCTCCCCACTATCAGCAGCAATTCGGTCGGTGATAATGCTAAGCAACGTGCTTTTCCCAGCACCATTTCTCCCAAGGAGACCATAGATTTTGTTATCATCAAATGACAAATTAATATCTGAAAGAACGTGCTTTGACCCAAATGATTTTGAGATGTGGCTGACTTCCAATACACTCATCGCTGGTAACCTCTTTTCACTAAATTCAATAACTCATCTTCAGAAATATCTAAATTCTGGGCCTCACGGACTAAGTTTTCAACAAACTCGTCAAAAAAGCCACTTCGCTTTTCAGCCAAAATCCGCTGTCTTGCCCCTTGTTTGACAAACATCCCCAGACCGCGCCGTTTTTCAATCAACTTCTTAGACGCAACGATATTCATCCCTTTTAAAACGGTTGCTGGATTGATGTGGAACTCCTTTGAGATCTCCGTCGTAGAAGGAATTTGACCCCCCTCGGAAAATCCGCCGGAAGCAATTGCATCCTCAATCTGTTCGGCAACCTGACGGTAGATGGGCGCTGAACTATTAAATTCAAACTTCATATTGATCAACCCATTCTATAATTGTTTTCATCTAACGCTCCACCTTCGTCTTTGGAACCACAATTCGTGAGTATATCAAAACGGTCACAATGAAGTAAATCAGGTAAAGAACCAGAAAACCAGCTGTTGTTACCCCAAAGGTCTGATAGGCCCCGCCCATCAGCAAACCACCTTTGGCAAACATTTGAAGGCCAAAGGCGACGTCTAAGATTCCCAGGATTCCAGGTAGTGCAAACAAGACAAGGATTTGGGTAATAATGGAACGGTTCAAAACCGATCGACGAGTCCCAATCTTGTTAAGCATGTCAAAGCGAATCTTATCACTTGCAGCCCCGCTCAAAATCTTGAACATCAAGCAACTGGCAAGCATTGCGAGAAAGGCAATCCCTAAGAAGATTCCCATAAACTCAAGGCTGCCAAAAATACTCTTGAAGGATTGATACAAGGTAAATGAACCACCAACTTGTTCTCCATTTTGATAGCCATATTGCTTGGTCTGAAGGTTCGTAATCTTGGTCAATGGTGCTGCAGCTGCATCCATATCATTTGCCCGAACCATCAGTAACTGATTTGTCTTGGCATTGACCCGATTGAAGGCTTGTTGACCAACCACTTTAATTTGGTAGGCTTTAATCGTTGGCTTCTGCAATCCCCACAGTTCCTGGTAAGCCGGTGAATCGCTGTGTTTGAACTGGGATGGCTTGGCAGTGAACGTCTTTGAAGCCAGTGTTTTTCGACTGACAAATGCCGCGTACTTTAAAGGCTGCTCTTTAAGTTGATCGCGCCGGTAATACACCCGTTTTGCCTGCGGATCCACTTTTTGCTGATAAGTAACGGTGACTTTATCCTTAATCTGACCCACCAAAGAATGCATTTCATAGTTGGGATTAGTGATGGCAACGGAATAGTAGCCGTTTCCTGAAGCTAATTTAGGGACCATGCGTTGAAAGCCCGTTCCGACCGTAATCGCTCCGAGGGCCAGTGCGAACAGTAATGAGACAACGGAAAGGATCTTAGTATAATCACGAATTCTGAATTTTAGCTGCGCCAATGTGAAGCTGTTTAGCCCACTGTGGCTTATGCTGGAACGTTGAAAGGCTTGTAGTAACATCACAAAAAATGAATTAAAGACGAAGTAAGTTCCCAAAACAATCGTGACTAAGGCAATCGGGATGGCCATGACCTTTAGTTGTTGAATGTCATACATCGCGTAGTACCCGCCTGCAAGTAAAGCAACGCCCGCAATTGCTTGAGTGGCAAGTGTCAACGCTTTGGGCTGCTTCCAATCACTCTGTTGGTCTGAACGTAAAAGTTGGAGCGCAGAGGTCTTGGTAAAGGTTCTGGCGTTTAAGAAGCCGGCAATCAGGAACAAAATAGCGAACAGGACAATCGTCGCAATGACGGCTGGCATATAAAATGCTGAGAAATGCGTCAACGACATGTGAATCAGGCTTGCTAAGAAACTGCTTAATACTTGGGTAAAGCCAATGCCAATGATAATCCCAACAACTGTTGAAATTAACCCGATAGCGAGCGTTTCGATGATAATCAATTTACTGATAACCCCTGATTTTGCCCCCAGCATCATGAACAACCCATAATCGTGTTCACGCATACTCATTAAGAAGTTATTGGCATAAAAAACGTACACCAGCGTAATGATTGCCAGTAAAATGGACCCGAAAATGAAGACGATTTTGGCATTTTGACCAATCGGACTGCTGGTCGTAAATTTGTTGTTGGTTGAAATTGCCTCAAACATGTAGAAGATGGCTGTCGTAATGATCATTCCCGAAAATAGGACCAAATAATCTTTCCAACGAGCCTTGATTCCTGAAATTGAAATTTTAAATAACATGGCTAAGCTCCTTTGATTGATTACTGTTCGAACGTGCCTAATTTTTCGAGGATTTCTTGATAGAACTCATTTCGCGGTTTATCGCCAGCATTAATTTCATCACCGATTTTACCGTCTTTGATGAACAAAATTCGCTTACAGAAACTCGCAGAAAACGGATCGTGAGTGACCAGCAGAATCGAGACCCCCTGTTGATTAATGTTTGTTAAAGTGTCAAGTAATTCACGGGCGTTGGTTGAATCAAGCGCCCCGGTTGGCTCATCACCAAAAATAATTGACGGGTTTGAGACCAACGCTCTGGCCGCGGCAACGCGTTGCTTTTGACCGCCAGAAAGTTGAGTTGGATATTTACTCAGTAAATCATCAATCCCTAATTTTGAAGCTGCTGTTTTGACAGCCGTTTGAATGGTCGCCGCCTTGGCATTTTGAAGTGAAAGCGGCAGGGCAATATTTTCTTGGGCAGTTAAGGTTTCCAATAAGTTAAAGTCTTGAAAGATGAAACCCAGTTTTTTAGAACGAAAATCAGCCATTTGGTTAGACGTCAAATGAGTCACGTCTTGGCCATCAATTTCAACAGAACCACTGGTTGGTTGATCAAGGGTTGCCAAGATATTTAATAAAGTGGTTTTCCCAGAACCGGATGCGCCCATGATCCCAACAAATTCGCCTTCTTTGACAGACAAGCTGATCCCTTTCAAAGCTTCGTATGGTTTCGCGCTGTCTTTGTCATAGGTCTTGTGTAAATCTTCTGTTTGAACAATTTTAGTTGTCATCAGTGTTCCTCCGTGTATTAGTTAATTACTTATGCAACTAACTATATATGCTAAAGACAACAATGTCAACATAATACAAAAAAACGTGCAACTCCAATGGAATTGCACGTTCTAATCAGCTTAAACACTGTTATTAATCCAAATTATCCGTGTTAATCACGTTTTGCGTCCCGCGCTCAGTAATGATGGAAACTAAAACGTTATTAATCATCTTCATTCGCTGCTCGTCCGTAATCGATGATCCCAAGTCTTTTTCCAGCTGGGAGACGGCATCTTCTGAAATCGCCACCGCTCCTTGGACAATGATTTTCCGAGCGGACAAAATGGCGGTTGCTTGTTGTCGCTGCAGCATCGCATTCGCAATTTCGGTAGCATATGCCAAGTGAGTCAACCGTGTTTCAATAATCTGCAGTCCGGCAACGTCCAGACGATCCTGTAATTCTTTCTGCAACGCCACTGAGACTTCGGTGGCATTACCTCGCAACGTCAATTTGTCAGTCGTGTCGTCAAAACTATCATACGGATATTGGCTGGCAATGTGTCGAATTGCCGATTCACTCTGAATCTCAACGAACTGTTCGTAATCTTCCACGCTAAAAATTGCTTTAGCGGAATCAATGACCTTATAGACAATCACAGCGGCAATCTCCACTGGATTTCCTTTCGAATCGTTTACTTTAATAATTGAACTGTTAAAATTGCGAACTCGCAGCGAAATCGTTTGTTTATTGGTCAACGGCACAGTCATGAATAATCCCGACGTTCGAATTGTCCCAATATATTGACCAAAAAACGTCAAGACTTTTGCTTCGTTGGGCTGGATAATCGTTAATGAGCTGGCAAATAGCAAATCCAGGACGATGATGATTGACCCAAAGACGATCGAACCAATCGAGCTGTTTTCACTACCAATCCATAGCAAGTAACCGCCAGCGCCCAGCAAAACCAAAGCGACAACTAAGCCTACATAACCATTAACATGAAATACATTTTTCTCTTTCAAAAAAGCCGCCCCCTATAAACTTAGATTAGTGCACAATGACTAACTCAAGTATATAGCGGACGGCTTTCAATTGATATTAATTACTTAACATTCTTCTCTGGTAAAACGGCACCCTTGTAATGATGCAAGATCCATTTTTGGGTCTTGGTTGATTGAAGAACCTTGACCAATTTCTTGATAGCTGGTTTCTTCTGGTCACCTTTACGAGTGGCGATGATATTGACATATGGTGAATCACGTTTTTCAATCGCAATTGACTGCTTAATTGGGTTCAAGCCGGCACCAACCGCATAATTAGCGTTAATGACAACTGCATCGCCTTCACCATTTTTATAAATGGTTGGCAGCAATTTTGGTTCATAACTGTGTTTGAACTTCAAATGACGTGGGTTTGAGGCAATGTCGCTGAAGTTGGCAGAGGTGATGTCAATGCCCTTCTTCAATGTAATCAAACCTGCATCCTTAAAGATCTGAAGAATTCGGCCATAGTCAGGGACATTGCTGCTGACGATGATTGTGGCACCCTTCTTGAGGTCTTGAAGCTTCTTAACCTTTTTCGAGAAAACAGCGATTGGTTCCAGGTGAACGCCACCGGCATTGACCAATGTCCCGTGGTTTTGCTTATTCCAAAGTTTCAGGAATGGGACATGCTGGAAGTAATTGGCATCCAGTTCGCCGTTAGCCAAAGCCTTGTTAGGCATGGTGTAGTCTTGGAAAGTTGTAATCTTCAGATTAACGCCTTCCTTTTTAAGTTCTTGGGCAACGTGACGTAAAATTTGTGCATGTGGCACAGCTGAAGCCCCAATCTTCAAAGTTGTGGTCTTTTTACTGGAATTAGACGATGATGAACAGCCAACCAACAAAAAGGCAGTAAAGACAACCGCGAATAAACTCAATAATTTCTTCTTCATTATGAAACCCTCCCAAATATTATAATGTCCGTTTGTCGGTAATCTTAACGAAGATGTCTCCAACAAATTGAACGATAAACACGAATAAACAAATAATGACCGTTGCGACTAAGGTCACTGTATTATTACTTGCCTGAAACCCGTCCTGATAAGCGAGGTTTCCAAGGCCGCCCGCACCAATCGCACCTGCCATAGCGGTGTAGCCGATCAATGAAATCGTGGTAACGGTCGCTCCGGCGATCAACGCTGGTTTGCTTTCAGGCAATAACACCTTGGTAATAATTTCCCAAGTAGTTGCCCCCATTGACTCGGCAGCCTCCAAGACGCCGGAATCAACCTCACGGAAATAAGACTCGACCATCCGAGCATAAAACGGTGCCGCAGAAATAATCAGCGATGGCAGAGCAGCCCGTGGCCCAATGATGGTGCCAGCTAACTTCATCGTGATTGGCAACAACAGGATAATCAAAATGATAAATGGAATTGAACGGAAAATATTGACGAATAAACCAACCAGCCAATTTAGAATTCGATAACCAATTCCCGGCTTGTTACGAGTTTCGTATAAAATTAGCCCCAGAATAATGCCTAAGATAACAATTGCAACCATTGATAACAGGGTCATCCACACGGTTTCCCAAGTCGCTGACATCATCGAACCCCAATCGACGTTATGAAGCTGGAAGTAAGATTTAAATCCGGTTGAATTAGTCATGATGAATCACCTCCGTTCCAACCCGCATCTTTTTCAGATATTCCAAGGCATCGTTAATCTGACTGTCATCACCCACAAATTGCAGGTCAAGCGATCCCAAAGCCCCTTCTTGAGTTTGATGAATTGCGCCTGAAATGATGCTAACCGTCAAGTCTGGAAAACGTTTGACCACGTCTGAGACAATTGGCAATTCAGCTTGTGGTCCGTGAAAGATCAACCGGATGATTTGCCCATCCGGATATTTCTTGATCAGTTCATCAAGCGTCATGGTATTGTCACTTTGCTGTGGCGTAAATTCTTCGCTGACAAACTTTCGAGTAATTTCTTGTTGAGGATGACGGAAGACTTCAAACACCGACCCAGTCTCAACAACTTTACCGCTGTCCATGACCGCCACTCGCTCACAAACTTTGGCGATGGCGTGCATTTCATGGGTAATCAATAATATTGTGAGATTCATTTCTTTATTAATCTTCAGCAGTAAATCAAGGACTTCATTGGTTGTGTCAGGGTCCAAAGCACTGGTTGCTTCGTCAGAAATGAGGATTGTCGGCTCATTTGCCAACGCCCTAGCGATCCCAACCCGCTGCTTTTGGCCGCCTGACAACTCGGATGGATATGAGTGTTCACGTCCCTCCAGGCCAACGAGCTTAATTAGTTCTTCTGCGCGCTGCTTTCGTTTGGCTTTGGGAACCTTGGCAATCTCAAGCGGTAAAGCAATGTTGTCCAACACGGTTCGTGACCACAACAGATTGAAATGCTGAAAGATCATGCCAATTTTTTGGCGTTGCTTTCGCAATTGGCTGCCGTGGAGCTTGGAAACATCAGTCCCGTTAATGGCAATCTCACCGGTTGAGGGGGCTTCAAGCCCGTCCAGCATTCTCACCAGGGTACTTTTCCCGGCTCCTGAATAACCGACAATCCCAAAGATTTCACCATCATTAATCTCGATGTTGACATCATTGACCGCGGTTAGCCCACCATCCTTGGTGCTGTATTGTTTGGAGACATCTTTAAATCGAATCAATCTTTTCACCCCTTAATATACAAAAAAGCTTTTCGTCCTTTCATAAATCTTAACTGACTTATGAAAGGACGAAAAGCTTCGTGGTACCACCTTTATTCGCGATTATCTTTTAATAATCGCCTCATGAGTATCTTCATACTCAACGAAATAATGGTCGTTACCCATCATCGGCTCGCGACGCTCACCGACACATTTTTAACCAAGACCATCTTCGATAATAGTGATTGACCCTTTCACACCAGCCGGGCTCTCTTGACATCCTCTAATCATCTACTCATCTTGTAATTTTTCTATCATCAAACTATTAGTTAGTCTACCTAAAAATAGCCCAACCGTCAAGAACTTTTACTTTTGAATCTTGGCAATCCATGAAGTGGCTTTGTCGGCACCGTTTAATACGGAAGGATCATTAACCGCATTGCTGTTGACAGCAGTGACTTTTCCAGCAACCGGGCTTGGAATATCTGAAACGGCTTTGTCAGCCTCAACGTTTAATAACGTATCACTGGTTGTTAATTGAGCCCCAACCTTTGGAAGTGATACAAAAGTGATGTTGCCCAGTTCGTTCTTGCCTGCTTCAGTCAAGCCAACTGTGACTTCACCGTTATTTTCTTCAGTCCAATAGTATTTTGTATCCATCATTAATTCCACCTTTTCTGTATATTATGAGAACTCTTTGTCTTCGCCAAACATATAACTCTTATTATGATACTGCATTGACATAATTAAGCCAATCCCAATCATGTTCCCAATCAACGCCGATCCCCCGGCACTGACGAACGGCAATGGAATACCAGTCAGTGGTAAGAGACCAACACTCATGCCGACATTTTCAAAAACATGAAATAAGATCATCATAATGACGCCAGTGGAAATGTAAGCGTAAAAAACATTCCTCGTATCGAATGTAACCTTAATCATTTGATAAATCAACAGGAAATACAGCAAAATTAACACACAGCTGCCGATAAAGCCGAAATTCTCACCAATCACTGAGAAAATCATATCAGATTCTCGAACCGGCACATAGACGTGTGATTGATTAAAGCCAGTTCCAAAAATGCCACCAGAACCAATGGCTTTCATGCTTTGCCACAACTGATATCCCCGATTGGAAGTATCCGCAGACGGATTCAACCAGGTATCAACCCGGGCAAACTGATAAGCGTGAAAACCAAACTTCTCCAGCAAATGGCGCCCAGACTCGGGAATAACTAACGCCAAAACGGTTCCTGCTAATCCAAAGATGGTGATCACCGACGGCAAAATAATCCGCCAGGTGACCCCAGAAACAATAATCAACCCGCCCAGAATAGCGAAGAAAACCAACATCGTTCCAAAATCATTTTGCAGCTTTAACAAAACGGCTACCGGAATTGTCCACAGCAGCATTTTCCCAATCAGCAGGAAGTCACTTCGAACAGTTCTTAATGGGTAGTTATCGTTATGCTGAACAATGACTCGACCCATCATTAAGATATAAGCAGGTTTCATAACTTCTGAAGGTTGAAACGTCAGTCCAAATAACGAGAACCAGCTTTTGGCACCCGTATTAATGTAGTAGGTTCTGCTGTATAACACCAACACACTTGCCAAAAGCGCAATTCCCAGCCAGTAAGTAATCGGGGCAACCTTCCATAACTGTTCGGAATCAAACTGCATAATAATGACAACGGCGACAATTCCGATGACGTACCAAACCAATTGCGAAACAACCTGCCTCATGACACTGGTAGAACTTGAATCATGGGTGGCAGCAACATAAATCGATGCCAGCCCAATTAATGCCAGCATTAAGACACAGAAAATGATTCCCCAGTCAATTCGCGATTGGTCGTCTTTAGAGGTTCTGCGACTGGTATCCAAATTAGACCCTCCTTGCTTTGATTCGCCAAATTAATGGTGAAGATGAAAATCTTTGATTAATTGTGTCACACCCTCATCGAAGTTTTTGACGTGAAATTCTTCGTCGTGAGTGTTGACTGCCTGAAATTTGTCCGCACTCAATTGCTTAATTGAGCCGATTAATTTCTTGCCAATAAATAGTTCGGAGATTGACTCTCCACTTTGATCCGTTCGATCTTTAATTTCAACGTTGATACTTTTATTTGCTTTACTCATCATATTCTCCTTGTTCAAAGATCATTTCAGGTGCATGGATTTTCGGTATTCATCGCGCGCATCCTTATTCCGAAAAATGGTAAAGTGGTCCGGAACTGGGTCATAACCGCCCTTGATAAATGGGTGGCAGCGAAGGATCCGGGCAATGCCCATAATGGCGCCCTTGAACGCACCATGCTTTTTTAGAGCTGTTACCATATAACTGCTGCAGGTTGGATAATAACGGCAGGTAGGCGGAAATAAGGGCGAAATAAAGCGCTGATAACCATGAACAAGACTAATCAGAATGTTTTTCACTTTGACTCCTGTTATTTTTGGTCCTTGGCCTTCAACTTGGGGTTCTTAATGTAGTGTTCCAAAAGAATTCCAGCACCCTTGGCAACGTTGTCCAAAGGATTTTCGGAAATAATCACTGGGACTGTCAGCGCATCGGCAATCACTTGATCGATGTTTCTTAATAATGCACCACCACCGGTCAGCATAATGCCACGGTCAACGATATCCGACGCTAATTCGGGTGGAATCACTTCTAGAACTTCTTTGGCACCGCTGATGATCAGTTGAACGGTATCGTTAATTGCTTCAGCGATCTCATTGCTGTCGATCGTAACCGCTCGTGGCATTCCAGAAACGGCGTCACGTCCACGAACTTCCAACGTCTTAACATCGGAATCATCTTTTTTGGCGGTTCCAATTTCAATCTTAATCTTTTCAGCCGTATGCTCACCAATAATCAAATTATGCTTCTGCTTGATATAACTGGCGATCTCGGTATTCATCTTGTCGCCGGCAACTCGAATTGACTTGCTGGCAACAATATCGCCCAGAGAAATGATGGCGATATCACTGGTTCCGCCACCCATGTCAATCACCATGTTACCACGAGGTTGAAAAATATCCATTCCGGCACCGACTGCAGCCACTTTAGGTTCTTCTTCCAAATAAACCTGGCCGCCGCCGGCCTTTTCAGCAGCCTGCATGATTGCATTCCGCTCAATTTCAGTCACGTTGGTAGGTGCACAGATCATAATTTTTGGTTTGGACATGAATCCTTTAACATCCAGTTTATTGATGAAGTACGTCAGCATTTCTTCAGTAATATCAAAATCAGAAATAACACCATCTTTTAATGGCCGGATTGCACGAATGTTGCTTGGTGTCCGGCCAACCATCCGGTAAGCTTCAGAGCCGACTGCCAGGACTTTTCCAGTCCGAGTATCAACTGCGACAACTGATGGTTCGTTTAATACAATTCCCTTCCCAGCAACGTAAATCAGTACGTTGGCAGTTCCTAAATCAATTCCAATGTCTTTTGCCATCTGTGTAGGTTCCTCCTGAAAAACTTTAATCTCAAAAAATAATTATACCACATAAAGTTTGCGTTTCTAATAAGTCTCCAAACAATAAGGGGCTGAGATCAAGTAACGATCTCAACCCCAAAAAATTATGAGCGATTCTTGAGCGATTTATTCAAGACAATTGAATCTTCTTCAACGTTAACTCTTTTAATTTCAGCGCCTAAGTTGGCAAGTTTCTTGTGGAAATCGTGGTAACCGCGATCCAAGTACTGTAAGTTAGTAACGGTGGTGTAGCCACTGGCGGCGAGTCCGGCAATCACTAAGGAGGCAGCTGCTCGTAAATCAGTTGCAGCAACTTCGGCCCCGTTAAAATCGGTTGGCCCATCCATAACGACCGTCCGACCAGAAATGGTGTACTGGGCATTCATTCGTCGCAGTTCTTCCATGTGCATGAATCGATTCTCGAAGACCGTTTCAGTCATTGAACTGCTGCCATTAGCTGTCAACTGCAAAATTGTCATCTGAGGCTGCATGTCAGTTGGAAAGCCTGGATGAGGCATCGTCTTAACGTCAACCGGCTTGAGGTTGTCGTGGCCGATCACTTGGATGCCATCATCGCTTTCGTTAATGGTAACCCCCATCTCACGCATTTTGAGAATCAAAGGTTTATTGTGCTCTGGAATAGCGCCCTCAATCATGACGTTACCACGAGTGACTGCAGCAGCAATCATAAATGTCCCAGCTTCAATTCGATCTTGGACAACTGCATGATCAGTCCCATGAAGTTCAGGCACGCCTTCGACACGAATTTGTTCAGTTCCGGCACCAACCACTTTGGCGCCCATCTTGTTTAAAACATTGGCCAAGTCAACGATTTCAGGTTCACGAGCGGCGTTTTGAATCACCGTCTTTCCCTTGGCTAAAGTTGCGGCCATCATGATATTTTGAGTGGCACCAACACTTGGAAAATCAAGGTAGATTTCCGCTCCGGTCAAACCATCTGGCGCGTATGCTTCAACATAACCGTCATGCTGTTCAATTTGAGCACCTAAGGCTTCAAATCCTTTTAAATGCAAATCGATTGGTCGCGAACCAATTGCACACCCACCCGGTAAGGCCACTTTTGCGTGACCCAGCCGAGCCAAAAGTGGCCCCATGACAACGATTGACGCCCTCATCTTCGAAACATACTCAAAGGGAGCTTCACTTGAAATATCTTTTGACGCATCGAACGTAATCTCATTGTTCGCTTCATCGAAATCAACGCTTACATTCAAGAAACGCAATACTTTATTCATGGTATACACGTCAGACAACAATGGCACGTTTGAGATAACCGTCTTTCCTTCACCAGCTAAAATGGTTGCAGCTTGGATTGGTAAAACGGCATTCTTAGCACCATCAATATGTACTGTCCCGCGAAGTGGCTTACCACCATGTACAATAATTTTTTCCACAAGAACGCCTCCTACATCACTTAATTAGGTACATCAAATTTTGAATGTTAAATATTACAGAGAGGAAAAATGAACTGCATGCATACCCGATTGCAATTGAAACGAGCACGATCAGCAATTTCCCCGGCATTGCCCTCAATGGGATATAACGCTCGATGTGGATTTCTTGAACTGTCCAAAACGCCATAGCGATAAACAAAATATATGTAATCAATGTAATCAGCGCTTGAATGCCAATTGTATTCATTTGAGTCTTCCCCCAATTCACAGACAACTATATCATAAAGACGCTAACTTGTCTTAACTTTTCAGTTTCTTTTGTAAAAAAATAAGCATAAACAGCTATGTCATCAGGGAAATCGCATAACGATAACTGCATATCTGAAACTTGAAAGTATGAAGACAGACTGATCCCTTGGTATCACAGGGCATATTTTAATTAAT
>NZ_BDGB01000028.1 GCF_002157585.1 Lentilactobacillus parakefiri
CGTAGAATCATGGAGGTAGAGCCACTGTTTGGATGAGGGGCCCGTCATGGGTTACTAAGTTCAGATAAACTCCGAATACCATTGATTTTTATCCGGGAGTCAGACGGTGAGTGATAAGATCCATCGTCAAAAGGGGAACAGCCCAGACCACCAGTTAAGGTCCCTAAATATATGCTAAGTGGAAAAGGATGTGGAGTTGCATAGACAACTAGGATGTTGGCTCAGAAGCAGCCATCATTTAAAGAGTGCGTAATAGCTCACTAGTCGAGTGATTCCGCGCCGAAAATTTACCGGGGCTAAGCATATTACCGA
>NZ_BDGB01000029.1:0-2100 GCF_002157585.1 Lentilactobacillus parakefiri
ATTAGATATGATATTCTTAATTCGGGTCATGAAGATACCTCTTTCTTGTTTGTGGTGAATTAAGAATAGGTCTTCATGGCCTTTTTGACTAGTCTGAATAAAGAACTGGTCTAGTAGAGCAGGTGTTGCACTTCAATTTTAAATCGAGGAAAATATAATATTATTTCATTTAACTATACTTTGCCATTTTTATACAACAAAGACTCTTCAAATTTTCTTCAGGTTTATAAAAATGTGCATGGCCATATTGATAATAGAATTTTTAACAAGACTGAAAAGGGGGAAACTAGTAGTATAATTTTTGGGATAGATTCACAAGGAATTAATTCCAAATCCCCTGAATACAAATTCACAAAAACATATAGAACACTTGACACTACTTATAAAACCGTAAAAGACTTGTTAAATCATAACATTAGTGAAATAATATTTTATGGGCATTCACTTAACAAATCTGATTTTTCTTACTTTATGGCAGTATTTGATAATTTTGACATTTATAATAACACTAAATTATCTTTGACATTTGCCTATAATTCAACGGTACCACATGACAAAATCGATAAATTTAATCAAGTTTCTAATCTTATGTTTGAATATGGAAGAACCTTAAATAACAATCATGGTAATAATTTGTTACACAAGTTAATTATTGAAGGAAGAATATCTTTAAAAGATATTCATTTATAATACTTCTTATGTATCCCTAGACCTTATCTAGGGATTTTGTTTACATAAATTTCTCGATCAAATAATGGATTGAAGTCAATATTTGAGACAGGTTTTAAGAGACATTCAGAACCGCGTTTACCTTCCACAGCTCAAATAAATCATTAATCGTGATTAATAACTTATTTGAACCATGGAAAGCATTAAATCAGGCGGCCATTTGACTCGTAAGTGTTGCGATTTCAACTTGTAAGGGGGTCTGGTAGCCCAGTGAACTATGAATTCTCTTCCTATTATAGAAAGCATGCACATATTCAAAAAGGACAGCAGCGGCAGTTTCATAATTCTCAAAGACCGGCACTGGATAAACACATTCCTTTTTGAGGGAAGCATGAAAAGATTCCATTGGTGCATTATCGTATGGACACCCCTTACGGCTGTAAGAGTGGCGGATATGTAGTTCTGTTAACCGTTGGTTGTAATCATCGCTGGTGTACTGTGATCCTAAGTCTGTGTGGATAATCAGGTCCCCAGTAATGGTTCGATTTTTAACCGCGCTTTCCAGGGTCTTTAAGACTAAATCAGTATCCATCTTTTTTGAGAACGAATAGCCGATAATCCGTCGTGAGTGCAGGTCCATGATGGTTGATAAGTAACACCAGCCATTACGCTTCGTTTGAATATAGGTCATATCAGCGGTCCATTTTTGATTTAAACCAGTGGTCGAGAAATCCTGCTTAAGCAAGTTGGGACGCTGTTCAACCTTGGTTTTGGAAGCCGAAGCTGCTTTCCACTTATTGACGGTAACGGAGTGGATATCCAGTTCCTTCATGAGCCGGGAAATCCGTCGTGGACTGCACCGAAGCTGCAGTGGTTGAAGTTCCAGATTCAATTCATGGTGGATCTTCATAACGCCGTATCGCTGCTTGAATTCCGCAAAGATCCGCAGAATCCGTTGTTTTAAGTCCTCATCTTCGGCCCGGCGTTTTGAAGGCTTTGGGGATCGATAACGATAATACTGAGCTCTGGAAACACCGAGGATTCGGCACATCTTGGTTACCTGGTGGTGATGGCTTTCTTGGTGAATGTAATCAAAGATATTGGTTACTTCTGCGCAAGGAAGCCCAGGGCTTTTTTTAGGATTTCGTTCTCCTCAGACAGGGAAGCCAGCCGCTTTTCCATCGCTTTAATTTCGTCTGGCGATTTACCGGATTGAGTTTTGGCTTGGCCCTGGATCCACTTATGAACGGTTGAATAGCCAATGCCATATTCTCTGGCCAGTTGGGCGGCTGATTCGCCTTGTTTATATAGGTTGATGATGTTTTGTTTGAATTCTTTGTCGTAACGAGTTGGCATGTAAAAATTCCTTCCTTTTGAGAGACGATTTATTCATTATACGCTCTCTTAAAAGTTGTCTCAGGAATCAGCTTA
>NZ_BDGB01000029.1:2400-7277 GCF_002157585.1 Lentilactobacillus parakefiri
CATCCAAAATTATTTATGATAAATCTCGAGACAAAAAAATTGAATATCTAAATATTGATGAAGTTAAAAGGTTAGCCTCTTATTTAGAAAATAATTTAAATCCTAACTATACCTCCAGTTTTATGATCTTAACCGCTTTGCTGACTGGTGCAAGATTAGGAGAAATTCAGGCCTTGACTTGGAAGGATATCAATTTTAATTTTAAGACCATTAGTATTAGCAAGTCTTGGAACTATATGCAGGGTGGTGGATTTCAAGATACAAAGAATGAAGGATCCAAGCGTATTATTTCCGTGAATAACAATTTGCTTGATGACTTAAAAATATTAAAAGATCATCGTAAAGATAAATCCATGGTTTTTATGAATCAGTTTAACACCATTCCTTCTTCTAGTGCCCTAAATAAAAAGCTCAGGCAGAGTTTAAAAGACTTAGGTATCAATAGGTCAGGATTTCATTTCCACTCTCTCAGACATACTCACGTTGCGTATCTGTTAGCATGTGGAATTGATATTTATATCATATCCAAACGATTAGGACATACCAACATATCTACAACCACTCGTACGTATTCTTATTTAATTGATGAGTACAAGGCCAAAAATGATGAACAGATTCGAAACGAACTTGATAAATTATCGCCACAGGAAAAAGTTAACCAAGTGTCAAAGGGAAACCGTTAATTGGTTTCCTTTTTGACCGTTATTGATTTTATAATCGTCCTGTTTTCACTGCTGTTAAGCTTCTCATTTGACCGTTATTTGACCGTTATTTGTTTAATTTCTTATCTTTTCTTGTGTTTTTTAAAAATCAAGCATTGCTTTAAATGTTGATATATAGGCATTTTTAATTTTAAAAAATGTTCTAATTTTAACCATAAAGCCGTTATACGGGCATTTAGATAAGCAAGGTTACCCCGGAATCCCATACACAATGCAGAATGGTGGTCGGCCAGAGATTCTTGGTTCGGTAAAACATCCAGCCAAAGATCAGGCCGAGCGGCAAGACGTTGGCGATATTAATCAACCAAGCCCAAACCGTTAAGCCTTCCAAATAGTAAAGTGGAAAATGACTAATCTGAAATAAGATTGCTTGAATCATGTTGGCAGCAACAATTCCATAACGTTTCATCAAAAAGTTCATAAAGAACCCACGAAACAAGAACTCTTCAATTAAACCGGCACCCAGGGTCACACTCAGGAACTCACCGCTTTTGAACGGATTTGATTGAATGTAGAAGCCGTGATGGGCACTCAACATCAAGAAGAACAAGTAGGCAACAAACATTGCCAGCACCACCCAAAACACAGTCGGGAAGTTTCCGTTATAAAGTTTGCGCTTATTAACCCATAGCTGCTGGTTCGTGCGATTGATCCAGAACAGGCCCAGGCCAACCATGATCACCGTCTTGATTCCTAAACTAACCAGATCGCTTCCAATCCCAGTTGTGTCCTGCTGTTCGATAAAGTTAATCAGTTCGCGACCCGCAAACCAAATAAGCACCAAAAGAACGAAGCTCAAATAAAACGTCCTCATTGACCAAGCCTTTTTCAAGATACCGACTTCCATTTCGTTAGATTTAGAATTCAATTATATCATCAAATCACCCCAGCCAAAGCGCATATAGCCAATAAATGACGACTGATAATTTGCCCACTCATTTGTCGAATCATTTCCAAGAAAAAAAGGCCGGGGCAAACTATGTCAGTTTGTTCCGGTCGCATTCAGATTAAACAAATCATTAATTATCCGTTTCAACCCAATGTTTCAAAAGATAAACATTCCCAACAGATTCCAATGCCGTGAATCCCAGCAGATAAATAGTTGCGTAATAAAGGCTCATAATCACACTCCCATTCATATTAAAGAAATGATTCAAGACGCCATCAACCCGGTTGTCAATAATCGAGGAGACATACAAGAAGGCCACAATCACGACCACGTAGAGTACAAATCTGAAGAACTTCTGTCTTGCATCCGGCAGGAAGGCAGTTAATGCATTCCCCGATAAATGAATCAAGGTGAGTGAAACCCATAGAAGAAGCGTTGCAGCAATGGTTAATAATACCACGCCAATGGTCATTAGAATCATATTCTTAACAAAATTCGGTCTGTCCGCATGGGTCGCCGTGTAATGAAACAACTGTTTGAACGCGTCACCAAAGTCTCCCCAGAACGGAATCGCTGCAATCAGCCACAAAATCAGCTGGGTGATGCCACCGTAGACCATCACAATAAATGAGGACAGCAAATTCACGGAATAGAGTTTAGTGTCACTGGCGGGGATTAACCGATATGCGTCGCTCACGAACAGATGCTCACTATTCCGTGAAACGAGTACAAACGCCACAATCCCGACAACCACCGAAAATGAGACGGTAATTCCGAGTGGACTATCGGTTGCCAAGTCGCCCCGATAGACCTCATAAATAAGGGTCAATACAATTGCAATTACATCAATCAAGATAATCCGGTTTATAATTCGCAGTTTCGGCCGCGTCAATGGTTTGAGCAAGTCATAAAAGCTAGTCATCAATGTCATTCCCTTCATAAATACTTTCATAGTACTGTTCAATGCCTTCAGCATACTTCGAACGAATTTCCTCAGCACTCTTCTGGGTATAAATCGTGCGGTCCTTAATAATGACCACCTCATCTAAAATGCTGGCAATTTCGGAGACGTAGTGATCAGAAACCAGGATCACGGCGTCATCACTCTTCCACTTGATGATACTTTGGATGATTTTCTTGCGGGTCATACTATCGATCCCGCCAAATGGCTCATCCAACAAGTAGACTTTTGTGTCACGCGATAAAGTCAATCCAATGACCAATTTTTCTTTCATCCCTCGTGACAAAGCGGACAGCCGC
The DNA here is from genome assembly GCF_002157585.1 of Lentilactobacillus parakefiri. GTDB lineage: Bacteria > Bacillota > Bacilli > Lactobacillales > Lactobacillaceae > Lentilactobacillus > Lentilactobacillus parakefiri. The sequence goes on from NZ_BDGB01000029.1 coordinate 5,272, forward strand.
AGTCCTTCATCAATCTGGAGAAATCCTGCCATCTCGTTATACTTCTTGGTGGAGAAGTCTGGGTAAACGTCCTCGTAAAAGCGAATGATCTTATCAATACGCATATTCGAGCTAAACCCATTCAGCTGTTCACTAAAGCTGATCACCGACTTTTTCTCAGGGACCCCGTCCTGATTGGCAACGGTAATCTTGCCCGAAGCTCCCTTGGCAACGCCAGCTATCAACCGCATTAACGTTGTCTTCCCGGCGCCGTTTTCGCCAAGCAGCCCAACTGTTTTTCCTGATTCAATCGTCAAATTAACATCTTCCAAGATACTCCGGTAATTTTTCCGGTAATTCAAATTTTTAATCTCAATCGTATTCGTCATCACTGCACCTGCTTTCTTTTAGCGATATAATCCTGTAAATAAGAAACGATTTCTGTATCGGTCACGTTTAATTGATGGAGGTTTTCGTAGAGTTCCTGAAGCTGCTGGGTGATCAACAGCTTCTTGAGCTTTTCAATTGTTCCTTGATCCTCGGTCACAAAGTTACCTTTGCCGCGCTGCGGTTCAATAATCTTTTCTGAAATTAGTTCGCCCAGTGCCCGCTGAACCGTGTTCACATTGACCGTTAAGTTAACGGCCAACTGGCGAACTGCCGGCAGCTTGTCACCAGGTGCCAGTTCGCCAACAATAATTTGGCGGTAGATATAATTCTTAATCTGGTAGTAAATTGGGATCTTGTCATCAAACTTCATTGTGCCACCTCCCTAGTGTTACATTTTACTATTACACTATAACGCCTTTTTAACAAAAGAACAAGTAAAACCCACATTATTAATATCAATAGCAAAACAAAAACCGCTACACAGCTGCGTGCAACGGTTTTGATAAATCAATTTTTATTAACAATCCTGCCACCATCCATGTGAATCACTTCGTCACTTAGATATGCAATATCTTCTTTATCGTGGCTAGCAAGAATCACGGTACTCCCTGCATCGGCAATTTCTTTGAGTGTCTTTCTCAGAAGCCAAGTGCTTTCTTCGTCCAAGCCATTCGTTGGTTCATCTAACAAAAGTAGCTTAGGCCGTTCGAAGATTGCTTGAGCAATGCTTAACTTCTGCCTCATCCCCAAGGAATAGTTCGCAACCTTCGTGTTCCAGTCACTCTCACTCAGTCCAATTTTCCCAAATGCACTCTTGATATCCTTTGTTGTTGCAATTCTTTTAATTTTCGACAACGCTACCAAGTTTTGGAAACCGGTAAGATCCTTGGGGAATGTTGTATTTTCAATTGTTACACCCATACTATCAGGGAAGTCAAACTTATCATGGAGAGCTTCCCCATCCACAATTACCTTTCCTGCTGTTGGAATTATGGATTGAAGTCAATATTTGAGACAGGTTTTAAGAGACATTCAGAACCGCGTTTACCTTCCACAGCTCAAATAAATCATTAATCGCGATTAATAACTTATTTGAACCCTGGAAAGCATTAAATCAGGCGGCCATTTGGCTCGTAAGTGTTGCAATTTCAACTTGTAAGGGGGTCTGGTAGCCCAGTGAACTATGAATTCTCTTCCTATTGTAGAAAGCATGCACATATTCAAAAAGGACGGCAGCGGCAGTTTCATAAGCTTCAAAGACCGGCACTGGATAAACACATTCCTTTTTGAGGGAAGCGTGAAAGGATTCCATTGGCGCATTATCATACGGACAACCCTTACGGCTGTATGAGTGGCGGATATGTAGTTCAGTTAAACGTTGATTGTAATCATCGCTGGTATACTGTGATCCTAAATCCGTATGGATAATCAGGTCCCCAGTAATGGTTCGATTTTTAACCGCGCTTTCAAGGGTCTTTAAGACTAAATCAGTAGCCATCTTTTTTGAGAACGAATAGCCGATAATCCGTCGTGAGTGCAGGTCCATGATGGTTGATAAGTAACACCAGCCATTACGCTTCGTTTGAATATAGGTCATATCAGCGGTCCATTTTTGATTTAAACCAGTGGTCGAGAAA
>NZ_BDGB01000029.1:7504-26248 GCF_002157585.1 Lentilactobacillus parakefiri
CCTCAGACAGCGAAGCCAGTCGCTTTTCCATCGCTTTGATTTCGTCTGGCGATTTACCGGATTGAGTTTTGGCCTGGCCCTGGATCCACTTATGAACTGTTGAATAGCCAATGCCATATTCTCTGGCCAGTTGGGCAGCTGATTCGCCTTGCTTATATAGGTTGATAATGTTTTGTTTGAATTCTTTGTCGTAACGAGTTGGCATGTAAAAATTCCTTCCTTTTGAGAGACGATTTATTCATTATACCCTCTCTTAAAAGTTGTCTCAGGAATCAGCTTACATCCAAATAATTGCCGGGACATCTTGCGAACACCTGGATACTCAATGAATTGGCCCATTTGCATTTCAAACATGGTACATAATGTGTTGGTCACGGCGTTGAAGACAACTTTGGACATGCACATGCCTTTCCATTCGTCGGCGAAGACCGGGCCTAATTTGGCATTGGTGAAGTCGTCAAAGATCGCTTGCGTCTTTGTATCCGGCTTCTCGTTGTTGTAGCGGGCCATGTGCATCACTTCAACACCTTGAGCTCCCATGAAATCAATATCGGCTGGACCATCCATCCGGGTGGCAATCATCGCAGTCCCACAGATAATGTTATCTTTAGGGAAATACTTGGCAATCTTTTCAAAGTGACCCATCCCGTTCATTGCAGAAAAGACGTATTGATCATCATGAAAGATTCCGGGATTATGATCGCGCTCTAATTCTTCAGCTAACTGCATCTGCTTCTTGAAAACAATCCAGACATCAGGATGGCCCTTATATTCTTCTGGATAGTAGATGTTGATTGGGACAATCCGTCGGTTTTCGTGGTCACGAGCAACCGTAACACCGCCTTGTTCGCGGATCTTTTCAACGTTTGGCTCCCAAGTATCGATGAAATCAACATCAACTCCAGCATTTTCCTGTAACATGACACCATACCTAACTCCCATTGCGCCTGCGCCAATAATACCGTACTTCATAATGACCACTCCTTTTATTTAGGACAGCTGCGACTAAAAAAACGCCCTTTGGTTATCAAAACCAAAGGACGTTAAGTTCAACGTGGTACCACCTTAATTCGAGTTGTCTTCACAAACAGCTCCTCGAAGCGTACGGGAAAAGTCCGATACGCCGGCACGTTAATGGGTGCTACCATTCACCTCGAAAAGTGAACTTATTTTGTTCGATCTTTTAATTCATAGTCTTAATGCCCTCACACCGACCAGGCACTCTCTTTGTAAGGCTGTGAATCTAATCCATCGGACCAAATCAATTAGTCGTATTTAGATGTTGCATGAACTATAGCTCACGAATAGAGAAACTGTCAACAGCTTTTTGGGATTTTTATGAGAACAGTCTCACAGAAATGCCATTTTATCAATGGATTGGACGCTCAAAAAACATTTGAGAAATTTTGTAATTAACTGTGGATTTGGGTATACTCGATGTATCAGTTAGATTGATGGGAGGTGAACTGAATGCGGGCTTTAATTGGTTTTGCAGGGTTGATTTCGATGGTCATGTGTATCGCAGCCGTGATTTTCTTGATCATGGGTAGCCGCAGAATTGCTGTTCCATTGGTGAGCGTCGGGCTGGTAATCTTAATAATCTGTTACGGAGCAGCAACTTACATTTCTCACTCGGATAACAAAAAATGAGACTGTTTTAATACATAAGTTGAAATGGAGGGGTGCCTGCATGCTGATGATTAGAACAATTCGTCAAAGTGACTATTCAAACGTTAGTAATTTAATTCGAACAACGTTTGCCAACACCGTCAATGGCTATCGCAATGAAGCTGAACTGGTTGATAAGATTCGCGATGATCCGACCTACCAGAAAAGATTGGAGGTCGTGGCTGAAAACGGTGTTCACCTGATTGGCCATGGCCTACTAAGCGAAATCGAAGTCGTCGATGGCGCCCATACTGTCACCGGGTTGGTACTAGCACCCCTAGCTGTGGCACCCGACTCCCAAAGGTCCGGCGTCGGCAGTTTGATCATGGGTGAACTGGATAACCGAGCCATTAACCTCGGGTATAAATTTACAATTGTGACCGGCTGGCCGGACTATTATCCTCGATTTGGTTATCGGAACGCCAGTGGTTACGGTATAAAATCGCCTACTCCCGTTCCAGATGACGTCTTCATGGCTAAGCCATTGGTTGACGGCGGGTTGGATGGTGTTCATGGAATGGTTCATTATTTACAGGCTTTTAACATGTAAGCAAAAAGCGGAAACCAAGTTTGCAATTGGTTTCCGCTTTTATTTTGATTTAATTATTTAATGGTTGTTTCATTTTCAGAAGTTGCTGCTTTACTTTTCGGCAACTGCCTGACTGGCAAGCTTTACCAGGAATTGACCATACTTGATAACCACGAAGACAACCATGAAAGTTGCCAATATGATTTCCAAGTTTGCGACCATCCCAATAATTGAGTTGAGACCGTTTCCCAAATGGAAACTGTTATTAAACAGATTCAGCGCTGTAGCCGAGATTACCAATGGGAATGTGAAGGCGCCAAAACTTGGATAAAAAGCTAACCGAATGTACTTGAAGATCTTCGTTAACGTTCCCCAGTATAGCCCTTGTGCCAAGATTACCACTGCTAAAGAAAATCCCCACGATGGATTGGTATTCATGGACAAGTACCCGGTCAGACACAATGATGCGGGGGCAGCCATAATGGTCAACAACGGCAACGTCGCTTCGAACATGAACTCACGTCTGAGTAGACGAATGCAGACAATTGGCAACAGAATTGCATACAGCCCAAGTGACAGCCACAGTATCGGTGTCCCAAGTGCTGGGATGAAATTATTTGCGGTGACCGGAATAACCCCGATTCCCACAAAAGTTACGAACCAACTTGGATAGACATGATCGAGTTCAACTGTCGGACGTAATAAATGACGGTAGATAAAGTAGCCCATAATGACAAATTGCAAAATTACTGCGAACGTCCAAACGGCTGTTGGCAATCCTGGCAGTCCCCATGATTTCAGAAAAGTGCTGATAATCATCAAAGACATTGTGAAGGTTGGGGCAACGGATGCAATAATCGGATCATTCAAGTCATTCAGACTTAATTTAAAATGAACGCCAATCTTTGCGATCACCAGTAAAATCAAAACCAAGGAAATAATCCCCCAGACATTGCCAATCACTGGTAAGCCAATTGCCTTAAACAAGTTTCCCAACGAGGCAATCCCAAGAATTAATCCACAAATTGGTAAAGGTAACTTCTTCAAAAATAACTTCATACGGTCGTCTCCTCTCTTAGATGAGCTTAATCATAGCATTTATGGTAGAACAAATAAAATTGATAGTATTTATATTTGTCATAAGCCAAATTTATAAGGAGTCCCAATATGTTTAAATTCCTGGAAACCTTCATGATTGTTTACAAAACCCGCAGCTTTTCACTGGCTGCCCAACAGCTATTTATCACGCAGCCAACGGTATCAAATCAGATTAAGCAACTGGAGCTGCAATTGCACACCGAATTGTTTGAACGCAAAAGTCGTCGAGAAATTGTGCCCACTGAGGCCGCCAATCTACTATACAAACAAGCAGGTAAGATTCTCAAAAATTGGCAAGACGTTAACGACAAAATCACGCGTTTAGGCGATAAGGGAAATGAAAAGGTAATCTTTGGCATCTCGCAAACCGTTTCGCGCATTTTGTTTGCAAAGATTGCCAACTCGCTGATTACTGCCATCCCCAACCTTGACTTTGACGTAGTGGTGTCCAACTCGGAAGGGGTTCTCAACCAACTGGAAACCTACAAGATCGATATTGGCATCATTGAAAAACCGCTGGTTACCGAGAATATCTCCCGAATTTCAGTTGGTAAGGATCAGCTCGTTAAAGCTGGCGTTGACAACGGCAATTGGATCACCAGAGAACCCGGTTCCGGAATTGGCTACTACACGGAACAGTACTTCCGAGAAGCGGATGTTCGGCCCAACAAACTCATTCATGTGAATAATAGTGGACTGATTCGACGAATGGTTGAAAACGGCGTTGGTCAGGCTCTACTGTCTGATAAGGACTTACCAGCCGGAATCCCGATCGAATCACTTGGGGAGCATTTTTCCCGTGATTTTTATTTATTATTACGAGAAGAAAGCAGTCATGAGAAAATGCTGAGTCAGCTCCAACAAATCATCAAGGAGACAATGGCTGCTTCTTCCCAAAGCTAGTCCTCGTTTAAGGCACGCGTCCGAGTTGCCAACGACTTAAAATGATCGTACGTCATCTTTAATAATTCTTTAGGTGAAGCGTTCTCCAAAATGTTAATTTTCTCTGGATTTGCGGCTGGCCGGTCCTTATAGATCTGGCTATTCACGTGGTGGGAACCCGCCAACAAAATAAAGGCCATATCAGTATCAGCGTTTTCAATTCGACGATAAATAAAATCGCCACTATGCTCGTTAGGATCAAGCACATCAATATTGACTCCAAACGGTTCAAATACCCGTTTGTAGCTAATCTGTTTGAACCACGAGACGACCTCGATATTTTTACCGGTCAAAATATCATTTGCATCCGGATAATCAATCGTAAAGCGTTCAATGAATCCCTTTGCAGATAATTTAGCAGCTCTTTGTTTGACTTGATGCATTTCTGCAGAACGATTGCCGTTATCATTCGATGCAGCATAGTGTTTATTAATCACAAATTGGTCCGTAGTTAAGTTATAATTCCCTCGGTACACATCGCCTTGCTGGAGCTCAAACTTATTTGCCTTCACAACAGGATTGGGAAAAAACGACCCATCCAAAGCAATAAAGGCCGATTGGTCATCTTCAAAATGAACGTAGCCATATAGCTGCTGATTATCTTTCAGCAATTCTGAGCGATACAAATGAATATCAGCATTGTCCATTCCTGTTTTCAAATAATAATCAATCATGTTAAACAGCGGCAGTATGGACAGAAATTCACTGACCCGATCTTCATCAATCCTAGCAAATAATTCGTTGATGAGTTCTTGCGTGGCTGCCTGTCGAACAGGCTTCTCTTTAGCGGGTAGCTGATAGTAATGATATTGATGAAGCTGTTCTCGGTACTTTGTATTCCGCTTCTCTGAGCTTTTTAAATGTGCCTTTGTTTTTTCGAGTTCATCTTGAAAGTTCAGCTTGTCAGCCCTGACCTGCTGAACTTTTTGATACTGTGAACTGTTGATGAGGTGATGAATTCCAGCGCGAAGGCTCCGATTACGTTTGTTTAATAGTTGGATCTGCTGTTCTAGACGACCAATCGTTTGTTTTAACTGAATTTGAGTGCTGTAGTCAGTCGCGTTTCTTTGGTCGGCTTCTTGAAGCTTACTATGAGCCTCATGAACTTCTGATTCAAGTCGCTTCTTTTCTTGATTCAATTCAAATTTTTTTGTTTTTAACCGTTGAATCACGTTCCCTTGGGCATTCTTCTCTGATTGAACAGTTCGAATTTTTTTCTGAAGTTTTTTATTCTGACGTTTAAGCTTATTCTTCTGCCTGTCAACATCGATAGGTTGAGTAGGCTTTTTTTCTTGAGGGCCACGATTCGTTGCAGTTGTCTTTTTGCGTTGGGTTTGCTTTTGCTTTGCCTGAGCTATAATCCTGTGGAATCGTTCCTTGGCCTGTTGCTTATCTTTGTCTTTAATTGCTTTGATATTCATTGGCTTGACCATCAGATTACCTCCCACTTGTTTCAGACCGTAAGTTGATAAATTAATTGTACCAAGTTTTGCCCCTAATTACTGATGAAATGAAACAAATCGACAAAAAAACTGAACCACCAACTCGATTATCCCTTGAATCAAAGAGTCGATGGTTCAGTTTATTTTTTTACAATTCCTTAAATTACCATCTTAAGCCTGGTCGCACTTACAGCAGTACTCCGGTAAATTTTCTCAATGGTTTTTTCGTAATCACTATTAGCAACCCCGAAGACAACTTTGATATCACTGCCCTCTTGAACCACCAAATGAATCTTAATCTGGCTGTTATCCAAAAGGTCAAGGATCTTACCAGCAATTGCTGGGCGTTGGCTGAGCTGGGAAGAAACCGCCGCAACCATGGCAATATTCTTCTCTAATTTGACACTGTCCAGATCACAGGCCGACTTCAGTGCGTTCACAATTGCCATCAATTTGCCGTTAACATCAGCTCGTTTAGCCAAAAATTGAATTGAATCAGTTCCAGCTGGAACATAGTCGAATTTTACGCCAAACTTTTGAATCACTGAGAAGACTTTGGCCATCACATCAAGACGCTTGTTAAGTTGATATTTCTGAATTGAAATCACCACATAATCCTTCTTACCGGCAATTCCAGTCACTAATTGGCGGGCGTTACTATTAACCGAATCAACAACCAAGGTGCCGTCTTCTTCAGGATGGTTGGTGTTTAAAATCGCAATTGGAATCTGCTTTTCTTTGGCAGGTTGAATTGCCTCTTCCTGAAAGACGCTGATGCCCATATAGGACAGCTCTTGGAGCTCCTCGTAAGTCAATTCATTAATCTTCCGGGAGTTATTAATAATCCGCGGATCGGCCATCTTAATGCCTGATACGTCAGTCCAGTTCTCATAGAGATCGGCGTCAACAAAATTAGCCAACAGCGAGCCGGAAATGTCACTTCCACCACGAGGCATCAAGTGAGTCAAGCCGTCTTCATCAACCCCGTAGAAACCGGGAACAACGATATGGTCGTCATAGCTTAAAAAGTCGCGCAGACGGTTAATGGATTCCCCATAGTTGACCCCATTTTGGTCGAATACTAAAAAGCGGGCAGCATCAATGAATTGGTAGCCAAGGAAATCAGCCATTAATTTAGCTGTCAAAAACTCGCCTCGTGATACTAAATAATCGTGGCTGCAAGTAGGAATCTGCTTGGCAATTTTTTCCAGGTCGACTTCAATTGCCACCTTCAGACCAAGTGCATCCCGAATACCCACAAATCGACTTTGGATATGGTTATACACCGGCATGTAATCTTCACCAGCATCACGAAGTTTCTCAACTTCAATTAATAAATCGGTGACTTTAGTGACCTCATTAACACCCTTACCCGCGGCACTCACCACGATTACTTTTCGATCTGCATTTGCTTCTACAATTGCCCGAACCTTTTTGAATTGGCCGGCATCTGCAACTGAACTTCCACCAAATTTAGCTACTATCATTTTGCTGCTCCTCCTTTCTTAGTTGGTAAACTTGCCATAAACGCGGTTTCATCACGTTGTAGCACTTGTCTCATCATTGTGTGCATCTCGCCGACTGGAATGTCGTGGACAATCAGATAATCTCCCAGAAGTTCCGGGGCATAATCGCCAAACAGCTGTGAACAGTCAATCTCTGATCGGACAATGTAATTATTCCGAGTCAGGTTCGGCTGAAACTTGAAGGAACTCTTAAATTCCCGTTTCAAATGCTCCTTACCCTGGAAAATATCCAAAATATCTTGAATGACAGCGTTGGCAGTTGGCAATTGACCTGCCCCCTGGCCCATAAACTTTAAGGTCCCAATCGTCTCACCAATTAGCGAGATCAAATTATAGTTGTCACGGGTATGGGCCTCCAGCGTATCGCCGTAATACAGCGTCGGTTCAACCATGTAGTCAAATTCTTGACCCCGCTGGTGACTCTTACCCATCAATTTGATGGTCATCCCCAGCTTATCAAAGTGAGTCATGTCATCTTCGGTGATGTTACGAATCCCAAAGATTGGCAATTCCTCGGTTGGCTTGATAAATAGGTCGTAGGCGATATCGACGCTGATGCATAATTTGTTGGCAACATCGATGCCATCAATATCAGCACTCGGATCCGCTTCGGCATAACCTAATTGTTGCGCCTCCATCAAAACTTCGTTGAAGGGTTTACCGGTTCGGTGCATCTGGTCAAGAATAAAATTGCTGGTACCATTGAAGATTCCTTGAATCCTATTCACATCGTCAACCCGCAAAGCCCGCTCGAGTCCTTGAATCCAAGGAATGCCACCGCCGACGCTTGATTCAAAATAGAACTTCGCATCATTTTCGGCAACTACTTGAGTGAATTCATCCATATACTGTGCAATCACTGCTTTATTAGCAGTAATAACATGCTTATGGTGTTTCAAAGCATCGACTATGTATTGGTGAGCCGGTTCGATACCGCCGATGACTTCAACCACGACATCGACATCCGGGTCGTTTAAAATTTCATCAATGCTGTCAGTCATTTCTGGCAAAATCGGTTTCTTATTCTTTCTAATCAAAATATGCTTGACATGGAGGTTTTGGGCTTGGCGCTTGGCATTTTTAATAATCTTGTAAACGCCGGAACCGACTGTCCCGAATCCTAATATTGCAATATTCACAGCTGAAACCTCCAATTTTTTCGTGTTCACAAATAATAAACACTTGTTTTTAACATGAAAACAGATTATCATATAAATCATAGAAATGCAAGGAGTAAGTTGATGAATAAATATTATACGAGCACCAGAAATGGTTCAGTTCAGATTTCAGCTAAGCAAGCCATCAAGAAAGGCTTCGCTGATGACAAGGGTCTCTTCGTTTATCCCGACTTGGAAAAACTTCAAGTAAACTTCGAAAAATTATTGAAATTAAATTATCAAGATATTGCCAGAGCCGTCCTAACGATTTTATTGCCAGACTTTTCTGCCGATGAAATTGATGAGAGCATTCAAACCGCCTATCAATCAAGTTTTGATACGCCAAAGATTACCCCAGTTGTTTCAGTCGATGATTTCCATATTCTGGAACTTTTCCATGGCCCAACCAGCGCCTTTAAAGATGTTGGTCTGCAGCTATTGCCGCAACTAATGAAACACGTATTGATCGACAATAATAAGGTAATGATCCTGACGGCCACTAGTGGTGATACCGGCAAGGCTGCTCTTGAAGGCTTTAAGGGTTTAGACAACATGGGCATTATCGTCTTCTATCCAGATGGCGGTGTCAGCAAGATCCAAAAACTGCAGATGATCACCACCGGCGGAAACAACACCAAGGTCGCTGCCATTGAGGGGAACTTTGATGACGCTCAGACAAACGTCAAGCAGATTTTCAATGACCAGGCCCTAAAAGATTCTCTTGGCGGTGATGTCAGCCTATCAAGTGCCAACTCAATCAATATCGGTCGGTTGATCCCCCAAGTTGTTTATTACTTTGATTCCTATAAACAGTTGGTTAATAATGGCTCGATTGAAGTCGGCCAAAAGGTCAATTTCACCGTTCCAACTGGTAACTTTGGTGACGTCCTGGCCGGCTACTACGCCAAGATGCTCGGCCTGCCGGTGAACAAATTTGTTGTCGCATGTAATGAAAACAATGTCTTGGCCAACTTCTTCAACCACGGCGTCTACGATCGCAACCGACCATTTTTCCAGACCGTTGCCCCAAGCATGGACATCCAGATTTCCAGCAACTTTGAACGGCTGCTCTACTATAAGAGCGGTGAAGACACCGAGTACGTCAAACAACTGATGGACGATTTGGAAGACAGCGGTAAATATGAGGTTTCAAAAGAAGTGTTGGCAAACATCCAGCAGGATTTCTACTGTGGCTACAGTACCGACGAAGATATTGAAAATTCAATTGCTGAAGTCTATGAACAAAACGGCTACTTAATGGATCCCCACACCGCCGCCGGCTACAAGGTCATGCGCGACTATCAAAAGCTTGATCCCAATACACCAATGATCCTGTTAAGCACAGCCAGTCCTTACAAATTTGTTAATGCGGTTGCCAACGCGGTGCTGCCAGAAACTTCAGCTGACGTCCAGCAGGTGATGCGGGACTTACACGAGGCAACTAACGCACCAATTCCTGAAAACTTGCGAAAAGTATGGGATCTGCCTGTCCGTCACGAAAGCGTCATTCAAAAGGATCAAATGACAGATTATGTCAAACAAAAAGTCGAGGAGGTATTCTATGATCAAGATCAAAGTCCCCGCAACTAGTGCCAATGTCGGCGTCGGTTTTGACTGCCTGGGTTTGGCAGTATCCTATTATTCAACGATTACTTTCGATAACAGCTCTGAGCACTTAGTCATTACGGGATCGCCGAAAGAATTTCAGAATGAAAACAATTTGGTCTACCAAGCTTTTGTGAAGGGTTGTCAGTTTTTAGACAAACCAGTTCCAAACGTTAAGATCGGCATTGAAACCAACGTCCCGGTTGCCCGCGGACTTGGCAGCTCGTCGATTTGTGTTGTCGCCGGACTGAAAGCCGCCAGTGTCTGGTATGATGACGCCATTTCAGTCGACCAACTGCTGGTCTTGGCTACCGAAATGGAGGGGCATCCCGATAACGTCACTCCGGCGATTCTTGGCGGACTGTGCGTTTCCTTCTTGGATGATCAAAATAAGCCGCAAATTATTCAATACCATGTCAGCGACAAATTGCATTTTGTGGCGATGATTCCGGATTATGAAGTCAGCACGCACGCTGCTCGAAAAGTGCTGCCAACCTCAATGAGTTACGCGGATGCCATTCATCAAGTCAGTCACTGCGCTGTGATGACTAAGGCGTTAGAACTCGGTGATAGCCATATGATCCACGTTGCCTGTGATGATCGGATGCACGAACCGTATCGCGCTAAATTAATTCCAGATTACAGCCAGGCCAAAAACATCACCGAACAATTGGGTGGTACGATGTACATTAGCGGCAGTGGATCGACCATGATGGCCATCACTGCAGACGAAAAAAGTGCCGATCAACTTGCTGCCAACGCAAAAGCGGCTTTTCCAAGATGGAATGTCCGCAAATTGGCAGTCGATTCATTCGGCGTAGTGAGTGAGGTAAGTGAACGTGGAAAAGTATTACATCGTTGATAGCTCGATTCTCCCAGAGTCATTTGATAAGGTGATTCAAGCCCGTCAACTGCTGGAGAGCGGCAAGGTCAAGCAGGTCAGTGAAGCGGTAAAAGTGGTCGGCATTAGCCGGGGAACTTTCTACAAATACAAAGATCTGGTCTTCTTACCGGAAGAAAACATGATGGATAGAAAAGCGGTTATCTCCCTCATGCTGGAAAATCAACGCGGCATCTTGTCCAAGGTCTTGACGACGATCTCAGAAACCAGTGCCAGCGTTTTAACAATTAACCAAAACATCCCCATTCACAACATTGCCAGCATTGTTATTTCACTTGACCTCAGTCATTTTACCGGCACCATCGATAACCTATTGGGAAAGATTCGCCAGGTGGATGGGGCTAGTAATGTGCAATTGGTTTCGATCGAATAAGGTATCAGGGAGCAATAACTATATCTTAAGGTGCAAATTTATTAATGCGTACTTTCATCATTCTTCACCGGCCTTCAATTTTAACCAATTTTTCGGTTAGAATTGAAGGGCTTTTTTATTATATTTGCTTCCCGATGGCAAAAGCTTGATTCTCTGTTTAGGGACAAAGCTATGTTAGTCTTAAGGTAGAAAGTAAATTTACGTTTTTATAGCTAGCAATTTTTTGTTAACAATTAACATGTTTTTTGGAGGTAATTAGATGCGGTCTACTAAACGCTTTACCTTACTGATCTGCTCATTTCTAATTGGGATTGGATCATTGATGATTCTAGATGGTGCAGCAAGTGCCTCGGCCAATTCAACTCTGACGCTACATAACGGGTTTCAGAATATTACGCTAATAGGGCCTGCGACTCCCTTAAGCTCACCTGAAGATGGTGGACCGGTTTTTCCTACCACTTCAACGGTCACCATCACATTTAAATATGGCACTCAAGTCGTCGGAACTAAATCATATACGCATACTACACAATCAAACTTTAATATGATTATTAATGATTGGGTACCTGCAAACTACAAGTTTGATCTCAACAATATCAGTAATGATACCGACACTAGCCAGCTGTGGGTCGAAGGATCTGACGTTCGTATCTGGACGAGCGTTTTTGACCAACATATGACCATCAATGTGTTACCGGTGGCACCACAAGAAACAACGATTACCGTTCAGTATGTGGATGAAAATAACCAGCCACTTTCAGGAGTTGTTTCAAAAAGTATCTCTCAAACAGTCGGTAGTCAGTATAACGTTTCCGGCTCTATCTACAAGCCATCAATTCCAGGCTACACTTTGGATCTAACGAAACTACCAGGGAACGCGGCTGGAATAGTTGGCAGTGATCCAATTACGGTCACTTACGTGTACAAGAAGAATCCAGAGGTTGCAAAGCCGGTAACGGTTAAATACGTTGATGAAAATAGTCAGCAGATTGCCGCTGATAAAACGGTTAATGGCAATGTCTTTGATCACTATAACGTTTCCGTTCCCCCTTACAAACTTGACGAAATTACCAAAGACAATCAAATTTATATGTTGGATCCTGATCGTTTGCCCACAAATGTAGCGGGTACTTTAAGTGCCAATTCCATTACTGTCACTTACGTTTATAAACGTGTGAGAACTATCGGTGACTATTCAAATGTTATTATCAATTATCTTGACAAAGCAACTCAGAAACCTATCCGGCCCAGTCGAACAATCACTGGGATAATTAATGATCCCTACGCAGCGAATGGTAAATATCAATTACAAACAATTGTGTATAACGGTAACACCTATGATTTAAGTACCGATATGCTACCGCAAAATGCGAGCGGTCATTTTACAGGTAAAACCCAATTTGTAAACTATTTCTACAGTGTGCGACAAACACCCACTCCACCGACCCCACCCACACCTATCAACCCGATTATCCCAACACCAACTCCAACTCCAAAACCAGCTGCTAATAATGGTAACGTGGCTAAGAAAGGAACGGTGGTCTATGCAATTAAACCGATTTATTTATACAAAAATTCAACGTTTGTCAGTCGGCAACGGTTAGTAAAGTATTTGAATAAGCCACGAATTTATCGGCCCATGTTCGTTGTCACCGGGTATGCAAGATCAACGGATGGCTTGTTGAGATACCATGTCAGGGATGTGAACCATCTGAGTAAAACCGACACTAAAACTGGATATATCACCGCAAACAATCGATATGTCCGCCCGGTATATTACGCTGGCCAACACAAGTTCATAACTGTTCTCAACCCACGAGGTGTTAACGCTTATCGCCAAAACAATTTAACCGGCAAATTCAATCATTTTAAGCAAGGAACCCAACTGAAAGTCAGCGGCATCATCAAACATAACCTAACGACTAGATTTATACTACTGAATGGAAAATATATCACCGCAAACCGCAAGTTAGTGATAGAAGATCGTCATTCTCTTGTGAAGGCTGTAAAAGCAAAAGTTAGAATTAATAGGTATAATAATGTCAATTTGGGCGCAAAGAATGGACATTTCAAGAAGGGGGCAATCATCAAAGTTCATCAGTTTGACTACTCATGGGGTGATGACTTTAACAAGCGAAGCGCCTTACGCTATCGGGTTGCTGGTGGTTACATTACTGGTAATACCCAGTTTATAAAACTCATTAAATAATCTTGATGTCCATGACCAGAAGGATGATGGGACAAAAACATTGAACGTCTCACTCGTACTTCATCATTTCGAATATGACATTTCAGAAAACGTGGAAACTAACCGCTTTAAGTCCCACTGTATTAAATTAATTTATACCTGTAAGCCCTTACCAGCTTGAAAGTTGTTTCACAGTCCGCATATAATACAATATTGTATGCATCTACTGATTCAATAAGTATTCTGGAGGAAATCATGGCAAACAGCCAGCAACCGAACGCACCCAAAAAATTCCATTTATCGCAAAATCATCATATGACAATTCCCTGGAAGTCGTTTACAACGGACGAATCGGTTCCTGCCAAAGAGGCCGGTTTGAGGGAACGGGCTTCAATCGTCGGTCGGGTTGGAAGTGTCATGCTTTCATGTGGAACCGGGGCTTGGCGGGTTCGTGACGGAATGAATACGGTTGCCAGAGTGCTTGGCCTGACTTGTTCGGCTGATATCGGTCTGAGTTCACTCCATTTCACCTGTTTTATTAACGACCACAGTTATTCACAGGTGCTGGCGTTGCCCAATACAGGCGTAAATACTGATAAACTCAACTCATTAGAACACTTTGTTAACCATTTTGAACGCGATTTTGGCAATGCCACTGTCAAACAAATTCACGCCAACATCAGTAAAATTGAGCAACGGCCCGTTCAGTACAGTCCGCTAATTTCGGGCTTGGCAGCTGCTTTGGCCTGCAGCGGTTTTATTTTTTTGCTTGGCGGCGGAATTCCTGAAATGATTTGCTCCTTCATCGGTGCCGGCGTCGGCCAGTACTTCCGAGGCATGATGGGCAAACAGCACATCACAACAATTGCCAGCATTTCCATTGCCGTGGCAATCGCGTGTTTAACTTACATGTTTTCATTTAAGCTTTTTGAAGCCAACTTTCAAATCCTAGCCCAACACGAGGCTGGTTATATCGGCGCCATGCTGTTTGTGATTCCTGGGTTTCCATTTATTACCAGCTTTTTGGATATTTCCAAACTGGATATGCGATCGGGGCTGGAACGGATGGCGTACGCAATCATGATCACCGCTGTGGCAGCACTGGTCGGGTGGCTGGTCGCCTTACTATTTGATTTCCGACCAGAAAACTTTCTACCGTTGGGATTATCGCCATTGGTATTGATGCTCTTGAGAATCCCAGCCAGTTTCTGTGGGGTCTATGGATTCTCAATTATGTTTAACAGTTCGCAAAAAATGGCGATGACCGCTGGCTTGATTGGGGCGGTAGCCAATACCCTAAGACTAGAAATGGTCGACTTAACCAGCGTGCCCCCGGCAGCGGCAGCTTTCATTGCAGCGCTGGTCGCAGGACTAATTGCCTCACTGGTTAACCGCTACAACGGCTACCCACGAATCTCACTGACGGTGCCATCAATCGTGATCATGGTGCCGGGATTGTACATTTATCGAGCGGTATATAACATAGGCATCAATCAAATTAGTGTTGGTGCATTGTGGCTGACAAAGGCAGCCCTGATTATCGTCTTCCTGCCGATGGGCCTGTTCGTGGCAAGGGCGCTGATGGATAGGGAATGGAGACACTTTGATTAGAGTGCGGAACAAGCCGGGTAGCTTTTGAGCATTAGTGTGATAACGGGAGTTAACGCTGGTTTTGCGTTGACTCCTGTTATCGGACTAAGCGGAGAAAGCTGGCTTGTGGAGCACATTTCAACCAGAGTGCGGAACAAGCTGGCTTGTGGAGCCCGCCTCAACAAAAAGAACCGGACCCCACAAAAAGTGGCGTCCGGCTTTTTTGACTTATCCGTTTACTTAACAATAATCACTCGGCCATCATGCTTCTCTTCAAGCAATTGGTGGCCTTTAACAAACCCATCCCGATTAAATGGCAACTTGTAGCCGATATTAATATCAAGCTTGCCTTCACGCATCAAATCAATGACCGCCTGCATGGCCTCACGATCACTCATCGCATCAGTCGGATGAATATGGGCAAATGTCAATGGTTTATCAGTCATCGGTGAATTGTGGGTAACACTAGCAACAACGCCGTCTGGCTTAACCATCTTGACATCGTCATCGGTTCCGGCGCCATTCATTGCGGTATTCAAAACAACATCACCGGTATCTGCCAGCTCGACAGCAGGATCGGTCTGGTCATAGGCGACAAACCTTGTTGCACCGATAGATTCAACATATTCTTGATTATGACTAGAGGCGATACCAATCACGTTGGCCCCTAGATCGGTCGCAATCTGGACGGCGAGTGAACCGACACCACCTGAGGCACCTTTGACGATTACCGTCTGATCAGGTTGAACATTGGCGAAATATTTCACCGCTTTATACGCAGTCAAACCCGGAGTAATCAGACCGGCTGCCCGGGTTGGGGTAATCCCGTCTGGAACGACAACGGTTGCATCTAAATCGCCGAGTACCAACTCAGCGTAGCCCCGTTCCGTATGGGTCATCACCAACTCACCCTCGCTGAGATCGGAAACACGCTCACCGACCTTCACGATTTCGCCAACGACATCTCGTCCAGGAATATACGGTGACGGCATGCTGCCAAAGCCGCCAGTACGTTCTGCACGCTCGCGGTTATTAAGACCAACCGCAATGGTTCGAATGAGCACTTGATTGGGAGCCGGCGTTGGCTCTGGCACTTCATATTCTTGAAAAACTTCTGGATCTCCATGTTTCTCATATCCATATGCCTTCATAATATCTTCCTCCTCATTTGTCTAACTAGCGCAATTGTAAGCGCAATCAGGACTTCGAGCAAGCAAGTCGAATCGGTGACTACTCATTTGATGAATGGGTAGGTGATCTCGGCAACCCTTTTGGAATAGGGGGTATTATCCATTCTTATCGAAAACCGGAACGCAAACCGGGAACCGATTGCTTCGGTACTGTCATCCTAGGGGGGCATTCTCATTCGTACTTCATAATCGCAGACTTTTGCCTCTTAGCTCATTGATTTCCCAGCGGATATCCATCTGACAGATTAACCTTTAGCAGCCAAGTTAACATTTCTGGTAGCATCCGCTGCCAATACAGCCAATCATGACCACCTTCCCCAGTGCGGTACTCGATTTTTAGCTTCAGGTCATTTTGCATATACTGAATGAATTGGTCATTAGTCGCTTTTAACGGGTCTTGATCTCCGATACAGTAAAAGTACCGCAGTCTTCTTAACGCTTTCGGTGAGGCTCTTTCAGCTAATGTCTCCAAATAATGTTCCGGTACGATTCCATCAAGGATTTCTTGAGCGTCCGGCATCATTGCTGGCAATTCTGTCAAATCAACGACCGGAGACATTGGCATCACCGTACTGAACCATCCAGGATGGTTGAAGGCTAACTTGAGCGCTCCAAATCCACCCATCGACGTGCCGCCGACAAAGTTATCGGCTGGGTCACTGGACAATGGGAGTAATTTCCGCATTTCCGGCATGACTTCTTGCGTCAAATAATCCCAGTACGGCAGACCCTTGTATAAATTCATGTAAAAACTCCGATTCATTTCAGGTGTAATAACCGCTAACTGAGTGTATTTGATTAAGACTTCCAAGTTCGTCTTACGAATAAACCCACTGCCGTTATCACCTAAGCCATGCAGCAACCATAAGACTTGGAGCTTGTGATCGCTTGGAATCTCGTTTGGTAGGATCACATGAATCGTGGTCTGTTCCTGTAGTTTTGTAAAAGCCCGCGTCAAAGTTAATATTGCCATCTACTTCTCCCTTATCAGTCACTCAAACTTTTTGAGTTGGTCGTCGGCAATTTGTCTCAGCAGCTGCTTATCAGCATCTTCGCTTGCCTGATCTGCTAATTGACGTAGTCGCAGGTAGTTCACATGCGCATCGGTGATCGTGCCGGTGTCATCTTGAATATCTTTGGCCAACTTGGCACTTTTCCCCGCTTTGTTGGGTGCAAAATCAGCAAAGTAGGTCGATGCATACCGCAAAGTTTTCGAACGCTTTCGCACGTGATGAACTTCTGGGTAGTCGTTAAAATCTAGTTTTTCAAATAACGCGACTAGTTTGTGGTTTCTGCGGTTAAGTTCTTTAACAATATATTGATGCAATGCAGTGGTCTGCGTGAATTCAAGCTGGGTTAATTGCCGGTCGACATTCTTTAAGTCCTTTTTGAAGGCCGACTGCGTCACTTCAGTTAAAGTGTGGGCCATCTCACGCTGACGATTATCTCTCAAAATCTTCAACAAGCCCTGATAGTCAGCGTTCTTATCCGGGTGGTTATAGGCATAGCTGCCAGTCTCTTCAATCAAAACATCAAGCTCCCGCAAGCTTCCAAATAAATTGGCTGCCTGACTGAGATTTGTATCGATAGCGGTGTAAGCCGCGGTCGTCAGCCGTCGCTTCAAAAACTTGATTAATCCGCGCAGGGTCCGAATCATGACCCGCAAGTCATGAGCGCGCTCTGGGTCGTATGGATTATTCAAATAGCGAACCCATTCGATTGTAATGGCATGATACCTTTCCTGTAAAATTTTCTGAATCGACATTAACCTCTCCCCCTTTCCATATCAGCGAAGAATCTTTTGTAACTGCTTACATTTTAACTTTAATGTAGCATATTTTAATAAGGAACAGTTAATGATTTGCAAAAAGAAAAAGCCACAGCAATTTGTGATTGCTGCAGCCAATAATAGCTGGTACTTTCGAACGGGTTCGATATATCCATGAATGACGATTCTTATTCGAAAAATGAATTAAAAAATCTATCTGCCAAACTGCCACCAGTGCTTTTTCTTGCCGGCTTCTTGAAATCGCGCATTGCTCGGCTGGTAGCTGTCAGGAATCTTGTCTCCTTGAGGTGCTTCTTCACTAACTGATTCTGGAATGGTTTGCTTAATTGAAGAAGTGTTCTTACTTTCAAGCTGCTTTAACTTATTTTGAACATCCAACTGCAATCGTTGCGATTGGTCTAACAATTGATGCAATTCTGCGATTTGTTTGTCTTTAGCATCAATCTGTTTCCGTTGGTCTTCAAGCTGTTCAGCAAGGAGTGCGGTTTGTTGATCATTGCCCTTTACTGGTAACTGGGTGGATGTTTTCGTAGGCTGCTTTTCCGCATCTTCAACTGAGTTCTTGAATTGACCTTTGAGAACTTCAACACCTTCATCTTTGATTAGGATCTTGTTTCCCTTTTTTATCGTGTATGTATCTCTGAACTTATCATCCATATGTTTTCTGATTGCAGTTTTCGATACCGATAATTCGTCCGCCAACTCTTTGATAGTCAGTTCCATAATGTCGCCCCCAACATACATAA
>NZ_BDGB01000029.1:26376-148977 GCF_002157585.1 Lentilactobacillus parakefiri
ATGCTGAATGCGAATTCGCCGATTTATCTACATATTTGTTGATCGAGGAAGAAACCCGCGATCGTTTTCGTATTTACAAACTGTGGTTTCTGGGGTTTCCAAAGGACCTGGTTTGTTATTACGCAAAGTTTTCGTTTAGCGGATATTTCTATAGAAAGATTAGGAGTGATGATATGAGCAGTTTAACTGAAAAAATGTTTCGAAAAGAAGATCCGCTTGTCTATCAAGATAAGGATTCTCATTTAATTCGAAGCTTAACCACCAAAGATTTCCTGGCACTTGGTGTTGGGACGATCGTTTCCACGTCCATCTTTACGTTGCCCGGCGTTGTTGCCGCTCAACATGCCGGTCCCGCCGTTGCCCTTTCATTTTTAGCAGCCGCAATTGTTGCCGGAATTGTCGCCTTCGCCTACGCTGAAATGGCTGCAGCAATGCCGTTTGCCGGATCTGCCTATTCATGGATTAACGTTGTTTTCGGTGAATTCTGGGGCTGGATTGCCGGTTGGGCACTGCTCGCTGAGTATTTCATTGCCGTGGCCTTCGTGGCTTCCGGGCTTTCCGCCAACTTCCAAGGGTTAATTTCGCCGTTAGGATTCGACCTCCCCAAGGCACTCTCAACTGCTTCAACCGGAAATAACGGTGGCTTGATGGATCTTGTTGCTATTATTGTTATTATCTTAGTTACAACTTTACTCTCCCGTGGTGCTTCTCAAACTGCCCGAGTCGAAAACACGCTCGTGATTTTAAAAGTGATTGCTATTTTAGTCTTTATTTTCGTCGGCGCCACTGCAATCAAATCCGCTAATTACACACCGTTTATTCCCAAGTATCACGTTAACGCTGATGGTTCCGCATTTGGTGGCTGGCAAGGAATCTATGCTGGAGTTTCTGAGATCTTCCTGGCTTACATCGGTTTTGACTCCATCGCTGCCAACTCAGCTGAAGCGAAGAATCCGCAAAAGACCATGCCACGTGGAATCCTTGGTTCGCTGGTTATCGCCGTTATCCTATTTATCTCCGTTGCCTTAGTGCTTGTCGGCATGTTCAAATACTCCGATTATGCCAACAACGCTGAACCAGTTGGCTGGGCCCTTCGTCAAAGTGGTCACGCGCTCGTTGCCACAGTGGTGCAGGCTATCGCGGTTGTCGGGATGTTTACCGCCCTCATCGGGATGATGCTTGCCGGATCACGTCTAATCTACTCATTTGGCCGTGACGGCTTGCTGCCTAAGTGGCTTGGCAAACTGGATAACAACTTACCTAACCGGGCATTAATTGTTTTGACCATCATCGCAATTGCGTTAGGTGCCTTCTTCCCGTTCACTTTCTTGGCTCAACTGATTTCCGCTGGGACCTTGATTGCTTTCATGTTCGTTTCTTTGGGTGTCTATGCCCTGCGACCACGTGAAGGAAAGGACATTCCAATGCCAAGTTTCAAGATGCCGCTTTACCCGGTATTGCCAGCACTTGGATTTTTAGGCGCACTGGGTATTTTCTGGGGCTTGGATATTCAAGCAAAGACATACGCACTGGGCTGGTTCATTTTAGGCATGATTATTTACTTCGCATATGGGATGAATCACTCCACGGCAACGCTTGATAAAATGGCTGAACACGAAAAAGATTAATAAGGCTGGTGATTTCATGGGCAAATTAGGCAAAGCGTCTAAATTAATTAATGAAGAAAACAAGTATTATGCCCGTTCGGCACGTATCAATTACTATAACTTGGTCATTGATCACGCCCACGGTGCAACTTTAGTGGACGTCGACGGCAACCAATACATTGATTTGCTGGCAAGCGCCTCGGCAATCAACGTTGGCCACACCCATGAAAGAGTCGTCAAAGCGATTGCCGATCAAGCTCAAAAACTGATCCATTATACGCCTGCTTATTTCCACCATGTTCCCGGAATGGAACTTTCTGAAAAATTAGCGAAAATTGCGCCGGGAAATTCACCAAAAATGGTGAGCTTCGGTAACTCTGGCTCAGATGCAAACGACGCAATTATCAAGTTTGCGAGAGCTTACACTGGCCGGCAATACATCGTTTCTTATATGGGTTCCTATCATGGATCGACCTATGGTTCGCAAACCCTATCGGGAAGCAGCCTGAACATAACCCGTAAGATTGGGCCAATGCTGCCTAGCGTGGTGCACGTCCCGTACCCTGATTCTTATCGAACTTATCCGGGAGAATCCGAACACGATGTTTCACTGCGGTATTTCAACGAATTCAAGAAACCCTTTGAATCCTTCTTACCAGCTGACGAAACTGCCTGTGTCTTGATCGAACCAATTCAAGGTGACGGCGGCATCATTAAAGCCCCTGAAGAATACATGCAGTTGGTCTACAAATTCTGTCATGAGCACGGAATTTTGTTTGCAATTGACGAGGTTAATCAAGGACTTGGTCGAACCGGGAAGATGTGGTCAATTCAACAATTCAAAGACATCGAACCCGATTTGATGTCTGTTGGCAAGTCACTGGCATCCGGAATGCCGTTAAGTGCGGTTATCGGTAAAGAAGAAGTCATGCAGAGTCTCGATGCGCCCGCTCATCTGTTTACCACTGCCGGCAACCCGGTTTGTTCTGCCGCCTCTTTAGCAACCTTGGATGTGATTGAAGATGAGCACTTAGTTGAAAAATCCGCCACGGATGGTGCATACGCCAAACAACGCTTCTTAGAGATGCAGCAACGTCACCCAATGATTGGTGATGTCCGGATGTGGGGACTCAATGGCGGGATCGAATTGGTTAAAGATCCAAAGACTAAGGAACCCGACAGTGATGCTGCCACTAAAGTCATCTACTATGCCTTTGCTCACGGCGTCGTTATTATCACCTTAGCAGGCAATATCCTGCGTTTTCAGCCGCCATTGGTCATTCCAAGAGAACAACTTGACCGAGCGCTCCAAGTGCTTGACGACGCGTTTACCGCCGTTGAAAATGGTGAGGTTACGATCCCCAAGAATACTGGCAAGATTGGCTGGTAAATAACATAATTCGATACAATCAAAGGCACGAATCCCAATTTGAGATTCGTGCCTTTTCATTTATCCTCAGCTCACTTATAGCACATATTTTACTTATTTTTTATGCTTGATCACTTCAGTTCAAAGTCCAGTATTTCCGGATTATGATCAGAGTTTTTAAATCCTAACGACTTGACATGAACACGGTTAACCTGAACATTGTCTGAAAGAATAAAACCATCAATGACCGACGTAAAGGTCTTTTCCGGCTGATACGGTGTCCCATTCGCCCGTACTGAAGGCATCTTCGCCTCGGCTAATCCCTGTTTGGCAATTCTGAACCCCTTTGGCAGCTGATCAGCCGGAAACGGATGAGTCCAATTCATTGGCTTGCTAGTCGTGTGAAAGACTGCCGGACTGTTGCCCAACATATCATGGTTATAATCACCTGCGACAATCACGTAATTTCCTGCCTGCTGTTCCGTGGTCATTTTAGCAAACAGCTTACGAACCTGGGCCTTTCTCACCTTCGCATTTTTTGTAAAGGCCGATAAATGCAGGTTGATAACCGCTAACTGACGCCCGTTATTGACCGGGATGTGGGTGACTGAAATTGCCCGGTCCAAATCCATGAATTTATTAAAATCGGTATCAATCGGCAGCTGATATCTGGTACTATCCTCAATTGTAGCTTTGGCAAGGGTCAGCAATCCCGATCGCGCCTTGCCAATTGGCCGGGTGAGTGGGTAAAACAGGTAGGCAGAATCATAGTTTTGGGCATAGACGCTCGAATAGCTGCTCATCCGGTCTTTTAGCCACTGGACCTCATTGACATGAAATGAGCGGTCACCGTTGGTATCGACCTCTTGGAAGAACATCAATGTTGGATCAACTTGTTCGACAGCTTGATAAATGCCATTGAGATCATCCAAGACAGATAACTTGCTAAATGCTCGCGAGTATTTGCCACCATCCATGAAAAAGGAATAGTTATCCGGATAGGCGGCATAACCAATATTAAAGGTCATCGCTTTGTAGGGGTGGTTTGTCCGTAGTATTTGCGAGTTTCGATTAACCGGTTTTAATTTAACATTGTCAGGCACGCGGTGATATGTCAAATAAACGTAAGCCGCGTAGCCACCCACGAGAATTAGTAGACCAGAACCAATGAGTAAAAGTGCTTTCCAGAATTTTTTCATAGGACCCTCCATACCTAATATCATATCAAATCAACGGCCGAACAATCTAAAAATATTTCGAAATATTGGTATCGTTTACAAGGCTTTAATGATAAACTTTAGGTATATTTGTTCATCCTTTAGGAGGGGTCATCATGAAGAAATCACATTTTGGGTTTGCACTTTTATTTGCTGGGGCACTGAGTATTGGTGTGGAAACGTCATCGCAAACGGTTTCCGCCAAGACGGTTAACATTTACTTAACCCGTCACGGTCAAACAATGTTTAATGTTAACGGTCGCGGCCAAGGCTGGGCAGACAGTCCGTTAACTGATACCGGGGTTTCCGTTGCTCATCAACTTGGTTATGGCCTGTATGGCTTGAAATTCAAGGCTGCCTATTCAGCAGACAACATGCGGACTTTCCGAACGGCAACTTATGCCTTACAGTCATCCGGTAACGGCAACTTGAAGGTTAACTGGAACGCTAATTTACGCGAAGGCGGCTATGGTAGTTTTGAAGGTCAGAAATACGATGATGTCAACAAGGTCACGATGCCACTATTAAGACCAGCCGGCACTTACTCCGGTCCACAAGACTTCGGTAAGGCCCAGCAAGCACTGGGTAAGGACTTCTGGCCTGCACTTCAAGACGCTTATCATGCTGCCGAAACGGTTGACTTTGGCCAATACAGTGACCCGACGCTTCCGGAATCACTAAAAGCGGAAAGCTCAACTCAAGTGATTGATCGGATGAACACCGAACTAACTTATATCGCCCAAAAAGCAGCGAAAACAAGTGGTAACGTCTTAGTGGTCAGTTCAGGCATGTCGATTCCAGAATGGCTATCAACTCAAAAGAACTATACAGTCCCTGGGTTCGTTAATTGGGGCAACGAAGCAACCATGAAGGTCACCTACAAGAACGGCCAGTTCTATTTCCCATCAAACGTTACCGACAAGACGATCCTGTATACCATCAACAAAGGAGCAGCGTTGCAGCAGCTGCCAAAGAACACCCTTAAGGTTAACAAGTTCTACTTAAATAAGAATAAGGTTTCCGGTTCGACTTCAACTGGTGCCTCGCTGGTACTGCAAAACACCAAGGGCTCAACTTTAAAGAAGGCTAACGCAAACTTAAACGGAAACTTTGCGTTTAAATTAAGTAAAGGCACTTTAAACAAACTCAAAAAGGGTATGAATCTTAAATTGACTTCAACCCCAAGGGACGCTTCCAAGTCATTGAACATGAATTCAGATCAAATTAGCCAGACCGTCTTTGGCAATAAGTCCACAACGGTTAAAGTATTGAAGTAACCCAACACGAACAAAAATTCAAACAATTCTCAAAACGGCGTCTAGGACAATTGTCCCGGACGCCGTTTTTTTGATGACACCCTCACCCATCTCATGGAAATAGTTGATTCTACACCACAATCTTCTTTCTCAAAAACGTCATTGACACCAACAGTAGTAGTGCACAGATCGCGCCCATCACGATATTAATCCAAGCAATGGCCGCTACCGGGGTTGCCTCGGCCACCGACACGATTACCATACCAATGCTGCCAAAGATGGTTCCGCCGGCGCTATACAGGGCAGAGGCAGAACCGTTGTCGTTTTCCTCCTGCTTCAATACTAAGTAAGTTCCTGGTGGTCGAACCGCACTGCTGGCCAGGGTTGCTGGAAATTGGGTCAACGCAAAGGCCACTGGCGTCATTTGACCGAAAACCAGAACCAGGATTCCAGCAATTATTGTAATCCCAAAGGAAGCATAAATAATTGTAAACCGGTCAATATACTTTGAAAGTGGAATATAGACTAGGGGCCCAAGCAGCATCCCAATTGCATTAAACGAGAAGAATAGGCTGAACACACGGCTACTAAGATGGAACGTATTTTGAAAAATGTAGGAAGATGATGAAATATATGATAACGACACAATCGAGATGAGTGAAAAATTCACCAAAAGCGCGGTAAAGCCTGGATTGGTCAATAATGCGCCAAGACGGCCAAACGATTTCATCACACTAATGGTCCCACGTTGTGAAGCGTGGGTTTCCTTAAAGATAACCGCTCCATAAATCACCGATAGTCCAAGCAATGCCTGAGCAAAAAAGATCCCGCGCCAAGAGATAAACGTCAGCAGCAGTGAGCCAATTACCGGTACAACAGCGGGTGAAATCACGACCATCGACTGAACAATCGCCAAGGTTGTTTCCTGTTTTCGACCGACGAAAACATCTTTAATGACCGCCGTCGCAACCGTGGTGGCTACCCCACCGCCAATTGCCTGAAAGATCCGGAAAATGATGATTTCATAGGCGTTTGCTGCAATTTCGCAGAGAATGCTGGCTAACATGTACAATGTTAGACCAACCAATAAAATGGGCCGTCGACCGTACCGATCACTTAATGGCCCCCAGAACAGCGTAGCAATTGAATAAAACACGAAAAACAGAATCAACGTCAGGTTCATGACAATTTCGGGAACCGCAAAAAAGGTCGTCATCTCAGGAAGTGCCGGTAAATACAAGTCAGTCGAAAGGGGCACAAATGCACTCAAAAAGGCCAAAAAGATGATAAAGCCGGTATTCCCCATTTTTGGTTGCACTTTACTATCTGCCATCTCTGACACCTCCATCCTTTGCCCATTTCATATTAACCGCGAACTCATCGGTAACCTGATCAAGTTCGTGGTTCTCTTCTTGGAAGCCTTGTTCAACATAAAAATGGTAAGCTTGTGAATTTTTTTCGTACACTGATAAGGTTAATTCAGTTCGGGTTTGTTTTGCAGCATTTAATAATTGGGAACCGATTCCATGACCACGAGCTTGCTTGGCAACAAACAGTCCGGCAATATAGTTCCCTTCTATACCCAGAAATCCCTCAATCCGGCTATCTTCTGTATAAAGAAACAGTTCGGCTTTGGCAAGTTCTTTTTTCACCCCGTCATAATAATCAATCCAGTAAGTCGGATTGATAAAAGAGTGGGCATCCAGGTTGGCATCCAACCAGATTTGTGCAATTTGATTTAGCTTGTCGCCTTTTATTCCATGAACGTGCTCGATCATAGTTGGTCCACTCCTTTGAACATTCTTTTAGCCCCTATTGTAAAACAAAAATGGTATTCCGAGGTGGAATACCATTTTTCAATTCAAGTTACTTTACAATCTTCACATATTTAGCGTTTCCGGTAATGTAACCACCAGCAATGTGATACCTCAGGGCACAGTGATTAGACACGCTGTTTGCGTGAGAATAATCATAGTTTTTGATCTTAATCCTGGTGCCTTTCTTGAAGTGAGTGTGGCGGTTACGCTTACTCAGGTTAACATCTTGATACCGGTAGATTGCTTTTTTAACTTTGATATAACGCGGTTGTGCTTGCTGATTCATCGTGACCAGTTTCCGGTTTGCGGTAATGTATTGGCCATTTGTCAGAACATAACGGGTGGTGAGATTATGATGAACAATCTTCGTGACGTGAAGCACCGTTCCTTGTCGATAATTTCTAACCTTCGCAGTTAAATTCTTGTACATATAGGCATTCACGCCCCTTGGATTGATAACCGTCACGGTGCTATGATCCGTTTGATAATAGACCGGGCGAACATATGCCCACTGCGCAGTGATATAGCCGGTCTTGCCGCGGTTCTTGGTCAAATGGTTCACATCGCGAACTTGGTAACGTAAACGACCATTTGTGGAGTGGCCATATCCAGTTACGACAAACATTGGCCGGTAGACTCGCGGCTTGGAAACGTAGCCTGCCCGCCGCTCCTGGGTACTAAAGGTTGTATTTTGGTAGAGAAAAATTTTCTTTAACGCGTACACAACGGTTCCTTTTGGCGCCGGGGTTGGGGACGGACTTGGAGTTGGCGTTGGGCTTGGAGTTGGATTTGGTGTCGGACTCGGATTGGGCGTCGGCGTCACTGAATTCTTTTTAACATAAATCTGTACTGGTGACCCAGTCGTCCCCCAAACCACCGTTGGCTGAACCTTGCCATTCAATTCACTGCCGGAAGCTAGGTGATATCCGGCTGGTATTGTCCCATAGGTCAAAATCTTAGTCAGATTCCAAGTATCACCCAATTTTGTGTCAGCTGTTGGCGTCAGAGTGAAGTTATTGTTTGGAAAACTGGTTTGACCATCGACATCCACAAAGCTGGCATTTAAATTGGTCAACTGATCGGTGTCAGGGGTAACCGTTAGCTTGGCATACTTGGTTTGTGTATCCCCATTTTCATTGCTTGCATAGATTGGAATCGTGTAGGTTTGGCCGGCCTTAATTTGGTTATAGGCCAGTGTAGATTGGTAATCGTACCCGTAGCCAAAATTTAAAGTATCAGTCGTTTGCGGGTCATTATTATCGCTTGTGCTAGCAAACTGACTTAAGATGTTTGCGGCCGGCTTCAACGTCTGGCTATTATTATTGAATAACAATTTACGGGCATTAGACAACGTTACTTTAACATCGTTTACCTGTAACAGTGGTATAAAGCCCGCACCAATTGTGCTGTTATACATCATCTGAGCTGTCTTATCATTAACGGTTGTGTGGTTGCTGATGTCAGAAACTTTCGAAGTAATAATCAACTTATCATTAACTGAACTCGTTTTAACAGCAAATGGGATGTTTAAACTCCTGCCAGCGTCAGCAGCACCCAAATTGTCAATTTTAAAGACGACTTTGCCGTCCACGCTAGATACGGTCCACTTCACAGTGGGCGTATTCGGAAGTGGGGTTGTATTATTAGGATTTTCGTATACCTTAAGGCTCTTTGGATCACTGATTGGATTGCTTTCTGGTTTAGAGGAAGATAGCGTCCAAGTAAAAGACTTTGGCACTTTCTCAGGCTTGCTTGGTAAAGTAATCTGGGCCCATGCAACCGTAGCATTTTGACTATACCAGTAAAGCAAGTTTTCATCCGCTTGGACGTCCGATCCCTGAGCTGTATACGCATAGAAATTCCCGTCCCATGGGCTTTCACCCTTTGCATTAAAACCCGATGGCGCAGTTAGGCCGCCTAGCCCGCCAAAAATTTCTTGACTGAGCGTATTGGCACCCCCGCCTGAATCTCCGGGGATGTTATTGACGTTTAGGTTAAACTGATCAATCTTTGCGGACTGATTACCGCGATTATAGGTCACTTCAACCGGGTACTGAACGGTCGCTTTTTTGTTGGCATCATCAACTGACGGCTTCATATAAATTGAAACGCCAGCTTTAGCTAAGCTGCCGTAATCAACTCCGGCTTTGGCAGTCAAAACAACTGTGGCTGGATCACTGTTTGGATCCGTCGACACATTGAAGAAGTTCCCCGATGAAACGGCATTAATCTGCAGCGAATTCATATCAAATCCAGCCGTTCCATTAACTTTCTTCATAGAAATTTTAATTTGATCCCCCGCCTGAATCCCAGCGGGCTTACCAAGCAAAAACTTCATGTTAATTGCTTGATTACCACTATACGTAGCATTCGGGCTCAGAGTCGTCGAGTAATTAAACGGGCTCTTAAACGTTGTGTCATCAGCCCTAACTTGACTTATTAATAAACTGGCACCCATTAGAAAACTAAATAGTCCAACGACGACTACCATCATTAGTTTTAAAACGGTTGCATTTAAATGCTCTGAACCCCTTAATAAATTATTTTGCTGTTTAACCATATTAACTTCCCCCCATATGTCTACTTCCATTGTAATAGTCCAGTTAGGTCATTTCAATCATGAAGATGGCTCAAAGGCCTAAACTGAAAGTAATCAGGGTGAATAGAGGCCAAAATCTAATGGTTAGCATCGGCATCAGTCCAAAATCGTGATTTCATCAGCTTTTTCCCAAGGTTTCATGTACAATATAATTAAATAAGGAGGAGTCACCCATGTCAACCTACAAAAACAAAGTCTACCTTGCATCCCCATTTTTCAGTGATGGTCAAAAAGACCGCATCGCCCAAGTGGTTGCCTTACTCAAACAAAACCCAACTATCGACGCTGACGGCATCTTCATCCCACAGGATCACCAATTTGAATCAGAACCTTTTGGCAGCTTCAAATGGCAGGACGCAGTCTTCGCGTCAGATATGCGCCAAGTACATAAAGCAGATGTCGTCGTTGCTATCTTGGATTATCAATTGGAAGAAGGCTTAACCGAACCAGATTCAGGCACCATCTTTGAAATTGGTTCAGCTCACGAAGCCAACATCCCGGTTATTATGGTTCAGTTTGGCGAGAACAGTCAGCTGAATTTGATGTTGGCCAGAAGCTACACCGCATTCTTTAATGGCAAAGACGATATTCAAAATCTCAAGAGTTATAACTTCAACAACTTAGAGCAGAAATACACCGACAAAAAGGTCCTATAGTTTTATAGCGTGCCATCAGTCTAGCCTTTCCGCTGACTGATGGCTTTTTTAGTCGGCTTTTCATCAATTCCTAACAAGTCATAGGGACTCATATAACGGGTTTTCATGATAATCTTGGAAATCTCTTCTGGAGACTCAGGATTGCCTTCCAACAACCAGACCTTAATAATACTCATTAACCCAGAAACAATAATTTTGTGGGCAAAGTTATCGGGGATTTCGCGAGTCATTCCCATTTTTCCTTTAAGCCTAAACAGGTCGGCGTCAATAATTTCCATTAACAGACTCTCAACCTTTTCTTCAAGGTGATGATCCCCCTTAGGTCCCAAAAGTACGCGAATCAGATCAAATTCATGATTGATGTATTCAATAATTTGATCGACCACGGGATATGTCTGAAATGAATGATCGGAAATACTCTGAAATTTCATTGTCTCTTCTAAATGATCGTTCATTAGCCCACGAATATCGGTTAAAATCTGATTTTCAAAATGGTCAACCATTGCGTCTTTATCTTGATAGTGGGCGTAAAATGTACTCCGATGGCGGACCACGTCATTGAAATTAGTGATGGCAAGGTTGTTCAAGATCAACTCAACGCCCACCCAACGCCGATTGAACAAATCGAATGGTAGGTGATTAACATGAAAACAACTTTATGGCGGAACATTTTCAGAGAGTTTAAATTTTCCTTTGCCAGGTTTGTGTCAATTACGACCTTACTGGGGCTGGGTGTATTCGTTTTGGTTGGCTTAAAAATGACCGGGCCTGACATGCGGACAACTGGCGATCATTATTACACAACGCACAAGATGGCAGACGCTATGATTTCCAGTAATGTTGGTATTTCAGCCGCCGATCAGCCATATATGCGCAATCTCCCACATATCAAAGATATTCAATTCGGCAC
Source organism: Lentilactobacillus parakefiri (assembly GCF_002157585.1). Lineage (GTDB taxonomy): Bacteria > Bacillota > Bacilli > Lactobacillales > Lactobacillaceae > Lentilactobacillus > Lentilactobacillus parakefiri. The sequence goes on from NZ_BDGB01000029.1 coordinate 37,808, forward strand.
GACTAAAGACGCCGTTATCAAGGACACCAATCAGGTGATTCGCCTGTCTTCTTCTACCAGCCAGGTCTCAATTAGTCAGGTAGTCAGCGGAAGATTACCTAAGCGATCATCTGAAACTGCCATAAGTAATCACGAAAATCATCACTACAAACTCGGTCAACACATTAAGCTGGTAAACAACCAGGATCAAGCAAGTGTTAGTGGTTTGAAAAAGACGACTTATCGAGTTGTTGGATTTATCACTTCCAGTGATTATTTAATGAAGCAGAATCTAGGCGTCACCTCTGCAGGAGTAGGTCAAGTGGATACTTTCGGCGTACTTGACAAGGCGGCCTTTACCAGTCATCAGCCAACCTTTGCCAAATTCACCTACAATAATGTTCATGGTGAGAGCTACTCAAACCAATATGAAAATACGGTCCGCAAAAATGTAAGCCAAGTGGAAAACCGGCTGGATAACCGTGCAAAACTTCGCCAACAACAACTCAAACAAACGGCACTTACCAATATTAATCAACGCCAAAGGCAACTGGATGCCAAAACCAAACGGCTGAACCAGCAAAAAAACAGCTAACAGTTGCACAGCGCCAACTCGCAAAATCTAAACAGTCTCTCAACCAAGCCCAACAAGCGGGAATCATCCCAACTGAGCAGTTGGCGATTCAAGAAGCACAGCTGAAAACCAAACAACGTCAGCTTCAGCAATCTCAATCAAAACTAAGTTACGCGACCCGTCGATTGAGCGCTGGTCAATCGCAACTTAACACGAGTCGTTCAAAGATTACCGCCCTTCAAGACATCACCTATCAAATTCAAAGCCGAAATGATTACAACGCTGGCTACAATCAATTCGGAGAGGATGCGAAGCGAATTGATGTCCTCTCAAATACCTTCCCCATTATCTTCTTTGCGGTCGCAATTATGGTCAGCCTAATTACCATGTCCCGGATGGCAACTGAAAAGCGGGAGGTTATTGGCGTCTTACGAGCCCTTGGATACACACGGTTTGACACTATGAAAGTCTTTCTGGTTTATGGAATTTTTGCTGGCGTTCTCGGATCGACACTGGGCGCTTTTCTGGGGACTAGCCTGTTACCCAGAAAAATATTTTCTGCTTACGCGGCTAATTTCACCATTCCCAATTTCCAGACGCCACCCTCGCCGTTTTGGATTAGTATCTCCATCATCCTTTCACTTATCTGCACCTTAATCCCAGCAATTTTGGCAACCGTCATTATGTTGAAAGATCAGCCTGCCGTCCTCATGTTGCCTAAGCCACCAAAGGCCGGTTCAAAAGTCTTCCTAGAACGATTCCCATTCATCTGGCATCATCTTTCATTTAATTACAAGGTCACTATTCGGAATTTAGCTCGCTATAAATCACGAATGATCATGACAATTCTGGGTGTACTGGGTTGCACAGCACTTCTAATTACCGGCTTTGGCATCCGTGATTCGCTAAATGGCATCGTAGATACCCAATATAAAGATATCATTCACTACGATATCATTGGTGTCTACAATCCTGTTTCCAGCGATCAAGCAATTGCTAATTATAAGCGGAAGGTCGACCACTTGGCAGACATGAAGCAGCACGCATCCATTTATTATGAAACGGTTACTTCACGGCCACAAGGCACTTCCAGCAACCAATCAATTTCAATGATGGTTCCTAAGTCAACTAACAATTTTCACGACTTTGTCAACCTAAGGAATCCGGATACAAAAAAGGCCCTCCACCTTTCTACGAATTGAGCTATCATCACCAAAAAAATGGCCCAGTTAAGCAACTTAAAAGTTGGTGACTATTTATCAATTAAACGGTCCAATGGCCAGCAATATAAAGTAAAGATTGCGGGGATCACCGAGATGTATGCCGGTCATTCACTTTATATGAACGCTTCATACTACAACAAGGTCTTCCACCACGCCGTCCAATACAATGCGCAAATGTTAAGGTTGAAAAATCGGTCAGCAAAAAATATTAATCAGGTATCTCGTCGGCTTGCACGCCAGAAAGCTTCCTTAACAACTGTCCAGTCTGATGATGCCAAAACGACCATCAATAACATTCTCAGCGGTTTGAATCACCTGGTTTTAATTATCATTGGCGCCGCATCGATGCTGGAATTTGTGGTCCTATTCACCCTGACAAATATCAACGTTTCCGAACGAATTCGTGAACTATCAACGATTAAGGTGCTTGGTTTCTACCCGATGGAAGTGGTGATGTATGTCTATCGAGAAACCTTCATTTTAAGTTTAGCGGGTGTCTTATTAGGCTTTGTTGCGGGTGCCTGGCTTCATTACTACATTATGCAGACGCTACCACCCGATACCGCGATGGCAAGCCTGACACTACTGTGGACCAATCTTGGCACATCAGGCCTCATGACACTGCTCTTCTCCATTGTGGTCATGGCATTTATGGCTCGAAAAATCAATCGAGTTGATATGCTGGGAGCCTTGAAATCAACTAATTAATAGCTTCTATCAGCAAATGAAAAGCTAGAATGTCGATTTGATTCTGACATTCTAGCTTTTCTTTGATACTTGATCATTATTCATTATTTTAACTAATGATCACTTGGCACCCCGTCTTCCACACCCAACGACAAATCAGCCTTGTCATCGGCAAGCAGCAGGTGAATTGCGTGCTTCAACAAGAATGGCGCAATTAGGGTGGAAAGAATAATGACTAAAATGAGGTCTGAGTAGTACGAGCTTGATAACAAGCCAGAAGAAAAACCAATTTGGGCGGTAATCAATCCCATTTCACCTCGAGAAATCATCCCCGAACCAATCATATAACTGCTATTGAGGTTAAAGCCATTAATAAGCGCTCCTAGCCCACAGCCGAATAGTTTGCTGATACATGCGAGAAAGGTCACTACGCCCACAAATACCAGGGAGTGGCCGATGTTTGCAAACGACATGTTGAGGCCAATGCTGACAAAAAACATTGGGACAAAGACCGCGTAACCAATCGGCTCCATGTGATTCTCAATCGTTTCACGATAAGGCGTGTGGGCAACAGCAATCCCGGCAAAAAAGGCACCAACTGCCCCACTGAGCCCAACTGCTTCAGCAATGTAGGCCATTCCCAGACAAATCACCATTGAGGTAATCGTGACACTGGAGGCCATCAGCAGGCGTTCGCCAATCTGCATTAGATAGGGAACAATCCACTTAACCATGAGGTAGGTTAAAGCGAAAAAGGCAAGCTGTTCAGCAAAAATGAGCGTCAAGCTGGTTGAGGCGCCACTGGTTTTCACGCCCGCAGTCCCCATCACGCTGATCATGATCGATAACAGGATCACCCCAATGATATCGTCTGCAACCGCCGCGCCAAGAATTGTGGCGCCTTCTTTGGTATCCAGCGACTTATAATCCCGGAGAACTTCAACCGAAATCGAAACACTGGTTGCACTGAAGACCACGCCGATAAAGATTGCTTCAAGCGGCGAGAAGGAAAATTCTAAGCAGGCTGCCCCAATCATCACGACTGGAAAAATCACGCCAATAATCGCAACGATAATCGCCGGCCGTAAATATTTCCGCAGCAGCTTTAAATTACTTTCCAGCCCACCGATGAACATCAAGATAATCACGCCGATTTGGGAAAACAGATTAATCATTGAATCCAAGTGAATCCAGCCGAGCACTGCTGGGCCGACAAGGATCCCCACCAGAATCTGGCCAATAACGGCTGGAATCCCAATCCGATTTGATAAATGCCCCGCAAGTGTAGTCAAGACCAGCAGCAGACACAGGGCACCGATAAATGCCATATGATAACCTCCCCTCACTAAAATGCTGTGTTGCTCAACTATGTGTCAGTAATGAATCTTTATATGTGTGGCTTACTAAACTAATCCTTTTGAATCTGCGTGGTTCGAGCCCTGCTTAATACACTGATAAAGTGAACCGTCAGTCCAATAATCAATCCAATAGCAGCCGGCAATAACCAGTCCATGCCAAGTGACGCACCAGGTAAGAAGTCATCCAATTTGAGAATGCTGGTTGCCAAAGCAGACTTTGAAATGATTGCTGGTGCTGCAGCGATAGCGTCCAAAATAGCAGGAATAATCGTGAAGATGGTTGTCCAGATGTAAACCCGATTGTCATGACCAAATAATGGTGAGGCAATTGAGAGAATAATCAACGTAATTGCCAGTGGGTAAAGGAACATCAGCATTGGTGTCGACCAGGCAATAATCGTATCAAGGCCAAAATTGGCAATCCCAAATGACAGCCCGGTGGCAATGATTAACCAAGTCCGGTACGAGATGAATGGGAATTTGGCATTCAGTGCTTCGGCAAAGGAGGTTGACAGGCCAACTGAGGTGGTGAGGCAAGTCAAAGTCGCCATGGTTGCTAGGATGACTTCACCGAAAATCCCGAGGAAGTGGTTGGCGATTTGGTTAAAGGCAATCCCGCCATCAATTGAAAGGCTGAATTTGCCGAGGCTGGTTGCGCCAAGCCAAATCAAGCCAATGTAGATGAGTGCTTCCAGCCCAATGCCCAGGGCCCCCGACTTGATGGTCGTCATTGAAATATCCTTAGCATTGGTTTGGCCAAGCCCACGAATTGCGGTAATGATCGCAATCCCAAATAATAGGCCGGCAATACAATCCATTGTGTTATATCCCTGCAAAAACCCATTTAGGATTGACCCATGCTGGTAAGCAGCGCTGGTAATGGGCGCATTATTCGCTTTGCTGATCGGATTCAAAAAGGCAATGGTAAAGATAATGGCTAATAAGGCTAAAAATGCTGGGTTCAGAATCTTCCCAATCGAATTAATAATTCCTGCTGGTTTGCGGGAAGCCCAGTAAGTGATTCCAAAAAAGATCAGTGAGTAGATGAACAGCCACATTGGTTGTTGAGAAGCACTGAGGTGGCTGGCAAAGCCAATCTGAAATGGCGTTGTTGCCGTCCGTGGAGTAGCAAACAGCGGCCCCAGAGTTGCACAAACCATCACCATGAAGAAAGTCGCATAGCGCTTGCCAATTGGCTTAGCTAAATCGTAAATCCCGTTGCTGTGGGTCACCGCGATGGCGATGATTGCCAGCAGCGGCAAGAGTGTCCCGGTTAATAAAAATCCAATTCCGGCAGTGAACCAGTGAGCCCCGGCGAGCTGCCCCAAATGAATGGGAAAGATTAAATTTCCGGCCCCGAAGAACATCCCGAAGAGCATTGAACCAATGATGAGATAATGTTTAAATGATAATTTCTTTGATTGACTTTCCATATTGAGCGCTCCTTATAAGTTAAATTCATCAAAATTCCTAATTGCATCCCAATCTGATCAAATTCACGATTCGTGACTCGACTAATGCCGCCTGACTTAGTCTGATTTAAAAATAATCTCATTTTCAAAGCCTCCTTAACTGCAAATAAAAAACGTCCTTTAAGATCGATATGATCTTAAGGGACGTTTGCACGTGTTACCACCCAAATTCTCGACAGCTTCACAGCTATCGACTCACCATGTACGGCCAAATAGATTCAGCGATACACTGGCGCTGTAATGGGCGCTCCCAACAAACACTCGCAGACTCGCTCGCATTTGTCGCTCGAAGGCTACTTTCACCACTTAGACTTTTGAATCGTTCTCACTTACCCGATTCTCCCTGAAAAAGTTCTAAGAGACTACTCTCCTCGTCTTAGCAAATTCTCATGTTCCTGATTGCCCTAAATACTAATCCATTTCTTCTCGGGTGTCAACAGGTTTTATCTAACTAATTTCACATCGTGCTTGGTGTAAGTTAAGTGCCAGCCTTTTGGCAGTGACTGGTTGGCAAATTTGCCCGATAGTCGATTGGCCTTAAAGATCGTGACCCCTGATTTGATGCCCTTGACATTCTTAAGCACCAGTTGGCCGCCAAGCTTGGCTGTACCGGAGACTGAAACTTTGTCGCCTGCAGTGAGGTTTAAAGCACCCTTGTCACTTTGCGTGTATGTGCCGTTGACCTTCACATTCTTGGCTGAGAGGGTTAAATGACCGCCAGCCAAAGTGAAATTACCGTGACCCAACGCGTTGTTGTTTTCAGCAACCAACGTCCCAGCCTTAACTGTGGTGCCACCCTTGTAGCTGTTATTACCAAGTAGGCCTAATGAACCGGACCCTTCCTTGGTCAAGCCACCATTTCCTGAAATATCGTTCTTCCAAGTGTCAGCCGCATTATAGCCGCCCTTTGAAGCGTCCATGTTAACAGTTTGGTTATCCACAAAGGTACCAAATCCGTTAGCCGCCTTAAAGAGGTTCAAGCGACCCCAGCCTTCAGTATCATCAGTCATTGGATAGCCTGATGGAATGCCAGTGGTGTAGAGGACTTCGCGTCTTTGAGTGGCGTTTAGGTAAGGTAATCTGGTCTGTAAGAGGACTTCAGCGCCCTTTGGTACAACCATCGGTTTAGTGGTGTCACCAATCGGCGAGAAGCCGTACGTCAATCGATAGGTGTAATTTTTCAGGTTGGTTTGATAATCGCTAAAGTCATCTTTAGCCGATTGATCCTGGGCTTTGGCCAAATCTTTTTGCGTGTCCTGGTAGGCTTGATTAATCAGCTGCTTATTATCCGGATCATTCAAGGTAGCAGCCGTCATTGCCGTGCCGATTACCCGGCCGCCCATAACCGCTAATGGTGAGTGGCGTCCAGCCAGAACCCGGTCGTAACCGACTTCTGAGGAACGGGTGATCAGTTGTTGATAGCGTTCTGGGAATAGATAGGCCAATGTTTCACCGGTTTCAAAAGCAGCGGTTGTATGCCCACTTGGGAAATCGTAATCGTTGGCGGCAGCCGAAGCCATCACATTCTTCAGGTATGGATTAACTTTGACTTGATCGCTTTGACGATAAGGACGGGTAAACTTGATGTAAGCCTTTGGTGTCCCGGTCCCAGACCAGGCCGAATCTTCTGCAATATCAACTAACTTAACCGCAGAACCAAGGGGTGAATTTTCATCCGCCCACTGCATCGAGCTGTAGGGTGAACCAGCAGGAAGTGGCACATTAGGCACAGCATTAAAATCAGTCTGCGCGTTGGTATCCTTGATAAACGCCGGCGCATATGGACCAAAACCACTGATTAGGTTATATCGCAAGTCTCGACGATCGGTTAAGTAGGAACGGTCAATTTCTGCCTGTGATGCACCGTTAGTAATCTGAATTGATTTATCCAAGTTGTCCTGGAGCACTTTTTGATTGGTTTTGGTATCGTCAGTTGGATTCCAATAAGTCAAAAAGGTGTTGTCAAACAACGCGATTGCCGGATTAGTGTCCGGCGTGGCGTTGGTTTTCACGTTTTCCTTGTAGTGATCGACAAAGTACCCGTATGAAGCGGCCACCGGCTTCAAGTCACTGGATACACTGGTATCCGACTTGGCGTTGACCTTCACATCATTATTTTGAGCACCCAAAACAGCGGCTCCGGTCAACGTCAGCACAAAGGCGCTTTTCAGAACCGTTTTCAGAATCGTACTGCTATGTCTACTTCCCATGCTTAATCCTCCCAAGATGAAATGATTTCTATGAAACGATTATCAGAACAACAAGTATCAGCAAAACCACAAACGATATCTCCCAACCCAACTTGGGCGTATGCTTGATTTCGTATAACATTGTTGACATATTTACACCATCCTTTAGATAGTCCCTGATAGCCATTCCTGATTCATCTTTAGTATACTTGGACAACGTAAAATGACTGCAAAGGATTTGTAAAAAGTGGGTAAAAGTGCTGAATGATTGCGACGCAAAGAAGGCCCAGGCCAAGCCTAAGAATTTCTCTTAGGTTTGATCTGGACCTTCTTGAATACTTCAAATGCAATGAGCGTTCACAAGACGTCAATTAATCACATTTGACGGCAGCCCGCTGTTTTTGGAAGACTTCCTGCAGCTGACTCGGGTTCAACAGTTCATCACTTTGAACCAGTTTGTACGCCCCCATAAACGTTGAGCTAATCAGCTGCTTTAGCTTTTCTTTCGGAAATTCATCTGGGTGTTTCAGCCAATCATAGCACACCCAAGCAAATCCACTCGTCAGGAAAATGACCGTATAGTCAAATTCCCATTTCCTATCTGGAGTGACTTTGGGGCCTAGACGCCCTTGATCGAATAGATCGTTGAAGATCGTAATCGCCCTTTTCACGTTATTTTGAATCATCATGGTGAAAATTGTGGTATCAATTGTCGAAACGAGCTTCATTCCTCGGCTATTCTGACTCATATAATCAACGACTTTGCCGACAGATTCACTAATTGCCCTCATTGGATCCGATTGATCTTCCCAGCCCTGAATAAACTGGTCTAGATCGTCGGCATACTTATCTTCCAACTGATCAAAAAGATCGTAGACATCGTGAAAATACGTGTAAAATGTTCGCCGATTAATATGAGCTTGGCGCGTGATTTCAGTGACACTCACCGACCGAATCATTTCCCGGCCATTAGATAATCGGGTTGCGGCCTTGGCTTCTGGAACTTTACCTTCCATCACGGTAATGAACGCCCGAAAGATGGTTTGCTTCATTGAGATGTTTTGAAACATGTTAACTCCCCCTGTCAGAAACCCCGAACGCAACCCTATCTTTGACATTAGTATACAGTTATTATAACTGTTTTCAACTAATCTTATTAGATACAGGAAAGCAGCCCCCGGAAAAACCGGTGGTTGCCAACCTGAGGATTACATCGTAAGTTTCCATTTACTTAACAAAACAACTAATTGATCGAAAACTTACGACGCCGAGAAATCCAGACGTAACCAAGGGTCTAAAGCAGCATTAGAATCATTCCTAAGACTGCAATCAATAATTGATTAGCGGTATTCTCATTCGTTTGAGGTAACTTCTTTTGAGCATTAACCTGGTTACCACTTACCATTGACTGTGGATTTGACATGGTTGACGTTGGCGTTGTCAAACCAGTCGTAGCCGCAGTATTTGGTTGAGTGATCACCGGACGAGAGCCATTACCATTTCCACGATTCTCGTTAGTTCCAGTTTGGTTATTGGACTGGCCATTATTATTTGATGGCGTTGAAGGGGATTGGCTGTTCCCTCCAACATGATTACCTGTTGAAGGGACTTGGTTAGTTCCTCCGTTATTAGAACCCGTCGAGCCATTTGGTTCATCAGGAACAGTCACCGTTCCGCCGGGGTTAACCGGTGAAACTGGAGAAACTGGAGATCCTGGGAACTTATTGGTCACGGTCTTCTGGTTACCACCAAAAATGATGGGAATCAATCCAGCCACCGCACCAATTCCAATAATTGGAATCAGTAGTGGAATTAAAATCGAAAGAATCAATGGAATACCAATGATGATTGGTAGTAATCCAATTAGTCCATTAAGGATTGGCAGTCCCAGCAGAACAATTGGCAGAACCAATAACTTCGGTACTATGATTGGCAGGATTACTGGAAGTAATGCCACCAATAAAATCGGTAACAGAATTGGGAGAAGCGCAGCTAATAATAGTGGAATTATCATTGGCATGATAATTGGAACAATTATTGGTACGATAATGACTTTATTTCCGCCGAGCAACAACTGAATCAATCCTGGCAAGATTGAGCCGAGAAGTTTAAGCAGATTATTGCCATTCCCAATCGTATTTAGAATACTCATTAGAGGAATCAATGCTAACAACAGTGGTAAGCCATTGAAGTTAATATTGATGTTAATATTATGATTCTTATTCCCGTTCAATAATCCACCGAGAAGGCTTCCGAGTAAGCCACCGACAAATGGAAGCAAGAAGCTCTTCAGCATATTTCCGAACTGTCCAATCACACCTGTCAACAATTTGTTGCCAAGTTGAAGAAGCAACCCGAAGATAATCAGTGGTAAGGCTAAGCCCTTAATTAGGGAGTTAGCGCTATTCTTAACCAGGTTGTAACCCAGTAAGAATCCAATATTTAAAACGAGAATAGTTTGTGCAATTGCACCAATTGTCTTCAACAGATTATCAAGCCAGGCAGGAACTTTGATGGTTGGAATCAAGTTGGCTAATAGTGATAAGCCAACCAGTACAACACCAAATGAAACGATACCCATTAAGTTCTTAATCAACTGTGAAAGACCACTCTTAAGTGAATCACTTACCGTTGAAATAGCGGACTCAATTGCGTTGATAAGCTGGATTAAACCAGTATTGAAGCCATCAAGAACATTCTTGAGAATTAAGTTAAATAATCCGGAAACAATGTTCTTACCAATATTGAACAAAGTGGTGATTAGTGCAAACAATACAGATCCAATTCCAGAAATAAATCCTGGAATGAACTTCAAGAGACTAACGAGATCGACTATGTGAGTCAACAAACGACCCAGAAGCCATCCTGGAAGACCAAGGATGATCGCGTTGAGAATTGTCAGTGGATAAGTCAATCCCTTACCCAAACCGGTAATGATATTACCGATCAATGTTGGCAATCCCTTGAAAATCACTTGAAGTGGGAACGAAGCGAGCTTAAAGAAGAAGTTAATCACATTTCCAATTGTCTTAGAAATCTGCTCACCAAATTGTTTAAGCCCATTGGCGATGAGCCAAATTGGTGCAGTGACGGCAAATGTTAGGAGGTTCTTCAGCATGCCGTTAATACCGCTAATGGCGTTAGCAACAAATTTCTTAAGTGAATTTACCGTCATGACAGCTTGAAGGAGACCACCAATGATTAATGGAACAACTGTGTCAAATACCTTAAAGAACAATGCGTTCTTAACCAGTAAGTTGATAAACTGAAGTGGTTTAATTCCAAATAACATTAACGGCAGAATCAAGCCGAATGTGAACAGCTGACCTAACCCTTTCATCAAGCCGCGGGCAATCACTGTCACAAGTCCAGATAAGATAAATGTCTTAAATAGATTTTGTAAGAGTGAACGACCGTTGCTTAACAAGTTGCCAATTCCAGATAAGATAATCGCTGGCAGCCATTGAAGCAGGCTGTTGCCTAACAATGCCAATGGAACGGCAGTGATTAAGCGACCCAGTCGAATACCAGGTAATGACAACAACAGGAGTGGTAAGAAGTTCAGTGGTAAAAGCAACGTCAAGCCGATGCCAACAAGACCATTGACAAGTAGCGGCAAAACGATGTTATTCATCAACCAATTGAACGGGCCGACAACAACTTGCTGGTTAACTTGTCGTAAGAACCCAAGAACACCAAGTGCTCCAGGCACAATGGCAAATCCAGTAAGCAGATCGCCCAAATGTTTAATTCCGCGAATAAAGAAGGTAAACGTTGAACCGATCTTCATTAATCCCTGAACGATTCCCTTGAGAACCTTAGGAACGATTTGACCCGCATTCCACATCTTTCTTACGTTGGAAATAAACGATCCAATGGCATTAAGTGGATTGCTGCCGTTTATGATGAATAATAAGCCGGCAATGTTGAGTAATAATTTACCAAGCAACCTTGAAACCAAGTGCGTGATAATCATGACTACTCCAGAAATCAGGTGGGATACAATTGAGCCTAATGCAAGGCCAATCCCCCAAATGATCTGCAATCCTTTAAATACGGTGTTAACTGCATTGACAATATTCTTCAATATGCCATTCAGTTTGTTTTGAGATTTAATTGTATCAATGACTGTCTTCAAACCACCAACAAGTGCAGTGATTGGACTCAACAGGAGATTCAGAAGCTTCAATCCAAAGAAGGCAACAATTGGTACAAGATTGTTAATTAATAAATCAAGAACGGGTTTGATGAATAAGTTGTACGGCAAGCCCAGAACTGCAAGGCCCGCTGGAATTAATCCACCAAGAAGCATTGCGCCCCTGAACAGTCCACCCAATGGATTGATAATATCCGGCAAGGCGAGAACTGCGAGCTTAATCAATTGACCGAACCCATTGAAGAAGTTCTTGAACAGGTTTGGAACAAATGAGAATACCGACTTGATTCCATTGATCACTAACTGTTTCAAGCCTTGGAATACCCCTGATAAGCCTGTCTTCAGCAAGTTAAATGCCAAATCTGTCAATCCTTTGGTTAAAAGACCAATGAGCGCCAGCGGCATTAACAAGCTGCCAAGCAAACCGGCAGTAATACCAAGTGCCAAACGACCGAGATCGTTCATCAAGTCTTGGGCAATGTTTGAAAGCCCGTTGAGACTATTAATCAGTGAAGCAATCATCTTAGGAACCTGCTTCAATGCTAACAACCAGTTAAATGGGAAGATTGGCAGAAGCAATGCACCAAGGCCCTTAAGAAGTGAAGCAACCGCAGAAATGCCTTCAACAAGTGCTTTGATACCATCAAGCGCAAATGTAGATAATGGACCTAAGAGATCCTTCAAGACATTTCCCATCTTCTCAAGCACGTTAAGCAGTGGATGCTGACCGTTAAAGAGATCCTTTAAAACATTGATCAATTCGATTAAAGGCCAAGTAATCAGTGCCAACGGCAAGAGAAGCAATTTCGTCAAGTCAAGAATACCGTTGAGTAAGAGCTGTCCAACTAAGCTAATTAAATCAGGAATGACCTGAGCCAATGACTTCATGTGTGCGATGATTAATGGAATTAACATTGTGATTCCAGCAATTAACGGCAGAACAAGCAAAGTAAGTGGACTCAGCAAAAGTGATGCAATTAAGCCAGTAACGGCAGCGATAATTGGGATGATAAGCCCAACAACCGGCATCAAGAGCAGACGAACAACGGTTTGAGCAGCACTTGCAAGAGTGGCAAATATTGTGAATGGCAAAGCCACGTTCTTAATAAAGTCACCGAGCAGCTTCAATGGATTGAGATCATTTAAGAAATCAAAGGTATTTCGAAGCAGTGCAAGTGCTTCCTTAACAACCCCAACCCTTCGTAAAACATTCAGTGCAGGAATAATTAAGTTAACTAAATTCAAGACAGCTTTGATGACGTTGCCAATAAACTTGGCAAGCTGGCTGACGGTGAGAATCAAGCCAACAATTCCAGCGCCGATGAGCGGAATAATCAGACCGGTAATTGGACTAAACAGATTTAACAATCCAAGAATTCCAAATCCGATGAGGTTTGCAATCGTGGTAATTGGTGAAACAAGTAAACGACCGAGTGAACTAATGATCGTTCCAGGAATTGAGAATAACAATCCTGTGGTGATATTTTAAACCAATGACCATACCCCAGCTAATACTTTGTTAAGAAAATCATTAAGCTTCAAAACTTGTTGCAAGATCCATACCGGCAATGTGACTAATCCGCCGATTAACCCCTTCGGAAGCCCAACAATGATGTTCACAACAAGTCTGAACAAGCTGTTAAGCAAGTTATTTCCAAGGAATTTTTCGAAGAGTGTCACACCCAACCCGGCTAGGAAGGATGCAGCTCGATTAAATAGACTGAGCAATGGATTAATGATTCCAGCAATTAACAATGCTGGTAAGACAAGTGGCAATGCAACCAAACCAATTGGCAGCAGGTTAATCAAAATTCCAAGTGGGATCAAGATTAAGCCTGGCAGGCCAAGTGACAAGAGCATTGACAAGCCAATCACTGCTGAGAATGTTAGTGGAACAGCTGTCATGATAAAGATAGCGTAGTTCAGCAATGCAAACATTCCCGGAACCCAGGTCCCAACAATCATCCAAATAATGTCGACAATCAAGGCGACAATCCAGCCGATAATTGGAATCAAGCCAATCCAATTTGCCATCGCCCAAATTGGATTCTCCATGATCAGGTAGTAAATAAACAATTCAATTGGGAATACTGATCCTAACCAACTTTGTGCAATCATAAAGATTCCGGCAAGGAAGGCTGGAATATAAGCAACACCCAATACGTCAAAGCTAATGGCGGCTAAAATAGCAGCCAGTGGATTTGCAATAAATCCGGCAATCAAGGCAAAGCGTAAACTACCAACAATTCCAGGTAATGCAAGCAAGGTAGCAATTAAGTCACCTGATAACATCAATGGAAGTGTAATCAAGGTAATTCCCACCCCAAGGAAGGCAGCCATTGGTAAGAGTACCCAGTAGCTTAAGAATGATGGTACGTTAATACCAATATTCAAGACTTCTTGGAGGAAGATGACGATGGCGCCAATTCCGACCACGATGAAGACAACAAATGCCAAAGCAAGGATGGATGGAATTGCATTGAGGACATACAATCCAATTAATCCGATTAACAGCCATTTTGCGTTAAACAATGCAAGACCGGCTAATAATCCGACACCTGGAATCAGGCTGATAACATTAACGTTGAGTCTGAACAGATCCATCACCCCAAAACTAAGCAGTGCAAGCAATGGAAGTGCCAGATAAGCGTAATTCGTGATGTTCTGGAACAGACTATTCAGTGGGTTCAACCAGTTTGTGAACGAACCTTGGAAGAAGAACAATGTGGCAGGAATGAAGATGCCGCTTAATTCCCAGTACAAGATTGGTTGAACAAACATGGTGTAAACCATGATGATAAATCCTTCGAAATCAGCAATTGGGTTAACAGCAAGTGATAATCCGATTGGGCCTAAGAACCAGGTCCAAACAATGTTGACTCCGATACCATAGATGGTGCCAAGCACAAGTCTGGCAATTCCTAGTGCAATGGCTGGTAATGCAAGGATCCCCAGCAAAACAGCACCACCGATTAGAAGAATTGGCAAACCAAGCAAGCCGATTAGACCAAGTGACAAGAATTCTGCCGCTCCGATAACCGTTGAGAATGTCAGTGGAACCTGCGTCATGATAAAGATGGCGTAGTTCAGTAGCGCAAACATTCCCGGTACCCAGGTACCAACGATCATCCAAATCACATCAACGATTAAGGCAACAATCCAACCAATGATTGGGAACAGGCCAATCCAGTTAGCGAGACCCCAGATTGGGTTTTCCATAATCACGTAGTAAATCGCTAATTCAATTGGGAATACTGACTTTAACCAGCTTTGGGCAATCATGAAGGTTCCGGCAAGGAATGCTGGAAGCGATGCTAACCCAATGACACCAAAGTTAAAGGCAGCTAAGATGGCGGCCAGCGGGTTGACGAGCAATCCACTAATCAAGCCAAGCCCCAAGTTGTTAACGATAAACGGCAATCCGATCAGAACTGCCAGGAAGTCAGCAACGAGCATGGATGGCAAGGTAATCAGGATAATCCCGACAGCCAGCATCGCAGCCATTGGTAAGAGTACCCAGTAGCTCAAGAATGATGGAACGTTAATTCCAAGGTTAAGAACTTCTTGAAGCACAATGACAATCGCACCAATTCCGACGACGATGAAGACAATGAATGCTCCCGCGAGGACGGATGGAATGGCGTTGATGACAAACAGTGCAATCAAGCCGATTAACCCTAACTTGGCAAGTGTCAAAGCGATGAAGCCGATCAATCCAAGGCCTGGGAACAAGTTCAACGAAAGCATTGAAAGACGGAGGCCATCGATGGCAGCAAGACCAAGTAATGCAAGAATTGGTAATGCAAATTTAGCAAAGAAGGTAATTCCTTGATAGAGATATCTTAATGGATTCAACCAGTTCATGAACGCACCAGCAAAGAATAAGAACGTTACCGGAACGGTCAGGCCTGCAAATGCAATGTAGAACGCTGGCTGAGTAAACATGGTATAGAGCATGATGATAAATCCGATTGCATCAGCAGTTGGATTAACCATAAGGTCTAAAGCAATTGGTCCAAGGAACCAAGTAAAGATGATAAGAGCAGCGATCCCGTGAACGAGTCCAAAGATTGCTTTACCGACTGATTGAATAATGCTTGGTATAGCTAACAATCCAAGAAGAATTGCGCCGCCAATCAGCAAAATTGGAGCAGCCAAGATTCCCAAAAGTCCAAGGGAAAGCAATAAGGAAACGCCGGTAATCATTGAAAATACCATCGGAATGGTTGTTAGAGCCCAGATCGAGTAGTTCAAGAATGACATCATTCCTGGTACCCAAACGCCCACGATCATCCATAAGATGTCAACGATCAAAGCAACAATCCAACCAATTATTGGAATCAGGCCAATCCAGTTAGCCATTGCCCAAATTGGATTGTTCATAACGAGATAATAGAGGAATTCCGCCATTGGGAAGACTGATGAAAGCCAGCTTTGGGCAATCATAAAGGTTCCAATGAAGAATGCCGGGATGGCAGCAACTCCGAGAATTCCGAAGGTCAAAGCAGCTAAGACTGCAGCCAGTGGATTTGCTAAGAATGATTCAAGTAGTCCAAGACCAAGGTTGCCAACAATGAATGGTAATCCAATGAGAGTTGCCAACAAGTCGCCTACCAACATCGACGGCAGTGTGATAAGAGTAATAACAACCCCTAGCACAGCAGCCATTGGTAAGAGTACCCAGTAACTCAAGAATGACGGAACGTTAATGCCAATGTTCAAGACTTCTTGAAGGACGATGACAATTGCACCAATTCCCACAAGCAAGAAGACAATCGCACCTAATGCAAGAATTGAAGGAATGACGTTAATCACGTAGATCGCGATTAAGGCAATCAGTCCAACAATCCCATTAAACAGACCAAGACCAGCTAATAATCCCATGCCAGGTATCACACTGACGAGGAGATCCGAAATTTGAAGGCCAATAACCGCTCCGAAACTGAGGAGTAAGATTGCTGGCAATGCAAATTTGGCAAAAGCAGTTAAGCCTTGGAACAAGATTCTCAGTGGGTTCAACCAATTCAAGAACATTCCAGCAAAGAGTAATCCAGTAACTGGAATACTAATTGCACCGAATACCCAGTAAAGAAGTGGTTGTTCAAACATCGTGTAAACTTGAATGACGTACCCCATGAAGTCGGCAATTGGATTAACTGCTAAATCAAGTGCGATCGGTCCTAAGAACCAAACGAAGATGATGTTAACAGCAATTCCATAAATTAGGCTACCAATTAAACCGGCAACCGTCTTGATAATACTTGGAATTGCAAGTACACCAAGTAGAATTGCACCGCCAATTAAATTGATAGGCAGGAAGAGTAATCCAGTAAGCCCTAACGACAACATGAGTGAAACCCCAACAATCGCAGAGAACGTCGTTGGAACGGCTGTTGCGATAAAGATTGCGTAATTCAGGAGAGCAAACATACCAGGTACCCAAGTACCCACGATCATCCAGATTACATCAACGATTAAGGCAACAATCCAACCAATGATTGGGAACAGGCCAATCCAGTTAGCCATTTCCCAAATTGGGTTCTGCATAATCAGGTAGTAAATAAACAATTCAGCTGGGAACACTGATGAAAGCCAAGTTTGAGCAATCATAAATGATCCGGCAAGGAATGCTGGAATTGAAGCAGCTCCAAGAATGCCGAAGTTAAATGCAGCAATTGCTGCGGCAAGTGGATTTGCAACAAAGGCAGTTAATAGTCCAAGTCCCAAATTGTTAACAATAAATGGTAATGCCAACCAAGTGATATTGAAGTCATCCCGAAGCATCAGTGATAATGTAACCAAAATCGCAGTAACTGCTAAGATAACTGCCATTGGTAGCAATACCCAGTAGCTAAGGTATGATGGTACGTTAATACCAATATTTAATACTTCTTGAAGCACGATGACAATCGCACCAATGCCAACAACGATAAAGACAATTGCGGCTCCGGCGAGCATTGACGGAATCGTGTTGATAACGTACGCAACAACTAGGCCAATTAAGGCTAATTTAGCAAGACCTAAAGTCAGAACGGAGATCAATCCAACTCCTGGAATGATGCTGATAAGACCAGCTGATAACTGAAGCCCATCAATTGCCAAAATTCCAAGTACTGCAAGGACTGGCAATGCCAATTTGGCAAAGGCTGAGATTCCGCTAAAGATATCCTTCAGTGGATTGAGCCAATTGATAAACATCCCGTTAAACAGCAGGATAGTTGCGGGGATTAAGAAAATCCCAAATGCGTAGTAGAGAACTGGTTGGGTGAACATGGTGTACAGCATGATGATAAATCCAACAAAGTCAGCAAGTGAATCAACCGCTAACTTAAGAGCCAACGGTCCTAAGAACCAGTTGAAGACAATATTGACACCAACGCCATATAACAAGTCAGGCAGCATTTGCAAACCGTAACGAATGACGATTGGAAGTGCGATTAGTCCAAGAACCACTGCAGCACCAATGAGGAGAATCGGCAATAATAATAAGCCATTAATCCCCGTTGCTAAGAGCAATGACACGCCGATGATCGCCGAGAAGTCCAACGGAACTGCGGTCAAAATGAAGAGTGTATAGTTCAAGATCGCAAAGATTCCAGGAATCCAGGTTCCAACAGCCATCCAGAGAATATCGTCAACTAATGCAGCAAGCCAACCGATAATCGGGAATAACCCAGCCCATTGACCAAGTTCCCAGATAGGATTTTCCATAATGAGATAGTAGAGGAACAAACTAAATGGGAAAATATCAGCCAGCCAGGTTTGCCCAACCATGAATGCTCCGGCGATAAATGCAACAATGGACGCTGCACCGATCACTCCGAAGACAATGTTACCTAATAGACCGGCAATTGGGTTGGCAACAAATGCAGCTAATAAGCCAACTGATAGGTTACCGACAATCAATGGTAACTGAGTTAAGACAGCAATTGCATCAAAGGCAAGCATCAGTGTCAAGAACATCAGGATGCCAGCAACACCAAGGATTGCAGCTAATGGCAATAAGATCCAATAACTCAAATAAGAAGGTACGCCAATACCAAGATTTAAGAATTCTTGGAGGAAGATAACAACTGCCCCAACTGCAACAAGCCCAACGACAATTAACCATCCATAGATAATCGATGGAACTGTATTTAAGACAAACTGAGCAACTAATGCAACCAAACCAATCTCAGCAGCGGTTAATGCAAGCCAGGCAATTAAGCCTGAGCCTGGAATTAAGCTTACAACGACTGATAACTTCAAAAGCTCGATGGCAATAAAGCTACCAAGTCCCAGTCCGATCAGGGACCAGATACCAAAGTCAGAAATGGTTTGGAAAATAAATCGTAGTGGATTCAACCAGTTTGCAAACATGCCAACAAAGAAGAATAACGTCAATGGAACGGTTATCACTCCGAAGACAATGTATAGAGCTGGTTGAACAAACATGGTGTAAATCATGATGATGAAGCCAACGAAGTCAGTCATTGGATCAACAGCAAGGTTCAAAAGAATCGGTGCTAAGAACCAAATCCAAACAATATTGGCTGTCAAACCAATCAAAAGTGTTGGCAGCATAATGGCCAATAAACCACCTAAGATTGGTGCAAGTGCTTTGATAATTCCACCGATGAAGTTGAGAATTCCCTTAACTACTTGACCGGCCAACAAACCGAGTAGCACGGAGTTGACATTGTTAATGAGACCTTCAACTAACGTAAGTGGTAATTCAACAAAAGCAGCAAGTAACGCCAGCGGTACGGTAATTCCGTTAATAACTGGAATTAACGCAGTCAACAACCCAATCAAGATTGCTGGAATAATTCCCAACAACTTGAGGGCGCCAAACAAACCGCCATTGGTTAATAATCTAATCAATCCAGTAATTGCACCGCCAATAAGGGCTGGAATTAAGTTAAGGGCAATGCCGTTAAAGATCTTCAAAGGTAATTTAGCTAAGTCCAATAACCCTTTAATAGCTAGGTTAATAAGACCAAGCAATGGAAGACCAACTAGCAGACTGATGCCGCCGCCGATCAAAGCTAAAGCACCAAATGCCAATAAGGTGATAATTCCGTTCTTAAGGAAGTTCAAAACTGCAGTGATTGGAGAAAGTAGTAATTTAAGAACATTGTTAGCTAATCCAAAGACTGAAAGGATTCCAGCAATGCCAAGAATCAGATTCAATCCTGGGATAAGCCCGGGTAATGCCAATAAGATCAATCCAAGAAGTGGGTTGTTCTTCAACAAGTCACCCAACACACGAATTCCTAGCAAAATATTCGGAATCGCAATTGAAAGAATCAAGCCAATCGCACCGAAGATAAGTGGCAAAGCCAGGTTGTTCAAAGCTTTGAGACCCAGTCCAAGAATTCCTGTAATCATTTGTTGCAACAATACAAGCGGAAGTAATAATAATTGGGCTAATCCACCTGCAAGTAAGCTAATAATGACCGCCCCAATGAACTTAGCAATGATTGTTGGAATTGTTAATAACAATTGAGCAATCTTCACAATGTTCAAAACGTTAGTCAAAAGATCCAGTGGCAGTGCAATTAACTTAGCAAGCAATGAGCCCACAGTTAATGCAAGCAGAAGACCAGCAAGCAACAAGTGGCCGGGGACAGGCAGAATTGCGGTGACAATGGTTGCCAACGCATTCAGCAATGTCGGCAGTGCTGCGATAGCTTTAACCGCAAAATTCAAGATATTCAAGAATCCGAGGATAAAGTCCATCACTAAGCGGTTACCAATCTTAAGTAACCCAACAAAGAAGTTTAAGGTTAAGACGGCAGCCAATGAGAATGCTTGAACGCCAAGGGTAACAAATTGTGATACCACGGCGGGCAAAGCAATCAAAGCAATCGTAATAATTGATACCAAACCGTTTAACAAAATGCTGGAAATAAGTGTCAGACCCAGTCCCAACAAACCGTTAATAACCAACAGACCGATGATTGATAAAATCAAACCACCGATTGTCAGCGGTAAGGTTACCAAGAAGAACTTCGCTAATTGAAGAAGTGTCTTGATGACGCTACCGGCAAGGTTGAATCCACCAAGAACCAGTAAGCCAAGAAGACCAGTCCCAAGGGCAAACAGTGTATCTTTGATGAACGTTGAGATGGCGTTTGCACCAAATGACAGTAATGCCTTCAGTAAGGTTGACGGTAAGGAAGTCAAAGCATTCCAGATCGTCTTGATGAGTCCTGAACCAAGTTTACCAAGTAAGCCAAAGATCGCTTGTGGCAATGCTAATAAAATAGTTGAGAAGAGTGCCAGCTTGCGAACGATGTTAAGAGCAGGGATTCCAAGCCAAAGTGGTAAGGTTAATCCACTCAATATCAATTGGCCGACGATGGCAATTGTGTTCAAGATGGTGGTGATAAATGACGTCAATCTAAGTCCGGCACCTAACAATAATGCAGCAATCAATGGGAAGATTAATGACATTAAGTTGGTAAGACCGAACAAGTTACCGGCTAAATTAATCAGGAATGCTGGAATTGCCAGCAAATTGGCAAGCAACAATCCGGCGTTCAACAACAGTGGAACACCAAACAAGAATAAGCCAATTGGGCCCTGAGTAATCACGCCGTTAAGTAAACTGACGATGTTCATTAATGTTCCAATAGCAAGTGCTGGCAACCAGCTGATCAAATCATTTGCAATCTGAACGATTGGGTTCAAGAAGAACAGCAAAATCAACCGGCCAATCGACCCAGTGAGCCCGCCCAAGAAGATTAATGGTGTTGCAATCAGCAGATTGAATGCCAAGACTGCAAGTCCGGCCAAAGTGCCGATGATATCAGGAACGATATTGTTAAGGATTCCACTAAAGATCATAGCCGGAATATCCAGTAACAAACCAAGTAAGCCGGTAATTCCCTTGAAGTGGAACAACCCTTTCAACAAGTTCGAGATAGTATTAAAGAGACCATTATTAATTAATTTAATAAGGTTGTTGAATCCTTTTGCAATTAGTTTAACCACGAACGCAACAAATTGTGGCAGCATAAAGTTGTTCACAAACATCTTGTTGACGGTCTTGATCAAATCACCAATGACACTCAGTGGACCAAACCCAAATAAGGTGTTGAAGATCGAACTAAGCAAAGTTGGGATAATGGTCAAGGCAACTAATAACAAATGAGTGTTAATAACTGATTTAACAGCTGAAACAATTGTTCCAAGGACATTTTTAATCGCATCAAATACCCATTTGAGTTGTGAGCCCAGTGCAATAATGACTGGGAGAACAACTGGTGTGAGTGCCAGCCACTTCAAACCAAATGGCAAGATCAGTCCTAAGATAGCAGAACCAATCAATTCAAGTGGCAAAAGCAACAGTGGCAATCCGAATGAGATCAAGCCATTAAAGAGCGTTGACAAAGCATTCTTCAAAAGTGAACCGATAACTGCAACTGAACCAGCCAATAATGCCGGAACCCAGCTGAGTAAACTGTTCCCCAAAAGAAGCAGTGGCAAGTTAATAATCGATGAAACGATGTTATTCAATCCTGTTCCTAACAACATCGCAATTGGCAGGCCAAGCAATCCAGTTATGACAGGTAATGCCAGACCGGTACCAATTACGGCAATTGCAGGTAACAGTAAATTTGCGATACTTGGTACTAAGATGTTCGTCAAAATAGTGAGCGGTAAACTCAATATTGCCAATATTGGTGACGTCAAAATCTTAATACCAGTAATCGCTGGTATTATAAACAACAATCCGTTAAGGAGTGCCGCACCGTTAACAACGGGGCTGACAACGGTCTTAATGACCTGTTGAATTTGACTTTCAATATTAGTAACAACATTAGCGGCTAAAGAACTAACTTTAGCGACGAGTTCAGCCGTTCCCGTAACCAAGTCGCGGAACAAACGGTTAGCAATGTTGATAACAACGAATGGGAGGCCACCTAAAGCGATCGTCACTGGTAACGTAACCAGTGTCAAAGCACCAACTACCAGACGAACGAACAGTGGTCCAAGAGTTGTCGAAACCAGGCTACCTGTTTTATTAATAGCCTTTGTAACTGTTGTAGCTACTGTAGTAGCAATTGCTGTTAATGGAGCAGCAATGAAGATCACATTAATAAATTGTTTCAAGGTATTCAGGCCTGCTTTAATATTGTCAAAGAATTTCTTCAAGGCCCAACCAGCAAGTGGAATGAGTGCTAAGAAAGCCATGGCAATCTTAATCAGGGTTGGTGCAATAATGAACGCTGGGATGATTGCTCCCAAAGCAAGTGCTTGAATGACGTTTTTTGCACCCTGAATAAATTTGTTAATCGCTGATGTGGCGGAACTAAACAACTGACGACCAAGGATTGTCAAAATCAAAGTGACAAGCGAAGCGCCAATCGCAAATCCGGCCAAAAACGGCACGTTTGCTAAACCAGTGCCAAGGTTCAAAAGATTTCCTGTGAGAACTGAGACAGCCAGTGCTGATACAGCCGAGAAAATGGTATTCAACAGGTTAGCAACAGGGCTAACGACTGCTGAAACGATTCCCAGTAATGGCGCAGCAAAGGCTAGATGACCAAGAACAGACATTGTTACAGCGGTTGCCGTAATTGAGCCGATGATGAAGCCAGTAATCAAGGTTCCAAGATTTGCAATGGCAGAAACGGCATTCGCAATGTTACTAATCGTCTTGAGAATTGTTGGAAGAACTGCAGCGGCGATAACACCGGCAGCAACTGCGGTACCAAACATCGTGGTTCCAAGGGCGATTGCACCGCCAATGGTTCCAAGGGTTCCTAAAGTACCGATTGTTCCAATAATGTTTCCAATAGTGACAACAGTTCCGATGGTTGCGACAGCATCAATGACTGGCTTGGCAATCAGTAAACCACCAATAATCAGTGGTGCGTTAATGATCATTCCAGTAACAGTTAGCATGGCTGGGATAACGATTAATGGCACGATAAACGGAACTGCTTTCAAGGCAACGTTAACAATTGACTTAGTAACTTTAACAATGTTTGAAACTGTTGAAACAGTTGAAGCGACGATCGAACCAACAACCGGAATGGCAGCTAGAGCACCAATCGTTGAAATAGCAATAAAAGTACCAATTAATCCAGGGAGAACTGACAATGGATTAAAGACATTCACAACGTTCGTAATCGGATTTCCGCCAATGTTGAAGATATTGGCAAGACTGAACATTGATGAACTGCCGGTATTTGAAGCGGTACTTTGACTTTGTTGTTCCTTGCTGGATTCTTGAAGATTCTTATAGTAATCAGAATTTTGAAGAATATCTGAATCAACAGCATCATCGAACATTCCTGGTGTTGCTGATGATCCAAGTGACTTAAGTAATTGTGGCATTGTCGCGGTCAACGATGCTGGATTAGTTGCATCCGCTTGACCATTGATTGTTACCAACGCTGTGTTACCTGTAGTCAAAGGAATCTTGTAGTTCCATACCTGATTGTCGTTTGCTCCGGCAACTGCCATCTTCTTGGCGATGTCATTCAAAATCCAAGGATAATCCTTGACGATTTCGCCTTGTTCAGTGGTGTTGGCCCATGAGCCAGTCTGGTCTGCAACTTGAGATTTGATATTATCAAAAATCTGAGTTCCTTGTGAATCTTCAGAAGTTGTCGAAGATGTTTGATCACTGCCGTTTGACTGGTCAGCTGCAAGCTTTGCATAAGTTGCTTCTGGATCGCTTGCGGTTGGAGTCGGTGCGGTTGTGTATGATGAAGTATCCACAGAACCATTATCTTTACTGAAAATGGTTGAGTCTACAACGGTCTTATAAGCATCACTGGTAGAAGCATTTTTTAAATTGTTCTGCTCAGTTTGAAGATCCTTGTAGTATTGTGACTGCTTCAAAATATCAACATCAACTGCTTCATCAAACATCCCGGTCTTCGATGAACTCCCCAAGGATTTCAACAATGCTGGCATGGATGCAAGTAATGTTCCCTCATCAGCCTTCGCAGTGCTCGAGCGGCCGTCAATTGTGACGAGTGCCGTCTTGCCGGAAGTCAAAGGAACCGCATACTTCCAAACTTGACCTTTAGTATCTTGGTTAGCTGCCATCTTTGAGGCGATATCTTTAAGAATCCAAGGATAGGATTTGATGATTTCGCCCTGTTCGTTGGTCGTAGCCCAAGCGGATGTTTGATCTGAAACATTATTCTTGACTGCGTTGTAAATGGCCTCACCTTGAGAGTTTTGATCTGAGGTATTGGCTGCAGTCGAAGTAGTTTGATCATCAGCAGCTGCATTCACCGTTCCAGTGGAATTGGCTTGGGCAGTTGTTGGTGTCGTACTCGATTGACTACTTTGGTTAGAAGTAGTTGTATTCGAATCTGTGGTAGTCGAAGTCGTCTGATCATCAGCAGCTGCGTTCACCGTTCCAGTGGAATTAGCTTGAGCAGTTGTTGGTGTTGTGCTCGATTGACTACTTTGGTTATTTGAAGAAGTTGTAGTGGTCGTTTGAACCCCACTATTTGTTGCGGTTTCAGATGCCTGCCCATTGGTTGAAGTTGTCGTGGTCTGTTGACTAGCGTACTTGTTATATGTCGTCTGTGGATCACTGGCAGCTGGAACTGGGGTTGAAACATAACCTTTTGTCGTTGAACCCTGCTTGATTTGGGTCCGTGATAAAACGGCGTTGTATGCATCTGAAGCATTGACATTTTGCTGCTGAGATTGAGAAATTGAACCATCACTATTCGTGGTGACGTTCGATTGATCATTGGCAGCAGCTTGCGTATCTGCAGAAGAAGTCGTTGTTGCATCTGATGCCTGAGTCGTCGTCTGATTGGAATTCGTAGAAGTTGATTGAGCAGTTTGTGCTTGATCAGACGAAGAATTGGTATCAGTTGTGGTCGTCTGTGCAGGAGTGGTCGTCTGAGTCGTTGATGACTCAGAAGCTTTACTTGCTTGCGGCTGATTTGCTTCAGTCGAAGTAGTTGAAACCGTGCCCGCAGTGGACGATTTTGCAACAGCTTTGCCTTGTGTACTTACGTAACTCTGGTGACCAGAGTTGTTTGCTGAAGAGCTGGTATAACTTTGTCGACTTGCAGTTGTCGCGGTACTGTCACCTCTTTGAGCTTCTTGGCTCTTAGTACTGCTTTGCTGACTTGTAGCCGCATAGTTGTTAGATGCTGTTTGACTCGTTGCAGCCTGCTGCGTGTTAGCTGTGGTACCTTGCGTACTTTGACTGGTTGTTGCTTGTTGCTGAGTCGAAGTATTATTGGTACTTTGCTGGTTGGTAGCATTCTGTTGAGTGCCAGTATTTGAAGAACCAGTCTTGTGAGCTCGAGCGGCTAATTTAAATGAATGAATCTGATCATTGCTAATAGCCACTTTATGGTTATCGAAGAATCCTTTGACTTTGGTCGTCATTTTCTTATTCTTGGTTGGGATCGCATATGCTTGTCCGTACAACCCGGAATTTAATGACTTCTTGAAAGTCAGAATCAATTCGTGATCACTCACCCGTTTATAAGAGAATGGTAACGACTTTTGATAACTTGCTCTCAAATTCTTCAAGTTAACATTCTTACTACTAAATTTGAAGTGAATCTGATCACCCTTCTTGAAGTAGTTGGCGCTGGTAGGCTTTAAGGAAACTTTCAACACTGGTACTTTGTGCGAATACTTGACGGAAGCATCAATTGCACGTTGGCTCTTACGTTTTGGCGTAAATGCCTGATGAACTGACTTGTCTCCCTCGGGTTTCTTCGCGTTAGTAGCAGCGTGAGCATTTAACTCATTGCCTAACATCACCTGAACAGAAGAATTAGCAAACAGCGGTGACATCAAGATGACTGTCGAAATGCCAGCCACCAAACGTAAGCCACGCTTGCTGTTCTTTTTCATGGCGGATATGTTTCACATCCTTTCCTCTAAATCAGAACCTGTAACTTGAAAATTCATGTGACAATTTTGTATCGAATCATCAATACTTAATTATCATGCCCCCTTTATGTAACTCTGCCTGTTGCATGATTGAAATCTGCAAATTGATTCACCTTGACGATCTATTGTGGCTGCCGGCCACTGTAGATCAAACGGTGCTTATCCACTGTGGTGCCGCCCACAACAGATCCCCTTTGGTGCTGTCTATGTGGTGCCGCCCACATAGACGCAACGTGCATTGGCTGAAACGGTGCCGCCCGCTCCAAGTAACTTCAATCATTCAGCGATTACGATCAATCCCTCGCCGTCATTAGATCAGGCTGCCAAGCCATTCATTACTGAACTGCCACGTCCGGTAATGTCTAATTAGGTGAGCGTCGAACAGCTATTAAGCGTCGAAGATTTATAATCCACGATGCTTTACTAGCTATAATTAGCGTAACACCTGGGTTTTAGCTTTGTAATACACACATTTGATTAAAGTGTGCAAAGTTAAAATACTTATCTCCGACCCGTGTTCGCAAATGACAAAGTAGTTTACACTATAATAGGAAGTTAACTTATTACACGAAAGGAACTCATTATGAAACGCAATGATTTAAAACGCCTAACCGGCACACTGGCAGCGGCGTCTATCCTATTCACACTATCGGCTGCAGCAAGCCCAGCACGGGCAGCCGACACATTTTCTAAAGACGAAATCAGCGGCCCTACCGGCTACTTTAAAAGTGATAAAGCCCAATTTGCTTTTCACTGGAAGTACCTCAAAACCAGCAAGGGCGTTCAAACCGTCCTGGTATTCGGTGACTTTAACAAGCCCCAGCTACAGGTTGGGATGCCGACTCTTAACAACATTAGTAAGGACCGGCGAACCTTCACTTCCCAATACAAATTCGTCAGCACTAAGGGAAAGCTGCTCAAACAAGTCTATTATTTCCCCCTCGTTAAGCTGAGTGACACCACCTATCGCGTTCACCTGGCTTACCACAACGGTGCCCGGGTTCCAAGTGCCAATGGCAAAGCCTATACATTTACTAAGACCAGCAAGTCACCGGCTAAATCCTATGCCAATAAGTACGCTGCTAAAAGCCTGAAAAAACAGTATACGGCTGAGCTCGAAAAGTCCGTTCAAAAGCAGTACCAAAAGGAAAAGGCAGCCGGCAAGAATGTCTCAAATCCAAAAACCAATAAGACGGTTCAAAAACGAATTCGCAACAAGGTTAACAGTGCCGTTAAGAAGAGTGTTAAACAGATTATTAAGGGCTTTAATTACAACGTTAAGTAACTAAAAGTAGTGTGGGCTGCTCGCTTCATAATCAGAATAAGGACCATAAAAAGCTACCAATGGACGATCAATCCACTGGTAGCTTTAATTCACACCGATGTTTCACATGAAACATTCTGTTCCATTAGCTCCCGACATTGTTCTGTTCTATAATGTAATGTCGTCAAGAGGCGATAACTATGAACAAACATTTAACAGTTTTATTGCAACGGGATCACTATTGGCAGCTGGCGCTATTTCAATACCAGTACCGACCACAGCCGATGCCAAAGCTTTAAGCTTGTGAACTAACCAGTTGCACTCAGTTCCAAGTTGCGTTATATTTTTAAACATACTTATAAAAAGTAAGCATTACATTTTAGATTTAGGAGTGATTCATTCATGGCAAAAATGACAGCTGGCCAAGCGTTGGCCAAAGTACTTGTAAGTTGGGATATTGATCATTTATATGGGATCACAGCCGACTCAATCAATAATACGGTTGACGGTCTCTATCAAGAACGCGACAAAATTAAATACATTCAGGTTCGCCATGAGGAAGTCGGCTCCTTGGCCGCAACCGCCGACGCCAAATTAACCGGTAAGGTCGGCATCAGTTTTGGCTCCGCCGGTCCTGGCGCAACCCATCTGTTCAACGGCTTGTACGATGCCAAGATGGATCACGCACCGGTTGTCGCCATTGTCGGTCAGTCGGCAACCCCGATCATGAACACCTATTTCTTCCAAGAAATGGATCAGGATCCGCTGTTCGTTGACCTGACTGATTTCCACAAACAAGTCACCAACCCGGAACAAATTCCCTACGTGATGTATGAAGCGATCCGCTACGCCTACCGGACAAAGGGTCCCGCCGTTGTGATTATTCCGGATAACCTATCAGGCGAAGAGATTGATTTTGAACCTTACAAAACGGCAAAAGTGCTCAAGCCAGCGACAACCATCAGCGTGGACCAAGCCGCTGTCGACCAGATCTATGAGTTGCTTAAACAAGCCAAGCACCCTGTCTTATGGGCAGGACTGGGCTTGAAAGATGCTCGTGATGAAGTCGTCCAATTTTCTGAACGCTTCAGTGTCCCGGTGCTCACCACTGCTCCGGCAACCGGCGTCATGCCAACAGACCATCCAAACTTCATGGGATCTCGGGGGCGCCTGGGAACCAAGCCAGCCTTTGAGGTAACCCAGGCAGCCGACCTAATCATCCTGGCAGGAACCAACTACCCGTTTAGCCGCTTCCTACCAAAAGGCATTAAGTTCGTTCAAATTAACAACAACGTTGAAGATTTGGGGAAGCAACATGACATTGACCTGACTGTCCTCGCCGATGCCAAGCCGTTCCTCGCCAAATTAAATGAAAAAGCACCAATCGCTTCAACCCCATTCCTCAAAGCTGCTCAAAAGGACAAGCAGAACTGGGATGCCTGGTTGAATCAGGTCGCTGATGACGATCAGGATGGCCTCGCACCAGAAGCCGTTATTCGCGCTATTAAGGAAAATAGTTCTGATGACGCGGTGTTCGGCCTCGACGTTGGTAACAACTTAATGTGGGCCATCCGCCAGCTGCCGTTTAACCACGACCAAAAGTTCAGTATGTCCGCTTGGTTCGGGACCATGGGTTATGCCCTACCAGCCAGTATCGCCGGCAAATTAAGTTATCCAAATCGCCAAGTCTTCAGCATCTCCGGTGATGGTGGCTTCTCAATGGTGATGCAGGATCTGCTGACTCAGGTGCAGTACCAGCTGCCAATTATCAACGTCGTTCTGGAAAACGGTGCATTCGGTTACATTCAACATGAAAAGATTACTGCCAACCAAGAGCCGTACGGTATCCACTTCATTGGTGCCAACTGGGCCGGTTTTGCCGACGACATGGGTGCAATTGGCATTCAAGTATCTGATCGGCAATCGCTGAAGGAAGCCTTCGAAAAAATTAAAAAATTACAAGCTAGCGGCAATACCAAACCAATTTTGATTGATGCCAAGGTTAAGAACCAGGATCCGGTTGATACCAGCTTCATGCCAATCGATCCTGACCAGTTTGATCAAGCAACCATCGACACGTATACCAAACAATCGAACCTATTTGATCAGCCAGCCTTTTCAACCCTTCTTAAGGAAGAAAACAACCGTTAAAAACATTTGAATTCAATAAGGACTCATTAACCATAAAAGGCCACCAGTGGACGATAAATCCACTGGTGGCTTTAGTTGATGATTAATCATTTTCAGTAATTAATTAGCCCATGCCCAAGTTGGATCCCAACCGACTTGAGTTAATTGATGATGGAGATCATTAATTTTACCAAGATAATGATTGTTCTTATTAAAGTATTGAATTACGTACTGTTGCTTCTTTTTAGGAACAAAGTAACTGTATGACGCATCCAAAGTATCGCGAAAACTATTCGTTACCACCTTGGTCGTGTGTGCTTTAACCAGCACTGATTTTGCAGGATGAAACACGGGACGATCATACAACCGATACCCCGTCAAATTAGCAAACCAGAGCTTCGAAAAGTAGAATCGGATGTTATGATTACTCTCGTTTTGAATTCTTGTGTCATACACCGCCACACTTGACAGTGTCTTATGCAACTTATCTGAGACATGACTAAGTCGTTTATTGAATCTAAACTGAAAGTTGATATGATCATTCTTGCTTGAGCGAGCAATCGTACCATAATTTACAACAGTTTCAGCATTTGCTACCGCAGGACTAAAGTATAGAAAGCTAAAAATTAGTCCCATGGCTATCATTACCTTACAAACTTTTTTCATCTTTTTTCCTTCCCCTCGTCGTTCACTGGATATACAATAATCGATCATTTATACATCCAATACTCATTGTTGCACTCTTCATTTTTAAATGCAATATTCCCTAAAAAGGGATGTCAAGAGACCGTTATTCCGGTTATATAGATGCAGTCAAGAGTCTTACATTTCAATATAGATACAAATAACCCCCTTCAACTAAGTGGCTGATGAATCAAGCCAATGGATAACCACTTAAATTGAGGGGGGCTTTATTAAATTGATTAATTTGACTCCAGCTAATCTCTGACTAATCAGTGAGCCACAACCGCCTCACCAGCTTCCACGTCATCCTGTCGCAGCAGGTCGCTAACCTCTTGACGGCGGCCATAAACGTAAGTCAGTGAAAAGCTGACGACAAATGCGATTACGCAACTGATCAGAAATGCCGGGATAGCGTTGGTTGCAATACTAATGAATCCCAAAACGCTATTAGAGCCCAGTGAGACTGCTAAAACATGGGTGAGTCCCAAATATACTGAGGCGACAGCCGAACCGATCATTGAGGCGATAAATGGGAACTTTAACTTAAGATTAATCCCAAACATTGCCGGTTCCGTGATTCCCAGTAAAGCGGACATACTAGCCGATGATGCCAGTCCCCGCTGTTTTTTATCCTTAGTTAAAAAGAAAACCGCTAGTGCTGAAGCACCCTGAGCAATATTGGATACTGACGCAATTGGAAAAATGAAACTCCCGCCGGTTTGTTTCACGTTGGCAATTAATTGAGTCTCAATTGCTGGAAAACTCTGATGCAGTCCAGTGATGACCAAAGGTGCATAGAACAAGCCTAAGACGCCAGTTCCAAAGGCCCCCGAAGTCTGGTACAGCCACAACAAGCCGTTGGTTAAGCCATCGCTGACATCCCGCATAACCGGGCCAACAATCACAAAGGTTAAAAGCCCAGTCAATAGAATCGTAATGAGTGGTGCAAATGTATAGTCAAGTGCTTCTGGAAGCCGTTTATGACACTGTTTTTCAATGACCGACAACAACCAGGCCACCGCCAGCATTGGAATCACGGATCCCTGGTAGCCTGCTTGCGCGACCGGCATCCCTAAAATATGCCAGTATTCAAGTGAATGATTGGCCACCGCGGTACTCACATCATAGCCACTCACAAGCGCCGGCGATACCATCATCATCCCCATGGCAGCTCCTAAATACGGATTCCCACCAAAGCGCTTGGTGGCTGAAAAGCCAATTAGGACCGGTAAAAATGCAAAGGGTGCGTTGGCCAAGACATTAATAAACGCCGCAAATCCTTTAAACTGAGGATAAGCTGTAACCAAAGAAGCACTCATGAATAGGTGGGGCGCTACTAAAACGTTGTGCAGTGCCATAAACAGGCCAGCCGCCACGATTGCGGGAATAATTGGAACAAAGATATCAGCCAACAGATTGATAAAGCTGATAAATCCTTTTTGAGTCTTTTTGATCATTCTAATAAACAAATGCATATCCTCCTAAAAATAGTCACTTCGAACCATTCTACGGGTTTTCAACACAGATGCAAGGATATTTCCGGGATTTCTTGCTTAAGCATGTCTCCACAAGTGTTTTCATCACCATTTTCATGGGAAGATAACCATGATCAAAAAATCTGTCTTAACTTAAGATTATGCCCACATCCAAGGGGTTCTTGTGCTATGATTTGAGAGGAAGTTTCACATGAAACAATTTAACTGTTGGAGGGTTTGCAAGTGACTAAGTATCAAGTTCAATCATTAGTATTCATCCTCGTTGCCTTTATGTTGGGGTGCAACGAATTCATTGTCGTCGGGATTCTGCCGGATTTATCGGCCCAATTTCACACGCCCATCTCGACCATGGGCTACTTGGTCACCATTTTTGCGATGGTTTACGCCATCAGTACGCCATTTGTGACCATTCTGACCAGTCGTTACAGTCGCTACAAGACACTGCTGACTTTGATGATTATCTTTCTGATTGGCAACACCCTCAGCGCCCTTTCAATTGGCTACTTGACGATGATGGCCTCCAGAATTATCACCGCAACCACAGCTGGTTCCATTATTTCACTGATCATGACTTTCGCCAGCACGATTGCCCCACGGGATAAGCGAGCATCGTTAGTTTCCTGGATATTTGCCGGCTTTAGCATCGCGTCTGTGTTTGGGGTGCCGATTGGCGTTGCCGTCAGCACGAGCTTTGGCTGGCGTTACACCTTCTGGGGACTTTCGGTCATCAGTATTTTAACCTTCCTATTATTAGCACACATTCTGCCCAAAAAGGTCAAGCAGACTAAGAGTACCATTAAAAACCAGCTGACCATCCTGCTGGATCCCCGAATCTACTACGGTGTTTTCCTGGTCTTGTTCACAGCCGCAACCATGTACGGCTACTACACCTATATTCGTCCGCTGCTCACCACGTCGATGGGCTTCAGTACCCAGAGCTTGAACTGGCTGCTATTCATCATTGGGATTATGAGTATCATCAGTAATCGACTATCTGGCATGCTGGCAGAAAAGCCCAACAGCCTGCAAAAGGTACCGCTCTTTTACGTTGCCGATATCCTCTTGCTGGCAGTCTTCCCATTTGCCCTGCACAGTAAAATTGCCGGTCTAGCAATCATGCTCATCCTGACGTTGATTGTGACAATCATCAATTCACCGGTTCAGATCCATTTCTTGAATCTGGCAGAATCAGAATACCCACAGTCGCTGGTCTTTGCCTCATCCCTGAGTTCGATTTTCTTTAACTTCGGTATTTCACTGGGGTCCGCCACGGCTTCAAGTTTAGTGGGCATCGTTGGCCTTGATAGAATCAGTATTGGATCGGTCGTTTTTGCTGTTCTGTCGCTCGGGTCGCTAATTTTGATTAACCGGGCTATCAGGAAGCATTCGTCGATGAAGGTCTGACACTGGCTTGGTACTGGCTGTTCTTGATCATAATTATGTTTCTGGATTTAACTTATCACATCCTCTAAAACTCATTAAAGCAGTCTCTCGTATCTATCAGATAGATATCAGGGACTGCTTTAATCTAAACTTGAATTATCCATTAACCTAATTTACCACATGGAACTGAAACGTCTGAACCATAATAACCAATAATTTTCAAATTCAGCTCTTAATCAGGTATACTGAGGTAAATGGGAGGAGGATACAGATGAAAAAATGGTCTTTGTTGTTACTTAGTCTAGGATTAGGGATAGTTATGCTGTCTAATCCAACTACTCATGCCAGTTCTGGTTACACGGTTATCAAGAGCTCATTTCCTGCCGGGGTTGGTAAAATGTATCATGCAGCTAATCCAAAACAGAACGCTTACGTTTGGACGACCACTAAGCACACTAAAAAATTAGCAAACATTAAGAACTATCCAAACACTTCTTGGCATTCGACCGGCACGGTTGTGCT
This sequence comes from Lentilactobacillus parakefiri, assembly GCF_002157585.1. GTDB lineage: Bacteria > Bacillota > Bacilli > Lactobacillales > Lactobacillaceae > Lentilactobacillus > Lentilactobacillus parakefiri. The sequence continues at coordinate 71,805 of NZ_BDGB01000029.1, forward strand.
TCGTCATAATCATAAGAATGCCGTTTACTACCGAGTTGGTGCCGTTTCCCCAACTAAAACCAAGAAATCAGTTACTGGTTGGATTTGGCGAGGCTACCTCAAACCAGGGTACAACCCTAATTTTACCAAAGTTAGAAGCATTAGCCTCGATAACGCCACTAACGCAGAATACACTCAGTTTATCAAGCAATCCAAATACCAGCAGCTAACCCGTGATATTTTGGCACTATTTCCCAATAGTACCGTTTCCAAGCCATTGAGTCGGTATGCGTTATTTCGTGAACCCAAGGATAAGGTTGTTAACAATGTAGCCACTTTCAAAGCAATGGATGACTTTTTGAATGTCAAAAACCGTTTAACCAACCAGCAGCGGTTAGCAAAAATTAAGGCAATTCTAGCGGCCAACGGCTATACTGCTGCTAATCGACAAAGGGAATACATCATTGGCATCTATCTCACTAACTTCCAGTGGTCCGATCAATATGATACCGGCGATATGCATCAAGGATTTGTGATTGGAACCAAATAAAATTAACGATTGTCCCACCCACTTAGGTTCTTCGGAAGGGGAAGCGGAAATCGTACGCCTCATTGAAACATTTTACTTCTGCCTTTATAATTGTGTGGAAAGTAATCACTAAGTTTCTATGCTTTCAAAGTCCACAATCAATTACTTTCAGCTAATCTTGGAACAATTTGAGGTTTTGGGCACTACCTATAAAGAGAGGGGGATTATCGTGTACAAATCACTAACGTTCGCCATCACGCTCGCATCCTTGTTGACGGCGTCAATTTTCTGTAGCCAAACCGCACCATCGGCAGCCGCCAAAGTTACCATTACTACCAATAAGACATTCAAAAAAACGTCATTTTTACCGAACACCAATAAAAATGTTTACGTGTGGAATGCAAAATATAACAGGAAGTTACATAATTTGAAGAACTATCCGCGGACAAATCTGTATGCCACCAAGCGGGTCACCATCAAGACCCGTAACTACTTTGGCAGTTATTACGACGTCCAAAGTGCCAACAAAAAGATTAAGGGTTACGTCTGGCATGGCCAGCTAATCCAAGGAAAATACTATAAGGGCGGCTTCTACCGCTACCCAACCCTGAACGTCCTGTTGGCCAACCGGCGTTACGTTAAGGGGAACAAGCCCGGTTACTGGGACGCTTCTGGGATTTATTCTTATGCTAACCGGATTAATGGCACCATCAACAAGGAACACTTGCAAGCATTTACCAAGACACCATCGTTCAGTGACCAAAAGAAGGTTCTAACCTACCTCGAAAAGGACCGGCCATATCTGCCGAAAATGTTGAACTATGGCAACCATAACGGGGCACGGATTGTGATGCGCCGAACCAAAACCAAGGCCGGTCAGTCGGTTCGCGTTCCAATGATCGATATTTTAAACGACCGCGCAACCGGCAATAATTGGGAAGAGATCAATTCATTTGCCTCAGTCCTAGATCTGGCCAAACTCCCTAACGGTGGCAAGCCGATTGCCACATACGATGTCAACAAAACCTCGGTCATCCCATTTGGCGGCCGCCAGTTTGACTTTCCAGATCCAAACGCCGAGTTCTCAGCCGCTGCAAACGGGCCCATTACCCACATCTATGGCAACGACTTCGGCCCTGACCATAACCTATCATTAGTCGATCAGGATCGCTGGTTACGTTATGTCCCGACCAGTAACATACTCAAGCTATCGAATACCCAACCGACGTTTAAGGACGGCATCTGGTATTACCCGGCAACTTTTCAAAATAATGTCAGTTACGGTAAATACGATCAAAAGATGTTGGGCCAAATGAACCCATCCAAATCCCAATATTACCGCTACGTCACCACCCTAGGCTTTTACCAGTACCACTACGAAAATGGGAAGTGGCATGGTCAATACCAAGCAATGTTCTTTTCAAACCAACCCACGCCAAATGGCCAAGTGATCTTGACCTTCGCTAAGCTGGTCACCAAATCAGATGCCTATGACACTTGGGTAGCACCTGAAAATCCACATGATATCCACACCTTCTCTGGCAATGATGCAACGGTTCTACCCTATCTTTATAAGCCAGTTAGTTATTATGATGCATTTACTAAATAGCATTTTCGGATTGAAACACCTTCGTTCAACGCCAGGCTGAACTGAAGGTGTTATTTTTACTATGTTGTTCCGATTTTTGGGTGAAAACACCCAAGGTTCCCAATATACTATCACACACAATTAACCATTTGATTGTTGGGGAACATATCGTGAATAAATTTAACAGCCAAACCAGACAACCCACATTCAAATTAATTGCTTTCACATGCATATGAATTACACTAAGTTTGTATAAATACAAACAAAGGAGCGATTTTGATGAAAGCATTCGGTTACGAAAAAAATGGCGGTCCTGAGGTATTTCAGGAGTATGAAGTGCCAACCCCCGAAATTAAACCCAATCAGATCTTAATCAAAACAGAAGCCTTCAACTTAAATAACTTTGAGGCATTACAGCGGGCCGGTCAATTCAAGCCAGTCGACCATCGAATCATCCCCGGAAGAGACGTTGCCGGCTTTGTCGAAAAAGTTGGCGAGGACGTCACTGGCTTTGATATTGGCGATCGGGTAGTGGCTCACGGTCACCATTCTTACGCTGAATATTCCATTGGCGAGGATTCCAACACCGTCTTAATTCCTAGTGGCGTGCCTTATATGGCTGCGGCTGGGATTGTGACCCCTGGTCTGGCTGCCTATAAAGGTGTTCACTTATTTGGCAAAGTACAGCCTGGCCAAACCGTCGTCGTGAAAGGCGCTTCCGGTGGTGTTGGTTCACTTACCGCCCAAATTGCCATGGACGCGGGTGCCAAGGTAATCGGCATTGGTTCCAGCGCGAATGAAGCCTATGTCAAATCGTTGGGAATTGATGAATACGTTGCTTATGATCACGACGATCCAGCAGAAGTCTTGGCAAATACCGCTGACGTTGTCATTGATGCCGCATTAAACGGCAATGGTGCCGAAAGTGACGTCAAGATCGTCAAGGATGGCGGCATCGTGGCTAGCGTTGCTGATAACGATGCCCCAACCGATAAGACGATCCACTTCAATCACATTCATCCCACCCAGGAAATTTCGGATGACGATGCTTTGAATGCCATGTTGAAACTGATGGCAGCAGGCAAGCTCGAGATTCGCATTGGTTACAAATTCCCATTTACTCTGGACGGCGTCATTAAGGGCCATCAATTGCTGGATTCTAAGCATGCTGGGCGGATTATTATTGCCAAGTAGATTGTAATAGTTACACAAAACCAGCCCCTCACAGCTGCACGACACAGTTATGAAGGGCTGGTTCTCTTATCAAGGTTATTTACTATTTTTATCTCTATCTTTATCCTTCACAATCGCTTCAGAATAAAGCTTATCAACCAACTCCGGATTTGATTTCCCGGGGTTGAGTTCGACAATCTGGCCGGCAGCCGAATAGACAATCCACTCTGCCAAGTTAACGATATGGTCACCAATCCGTTCAAGCAGCTTAATCACCATGAAGTAACTGGAACTGGCAGTGACTGTAGCGGTATCCGACTGGACTGCCTCAGTGATTTCATCCCTAATCAGCAAATACTGCTCATCGACTTTGACGTCGTTATCCGATAACTTCTTTGCAGCATCGGCATCACTCTTCACGTAGGCATCCAATGCGCTCTCCAGCATGCTCCGGACCTCTTCGGTCATCTTGGCAATCGCTTTTTCCACCTTGGGGATCCGTGAATTGCCCTTCACTCGAATTGTTTCCCGCGCCATACTAACCGCGTGGTCACCGATTCGTTCCAAATCAGAACTGGCTTTTAAAATACTGATAATAACTCGAAAATCGGTCGCAACCGGCTGTTGCAGGGCAATCAAACTCAAGGCCTGTTTTTCCAATTTCATTTCATCTGAATTGGTCTCCTCATCAGCATCAATAACCTCTTGAGCGGCTTTCTTATCGTGCTCAATAAATGCGGTGGTGGACTTATAAATTTGTTCACTAATGGTCAGGCCCATTTCCACGAACCGGCCGTGAAGCTTCTTTAACTCGTCGTCAAATAATTCTCTCATCGTCTCTATTCCTCCTAGCCAAACTTTCCGTTCAGATAATCACTGGTCTTTTCACTATCGGGATGAATAAACATCTTCTCGGTCTTGCTGAATTCAACCAGATCACCGTTCAAGAGAAAGGCGGTCTTATCTGAAATTCGCGAGGCCTGCTGCATATTATGGGTCACGATAATAATCGTGTATTGGTTGCGGATATTTAACAACGTATCCTCAATTTTGGCACTTGAAATTGGATCCAGCGCACTGGTTGGTTCATCTAACAGCACCACTTCCGGCTGGACGGCCAGCACTCTGGCAACGCAGATTCGCTGCTGCTGACCACCTGAGAAGGACAGGGCATTTTCATATAGATGGTCCTTAACCTCATCCCAGATTGCCGCTTGCTTCAAGCTGGTTTCAACCCGCTCATCCAAGACGTGCTTATCCTTTTCCCCAGCTAATCGTAGTCCGTAAGCAACATTTTCATAAACGCTGAATGGAAACGGATTAGGTTGCTGGAACACCATGCCAACCCGTTTTCGCAGGTCAACAATGTCGGTTCCCGGCGCATAAATATCCTCATCGCCAAGTTTCATTGAGCCGGTAATCTTAACTCCTTTAATCAAATCGTTCATCCGATTAAGGCAGCGCAGATAGGTGGATTTCCCGCAGCCGGATGGGCCGATTAAAGCCGTGATATTGTGTTCCTCAAAGTCCAAACTGATGCCATGAAGCGCTTCTTTGGGTCCATAACTTAAATGGACATCCTTACTTGTAATGATCTTTGGCATTGTCCAGCCCCCTAACCGAAGTTCCCGGAGATATAATCTTCGGTAGCTTTTATTTGTGGTGTTGTGAATATTTTTTCAGTCACGTCGTATTCCAAGACATGCCCCATATGGAAAAATGCGGTGTAGTCCGCGATCCGCGAAGCCTGTTGCATATTATGGGTCACGATGATAATCGAATAATTCTTTCGGAGTTCCATGAGGGTGTCTTCAATTTTAGCGGTTGAAATTGGGTCAAGCGCACTGGCCGGCTCATCCAATAAGAGGATATCAGGCTTCATCGCTACACATCTGGCAATGCAAAGCCGCTGCGCCTGTCCGCCTGACAAAGCCAAGGCACTTTTATCGAGATCGTCTTTAACCTCATCCCAAAGTGCCGCGGCCTTTAGGCTTTCTTCAACCCGTTTGTTTAGTTCCTGCTTATCCTTAATACCGTTGCGTTTAAGGGCAAAGGTGATATTTTCACGAATTGATTTGGCAAACGGATTCGGGCGCTGAAATACCATACTGATATGCTTGCGAACTTCGTAGACGTTAATTTTTTTTGAGTTAATATCTATGCCCCGATACATAATTTTTCCCTGAACGTTAGCAATCCGGTCGTTCATTCGGTTCAAGCAGCGTAAATACGTTGATTTGCCGGAGCCGGAAGCCCCAATCAAAGCGGTAATGCGATGTCTGGGAAATTGTAGGCTGGCGTCATGCATGGCGTGGTTATCACCATAAAACACCTGCAGATTTTCCGTCGTCATCGCCTTTTCTAACGGAATATCGATAATGTGCGTTTGATTATAATCATATTCTTGCATAATAATCTCCTACTTCGTTGCTGTCATGCGCTTGTACAACCAACGTCCCAGCATTCGGGCCAATAAGTTGAATAGTAAGATCACAACAATCAATACGGCCGATGTGCCGCTTGAAATCACCGCTGCATCAGGGGTAACCCCTTCAGTGTTAACCTTCCAAATATGCACTGCGAGTGTTTCAGCAGGTCGCATAAAGTTCAGGAAACTGGCACTGTCCATCGGATTCCAATCGCCGTAATTGACCGTCGGTGCACTTTGTCCAGCGGTATAAATCAAGGCAGCGGCTTCACCGAATACTCGGCCGGCACTCAAGATAATCCGTGTTAAAATCCCAGGAAGCGCAGCTGGCAGGACAATCCCAGTGATGGTTTTCCAACGTGATAAACCAAGTGATAAACCGGCCTCACGTTGTAATTCAGATACATCCTGCAGCGATTCTTCAATACTTCTAGTCAACAGCGGCAAGTTGAAGAATGTCAGAGCAATCGCACCAGCTAAAATTGAGAAACCCATGTGGAAATTAACCACAAATAATAGGAAGCCAAACAATCCGACAACAACCGATGGCAACGAACTCAAGACTTCAACCGCAGTTCGAATAACGCCGGTTACCCAGTTATCAGGGGCGTATTCCGACAGATAAATCCCAGAGCCCAGCGCAATTGGAAACGAAATGATTAATGTAAGGACTAATAGGTACAGCGAATTAAACAACTGATCGCGAATCCCCCCGCCGGCTGCGAATGATTGTGCAGCCGAGGTTAGAAAATGCCAAGATACATGTGGAATTCCCGTAATCAAAATATAGCCGAGTAGAAAGACCAGAATCGCCAAGACACCGGCAACCAGAAAATAGATCACGCCGGTTGCAATGTTATTACTCGTTTTAGAATTCATTTTTTCAGGCTCCCTCGCTTTCCAATCACTCTGACCAAGATGTTAAAGACTAATGACATCAGCAGCAGAATCAAGGCTAACGACCACAAAGCGTTATTTGGCAGGGTCCCCATCGTAGTATTCCCAATTCCAGTCGTTAATTGACTGGTCAAAGTCGATGATGGCGTCAATAACCCATGGGGCATCAAAACAGCGTTACCAATGACCATTTGAACGGCAAGGGCTTCACCAAAGGCGCGTGACATCCCGAAGATCACAGCCGTCAAAATTCCCGGGGTGGCCGATCGCAGCACCACTTTATAAATGGTTTACCACCTGGTGGCGCCTAATGCCAATGAGGCAGAACGGTAAAACATCGGTACAGCTTTAATACTATCAACTGACAGTGAGGTAATGGTCGGCAGAACCATCACGAACAATACCAAGGTTCCGGCGAGAATTCCGAAGCCTGTGCCGCCAAACGAATGACGAATTAATGGCACGATAACCGAGAGCCCGATGAAGCCATAAACAACGGAAGGAATTCCAACCAGCAGTTCAATGACCGGTTGGAGAATTTTGGTCCCTCTCTCTGGGGCAATCTCGGTCATGAATAGGGCCACGCCCAGTGCAAACGGGGTTGCAACCACTGCCGCCAGCACTGTGACACTAAAGGAAGTAACAATCATTGGCAGCGCACCGATTTGTGGATTGCCGTGTTTGTCGAGCATAGCAGGATTCCAGTTGGTGCCCGACAAAAACTTCCATAAACTGACATGGTTGGTGGTGAAGGTTGCTAACCCACGAGTGGTAATAAAGTACAGAATTGAGATAACCAGCAAGCTGACAAAGCCGATACAGAAATACGTAATCCCCCGACCGAATAGGTCTTCATGCGTTGCTTTTGATGGGTTTTGAAGATCATGTTTGATTTCATCCATGATTAACCTCCTATAATTTAGTCAAATGAATTTTAAATGAGTACTTTAACTTGAGGAAGGCTGAAGGCATTTGATTTGCCTTCAGCCTTCGTTGGTTTTCTGTTTAGTTTGTAGAGTTGATGGTGCTGTGCGGAAGATTACCTAGTGAATTTCTCTCCGACGGCTGGGGAAGCCTTGCCTATCCTACTTCGCGATGGGCCAGAAGCACGATTGTTATATTCTTATGTGCTCCCTTCTGCCTTTGAAATACGCTCCGACGGGCCAGACCCTAACTTCCAAGGGGACTTTGCTTAAAGTTCCAAAACCAGGAACTTCAATCAAAGTCCCCTTGGAAACCGGGTCTCCCGGCCCTCGTCGCGCTCTTACTTTTCACTCACCGCGTTACTTGCATTCTTAGTCACTTTCATATCGTGAATACTAATGTAACCAAGTTTTTGAACTAAGCTGTCTTGAACTTTGCTTGAGTCCATGTAATTCAGAAACTTCTTCGTTGCCTTGTTAGGTTGGCCCTTAGTGTACATATGTTCATATGACCAGATCTTCCATTTGTTCGTGGTAACGTTGGCATCAGTTGGCTTTACGTTGTTAACTGACAATGCCTTGAGCTTGCTGTTAACGTATGAGAAGGCCAAATAACTGATGGTTCCTGGTGTGCTTGAGACAATTTTTTGAACCGTTCCGTTTGAATCTTGTTCTTGCGCCTTAACTGTTTTAGCACCCTCAAGGACAGCCGATTCAAATGTGGCCCGGGTACCTGAACCTTGAGCACGGTTGACAACGGTGATCTTTTCATTCTTACCGCCAACCTGCTTCCAGTTGGTATACTTACCAGTGAAGATGCCCTTTAATTGGGCCATGGTCAAATTGCTGACATTGACATCTTTATTAACAACGGGTGTCATGCCGACAACAGCAACCTGGTGATCAACCAATTCCTTGGCTTTAATACCGTCTTGCTGTTCAGCGAAGATATCTGAATTCCCAATTTGGACCGCGCCGGTTTGAACTTGACTTAATCCAGTTCCAGAACCGCCACCTTGAACAGAAATGTTAACGCTCTTATTTGCTTTTTGATAATTGCTTGCCGCTTGTTCAACTAATGGTTGTAAAGCCGTTGACCCAACAGCCGTGATCTTGACATTCGAATCAGCTGAGGTCTTTTTTGACTTTGAGCTGCTTGATGAACCACACCCCGCAAGTAAAACCCCGACAGCTGCTACTGCTACAATAGTTGAAAAAAAGGATCTTTTTTTCATAATTCGATTTCCTCCTAATGAAAACCCAAGTTTTTTTCGTACTCATTTAAGTACATTGTTAATATAACAACGGCATGTAAATATCGAGTTTCGTTTATGTAAAAGTAACGTAAAACTAACCATTTTTATCCAAAAGTATGGCATAACTTAAGATGTAAACAATTTAGCTAATAATGGAGGAAAACCAGATGCCATTGGAAATCTTATTGATCAGCCAAAACTTAAAACTGGCAGATAAGCTTGAGAAGCAACTTGCCGCCTTCCAAATTAATACCCGAATTTCATTTGAACCACTTGACCACCTGCTTCAACAAGTTTCCGGTATCGTCTGGGACCTAACAACCACTAAACTGCCGGTAAACTATTCTGAACTTGCAATTCTCCGAAGCCAAATTGCCGGCCCAATTCTGTTATTGGATAAACGGCCACGGTCGGTTGAAACGGTTCGTTCCTATTTTCTGGATTATCACCTAGACGATTACATTTGCGGTGAACCAACCAGTGAAATTGTTGCCAGAATTGTCCAAAAGATCTGGGTGTATCAAAACAAAGATAATCTCCAATTAACTCAGCAGAGTCAGGAATCGGAAAGTCTGGTCGTTGGCCACTTGAAGATTGATCTAAGCAAATTTGAGGTCAATAATGGTCACAAGAAACTCAATTTAAGTCCAATCGAATATAAATTGCTTCTATTCTTTGTCAGCAATTCCAACACTGTTCTCAGCCGGACCCAGATTGCTTCGGCCGTGTGGGGCAACACAACCGGTGCCACCTTGCGGATTATCGACACCCATATCAGTAATCTGCGAAAAAAGATCGAAATTGAGCCAAAAAATCCCCAGATGTTAACAACCATCCGGGGATTTGGGTACTTATTTAAGAATAAGGGAACACAGAAATCACAGGTCCATTAATCTGATATCAAAAACCACTTAGCCAGTCAGAGGCTAAGTGGTTTTCTTATACACCTTTGCTTGGTGCTTCAACTCACGCTTGCACTGTTCCACAAAATCTTGGCCATAGGCATTTTGGATTTCATCTGCCCATTGCCCATCATTTCCTTGTTCATCAAGCATCGGTTGAATCCATTGGTTGGTGGGTAGTAGTTTGAGCAGGGAGTGTTTGGTAAATTGTGAGAAAAGAAGATTTTCGCCAAAAAATGTAGCTAACTGATGCTGAAATGCAGGAACCTCAATTGGCAGCAGCAGGTTGTTCGCGTTGTTTCGATCACCAAGCAGCAGCTGACAATCAAGGAAATCGCTCTTTAAATCAAATAGCTTATCTTTATGTGCCTTGGCGATGTCTGGAACCATTTTGATAAACCAGATTAGTTTATGGTGTTCAAGGGCAATCAGTAGATTTAACACAGCGATGTCTTTGGAACTCAGCGTAAACTTTGCGTTTTGGACGGCCACTGGGTGAAGACTAGCTGATACCGCATTGAACAAATCACCAAAGGTTCCTGGCTCTTCCCACAATACCTCGATCTGGTGGGCATTCTGCAGCCAAAGTCGATGAGTGGCAATCCGAAGTGTCAACCAAAAGACTTGATCATGATCGTCATAACCTTTAATCAGCCAGTATGAACTGGCCGTGGAGCGGGCATAGTTGCTGGCAGCCAGTTCCAGGCCATCGGGCAGCGCCGCCCGAACAGTCTCAATCAGCCATTCACGGTAGGAGGGTTTGTCCGTAAATTCATATGTTTGTTCGCGTGGACGCGGTTTAGCCATTGTGATCACTCCTCCTATATTTAGAAATCATCTTAGTACTAGTTTACGCTTTTTTGAAAAAGGGCACAAAAAGAACACCAGCGCCTGAGTAGCACTGATGCTCAGTTATGGATTAATCTAAATTTCAATTGTTTCACATGAAACATTATACCTTAACAGTTTTAATTGCCAAGAAGTCTTTGACCTGATCACTCGGGATTGACTTGATGACCGGTCCACCAATGGTATGAATGTAAATCAAACTCAAATGGCCGTCGCGATTCTTCTTATCATTTTTGATTTTTTCAAAAACCTGGTCAGAATCCAATAAATCGGAGGTAGTCGGCAGTCCAACCGCCTCTAGTCGTTCACGTAATTCCTGGGTAATCCCCGTCACGGCAAGACCCTTATCTTCAAAAATCTGCTGCATGGCAATCATGCCAATGCTGACAGCTTCCCCGTGACGTAAGCCACCGTCTGAAAGTGCTTCAACCGCATGGCCAATGGTATGGCCGTAGTTAAGCAGCTGGCGAAGGCCGCCTTCTTTTTCATCACCCATGACAATATCTGTTTTGTATTGAATCGAATGAATACTCAATTCTTCGGCGTTGGTTAAAATATCGTCAGGTGAGTCGATTGATTTCACTAAGTTCCACAGGTCACCATCCGACAGCGCAGCTACCTTAACGATTTCACCGTATCCCTCTACTAGGTCGCGGGTCTTCAAGGTTTTCAGAGTATTCGGGTCAATAATTACCAAGTCTGGTTGGTAGAATGAACCGATGATATTTTTGGTGGTGTCCAAGTCCACAGCCGTTTTACCGCCGACTGAACTATCAACTTGGGCCAATAATGATGTTGGCATCTGGATCAGACTGATGCCACGCATGTAGGTGGCTGCCAGAAAGCCGGCTAAGTCACCGGTGACACCACCGCCCAAGGCAATCACGCCGTCATCCCGATTAAAACGATCAGTGGCCATTTGCCGGGCAAGGTCAGCCAAAACGGCCAGGGATTTTGATTCTTCACCGGCTGGAAATTGGTACTCGTGGACAGTGAAGCCAACTGCCTCAAGTGCTTCAGCAACTTGGGCCTGGTAGAGCGGCGCAACGTTACTATCACTGACTAGGGCAATTTTGCGTTTGCTCCAAACACTGGAAACCAGTTGGCCGGTGCAGCCAAGGATCCCGCGGGCAATTTCGACATTGTATGAATGATCCGGTAACGCAACTTTGATTATTTTCATAATTTAACCTCACTTTTTTCTTGGGTAGGGGTTGTGATCACTTTTCGAATCGCAAATGCCTGCTGAGCCATCGCAAGGTATTCATCCGGCTTGAGTGCTTGAGCGCCATCTGAGAAAGCGTGGGCAGGATCATCATGAATTTCAACTACCAAACCACTAGCACCAACGGCAACTCCGGCTAATGCTTCAGGGGTCACAAACTCTGTGTGGCCGGCGGCATGGCTTGGGTCCAAAATGACTGGGTAGTGAGTCAGCTTTTGAAGCACTGGAACTGCACCAACGTCTAAGGTATTGCGGGTGTATTTGTTATCAAATGTCCGAATCCCCCGTTCAGTAATGATGATATTGTGGTTGCCACCGGCGGCGATGTACTCAGCTGCATTTAAGATATCATCAATCGTAGCAGACATTCCCCGTTTTAGCATTACTGGAGTCTGGGTTTTGCCGACCGCCTTCAAGAGTGAGAAGTTCTGCATGTTTCTGGCACCAATTTGGAAAATATCGGTGTATTGTTCAACCATTGCCACATGGTCTTGATCCATGACCTCGGTTAATACATCCATGTCGTAAGCGTCAGCGGCAGCTCTGAGGAATTTCAAGCCATCTTCGCCAAGACCTTGGAATGAGTATGGTGAAGTTCGCGGTTTGAAAGCGCCGCCCCGAAGGATTGTTGCACCGCCGCTTTTAGCAACCTTGGCCATCTTCATGACGTGTTCTGCAGACTCAACTGAGCACGGGCCGGCCATCATGGTAAAGTGATCCCCGCCAATCTGGCTATGCGGTGTGGTTACAATGGTATCTTCCGGGTGAAATAGTCGGCTGCCTTGAACCGCAGCAGGAACGTTGTCAATAATCAGATCAATCGCATTTTTTTCTTCTGCGTTCAACTCATCTTCACTAATTCCTTGAATTGCGACGCGGTTGTTGTGGACAAATACCTCATTGGTTTCAGTGAAGCGACTCTTGATCTCGTCAATAATGTTTTCGTGTCCGTTCTTCAGTACAATAATCATAATAAGATCTCCATTTCTGTGTTTGACGTGTTTTTGAATAAAATAAAACTCCCACAGTGTGTACAACACTGCGGGAGTCAGAATTTTGGGTAAAAAAATTGGTCCCGCAGTATATTTGGTAAATAACTGTGTGACCGAAGTAAGTAATCATGATGAAATACTATTGGCCGCACAAGATGTGAGTGAGTGCCCACATCCTGTCCGGTGTGAACACTAAACGAACCAATAGTAATAAAATCGATTAATTTTTGAATTAATTGTTATCATGATTAGAATCTCCTAAGAAAGTTAAATTTTAATTGCATAGAGCATATAATGAATTCCAAGAAGTGTCAACCCCAAAGTTTAAATTATTAAATTTCTTGACATCTTCTCATAATGAGTGTAATTTTAATGGCAATAAAATACCGTCCCAAATAAACCATTGAGGTGGAGATCAAGATTGTTGTGCACGAAAAGAGAGTCGCTGTTGCTGAGAGCGCGGCCGAACGCAGGCAGTTAAATGGACCACCGAGGGTTCTTCCGAAAGTTTATGAGTACGAAGAAACGTGTTGGCATACGTCAGTTGTCGGAGGGATGTTAGTCCCTTGCTAAGCGTAATTGACGGAAAAGACTTGATTTACCAGGGGTAGACTATCTTTTCGATCAATTGAACTAAGGTGGCACCGCGGAAAAATCCGTCCTTAATGTGAAAGCATTTGGGGCGGATTTTTTGTCTACAGCGCGACGAGTGCTAGGAGATGCGGTTTCTAAGGGGACTTTAATTAAAGTCCCTGGGCTTGGGGCTTTAATCAAAGTCCCCTTAGAAGTTAGCATCTGGCCCGTCGAAGCGTATTTTCAAGGCCGAAGGAAGCACACAAGAACCTAACAAACGTGCCTTCTCCGGTCCAATGGCTGCATCAGAACACACTTCAGCTAACCAGTCACGCAATCCAGCCAAAAAATAGAGGTATCTTTCATGAAAACAACAAGAAAACGATGGCAATTCCAACTTTAGTATTTAGCAAAACACACTAAAGCAATGGAGGAAGCCATCATGAATTTAGAACAACTTGAACAATATACAAATGATTTTTCAGCTATACCAATTTCAATTAATTTTACAATGCCGGACTTTGACCCTATCGCCGTGACGCAACGATTCGATCAGCCAGGCGCGCCGTGCTTCTTACTGACTGGAAAACCCAAGCAACAAGAAGATGGGTATTCATTTATCGGATTGAATCCAAGGATGACCATTACTTATCGAAATGGCGTCTTAACGCGCTCGGATGAAAAAGGCAATGTTTCACATGAAACAACGGATTTAAAACCTATCCTGGAACGGATTCTGGCAGACAACTATATACCAAAATTGACACATATGCCGCCGTTTTCAGGTGGGCTTGTCGGTTATTTCAGTTATGATTATGCTCGTTATGCGACGAGTGCAGACTTACCAGTCGTTAGCGATCCGATGAAACTCAATGATGTTGACCTGCTGCTCATTAATCGAGTCATTGCATATAATCACACGACCCAAACTGTCACATTAATTCAAGTGATCCCTGCCGATCAGCTTACGGCGCAATATGAATCGGTGATAAGTGACTTAACCGTTCTGAAGGACAAAATTCTGCAGATCCACGATCAACAGCCGCTCCCACCATTTACAATGACGCCGTTCAAATTGCAATTCTCTTTGAGCGAATTCGAGGAAAAGGTCGCAGAAGCAAAACATCATATTGTTGACGGTGACATCTTCCAAGTCCAGCTTTCCAATCCGCAGCATTCCAAAATGACCGGTTCGTTATTTGCTGCCACGCCAACATTGTTTAAAGAAAGCCCATCACCGTATCAATTCTATTTTCGCCATAACGATTTTGAAACGATCGGTGCTTCCCCCGAAACTATGATTACCAAACGTGACCGTACACTATTCACATATCCGTTGGCCGGCACTAGAAGGAGAGGGAAAAATCAGGTTGAGGATGACGCTTTTGCCGACGAACTACAGCACAATCCAAAAGAATTATCTGAGCATAATATGCTGATTGATTTAGGAAGAAATGACCTGGGAAGTATCAGTCAATTCGGGTCGGTCAAGGTCACAGCTTATCGGAACCTGCTGAAATTCTCGAACGTGATGCATATGGGGTCCGTGGTTGAAAGTAAAATCGATCCAGACGTTTCGTCAATTGATATCATTCATTCATTATTACCTGCTGGAACCCTCTCAGGCGCACCCAAAATATCGGCGATGCAGATTATCGGTGAATTAGAAAATAATAAACATGGGCTTTATGGCGGCTGTTTAGGGTACCTTGGTTTTGATGGTGACCTCGATATGTGTATTGGAATCCGGCTGGCGTATCGAAAAGGTGACGATTTAGTGGTCCGCAGTGCAGCAGGGATTGTCGCAGATAGCATTCCAAAACATGAATACCAAGAGTTTAACAACAAGGCTAGAGCAATTGTAACAGCCCTGCAGGAAACGGCAGCTAAGGGAGGTGTTTATCATGCATTATCTCATTGATAACTATGACAGTTTCACATATAACCTATACCAATTGATTGGATCCCAGACCGCCGAAGAAATTAAGGTGGTGAAAAACGATGCCATCACTGTTGAAAATTTAATGAAAGCAAACCCTGAAAGCATCATTCTATCTCCTGGTCCCGGCCGCCCAAAAGATGCTGGCAATATGCCGGCAATCTTAGCCGCATTTCTTGGCCGCGTCCCAATTTTTGGCGTTTGTCTTTGGCACCAGGCCATCGCCGAAGCCTTTGGTGCCAAAGTGGTGCATGCGCCCCATTTGATGCATGGGAAACCCTCAACTATTCAACTTTTGGGAAATGATCCACTATTTGCAAATTGCCCACATCATTTTCAAGCCGCCAGGTACCATTCGCTAATCGTTGATCCAACAACGGTCCCTGATAACTTGGACGTCACCGCGGTCACCGACGGCGGTGAGATCATGGCTATCAGTAATCCAACCAAGATGGTCTACGGCGTTCAATTTCATCCCGAATCAATCATGACTGATCCAGAAGTAGGGAAACAGATTATCAAGAATTTTCTAAAGATTGCAAGGATTGCTAAAGTGTCTACCGCAGCTTATTGAACAGAAAAAGGGATTGCGTAAATGATTAGTTTAGCGCAATCCCTTTAATTTTTAGATGCCCTCTCTTATTGAACTTGTCTGAGCACCTGTGATCGGCTGATCATCTTGAAAATTGCCCGAACACAAACGGCGCCGAAGAAGAAGACCGAGATTAAACGAACCGAGAACAATGCCAAAATCATTGGCAGGTGATAGTGAACATAACCCAGACGGAAGAGTTCATATCCAAATGAAACAACGGTGGTTGTGATGGCTGAGGTTGTTAAAACCGGCCAACCCCAATTTTTGTATCCCCACACGGTGAACCCAAGCTCGCTTCCGATTCCTTGAACAATTCCTGAAATGAGGGCACTGGCGCCAAAGGTTCCGCCAAAAATGACCTCGGCAGCGGCACCTAAGACTTCGCCGATAATCGCAGCGCCGGGAACTCTTACCAAGTAGATTGAAAGCGGTCCAGCCATAATCCAAAGGCCAAACAGCGCCTCATTTGAGAATGGTCCAATGGCAACTGCCAGGAAATTATAAAGATAGTCCGTGCCGACAAAGATGGCACCAAAAACAATTGCAACAATGGCTAACAGAATCACATCCTGTAAGCGAAATTTCTTTTTCATGATTTTTCTCCTTTTGAATGACACCAGTCATAAATGAAAGCGGCCATTATTTTGGTATACGTTAATAATTGCTGAAAACTAAGACTTTCGTTGTCACTATGAGCTTGTTCCATGGTCCCTGGCCCAAAATCAACTGCTGGAATGTGGTAATAGCCAAACCAGCCACTGTCCGAAACAGACGGTGACATCCCCACCGTCGGCTGTTTGCCAGACACTTCCCTAAAGCTGTTCTCAAGTGCCTGCATCCCCGGATGATCCGGATGAAGTGCCAGTGATGGGAACACCTCGCCTTTATCGACTAACAGTGAATCGCCGCCCCAAGTGAAGGTTGGCAGATTATCCCGCAGCCAAGGATCAGCTTTTGCTGCTGCAATGACTTGATCCTCAATTTCTTGAGTAATATCATCGACATTTTCATTCGGGTAAAAATGGACGGTTATCCATAACTTCGCCTCGCTCGGGATATAAGCGGGGTGCAAGCCGCCTTGAATGTACGCTGGATTAATCGTATCAATTCCCGGCGCAAATCCAGGGTAGCTTTTCGTGATCCCCCAATACTGCTCTAATTTTTCCAATGCTTGAATCACAACCACCATTTTTTCAATCATGTTGGCTGCTTTCAGGCCGCCGCCAGTGGTAATCATTGCGGCTCGGTTGCCATCATGATAAATATGGGGACTATTGAGGGTAATCCAGCCGGTCACAACGCCGCCCTGACCTTGAAAATTCATATTGCTGGTATCGCCAACGACGGCAAAATCAGCGGTTTCGCCATTTTTCAATAACGTTTTCGTTCCCGCTTCGCCAGCCTCCTCACCAACAACGGATTGGAACCGTAAATCACCCGGTAGGTCAATGCCAAGCTGATTAAGCAGCGAGAAGATATAAATAAAGCTTGAAATACCACCCTTCATATCGCTGACACCACGCCCATACAGCAGATCACCGTTTTGAACTAATTTAAATGGATCTGAGTTCCAGCTTGGGCGATCCACGGTAGCCACGTCAACATGGCCGTTCAGCAGCAGGCTGTGATAGTTCGCCGCATCCGTCCCCGCTTTCTGAGCGGAAAGCAGTTCATCGCCCTCATAAAAGGCGACTCGCTTGGTTCTAAATCCAATCTCGGTTAACTCATCGTCAAGAAAGTGTTGAATTGCCACCGTGTTGCGGGCAGGTGGTGACATTGTTTCAAATGAAATTAACCGTTCCAACAACGCCAACAGCTGATCTTTTCTCGCATCAACTGCTTGAAGTAGTGTTTCCTTATCTGTCAACTTCGACTCCCTCCACTCAATTAGTCATGTACTGTATCAAAACAAAAAAATCCCCCTTTCTTCAAAGCCTCGAAGAAAGAGGGAACAGATTAAAGTTGAATCGACTTTATCTCTATTAGCTCACACAAAAAAGTTTCGTTCTTCCTTCGACAGTCCTAACTGCATCAGGTTCAATGGGTATTTATCTCAGCCGTTTAGGGCACCCCAGACTACTTTATTCAATTAGCCACAATTTACATAGCTGGTTTTATCATATAACGAATCGATGAAATGTCAAAGTTAATTTTTGACAAATGTGAAGTCAACGATCGTTATCGTCTAAAAACATTTTTTAACACAAAACGTGGGATTTGAAACGGCACTTTGACCATCTCTTATCCCACGCTTTTTTCATTTGACCTAAATGAAAGCTTTATCCTTATAGAATCAGTTGATTATGAAGTCGTCAAACCACCCGTCCAATGACTGGCCGCGCTGCTGGTATAGACTTTAATGGAGTACGTACCAGAACCGACCCACAACCGGCCGCTCAATGTGCCAGTTGATGAACTGATGGTCTTGTAAAGTTCACCATCCTTGTAAATACTGATTGAAAATGAATCGGCACTTGAGGCACCGCTATCCGTTGACGTGTTGACATTGTAATGCAGCGTATTGATGAGGTTGGTTGCCTTGACAGTCACGTTGTAGCCGGAATTGTCATTGGTATATTGACTGCCGGTTTCACGCGACTGTTGGGACAGATTTTTCCCTGCTACCTGCTTGGTAGACTTAGCGTTATCCTGTTTATTTCCCTGTTGTTGTCGTTGCGGTTGCACCGTGTCCGCGTTGGCAACAACACTGCTCAGAAATGTTGGCGCAACCATGGCGGCTGCCGCACCAACTGTCACTAAATATTTTTTAATTTTCATAGATGAAAAACTTCCTTTCGTCTTAACGTTTGTTGGTTTGATGTAAATCTTAGTTCAGCTGCCCTCCCTTCATACTTGATGTTGTTAGAATATCGGGGAAAGCTTAATTGGGACTTAAATCGATTATGTTTAGCCGGTAATCAACGCGATCTTTAGAAATCCTTTGGAATTTTGTAAAATCTCGACAGCAAAAAAGGGCAATCAACAAACACAAATCGTTCATTGATTGACCCTATCGGCTGCTATCTTAGCCTGATTGACACTATTCCACTTTAAAATTGGATTTAAATATAAAACCGCAATTGGGACACCTATTTAAGCCATAACTAATGGACATTGGTCGGTGGCATTTCGGACAATTTCCCTGCATTGGCCTTTGAATCTTGGTTGGTTTTGATTCTTTTTCATCTGCCTGATCGTACATATTACCCTCCACTAAATATCATTACTGGTTAATAACCTTCAGAAACTGCGCCAGCACTTTATCCACCAACCAAACGCCACTTTCGGTTGGATAAAATAATCCTCCTGAAAGTGCCGCTTTCCTGGCTTCAATTTCAAAAATCACTGGGAGTGGGTCACGTCGTTTGCCCACTTCAATCGCCATTTTGGGAGTGGCAGACAAATGAACAAAATCTCGATCCATCTTTTTTAAACCCTCATCAACAATGAATTTCGCAGCCGCGTGACTCGTTCCATGATACAGCTTCTCTGGCGGCACCGTTGGCGGTGTTAATGGATCTACGGGGATGCTGTGGCCATACAGAGCCCGAATCGTGTGGCCTTCAATCGCATAACGTTGTTTGTCACTCTTTTTCATAATCTCTCGAATGATTTTTTCACTGATTGGGGTGCCAAAGTGCTGATTAAATTTTTGGATGAGCGTTTGCAAGTCCACCCGTCCGTATCGATCCAACTGGATGCCAATTTTGTCCGGATGGTGTCTAAGGACGTACGACAGCCGTTTACTCAACCTGGTTAATTGATGATCCATGTTACTGACTCCAATTTCTTCTAAGCTGACCTCATTATAATCCCAAAGGCACTCAAACCACAAAAAACGCCCGGTACTAAGGCCCAGACGTTATGACAAATCATATTCATATTAGAGGGGATCTTACTTCTTGGGGGAGAGGTAAGATAATCAAGTTTCATACTTTGGAGGAGTAAGTTCACTTGTAAACCAATTTATCTTTCAAAATTGATTGTCTTTATATTATGGCTACCAACTTAACTCAGCCTTAAATAAGTGTGACGAAATTGTGAAGTTGAAGAAAAAACTGGATAGGGGTGTTGTTTAGCCGGATTTCTTTTATAATTGGATCAAGAAACTATTTGAAAGGATTCAACATGAAAACCATTTATTTTGTGCGCCATGGCCAAACACTGCTTAACCAATTTCGCCGAATGCAGGGCTGGGTGGACTCACCATTGACCGAAAAAGGGGAATCCCAAGCAAAAGCGACCGGTCAAAAACTCGCCGATGTCCACTTCGACTTGGCGATGAGTTCCGATATGATGCGGGCCATTCATACCTTAGACATTATTCTGGCCAACAATCATACATCAGCGACCGTTTCCAGAGAGGTGTTTCTCGGGGTGCGGGAAATTTACTTCGGCTCGTTTGAAGGAATCGACAGTATTCAAACCTGGAACATGATCGGCGGACCGCTGGGGCATCGGAATCAAGAAGACTTAATTAAAGAATATGGTTTGTTCAAAATGCGTGATTTCATGCATGCCGCCGATCCATTTCATGAAGCCGAGACAACCGGTCATCTCAAGGCCCGAATCGATAATGCCGTCCAGCATATTCAAGATGAACTGGCAGACGGCCAGAACGCCCTGGTTGTTTCACATGGAACTTTTCTAAGAAACCTGGCAACCATGTATAGCAACACCACTTCCGCTGTTGAACAACCCGGCAATGGCAGTGTTACCAAGTTGGATGTTAGCTCCACCCCGCAGATTATCTCCTACAACGAATAAAAAAATCTCACTAATAGATTGCGTAGTTAATCTTTTAGTGAGATTTTTAAGTGATGATTAATAGCCTAAGCTGTTAACGTTGGTGCGTTTAGTCTTGTTGGTTTCCCAGAAGAAGGTCTTGGCAACCCCAGTAATCTTCTTCTTTGGGACAAAGCCCCAATATCGACCGTCATTTGAGACACTTCGATGGTCACCCAAAACAAAGTATTCACCCTTGGGCACCTTGGTAGCGTTGGTATTTTTATCCCAGCTCTTTGATAGAGATTTCAGATTCCAATTACCGGTTCCGGTTGTCCGTTCACTGGTACTAATGAACTTTTGGGGAACCACCTTACCATTCACGTAAAGATTACCGTTTTTGCTGGAGACCGTGTCGCCGGGAAGGCCAATCACCCGCTTAACGTAATCTGTTTTAGGTTTGGTAGCCGTCGGATCCTCACCATGCGCATCAAAAACAATGACGCTCAGATGCTTAATCTTGGCGTGCCGCCAAACAATCAACCGCTCTTTATTAACTAAGTTGGGTTCCATTGAAGGGCCATCAACCCGGGCAAACGTAAAGACAAACTGACGAATCAATAGGGCAACCAGCAGTCCGACCAGGATGGGAATGACCCAGCTCATAATTTCTTTAAATACTTTCATCTTAAGCTCCTTTATGAACAACACAATTAGCTATGCATACTATCCATAACAGTTAGCTTACACAATCGCTATTAATTTTATCACATTTACTCGCCAGAACAACTCTTTCGTGCCGAATTAACAGAACCTTAATTAATTGCTCATATTGCAATCAAACTGTATCATAATTTGTATGAATCTGCTTGTGAAATAGAGGTAACCACATGAACACAAACCTTAAACTCCGCAGTAAAATCTGGCTGGTCTTTATACTGGGAACGATTAGCGCAACTGGCCCACTGTCGATCGATCTCTACTTACCAGCCCTCCCTGAAATGACGCGGGATCTCAATGCCCAGCCATCACTGATTCAACTGAGCCTAAGTGCCTGCTTAATCGGGTTAGCGCTAGGCCAATTGATTTCTGGCCCTTTGAGTGACAAATATGGACGGAAAAAGCCTTTAATGATTGGCTTTTTCATCTTTGGACTGGTATCTTTGATGATCGCCTACAGCAGTTCAGTCTATCTGTTAATCCTGTTAAGGTTTATCCAGGGACTAGCTGGGGCCAGTGGTCAGGTGCTGTCCCGCGCAATCGCTTCAGATATGTTCTCAGGGCCTCTGTTAACCAAGTTTTATTCGATGTTATCGGCCGTCAATGGCATTTTTCCGGTTATTTCTCCCGTCATTGGCGGATTTATGATCCGTTATGTCGAGTGGCAGGGAATTTTCATTTTGTTGGCAGCAATTGGCTTTGTTTCAGTCCTGGCATTATGGCTGGGAATTAAGGAAACATTACCCCAGGAGAAACGAATTTCAGGAAGCCCGGGCAAATCAATTGGTCAAATGTTTAAATTACTGAAAAATTCTCGATTTGTCCGGTTGGTTCTGGCAACTGGGTTGGTATCCGGTGGTTTATTCAGTTATATTTCTGCTTCATCATTTGTCTTTCAGAGCTTTTTCCACATGTCCGTTCAAAACTTCAGCTTGCTTTACGCATTAAACGGGATTGGGATCGCGATTGGGTCAGTGGTTCCAGGTGCCCTGGCCGGACGCTTTAGTGAAGCTGGCCAAACTAAAGTCATCTTAACATCGACTTTCATCACTTCTGTTTTACTAACGCTTAGTGCCCTATTCCTAAACAACCTCCTGCTGGTCATTATCTTAGTGTTCCTGACGGTGACTCAATTCGGGATGCTGTTTACATTAACCACTTCAATTATCATGAACCTCACATTACATAATAACGGCGGTCTTTCAGCAATGCTTGGCTTGTCACAGAATGCAATTGGTGGGCTCATGTCGCCATTGGTGGGGCTGATGGGGACTGGAACCTATCTGCCAATGTCATTGGCAATTATGGGGTGCATGGGATTGAGTTTGTTTCTCTTCAGCACAATTCATAATAAGCAACAATCCATTCAATAACACAAATGAGGCTGGGAGCAAAATTTGCCCTCAGCCTTATTTGGATGATTGACTAGGTTGCCATGTTTAACAACAACCAGCTTAAATTGGTTTCGATGGTCTTTACGGCCACTATCCTTTAAAACTACTCAGCCAGCTTACTAATCTTGCCCTGTTGAATATAAACGCTCAAAATTGCAATGTCAGCAGGATTGACACCACTAATTCGTGAGGCCTGGGCAATTGTTTCAGGATGAATTTTCTGTAGCTTCTGCCGGGCCTCGGTGGCAATGCCATCAATTGCGTCATAGTCAATCCGGTCAGGAATCTTCTTTTCTTCCATCCGCTTCATCTTTTCAACACTTTGCTCAGCTTTTTTAATGTAGCCAGCATATTTAGTCTGGATTTCAATTTGTTCGATCACATGACGGTCAGGCATTTCTTCCGTTTGGGGAATGAAGCGCATCAATGTCTGATAATCGACGTATGGCCGCCGCAGGAAAATCGATGCCAACACCCCGTCTTGAAGTGGCTTGTCACCATGTTCCTGGACAAATTGGTTCACTTCATCTGAAGGCTTAATTCGAATGGTATTCAACCGATCAAATTCATCTTCAATGGCCTTCTTCTTGGCTAAGAACTTGGCGTAGCGATCATCAGAAATCAAGCCAATCTCGTGACCCTTTTCTGTCAAACGCATATCAGCATTATCAGTACGCAGCAATAGTCGATACTCGGCCCGGCTGGTTAATAGTCGATAAGGTTCCTTGGTCCCCTTAGTCACCAAATCATCAATCATGACGCCAATATAGGCTTCGTTGCGTTTCAAAACGAAGGGTCCTTTACCAAGTGCCCGCCGGCCCGCATTGATACCCGCAATTAGGCCTTGACCAGCAGCCTCTTCATAACCTGACGTTCCGTTGGTCTGACCAGCGGTAAATAGGTTTTTGACGATCTTAGTCTCCAAAGTCTGTTTGAGTTGGTATGGCGCAACAACATCGTATTCGATCGCGTAACCCGGACGCATCATCTGTGCGTTTTCCATGCCGACGATTGAATGAATCATCTTCTGCTGAATCTCTTCGGGCATTGATGTTGAAAGTCCATCAACGTACCATTCCTCAGTCTTTCTGCCTTCAGGTTCCAAAAACAGTTGGTGACGACTCTTATCAGCAAAACGAACCACTTTGTCCTCAATTGATGGGCAATAACGTGGGCCAACCCCTTCAATAACGCCGGTAAACATAGGTGCCCGGTCAAGGTTATCGCGGATAATCTTGTGAGTCATTTCGTTGGTATAGGTTAACCAACAAGATAATTGATCTTTGACTGCCAAATAGTCTTCATCCGAAGATTCAAAACTAAAGTGATGCGGTTTCTCGTCACCAGGCTGTTCCTCAGTTTTGGAATAGTCAATCGTTGTCCCATCAACTCGTGGTGGGGTTCCGGTCTTAAATCGTTCCAAATCAAAACCGAGATCTTCCAAATTGCCGGAAAGTTTTTCAGCCGGCTGTGAGTTATTGGGCCCAGAAGCATACATCAACTCACCAATAATAATTTTTCCACGCGCAGCCGTTCCAGCAGCAATCACGACTGCCTTCGCATAGCACTCGGCGCCAGTATTGGTGATAACCCCTTTACAAACACCGTCTTCAACGATCAAGGAATCAACAATCCCCTGACGTAAAGTCAAATTAGGTTCTTTTTCAATCGTATGCTTCATTTCGGCATGGTAAGCATGTTTATCAGCCTGAGCACGCAAGGCTTGAACAGCCGGTCCTTTACGGGTATTCAACATCCGCATTTGGATGTAGGTCTTATCAATATTCTTGCCCATTTCGCCGCCCAAGGCATCAACTTCACGGACTACGGTCCCTTTGGCAGGCCCGCCAACCGATGGATTGCAGGGCATGAACGCAACCATATCCAGGTTGATCGTGAGTAGTAGGGTCTTGTTACCCATTCTGGCAGCGGCTAAAGCGGCCTCACAGCCTGCATGACCGGCACCAACGACAATCACATCATAATCTTGGCCGCGATATTTTTGTTTAACATCGCTAACTCGTAAACTTTTCACTGTTTTTCCTCCAACTGTTTCACGTGAAACAGGTTATTTCCCTAAACAGAATTGACTAAATAACTGGTCAATTAACTCATCTTGGTAACTGTCGCCGGTGATTTCACCTAAGAAATCCCAGCAGCGGGTCATATCAATTTGAACCAGGTCAACTGGCATACCGTCATCCAAGCCTTTGATCACATCTTCGAGAGCCTGTTTGGCTTGATTTAATAAGCCAATGTGGCGGGCATTAGTGACCATAATATCGTTTTGACTGCTTTCAATGCCTTCATCGAAGAACATCTTGGCAATCAATTCTTCTAGTTGGGTCAATCCGTCCGCTTTAATCGCTGAGGTTGAGATTACATTATTGCCATCAGCAAGTGATTTAATCTGGTCTAAATTAATTTTAGCCGGTAGATCAGTCTTATTGAGGATGATGATCCGTTGTTTGTCTTGAGTGGCACTTAACAACTTCTTGTCCTCTTCAGTTAATGGTTCACTGGCATTCAGAACTAACAGGACTAAATCCGCACTGTTAATCGCTTTTCGAGAGCGGTCAACGCCAATTTTTTCAACTTTGTCCGTAGTATCGCGAATGCCGGCAGTATCAACCAGCTTCAATGGCACACCCCGGACGTTGACGTATTCTTCGAGAACATCTCTGGTTGTCCCTGGCACGTCGGTCACAATTGCTTTGTCTTCATGAAGAAGGTTGTTAAGCAAACTGGATTTGCCAACGTTTGGCCGGCCAATGATTGAAGTTGCCAAACCTTCTCGCAAAATCTTACCTTGTTTGGCAGTCTTCAGCAGTTGAACAATCCGTGCGTGGACATCAGTTGCCTTTTCCCGCAACAACTTGCTAGTCATGGTTTCAACATCATCATATTCAGGATAATCAATGTTAACTTCCACTTGAGCCAAAACGTCCAGAATGTCTTGGCGTAAATGTTTAATCAGGTGCGACAGATTGCCGTCCAGCTGGTTAATGGCAGCTTTCATTGAACGGTCAGTCTTGGCTTCAATCAGGTCCATAACGGCCTCAGACTGTGATAAGTCAATTCGACCATTCAAAAACGCACGCTTTGTAAATTCACCAGGTTCAGCCATCCTGGCACCATGACTCACCGCAAGCTGAAGAATTCGATTGGTGGCAACAATCCCACCATGACAATTAATTTCAACAATATCTTCTTCAGTATAGGTGTGAGGGGCTCTCATGACCGAAAGCATCACCTCATCAACCTCTTCGTTGGTATCTGGATCAATGATGTGGCCGTAATTGATGGTATTGCTGGCAACTTTATCAAGGTCTTTGCCACGATAGAGTTTTTTTGCAACATCAAGCGCTTCTTCACCACTAATTCGGATGATCGAAATACCACCTTCGCCAGGTGGTGTCGAAATCGCTGCAATCGTATCAAATTCAGTTGTTGTTAAAACCATGATTAAGCTTCCCTCCACGAGTAATTGAATAGTGTCGTTAATTTAACCACAAAACTTATCTAAAAGCACAAAAAAAGCGCCACTCCATGCTAAAAAAGATAGCACGGATAAAGCACTTTGACTACTTTACCTAGTTAAGATAAGAATGATTAACTACATAATATTTTAAAGCTGATCATTTGTCAATTGATTTCAAGAATTATTTGGGGGCAACGACAATCACTCGGTGGGGCTCTTTGCCCGTTGAATAAGTCATCACATGATCATTGTCTGCCAGAGCATTATGAATTTGTTTACGTTCGAATGCCGGCATCGGATTGAGATACACCGGTTTGCCATTCGCAATAGCGTTTCGGGCGGTTTTATCCGCTAATTGAACCAGCGACTCACTTCTTCTTGACCGATAGTTTGCGGTATCCAACTCAACAGTAACGTTGTTGGCCCCCAAACGATTAATGAATATCTGTGAGAGGTTTTGGAGCGCATTAATTGTGCGGCCATGACGGCCGATTAATCGGCTCTCCTGGTCGGTATCAATATCAATATAGATTGAATGGCGATTCTTCAAATCCAGCTTTAGTTTGAACGAGAAGCCCATTGCTTCAAGGACATCATTTAAGTAGTTGGCAAGCTTTTGAGATACTTCTTCAATATCAACGGTGTTTTCGGTTTCTTCAACTTGGTTATTTAGATCTGAAACTGGTTGGCTACTTGATTTTTTAGTATTTGTCTGCTGTTGAGGATGACTTTTTTTGACAAGTTCAACCTGTGCAAGTTTGCGACCAAAACCTAAAAAGCCATTCTTAGGTTGTTGAATAACGGTAACTTCAACTTGGTCCGAAGTGAGTGATAGTGCGGTTAAACCCTGTTCTACGGCGTCTTGGATGGTTTTTCCAGAGTAAATTGTCATAATGAACTCCCTTTAATTGAATTAACTGGTTAATAATAGCATAAAAACGCGCATTATTAAACGGTTTGTTGCGAAAAACGGAAACTAAACGCAAACTTTATTTATTTTGTCACATTAAAAAACATCAATCTACCATCTCACGCCAAAGTCGATATAATGGGTTTAGTAGCATTTTTTAAGAAAGCTGGTTTTGTCTGAATCAACATCAATCACCAGTGACTGCTACTTTAGGTTTTCGATTTGGAAAGTGAGACAATGGCAAACACAAATCAATATGACGTTGGCCAAAACATTCAAATCGACCGCCAGCACCGGCTTAGTAAGCTTCAGGAGGCCTCACAGATTACCTGGATTAATCTCAGTGCCTACTCTGCAATCATGGTGGCTGAACTCATCATTGGTTATTTGGCCCAGATCACCGTGTTAATTGCCGATGGGTTAAATAATCTGACGGGTGTTTGCGGTGGCGCCATTTTAATTATTGGCTTAAAGATTTCTAAACGTCCCCCAGACTCTAATCATGTGATGGGCCATTGGCAGTATGAGAACATTGCTGCCCTGCTATCTGCGACAATTATGTTTGCGGTTAGTATTCAAATTTTCGTTGATGGCGTTTTCGCGGTTCAACGCTTCTTTTCCGGTCACACCATTCGACCAAATTATTGGTCATTAGAGGTTAGCCTGATCGCGGCAATCATCATTGGTATCTTGGCGCGCTTTAATAAGGCAAAGGGCATCCAACTTAAGAATCAGGCATTGACGGCTTCTGGACAAGACCTCAACAGTGATGCTTGGACCAGTTTGGGAACGTTTCTCTCCATTGGTGGTGCCTATCTTGGTGCTCAATGGTTGGATGGAGTGGCAACTTTAATTGTCGGCTGCCTCATTCTGCATTCATCAATCAGCATCTTTAGAACAACCATTATGCGGCTGAGTGAAGGGTTTGACCCCAAAGATATTGAACGCTATAACGAAACGATTAGTGCAATCCCCGGTGTCTTGGGAATTCAAGGAATTGAGCCGCGTTGGCTGGGTGATCAGATTGTGATGAAGATTGGCATTTATTTAGCAGATGATACCGATTTAAAGACTGCCTACGCAATTGGTGAAAAGGTTGAGCACAATCTGATGAAAAAATATGACATTCTCGATGCTGACGTTATGAGCTATCCGGTTAGTCAAAAGGACAATCCACATTCGGCTGATTAATTAATCGTTTGACAAATAAAAAAATCAGGTCTATATTCAGTTTTAATTAAATGATAATTTGTTAAACAAAATGAATCGGTGAGTAGTTTAAAGTTGTCTATCAGAGAGTTGGCGTTGATGAGAGCCAATATTCAGCTTGAACGAAGATGGCCGATGATTGGTTGCTGTAAGTAGATAACGAGCAGCAGACGGATAGGTCCCCGTTAGTAGACACACCATCTTTCAGTGATGGTTATTAAGGTTTAACGAGTAATCGTTAAATAAATCAGAATGGTAACGTGTTATTCGCTTCTGCAGCTAATGCTGCAGAAGCGTTTTTTAATTTAATGGGCAAAAAATTATAAATTTGGGGTGGCAAGTATGACAAAATTAGCAATTGTAACTGGCGCAGGACAAGGAATCGGAGAAGGCATCGCTCACAGACTAGCCAAAGATGGGTTTGCGATTGCAGTCGCAGACATTAACGGGAAAACAGCTGACAAGGTAACCACCGATTTGGTTAACGATGGTTACACCGCCAAATCGTATCATATCGACGTTGCTGACCGTGAACGGGTCTTTGAATTAGTGCAAAAGGCGGTTGCCGATCTTGGCGAACTTGCTGTGTACGTCAATAATGCCGGTGTCGCTTTCATTGATGAAATTGTTGATTCAGCAGAAAAAGATATCCGGCGATTATTAGATGTCAATCTATTAGGAACTTACTGGGGAACCCAAGCGGCAGCCGAACAATTCAAAAAACAGGGTCACGGTGGTCGAATCGTCAATGCAGCCTCCCTGGCTGGGGTTGAAGCATCTGCTCTGCAGAGTGCCTATTCAATTTCAAAGTTTGGCGTTCGGGGGATTACCCAAGCCGCTTCAAAGGAATTGGCAAAGGACCAAATCACTGTCAACGCTTACGATCCAGGAATTGTCAGAACTCCTCTAAGAGACGGGATCGACAAACGAACTGCTGAAATCAAGGGAATCTCCGTCGCTGAGCAACAAAAAAACTGCCTCAGTGAGATCTCACTGGGCAGAGAAGCGACTCCTGAAGACGTCGCAAAAGTTGTTTCGTGGTTTGCATCCCCTGATGCCGCCTATATCACCGGCCAATCAATTCTGGTGGATGGTGGCATGAGATACCAGTAAAATAATCGAAAACGAGCGTGATTAATAGGGCAGCCATGAGCACAATCTCATGGCTGCCCTTTTATATCTAATTTGCCCGTCAATCCATTTTGATGACAATCTTCCCGACAGCCCGACCAGTCGCTGAATAATCAAAAGCCGACTGAATATCGGGAAATGGCACGACACGATCAATGACCGGGTGTAGGGTTCCGCGTTCGACCATTTTGGTAATCTTGGACAATTGAATCCCACTGGGCTTCATAAATAAAAACTCATAACCAACCTGAAATTGGCGTTGCAGTCGACCAATCTTTGCTGTAGCCAGGGAAAATGCCAGCTGTTTCCACATTGGTAGACCAGCCTGCTGAGCGAATGCCCGATTTGGCAGCCCTGAAATTGAGACCACTTTGCCTCCGGGTTTCACGACCTGAAACGCATTTGCTAATTGTTGACCCCCAAGTGTATCAAACACGGCATCGTAATCAACTAAGACATCTTCAAATGCCGTTTGGTGATAGTCGATGACCTGGTTGGCTCCTAACTGCCTGACCAAAGCCGTATTCTTTGCGCTAGTGGTCGTTGCCACAAATGCTCCCAAAGACTTGGCAAGTTGAATTGCGACTGTCCCAATCCCACCGGACCCCGCCTGAATCAAGACTTTGTCTCCTGGCTTGATGTGCATCAGATCAACTAACGCCTGGTAACTCGTCAGCGAAACCAACGGCATTGCCGCGGATTCTACCAAGGATAAGTTGACTGGTTTCAAGGTAATATCATCTTGGTCTACAGCCAGATACTCGGCAAAAGTTCCGATACGATTCTTCTGCACTCGGCCATATACCTCATCACCAACCTTGAAGTCCTTAACCATTGTTCCCGTCTGAACAACTGTCCCAGAAAAATCACTCCCTAATCTCAAGGGCATCGAATACTTCAACAACATTTTAAGCTTGCCATCACGGGTCTTTAAATAAATCGGGTTAATGCTTGCCGCAGAAACTTTCACTAACACGTCATGATGCCTAATCGTTGGAATGGGCACGTCTACGATCTCTAATTGCTGCTGCCCAAAATGGTCGATCTGGGCAGCTTTCATCATTTTTGTCATCATTAATAGCTCCATTTTATTGGTTTAAATTTTTAAACGAATGTAGCCCAAATCATAAATCACAATTTGGTGGGCGTCAAGCAAGATTGTTTAATGCCAATTCATTGACGGCCGACAAATAAAATGGTTTAATGGTTTAAAAATATGAACTGAAAGGAATGTACGATGGTTGATTTACACCAAATTCAAACTGAATTCGCCAATGTCAGCAGCTTCTTAACTGCTTTGGGGGACCAAAAACGTCAAGCAATTATCATTTCCCTGCTAAAAACCAATTCTTGTGGGGGGCTGCAAGTCCCTGAACTTACCAGTGTGACCGGCTTATCCAGGCCGGCAGTTTCTCATCATTTAAAAATTTTGAAAGATGCCCATTTAGTTGCCGTCAAAAGTCAAGGGACCAAGAATTTTTACTACCTTTCCCATGACATCAAGGAGATTAATGAACTAAAAACGCTTCTGGATCATGTCACAGCAATCATTCATCAAACGGAGACAAAACTATGAAAAAAGTATTGATCGTTTTAACAAATGTTACCCGTTATCAAGGCACGAATGATCCCACTGGCTTATGGCTGGGGGAAGCAACAGAATTTGCCGAAACAATTCAAGAAGCAGGGATTGGCGTCGACTATGTCAGTCCAAAAGGTGGCTTTGTGCCACTTGATCCACGCAGTATGAAATACACTAATGAGTCGATCATGAAGTTCTATGAGACTGCCGATTTCCAAAAACGGGCGTTGACCAACTCGCTGCGGCCAAATGAAATCAATCCTGACGACTATTTAGCCATCTACTACACTGGCGGCCATGGGGTGATGTGGGATTTTCCAAATGATCGATCCCTCCAGCAAATTGCCTTGTCAATTTACGATAATGGCGGATACGTCACTTCCGTTTGTCATGGGGTTGCCGGCTTACTCAACATTAAGGACGATGCAGGTCGCTATTTAATTGCCGGCAAATCAATCACGGGTTTCACAACTGCGGAAGAAATCATTGCCGGTAAAAAATCAGTGGTTCCCTTTCTGAATAAGCAGGCAGTTGAAAAACGCGGTGGCAAGTTCAAAAAGAAACGGGCTTACAAGGAGTACGCCATTCAAGATGATCGGTTAATTACTGGTCAAAATCCATTCTCACCACGGGCTGTCGCTCGCCTATTACTTGAAAACGTGCGTTAAAATTGCTTAAGAGGCTGGGACATAATTTTATCTCGGCCTCGTTTTGGCTCCACTACTATCTAGATTAAACGTGGAACAATCGGCTGATCCCGGCCATTTAAGCAAATAATCCGGTTATTCCCAAAAGCAGGAATAACCGGATTATTTGCTTAAATTCTGGGATCAAAACGCCTCGTGTCCCACTCTCTCTTATTGTCTTGACTCCTAACCAATTATTTACCTGATCTCTTTAATGAATCAACTGAATCAGCTTCCCAATCCGAAAACCAGTCTGCTGAATCAACTGAGGAGCTTGGTGAATCGCTTCTGGAACAGTCACCGGACGAGTCGTCGTGGAAACAATCAAGTCAAATCCTTGATCGTATAAAGGCTGGATATCGGTTGCCAAACTCCCGGCAACGGCAATCACCCGAACTTTGGCTGAATGAGCCAGCTTGGCAACCCCCATTGGCAATTTGCCGCTGAGAGTTTGTGAATCAATCCGCCCCTCACCGGTAATGACCCAATCAGCATCCCGAATCAGCGCCTTTAAGTTCACCAATTTCATGATCTCATCAATACCGGAGGTTAGCCTGCCATTTAGAAAAGCCAGGACGCCAAATCCCAAACCACCGGCGGCCCCAGCTCCAGAAACGGATGAAAAATCCTGACCGATTGAGTCAGCCGTCAACCGTGCCAATCGTTGCAATCGGGCATCAAAAGCGGCAATTTGCGCTTTTTGAACCCCTTTTTGTGGACCAAAAATTGCTGTGGCCCCTGATTTGCCAACCAATGGATTCATGACGTCTGAAAGACCAACTACTTGAACTGAGTGAATCCGTTGGTCAATTTGGCTCAAATCAACTTTTTCCAAGTCTTTGAGTCCGCCAATCCCACGGGAGATTTCATGTCCTTTTCGATCGTAAAAATGCCCGCCCAAGGCCTGAGCCATTCCAACGCCACCATCGTTGGTTGAACTTCCGCCAAGTCCCAGAAAGATTTTGTTAACGCCGTGATCCAACGCTGCTTCAATGAGTTCTCCAACACCATAAGTTGACCGAAGAGTGACATCCGTCTTTTGTCCTTGAGTGTATCCAGCAGCTGCGGCCATTTCGATTACCGCCGTCTGATTGTCAATCAAACCCCATTCAGCGTCAATTTGACTGCCAGCGGAGCCAGTTACCTTAGTTGTCATCAATTGGCCCTTAGTCGCCCCGACAACAGCTGTGACAGTTCCTTCACCGCCATCAGCGAAGGGAACTTTTTTGATTTGGAGGCCAGCATTGGCCGCCATCAGTCCCCGTTGTAAATCATCCGCAACTTCCTGTGAACTGGCACTGCCTTTGAATGAATCGGTCGCAATTACAATTTTTTCCATTGTCAACTTCCTTTAACTAACTATTGAACTTAGTGTACCTGAATATGGGTGCTTGAACAAAAAAACAGCGTGATCAGATGATCACGCTGTTTGCTAGTTATTTACGTTTACTCTTCTTTGCACGTTTAATGGCTTTTTTGATTGCCCGTTGCTTTTCGCGCTCTTCGCGTTGTTTCTTCTCACGTTCACGACGGATCTTCCAAGGATTTTGAATAACCAAGGTTTGACCTACTTGGAACGCGTTGGTAATCACCCAATAAAGTGACAAAGCAGATGGGAGGCTAACGGCCATGATTAAAATGAAGAATGGCATTCCAACCGTCATCATTGTCGTCATTGAATTCGATTCAGGTTGACCTTTCATTGCCAACCATGAAGAAATGAAGGTGAACAAGGCCGCCAGGATCGGTAAGATAAAGTACGGATCCGGATGACCAAGCTGCAGCCAGAAGAACGTCCCACTTCTCAAAATATGGGTCCGCCAAATTGCTTGGTACAAAGCAAACAGAATTGGCATTTGAACAATCAATGGCAGACAGCCGGCAAGCGGATTAATGCCTGCTTCAGCGTACAGCTTCTTTTGTTCTGCTTGAAGCTTCTGAACGGTCTCTGCATCCCTTGATGAATACTTTTTCTGCAAGGCCTTCAGCTGCGGTTGGACTTCTTGAGTCTTTCGCATACTTCTGGTTTGATAAATCATCAATGGCAAAATCACAATCCGGACAAGAATGGTAAAGATAATAATACCCATTCCATAATTGTCGCTAAAGAATTTGGACAGCCAGATAATGGCCCGAGAAAAGTTCAAAACAACCCAGCCGTCCCAAATTCCTGTACTGTGATTAGTTATTGGTGCGTTACTACATGCGGAAAGTACTACCGTCAAACTTACTAATGAGAGTAATACTAGTAATTTCTTTATTCTCTTTTTCAACTTTTTTCCTCACTATCATAGTTGGGATCGATTAGTTTAGCTAACTTGAGCACATGAATTAGACTTGCCTTGACATCACTCATCGCCATCTGGTCAGCAGCTGGCCGGGCAATGACAATGAAGTCAACGTCCTGACGAAGATCAGGCTTTAATTCCAACAGGGATTGACGAATTCTTCGCTTAACCCAATTTCTATGTACCGCATTACCGATCTTCTTACCAACAGAAATACCGACGCGAAAATGTAATTGATTGGGTTTATCCAAAGAATAGACAACAAATTGACGATTTGCAACAGAGTTATGAGTCTCAAATACTTCTTGAAATTCAGCCTCTTTTTTTACTCGATACGATTTTCGCATGATCCATCTCCACAGACTTTTGAAAAATAAATGAAAAAGACCACTGAATGGTCAGTGGTCTATACAGACAATGATTTTCTACCTTTTTGACGTCGGCGAGCCAACACTTTACGACCATTGCTGGTACTCATACGTTTACGAAAGCCATGAACGCGAGCGCGATGACGTTTCTTTGGTTGATAAGTTCTCTTCATAATGAATTCCTCCTTTAAATATAAAAGTCGCGTTTAAGCATTTAATTACAATTATGTTCAAATGCATTTCCCAAATATATTAACATAATTTGTTCATTAATGGAATAGTCTTTTGAATGATCGTTGATTTCAAAAATTATTTAAAATTTGTTTCATGAACAATTAGTGTGGATAACCGCAGATTTAAGCATAGCTGATTTTCGAGATTTACACAAGGTTATCCACAAGCTCACACCTTGTTTCAAAAGTTATCCACAGGCTGTGGATTATATTCTCTTTTTGGTGAATAAAACCGTTGTTATCAGTTTTAGTTATCCACAGATACTTGTTCATCAGCCCAATTTCTCCTCGTTTTATCCACTTATCCACAGACCACTTATACATTTCATCCACCCCTGTGAAACAATTATGCACAGGCTGTTTTTGCCTGTGGAAAACTTTTATAGAGAATGCTAAAATTAATTTGCATTTCGTTACACGACTAAAAACAGAGGGGGAATTCGTAGTGTTAGATAAGGATTCATTATGGCAAAAATTAAGCGACCAATTTCGTAGTAACACCACTGACCTTACATATGACACCTGGATCAAACCGGTCAAGCCGATCAGCTTTGATGGATCCACACTCACTTTATCTTTACCTTCTGAATTGCATCGGGATTATTGGAAAGAACAATTGGCAGCAAATTTGATTGAATATGCGTTTGTCATTACCAAAGGCAATATTGAGCCAAAGTTTATTCTGGATTCAGACGTTAATCAAGAAGCCCAAGAAAAGCCCGTGGATAACAGTGTCCAGCAAGAATCAGATAACGATGAGTTTTCATTTAGTAAGGAAAATCACCTTAATCCCAATTACACGTTTGATAACTTTATTATCGGCAAGGGCAATCAAATGGCTCATGCCGCCGCTTTAATTGTGTCCGAAGAACCCGGCAAGCTTTATAATCCGCTGTTCTTTTATGGTGGCGTTGGTTTGGGTAAGACCCATTTAATGCAGGCCATCGGCAACAAACGGCTTGAAGATCATCCGGAAACCAACGTTAAGTACGTTACCAGTGAAGCTTTTACCAATGATTTCATCAACGCCATTCAGACGAATCGCACCGAAGAATTTCGTCGTGAGTATCGGGATGTTGACATTTTGATGGTCGATGATATTCAATTCTTTGCCCAAAAAGAAGGTACCCAAGAAGAGTTCTTCCATACCTTCAATGATCTTTATAATAACGACAAACAAATCGTCTTAACATCCGATCGAGTTCCTCAAGAAATCCCCAAGCTGCAAGAACGCCTGGTATCACGCTTTGCCTGGGGCTTGCCAGTCGATATCACACCACCGGATTTAGAAACCAGAATTGCCATCCTCAAAAATAAAGCCAAATTGGACAACTTGGTCATTCCAAACGACACCCTGTCCTACATTGCAGGCCAAATTGACTCCAACGTCCGTGAATTGGAAGGTGCTTTGTCACGGGTTCAAGCCTATTCCAAATTAAAGAATGAACCGATTACGACTGATTTAGTTTACGAAGCACTTCGTGGCCTTAAGTTGAGCCAGGATAATCGTCAGCTTTCAATCGTTGATATCCAAAATAAAGTGGCCAGCTATTTCCATATTTCCATCAATGATTTAAAAGGCAAAAAACGAATGAAATCAATTGTAATGCCCCGACAAATCGCCATGTACCTCTCCAGGGAAATGACCAGCAACTCACTGCCGAAAATCGGCAAGGAATTTGGCGGTAAAGATCACACGACCGTTATTCACGCATGCGATAAAATTGCTGAAATTATCAAACTTGATGCCGACTTGAGAAAAGAAATTGCGGATATCAAAAGTGCCTTGAACTAAAATGGTATAATCGACTGTGGATAAATCATCGAGAAGTCAATAAGTTGTGCACAGTCTTATCCACAGGTTAATCATTAGGGATAGCTGCCTTGTCAAAAGTTATCCACAGTATCCACACGCCCTACTGTTACTTCTCTTTTCTTTTATTAATTAATATATATTTACACTTTCCGGGAGGTTGATTAAAGTATGAAATTTTCCATTGGTCGAACAGCATTCACAAAAGGTTTAAACACCGTTTCAAGAGCCATTTCAACCAAAACCACGATTCCTATCCTGACAGGACTTAAGATCGTTGCCGGTCCTGACGGTTTGGTATTAACAGGAAGTGACGCGGATATTTCGATTGAAACGACATTAAAAGCTGATGATCCAGACAATATGTTAGTTATTGAATCTGAAGGAGCCATTGTGTTACCTGCCAGATTCTTTACTGAAATTGTTAAGAAACTGCCTAAAGATACCATTACTTTGGAAGTCGGCGAAAACTTCCAGACCATGATTACTTCAGGTCAATCATCATTTACCATTAACGGCTTGGATGCCAATAACTATCCACACCTGCCTGAAATTCAAACTAATGACGCCATTCCACTTTCTGCTGATCTTTTTAAGCAGATTATTAGTCAAACGGTTGTCGCAGTTTCTAATCAAGAAAGTCGACCCATTTTGACGGGCGTTCACTTTGTTATTTCTGAAAACCACGTCATGGCAGTTGCGACTGACAGCCATCGATTAAGCCAACGGAAAGTGACCCTTGAAACACCGATTAACGGTTCATACGATTTCGTGATTCCTGGTAAAAGTTTAACTGAATTATCCAAAATGATCGATGATGGTCAAACTGAAGTTTCCTTATCTGTGACTGAAAATCAAGCGCTGTTTGTGCTTGGTAACACGCTGTTTTATTCCCGACTGCTTGAAGGAAACTATCCTGATACCACTCGGTTAATTCCGGATTCACATGACACCCGGATTTCTTTTGAAGCACCTGTACTACTGGCTGCAATTGAACGGGCCTCACTACTTTCTCATGAATCAAGAAATAACGTGGTTAAGATTACAATTGATCCTGATAAAAAAGCAGTGACCATCTATGGTAATTCACCAGATGTCGGAAACGTTGAAGAAGACCTTGAGCCCAAGTCACTGGCGGGCGGCGAACTCGAAATTTCCTTTAATCCTGATTATATGAAAGATGCCTTACGGTCATTCAGTCAGTCAACGATTAACATTGACTTCACTTCTGCATTGCGACCATTCACCCTCGCACCAACTGAGGATAGTGACAGTTTCGTTCAGTTGATTACACCAATTAGAACCTTTTAAACAGATAATGATTCATTAACAACTTCCACATACTGGGAGTTGTTTTTTTAGCCAAAATTTGCCTTTTTGATGGATTCCTTTCCGACTTTCAGTCGTGTCATTTACCTAATGTTTCAATCGTAAAAAATGATCGTCATTTCATTAGAAGTCCATATACGGACTTTTTAGCAGTTTTTGCCGTTTTAATGCAAAAATATCAAAAATCTTTAAAATGGCTCATAATGCCCGAGAATCGTCATTGCCGTGTACTTTTAGTAAACAAAGAGGTATAATAGAGGAAGTAAAAAGGTGGGTGAAATTGTGAAAAAAGATGTTTTCATTGATAGTCCCTATATCACTCTTGGACAGTTACTCAAAGAAGAATCAATTATTGCCAGTGGC
Organism: Lentilactobacillus parakefiri; assembly: GCF_002157585.1. Taxonomy (GTDB): domain Bacteria; phylum Bacillota; class Bacilli; order Lactobacillales; family Lactobacillaceae; genus Lentilactobacillus; species Lentilactobacillus parakefiri. Next base: position 109,885 of record NZ_BDGB01000029.1, read on the forward strand.
GGTCAAGCCAAATGGTTTTTAAGAGAGACAACCGTTAATGTCAATGACGAACCTGACAATCGCCGTGGTCGAAAGCTGTATGACGGTGATCATGTTGAAGTGCCGGACGTTGGCTTATTTTTTATTCGCTCAAAGCAGGGAAATGAATGAAGTTAACTGAAATTGAACTTCATAATTTTCGTAATTATGTTGATCAAACGCTCAACTTTTCGGATGGGATCAATGTTTTTCTTGGTGAAAACGCTCAGGGTAAGACTAATTTATTGGAAGCCATTTATGTTTTGGCACTCACCCGCAGCCACCGGACCAATAACGAAAAAGAATTGATCAATTGGCACAGCCAGACTGCTCAGATAAAGGGCCGGCTGCAAAAGCGGCTTGGAACGGTTCCCATTGAACTGGATTTGGGTTCAAAAGGAAAACGAGCAAAGGTTAATCATTTGGAACAAGCTAAACTGTCCACGTATATTGGTCAGTTAAACGTCATCTTGTTTGCCCCTGAAGACTTGTCCATTGTTAAGGGAGCCCCACAAGTCCGCCGGCGCTTCATGGACATGGAATTTGCCCAGATGAGTAATCGTTACTTATACAATTCCACTCAATACAAAAAGATACTGAAACAGCGAAATCGGTATTTGAAAGATTTGCACTATAAACGGCAAAAGGATCGGGTGTACCTGGACGTGCTGTCTGATCAGTTATCTGCTTATGGTGCCGAAATCATTTATCAACGACTCCAGCTACTTAAACAGCTGGAAAAGTTTGCCCAAAATGTTCATTCCGAAATTTCACAAGGTAAAGAAAAATTGGCGTTTGACTATCACACCACAGTGGGCGCTGACCAACTAGGATCAGTCGAGTCGATTTATCAAAGCTTGTTGAAGCATTTTGCTGCAATACGGGACAAAGAGATTTTACGCGCCACCACATTAATTGGTCCGCAGCAGGATGATTTGCATTTTGTGATTAACGGCAAAGAAGTTCAATCATTTGGTTCCCAAGGTCAGCAGCGGACAACCGCACTTTCAGTGAAGCTTGCTGAAATTGATTTAATGAAGGAACAAACTGATGAATATCCAATTTTGTTGTTGGACGATGTTCTTTCCGAACTTGATGATTTCAGACAAACCCACCTACTAACCGCAATTCAAGATAAAGTTCAAACATTTTTAACCACCACCAGTTTAAGTGGCGTTCAACAGGAATTACTAACCAATCCCCGAATTTTTCGGATTAGTGAAGGTAATGTGACTTTGGCAAAATAGTGAAGGAGACTCAAAATGGCCGACGAAAAAGAAACTAAAAAAGAATTAGCACATGAATATGATGCCAGCCAAATTCAAGTTCTTGAAGGATTGGAAGCTGTTCGAAAACGTCCCGGGATGTACATCGGAACGACCAGTTCACAAGGACTTCATCATTTGGTATGGGAAATTGTTGATAACGGGATTGATGAAGCGCTAGCTGGATTTGCGACCAAAATTACCGTGACTGTTGAAAAAGACAATAGCATTACCGTTACTGATGATGGTCGTGGAATTCCAGTGGATATTCAACAAAAGACTGGCAAGCCGGCTCTGGAAACCGTTTTCACCATTCTACACGCCGGTGGTAAATTTGGCGGCGGCGGGTACAAAGTTTCTGGCGGTCTGCATGGTGTGGGTGCCTCAGTTGTTAACGCACTGTCATCTGAACTGGACGTCGAAGTTACCCGTGATGGCAAAGTCTACTATATGGACTTTAGCCGCGGTCACGTTAAGACCAAGATGAAAGTGGTTCGTGAAGTTTCAGATGATCTTCACGGAACCAAGGTTCATTTTCTGCCGGATCCTGATATTTTCCGGGAAACAACCACTTATGATATTAAAGTATTGACGGCTCGACTTCGTGAGTTGGCATTCTTGAACAAGGGATTACGGATTGTTGTTCGTGACCTGCGTCCGGAAAAGCCGACTGAACAAGATTTTATGTACGAAGGCGGGATTAAACATTACGTTGAATATCTTGATAACAGTAAGGAAACCTTGTTGGATGAACCAATTTATGTTGAAGGGGTCATGAACGGGATTACCGTTGAAGTTGCCATTCAATATACTAACGATTATCACAATACATTAATGACCTTCACTAATAACATTCATACTTATGAAGGTGGGACTCACGAGGAAGGCTTCAAGCGAGCCCTAACCCGGGTGATCAATGACTATGCCCGCAAGAACAAACTCTTAAAAGACAACGAAGCGAACCTGTCTGGTGAAGATGTCCGTGAAGGCACTACTGCCGTTGTCAGCATTAAGCACCCGGATCCGCAGTTCGAGGGTCAGACAAAAACCAAGCTGGGTAATTCTGATGCCCGAACGGTGACTGATCGCATCTTTAGTGATCATTTCACCAAGTTTTTGATGGAAAATCCGAAGATGGCAAGAAAAATTGTTGATCGTGGTATGTTAGCTTCAAAAGCCCGTTCAGCAGCTAAGCGTGCCCGTGAAGTCACTCGGAAAAAGAGTGGCTTGGAGATCAGCAACCTGCCTGGTAAGTTAGCTGATAACACCAGTAAAGATCCCAAAATTTCTGAATTATTTATTGTCGAGGGTGACTCTGCCGGCGGATCAGCTAAGCAGGGCCGTTCACGTTTGACCCAAGCAATCCTGCCGATCCGTGGGAAAATATTAAACGTTGAAAAGGCCAGTATGGATCGCATCTTAGCCAACGAAGAAATTCGGTCATTATTCACTGCTATGGGGACCGGCTTTGGCGAAGACTTTGATTTATCAAAGATTAATTACCATAAGCTGATTATCATGACGGATGCCGATGTTGATGGTGCGCACATTCAAACACTGCTGCTTACATTGATTTATCGCTATATGCGACCATTGATCGATGCCGGCTTTGTCTACGTTGCTCAGCCACCGTTGTATCAAGTCCGTCAAGGTAAAATGTCTCGGTACATCGATTCCGATGATGATTTAAATGCCTTTTTAGGAACGCTGCAGCCATCACCAAAACCAGTTATTCAACGGTACAAAGGTTTAGGAGAAATGGACGCTGAACAACTGTGGGATACCACCATGAATCCTGAAAACCGCCATTTGTTAAGAGTTGAATCCACTGATGCGACCGAAGCAGATAAAGTCTTCTCAATGTTAATGGGTGACAAGGTGGAACCGCGTCGTGATTTTATTGAGGATAACGCCACGTTTGTTGAGAATCTTGATGTTTAAAATCACCTACCGAGTTGCTAACTGTTTAATAGCCGAAAAAATGTTTCACATGAAACATATAACCAAGCCTGTGAATGGAGGTAAATAATTTGGCGAATAAAGATAACCATGATGAACCAATTGCTGGTCGAGTGACCAACGTTGATTTGTCTAAAAAAATGCGGACGTCATTTCTTGATTATGCCATGAGTGTTATTGTTGCTCGTGCGCTGCCTGATGTTCGTGACGGTTTAAAGCCGGTTCACCGTCGTATTTTATACGATATGCATGAATTGGGTGTAACGCCCGACAAACCTTATAAGAAATCAGCCAGAATTGTTGGGGATGTTTTAGGTAAATATCACCCACATGGTGACACGGCTGTGTATGAGTCAATGGTTCGAATGGCGCAGGACTTTAGTTACCGTTATATGTTGGTTGACGGTCACGGAAACTTTGGCTCAGTCGATGGTGATGGTGCTGCGGCGATGCGTTATACCGAAGCTCGGTTGAGCAAAATTGCCATGGAAATGTTGCGGGATATCAATAAAGATACCATCGACTTCCAGCCCAACTACGATGGCACCGAACGTGAACCGAGCGTTTTGCCGTCACGATTCCCGAACCTGCTGGTTAATGGGGCCTCAGGAATTGCGGTTGGAATGGCAACCAATATTCCCCCTCACAATTTGTCGGAAGTCATCAGTGCAATTCACGTTTTGATGAAGAACCCAGATGCCACCACGGCGGACTTGATGGAAGCTTTGCCTGGACCTGACTTTCCAACTGGCGGGGTTGTCATGGGCAAATCCGGTATTCGGAAGGCCTATGAAACCGGTAAGGGGACGATTATCGTCCGCGCCAAAGTTGAAATTGAAGGAGAAGCCGGTGGCAAGCAGCGAATCATTGCAACCGAATTGCCCTACATGGTCAACAAGGCCAAGTTAATTGAACGGATTGCTGAATTAGCCCGTGATAAACGGATTGAAGGCATTACGGATATTAACGACGAGTCCGACCGTGAAGGGATGCGGGTGGTGATTGATGTTCGGCGGGATGCCAGTGCCGAAGTCATCTTGAATAACTTGTACAAATTAACCCTGATGCAGACGTCGTTTAGTTTCAACATGCTGGCCATTGTCAAGGGGACGCCAAAGATTTTGAGTTTAAAAGAAATTTTGAACTACTATCTGGAGCACCAGGTTGAAGTGATCCAGCGACGGACCAAGTATGAACTAAACAAGGCTCAGGCAAGGGCCCATATCCTTGAAGGTTTAAGGATTGCCCTTGATCATATTGATGAAATCATCAAAATTATCCGTGGTTCACAAACGGGTGACGTTGCCAAGAACCAACTGATTGAAGGCTTTGGTCTTGACGATAAGCAGGCGCAAGCGATCTTGGACATGCGTCTGGTTCGTTTGACCGGTTTGGAACGCGAAAAGATTGATAAAGAATATAATCAATTGATGAAGGACATCGAAGAATACAAGGCGATTCTTGCCAGTCGTGAACGCGTCAATGAAATTATTTATCAAGAATTGTTGGAAATTCAAAACAAATTTGGCGATCCACGACGAACTGAACTGCTGGTCGGCGAAGTTTTGAGTCTTGAAGATGAAGATTTGATCGAAGAAGAAGACGTCATTATCTCGTTAACCCACAATGGCTATATCAAGCGATTACCAACTTCCGAGTTTAAGGCTCAAAACCGTGGTGGTCGTGGGGTTCAAGGGATGGGTGTTCATAACGATGATTTCGTGGAACACTTAGTTTCGACGTCAACCCACGACGTGCTGTTGTTCTTCACCGATGCCGGTAAAGTTTATCGGATGAAGGGTTACGAGATTCCCGAATATGGGCGTTCAGCCAAGGGAATCCCCGTTATTAACCTGTTGAACATTGGCAATAACGAAAAAATTCAAGCCGTGATTAACGTTTCTGATAAGCACAAGGATATTGAGAAGGATCTTTTCTTTGTTACCTTGATGGGAACTGTTAAGCGCACACCGGTGTCTGATTTTGCCAATATTCGCAGCAACGGTCTGAAAGCCATTAACCTCAAGGATGACGATCAGGTAAGTAACGTCTTGATCGCTGATGAGGATCAAAATATTATTATCGGAACTCACCGTGGTTATGCGGTCAGCTTTAACGCTGCCGATGTCCGTTCTATGGGCCGATCAGCTACTGGTGTTCGAGGTATTCGACTACGTGAGAATGATTATGTCGTTGGTTCTGATCTTTTGAAGCCTGATAGTGAGGTCTTTATCATTTCAGAAAATGGTTATGGTAAACGAACTCCAGCTGCCGAGTACCCAATCAAGGGTCGGGGCGGTAAAGGGATTAAGACCGCAAACATCTCTGAAAAGAATGGGCCGCTTGCTGGTTTAACAACCGTTGACGGCGAGGAAGATATCATGCTGATCACGGATCAGGGAGTCATGATTCGATTCAGTGTTGAGGATGTTTCTCAGACTGGACGGGCAACACTTGGCGTTCATCTGATCAGAATGACCGATGGGGCTAAGGTTGCTACCATGGCCAAGGTTGAGAAGCAGGATGATTCAGAGGATGATGCCAAAAAGCAATCAGCTGATGCGGATCACTCAAATGATAATTCCGGTAACCAGCCTGATCAGAATTCAAATTCTGATGATTCATCCAACCAATAATTGATCTAACAGAGGTTGGGACAAAAATAATTATCGTCTCACCCATATTTCAGCATTGCGACTATTTCATAACAAAAACGTGGGAATTAAAGCAGTTTCCGGCCATAAAAGCCAGCAATCCAAATATCCAAGTTCAGGATATTCGGATTGCTGGCTTTTATTCTGGAAACTAACCGCTCTATTTCCCACTCTTTGTTTCACATGAAACCTCCATCACACTTTTATAGGAAATCGTCCAAAAAAGTCATGCTAATTCTTTGACTTACTTTTCGTAAGTGATATGCTTTTTGTAAGAATTAAAATACGACTACTTGGAGGTAATTGATTCATGACTGTTGTTAATGGCTACAAACAAAACGATAACGAAGAAAAAATCAATATTTTAAATTTGGAAGAGTTGGAAGAACGAGCTAAGCAAATCATTCCAACCGGTGGTTTTGGTTACATTGTTGGTGGTTCAGAGAATAACTGGACGTTAAAAGCTAACCGGAAAGCCTTTACCCACAAGCAAATTGTTCCCCGTGCTTTGAGCAACATTGAAAACCCATCACTCGATACCAACGTCTTTGGGATTCCGCTAAAAACGCCAATTATGATGGCCCCAACTGCTGCTCAAGGATTGGCGCACTCACAAGGTGAAAAGGATACTGCAAAAGGTGTTGCTGCTGTCGGTGGGTTGATGGCCCAAAGTACTTACTCCTCAGTATCTATCTCAGATACTGCTGCAGCTGGTAACGGTGCCCCACAATTCTTCCAACTTTATATGAGTAAAGATTGGGACTTCAACTATTCCCTGCTTGACGAGGCAAAAAAGGCTGGCGTTAAAGGGATTATCTTGACCGTTGATGCCACCGTCGATGGTTATCGTGAAGACGACATCAAGAATAACTTCCAATTCCCAATTCCAATGGCAAATTTGACTAAATTCAGTGAGGGTGACGGTAAAGGTAAGGGAATCGCTGAAATCTACGCCGCAGCCGCTCAAAAGATTGGGCCTGACGACGTCAAGAAGATTGCTGACTATACTGATTTACCAGTGATTGTTAAAGGAATCGAATCGCCAGAAGACGCCCTTTATGCAATTGGTGCCGGGGCTGCCGGTGTTTATGTCTCCAACCACGGTGGCCGTCAATTAAACGGTGGCCCAGCATCATTTGATGTGTTGGAAGACGTTGCCAAAGCCGTTAACGGCCGGGTTCCAATTATCTTTGATTCTGGTGTTCGTCGTGGATCTGATGCCTTCAAGGCACTGGCTTCCGGTGCTGACTTGGTTGCCATGGGCCGACCGGTTATTTATGGTTTGGCTTTAGGTGGCGCTGAAGGGGTTCAAGCTGTCTTTGAACACCTTGGTGATGAATTGAAGACAACTATGCAATTGGCGGGAACTAAGACCATTGCTGACGTTAAGAAGACCTATCTCTTAAGTATTCATTATTAATGTGTGCAACGTCCGATCATCGGGATTCTCTAACAGATTTGATTAAGTATTCGCTTCTGTTCTCATGATGGGAAATAATATCAGAGAATGCCAATGAGTGCTGCACAGTATTAGAACATTCCCCGTGTTCTTTCTCCCAAAATATGAAAAACAGCGTCCCTCGTTTTGAGGAACGCTGTTTTTGAATCGGATTTTAGGTTAGTTAATGTTTTTTCGTGGTCGGCCGGTTGTTTGCCCTTTATCCAGAATTTCTGGGTGCTCGTTACGTGCATAGGCGTATGCATGAGGATCCTGGCCGTTTTGATATCGATTTGAACCGGTGTTTGCTTGAGAGTTTCTGAAGTAATAAAATGCTGAAACCCCAACGATGATTAAAAGTAAAAGTGTCATTGAATTCCTCGTTTCTTTATTTTTTGTTAAGTCATGGGACACGTACGGAAAAGCGTTTCCAAACTCCTAAATGAATTTGGAATTGATACTAGTTTACTTCCAAAATTAGAAGAGTCAAGTATCTGCTCGACGATCCTGGGTGGTTTGCCTAAGAAATCTTGATGTGGCAAGGGTTTCCAAAATATTAAGGAATTATTTAATTCTTGATTATGAATCATTTTCTCGAGAAAAAATAATCTTGCCGATTTCTATCGTATATAATAAGTGTATCGTGAATCACAATTAGGCAATTGATATTTAGGTCCACACGTGGTATTATTTTATATTGTGAGTATCTGGGTAAAAACAGAAACTCTCCTTGCTCTCGGGAAGAGGGCCATAAGTCCACAAGGAGGTGCAAATCATGGAAGAAAAGAAATACGAAATTACTTACATCATCCGTCCTGATATTGAAGAATCCGCAAAATCTGCATTGATCGAACGATTCGACAAGATCTTGACTGACAATGGTGCTAAGGTACTGAGCTCAAAAGACTGGTCAAAGCGTCGTTTTGCTTACGAAATCGGTGGTTTCAACGAAGGAACCTATCACGTTGTCACTTTAACAACTGATTCAGACGCATCACTTAACGAATTTGATCGTCTTTCAAAAATCAATGACGATATCTTACGTCATATGATCGTTGTTCGTGACGACTAATAATTGATTCTAATATGAGAGGAGCAATTCAGCATGCTTAATCGTGCAGTTCTTACGGGTCGCCTAACCCGCGATGTTGATTTACGATACACTCAAAGCGGAACCGCTGTCGGTTCGTTCTCACTTGCCGTTGATCGGCAATTTACCAATCAACAGGGGGAACGTGAGGCTGATTTCATCAACTGCGTAATCTGGCGTAAATCCGCTGAAAACTTTGCCAACTTCGTTCATAAGGGGTCTCTTGTTGGAATTGATGGTCGCATTCAGACCAGAAATTATGAAAACGCACAGGGACAACGGGTTTATGTGACTGAAGTTGTAGTAGAGAATTTTGCCCTGCTTGAGCCGCGTTCTGCAAGGAACAACTCAAATGGTCAGCAAAATGGTGCTGCTCCTCAACAAAATAACGGTAATGCCAATCCATTTGATAACAATTCAAATGCCGGCAATAATGGCAATTCCAACAATAACGGCGGGAATAATCCTGCTAATAATGGTGGAAATAACGGGAGCAGTGGGAACAATAATCCCAATGATCCGTTCGCTAACTCCGGGGATTCGATTGACATTTCTGATGATGATTTACCATTCTAATGAAGTGGTAAAGTAAATTTTCGAGGAGGAAAAACTATGGCATATCAAAGACGTGGCGGCGGTCGCCGTCGTCGTAAAGTTGATTTTATTGCTGCAAATCACATTGAATACATCGACTACAAAGATATCGATTTATTGAAGCGATTTGTTTCAGAACGTGGAAAGATTCTTCCACGTCGAGTTACTGGAACTAGCGCAAAGAACCAACGTAGCTTAACAATTGCTATTAAACGTGCACGTATCATGGGCTTGATGCCTTTCGTTGCGGCCGACTAATAATGATTTATTGAAGTCATCCTTTCGGGGATGGCTTTTTTATTTTGTCGTGAGAAAAGCCTTCCCAAGAGATTACTGGGAAGGCTTGTATAAACTAAATTAATTTTCGTTAGTAACGGGTTTTGCGTGATCTACTTGGCGATCAGATTCCACCTTCTTTAAACCAATGCCGGTGAATCCGCTCAGCAATGAGAAGACTGGGCAAAGTAGGCTGAAGAATACAAACGGTAGGTATTGAATCGTTGGGACGCTCAGTGTGTTGGCGATGAAGACCCCGCCAACGCCCCATGGAACCAAGTAGTTCAAAACGGTACCGCCATCTTCAAGGACCCGGCCGAGGGCTCTGCTGGCAAGTCCCCCGTGATTGAATGTCTTTTTAAACGCCCGCCCAGGCAGTATGATCGAAAGAAATTGTTCACCAACGAAGATATTCACCCCAATACAGGCTCCTAGTGCCGCTGTGACTAATTTAGCCGGACTATTTAACCTGGTAGCCAGTGGGGACATAATGGCGCTGATAAGGCCAAAATGAACTAATAAACCACCAAGCGATAAGGTCAACACGATTAAGGCAACCGTCGGCATCATGCTGACGATCCCGCCCCGCGAAAGCAGCAGGTTAACTTCATCATTAGAAGTTTTAGCCACAAACCCATTGGTGATGATGGTGCTGGCTTTAGTGATGTTCAAACCAGGATTGTTCACAAACATCATCCCGGCTGACACAAAGATATTAAGCAGCATGGTTGGAATGGCCGCCATTTTGAAACCAGCGCAGACAAACACCAAGATAATCGGGATCAAGGCAACCAGTGAGATGTGAAAATCGCTGTTCAATGCGGCGACGGTTGTATTGATTTTGTTCATATCGGCATGGTTGTGGCCCATTCCGAGAAAGGCAAAAGCGATAGTCGAAATCGTGGCGGCTGGAATCGTTGACCAGAGAATGGTTTTCATGTGGTCAAACAAGTCAGTGTCAACCACCGCGGCTGCCAGGTTATTAGTTTCGGAAAGTGGAGAACATTTATCACCAAACACGCCACCTGAAATAATGGCCCCGGCCACCAAGGCTGGGTTGAAATTCATGGTGACGCCAATCCCGAAGAAAGCAATTCCGACCGTTGAGACAACCGTAAAACAGCTGCCAACCGCGGCGCCAACCAGTGAACAGACGAGGAAAACCGTTGGTAAGAACCACTGTGCACTGATGGCCTTAAAGCCAATGACCATCAAAGTGGGGATGGTTCCCGCAGCAATCCAGGTACTGATCATGGCGCCGATTAGAATGAAGATGACAATGGGGATGATCCCTTTATCAATGCCGTCCTTGATGCCGGCATTAATTTCATCCCAACTGAAACCGGTAATCTTGGCCCAAAAAATGGTGACGGTGATTGCTAGTAATACCGGAACCTGTGGGGATAGCCCCAAGCCGATTACCCCGGTTCCCATAATGGCCAATGCAACAACTAATACTAAGATTGCTTCTATCAAACTAACTTTACTATTTCTCATAATGCCAACCTCTTTTATTTTTCAAATTTTTGTCTGCTAGTTTAAATTCAGTTGACGGAAATATCGTGGTAAGCCGCCATTGGTTGTTCGTTTCATTTTACAATCCCCCTAAAAAATAAAAAATCGTCCCTACTGCACATCAATGCAATAGGGACGATTTGACCGTGGTACCACCCAACTTGTGTATTAAAAAATACACCACTCACTAGAAGATAATGGATTCTAGTTATTGACCATTGTCGTGATATTACGGTATTTCATAACCTTACCCTGATTGGTTCGCAGCAACCACCAACTTCCTGACGCCCAGATAAGGCACTACTTCATGTAATTCGACTTTAATTATTAAAGTGAGTATAGAACTTGATGAGAGGAATTGCAAGAAATGTTTTCTGTTCGTGGAACTTCGTAATAAGGAAGCCGCTATTCGTCGAAATACTCCGGATTCTTAAATAACCTAAATAATTCTTCCTCATCCACCTACGATTATCGAAAAAAATCTTATTTTTCCCTTGTTAAACAATAAAATGTCATTAAAGCTCACACAAAAGATCCATTTGTGATAATATAAATGCATTCTCATTAAAATATTTTAATCCAATTCTTATGTTGCTCTTATTTAGGAGGATGCCTATGAAGTCAAAAATTCAAGAGAATCAAGATGGAACCATGCGTGCATTAAGTAACCGCCACGTTCAGATGATTGCAATTGGTGGCACGATTGGAACCGGGTTGTTTTTAGGATCTGGGAGTACCATCAGTAAGACTGGTCCGTCGGTGATGCTGATTTATTTGGTCCTTGGTTTGTTTTTCTTCTTTATGATGCGTGGAATCGGTGAGATGTTTTACTCAGATCCATCGCAGCATACCTTTGTCTCGTTTATTTCCCGTTACCTCGGTCCAACAGTCGGACATTTTACCGGCTGGACATACTGGATTGGTCTGGTGTTTGTCTGCATGGCCGAATTAAGTGCCACCGCTACTTACGTTAAATTCTGGTTCCCGTCAATTCCAGCTTGGCTTATTGAGGTCATCTTCTTAGGAATTTTAGCCAGTGTTAATTTGATCGCGGCTCGATTATTTGGCGAAGCGGAATTCTGGTTTGCAATGATTAAAATTGTTGCGATCCTAGCACTCATTTTCACAGGAATCTTCATGATGTTCCGTCACTCAGTCACGCCGCTTGGGCACGCAACCATCGGCAATCTGTTTTCTAATTTCCAATTATTTCCTCATGGCGGCATCAATTTTATTGCCGCATTCCCGATGGTTTTCTTTGCTTTCATGGGAATTGAATTTGTCAGCATCACAATTGGTGAAGCCAAAAACCCGCAAACGGTGATTAAAAAAGCGGTTAATGAAACGCTGATTCGGATCTTGATTTTCTATATTGGTGCGTTGACTGTGATTATGGGGATCATTCCCTGGTCGTCAATCACGCCTAACAGTAGTCCTTTCGTTCAAGTATTAAAATTAGCCGGCTTACCGGCTGCCGCTGCCGTGATTAACTTTGTTGTATTAACGTCTGCTGCCTCATCATTAAACAGCTGTATCTTCTCAGCGGGACGACACTTCTATCAACTCGCCACTGAAGTCCCTGAAGACAGCTGGATGAGAAAGACATTCGCTAAGATTTCCCGGAATGGCGTTCCAGCCGCAGCAATTATCTTTTCGGCATCCCTTGTACTCATTACACCGCTGATTAGTATCACCAACGGACTGGCATCCGTATTTACGATTGTAACTGGTATTTCCAGTGATATGTATATCATCGTATACACCTTAGCTATGTTAGCTCACAGGAAGTACCGGCAATCAGCTGACTTCCTGCCAAATGGGTTCTTGATGCCGGCTTACAAAATCATGAGTCCACTGACGATTGCCTTCTTCGTGGTGATCTTCGCAACCCTCTTCTTTGTTCCAGAAGATATTATTGGCGCAGTTGGGGCCATCATTTGGACCGCGGTTTTCGGTGGCGCGACCTATCTTCATCAAAGAAAATTGGTTCCTAATACCGATCAATAGTTTAAGCGGACCAAAGTTGCATGCTTCTTCCAATATAATATGACGAATTTGGAAAATTCCTGGCAGTGATGCTGGGGATTTTTCTTTGTGTCATTGTTGATTTGAGCACCCAACAACCCGCTAGAAATAATAAAGAAAGCCGATTTATGGTAAAATAAGAGCATTAAGCTATTGATGAAGAGGAATTAATATGAAAAATTGGTTTACAAACAACCGTGGTGAACTGCCACCATTTGTTCATAACCGACGCCTCAGAAGAATCATGATGTTCATTTCATTAATCGTGATCTATGGCATCGTTATTTCATTTTTATATAACATCGTGGCTTCCCTCATTCTGATTGTGATCAGTGTTGTTGGCCTGATTTTTACGATTGTTATGATGAATGAAATCAGCTCCGATACCAATCGCTATATTACTGACCTGTCATATAGAATCCATCGTGGGGAACAGGAATCACTCCTCGAAATGCCGATTGGCATTATGATTTTAAATGATGACGAAATGGTTGAATGGGCGAACCCGTATATGGTGAAGTATTTTAAGAACGAGAATCTACTGGGGCGAAAGATTGATGACATTGACCATGACCTCCAGCAGTTAATCACTAAGTATGCTGAATCCGATGAGTTCCACACGATTACTTGGCGGGACCACAAATTTACGATGCTGATCCAAAAGGAATACAATTCGGTTTATTTGATGGATATTACCCGGTACGCCAACCTTGAGGAACGGTACAACGAAGAACAGATCTCGGTTGGCCAAATCTTTTTGGATAACTATGATGAAATTACCCAATCAATGACCGACCAGGAAATCTCTAATCTGAGTAACTACGTCACCAACGAACTGGCGACCTGGTCACAGAAATATGGGATGTATCTCAAGCAAATTGATGACGACCACTTCTTCTTGTTGGCCTATTCCAAGTCACTGACGGCGATTGAAAATGACAAGTTCAATATTTTGGATACCGTCCGAGAGACAACTTCCAAGCAGAACTTCCCACTAACCTTGAGTATTGGAATCGCATATGGCGAGGATGACTTGAATAATTTAGCCGATCAAGCCCAAAGTAACCTTGATTTGGCATTGGGCCGTGGCGGTGACCAAGTCGTCGTTAAATCACTGGATGGGACTGCTCGGTTCTATGGCGGTAAGACCAACCCAATGGAGAAGCGGACCCGGGTTCGGGCGCGGATGATTTCTCAGGCGTTAAACGAATTAATGAGCGCCTCCGACCAGGTCTTTGTCCAGGGCCACACCAGACCCGATATGGATTCACTAGGTGCCTGCCTGGGTATCAGACGAATTGCCCAAATGAACAATAAGAAATGTTGGATCGTTCTTGATAAAGAAAAGGTTCATTCAGATATCCAACGGTTACTGGAAGCAACTAAGAAGTACCCGGAAATTGCTGATTCGATCATCACGCCGGCTGAAGCGATTGCCAAAGCAACTGATAGCAGCATGCTGATTATGGTTGATCATTCCAAGCCTTCAATTAGTATTTCAGAAGACTTATACAAGCGAATGTCAGCCAAAGTGGTTATCATCGACCACCACCGACGAGGTGAAGAGTTCCCTGAAAACCCAATGCTGGTCTACATCGAACCTTATGCGTCATCAACTTGTGAGCTGATTACAGAAATGTTTGAATATCAGCCCCACGAAGAAGAACCGATTAACCGAATCGAGGCAACTGCTATGCTGACGGGAATCTTTATTGATACCCAGCGCTTCTCGATGCGGACCGGTACCAGAACTTTTGACGCCGCCAGTTACCTGCGTTCTGCGGGAGCCGATTCTGTCGAAATGCAGCAATTCATGAAGGAAAACATTGATAGTTATCTCCAACGCAATCACTTGATTTCCAAGGTCGAATTCTTCCATAAGAATATGGCCTTGATTGTCGGCGAAGAAGACCAGGTTTATGATCCGGTGACAGCAGCCCAAGCCTGTGATTCTCTACTGACGATGTCCGGGGTTGACGCATCATTTATCATTACCAAGCGTTCCGATGGCCAAATTGGGGTTTCAGCCCGAAGTACCGGTGCTGTCAACGTGCAAGTTATTATGGAACAAATGGGCGGTGGCGGTCACTTATCCAGTGGTGCCACCCAGGTTTCCGACAAGTCGGTTGCCGATGTGAAAAAAATGCTGCTTGAAACGATCAAGAATATCGATGATAATGAATAAAGGTATTTAAATTTTTGAGGATAGTAGGAGTGATCTGTTATGAAAGTTATTTTTCTGCAAGACGTCCGTGGTAAAGGTAAGCGCGGGGAAGTTAAAGAAGTTCCTGACGGCTATGCTCAAAACTTTCTGATTAAGAATGGAAAGGCAAAGGCAGCCACCAGAGCGGCAATGAGCCAGTTAAAGGGCCAACAGAAGGCCGAAGAGAAACGTGAAGAAGAAGAGCTGGAAGAATCCAAGCAGTTAAAGGCAAAGCTTGAAGACGACAAGACCGTTGTTGAATTAAAGGCCAAGGCTGGAACAGATGGCCGACTCTTTGGGTCAATTCCAAGCAAGCAAATTGCCACCGCCCTGGAAAAACAGTATGGTGTGAAGCTTGATAAACGCAAGATTGAATTACCGGAACCGATTAAAGTTGCTGGGTACACCAATGTGCCGGTTAAACTGCATGTTGATGTGACTGCTAAGATTCGGGTGCATGTTTCAGAGAAGTAGTCAATTATATTTACAAGGACTGGACGCAAAACGATGATTTTGCTGCCGGTCCTTTTCTTGTCCAAGCATGCGAGATTTTCGGTGTTGTGTGCTACAATTTAACTATTGTATTTAACGTGAACGAATTTGAGGAATAAACATGAGCAATGAGTTTGTCAACGAATTACCACCACAAAATATCGACGCGGAAAAGGCCGTTCTCGGATCGATTTTTCTGAGTACCGATGCTTTAGTTGAGTCCATGGAGTTCCTAGAGCCCGATGACTTTTATAAGCATGCTCATCAAATCATCTATCAGGATATGGTCACTTTAAACGACCGCGATGAAGCGATTGATGTGGTGACAATCACTAACATTTTAACTGAACAAAATAACTTGGACGACGTTGGCGGTATGGAATATATTGCCGATCTGGCTGGTTCGGTTCCAACAGCTGCCAACGTGGCTTACTATGCCAAGATCGTCAAGGATAAGGCCATTTTGCGCCGCTTAATTCAAACTGCCACCAACATTGTTACCAATAGCTATAACACCGATGACGATGTCACGACGGTCTTGGATGACGCTGAGCGAGACATTATGAATGTGGCTGAGAATCGGACGCAGTCTGGCTTTAAACCGATCAAAGAAGTCTTAAATAACGCCTTTAATGAAATTGACCGCTTGTCACAAGAAGGCGATGCGGTCACCGGCCTTTCAACTGGTTACCCCGAACTCGACAAGATTACCACTGGCTTACACAGCGATGAGCTAATCATTTTAGCCGCCCGACCGGCCGTTGGTAAAACGGCATTTGCCTTGAACTTGGCCCAAAACGTCGGTACCAAAACGGATAAGACCGTTGCCATCTTTAGTTTGGAAATGAGTGCCGAATCGTTGGTCAACCGGATGCTGTGTGCGGAAGGGAGTATCGACGCCAACCATTTGCGAACTGGGCAACTCACCGAAGACGAGTGGCAAAACTTGGTTGTCGCAATGGGTAGTTTGTCTCGGGCTAATATTTACATGGACGATACGGCGGGGATTAAGATGTCTGAAATTCGTGCAAAATGTCGGCGACTGGCTAAGGAAACCGGTAACCTGGGGTTAGTGGTGGTCGATTACCTACAGCTGATTGAGGGCAGCAACACTGAAAACCGCCAGCAGGAAGTTTCTGGCATTTCCCGGCAGCTGAAAAAATTGGCTAAGGAACTCCATGTTCCAGTGATTGCGCTATCTCAGCTTTCTCGTGGGGTTGAGCAGCGCCAGGACAAACGACCGGTCTTATCGGATATCCGTGAATCGGGTTCAATTGAGCAGGATGCCGATATCGTTGCCTTTCTTTACCGTGATGATTATTACCGTGATGAAGATGAGGACGGGGATGACGCCGGTTCTGAGAATGAGGACGACGAAAACAATGTTGGCGAAGTTGAGGTCATTATTGAAAAGAACCGATCTGGCCCTCGTGGAACGGTTAAATTACTGTTCGTGAAATCGTACAATAAGTTTTCGTCAATTTCGTATGCTCAACAGCAATAGATTTTATCCAAAACATCATTCTAAGCGGCCTTTGGGAAATTTTCCATTGGCCGTATTTTAATACCCTGGTTCATAAGATTCTTCTATGTCGGATATTTTGCGAGAATTTCGTTGATCAAGTATAATCAGACGTGGGGACAGTTATGAATTGGTTCAAATTGGAGGAGGTTTTATGACAAAACGACTTAAGATTGGTATTTTAGTAGCAACTTTTTTACTCACCCTTGGCATTTCAAATACCAGTCAAGCGAAAAGTAAAATTAAAGTTTATTGGGATAATCATGATGATCGATTGGATACAACGCATATGTATACGGCTCCAGCAATTCAGAAGGGTCAGCAAACTGGTTACATGTGGAACTTTAAGCATACCAAGCGAATTCATAAACTAAACAACTATAAGTACACCGAATGGAATTTATATAGTGCTGTTTCCGTTATAACTAAGCGCGGAAAGGGCATCTATTATAAGATTAGTAACGCCGATCAATCAGTTCGGGGGCTTGTCTATCATAAATATGTGACCAGGGCTTTA
Organism: Lentilactobacillus parakefiri; assembly: GCF_002157585.1. GTDB lineage: Bacteria > Bacillota > Bacilli > Lactobacillales > Lactobacillaceae > Lentilactobacillus > Lentilactobacillus parakefiri. The sequence continues at coordinate 127,453 of NZ_BDGB01000029.1, forward strand.
GCTAAGAACGTTAATTCATTTACTAGTGATGCAGAATACATCAACTATTTAAAGACGGCTCCCTCACAAAAACTTGCTAGACAGATTTTGAAGCTATTCCCGAATAGTCAAGTTAGTTTGGATTTGTCAAAGCAAGTCGCTACATTGAATGGTCGGAATTCTCGAACGGGAGTAATGGCACTTACTGGATTTACTAACAAATTGGATTTCGGGGCCGAAAGCTTGACCTTCTTACATGATCGATCAGAAAGTTATAAAGGATATAAACTCTTTGGTTCAAATCCAGGGTCTTTTCTATATAGAACGTATCTTCTACCGGCTACTGGCCGAGTAAATGCAGTTGCTAAAATGCTTGATGCAGCAGGTTATACTGCTGAAAAACGAGCTAAAATGGGAAACTATCAACTAGGAATTTGTATTTACGATGAAGTGGGGGATCTAGATAATCACAAAAATGATACGCTTATTCATCCTGGAGGATCACCATCATTTTATTTAATTTATAACGTTGTTTTGGGGGGAAAAGAAAATTAAAAATGTGTTTTATGTATACTAAAGGGGCTCGGATTTTTCCGAGCCCCTTTAGTATTTGTCAGATATTAGTCAAAGGCTGACTTATCAAAACTATAGACCGTATGCGGTGTGTCACTCCCGCCATGGAATTCTAAGCCAATCAAAACTTGGCTACCTTTTAACTGAATGCCTTCTGTTTCAACATTTGCTGTATCGCTAAAACCTGATAAACTAACGGTTTTGGCTTGAGTAAACCGCCAATTTCCACGAATAACCTTTGGTGTATCTCCCTTTTGGCCACCGGAGATATAAACCATATTATTGTCGGCAAACTCTAGTCCCTGCCAGGAACCGTTTGGAATAACAAATTTATCTTGCTTATTCTTAATCTTATACGTGCTAACGACAGAACTTGTGAGCTTGTCACACCCAAGATAATTTGTGCTAGACTGATCGAGTTTTGTATTAATAGTATCTGAGTTGTATGCAGTTAATTGATAAGTTCCATCGGCATTAGTTGAATCACTCGACATAAGCAAAATACGCTGTTTACCATTATCAGTTCGATTAGCTGTTGGAGTAGAAGACAGTGCTGCATCTGCCCGTGCTAGTTTGAAAGCAGGCGTTCCGTTCTTATTTGCACTAGAAATTGAGGATAAACGCTTGATATCCTTGTAATCAATGGTGGTATTGCTTTGGAATGTTACCCGACCAATTTGGGTTGACCAATATTCGTTAGCATTTACTTGATCAGCGGCATTGGTAGCAATCCAAAAGTAATCTTGCCCGTTCCAATTAAAGAATTCCAATGTTTGACCGTGACCAAAGTTGTTTAGGTACATGTAATCGGTCAAGCGGATTTCCTTTGTACCATCAGTTGGTAATAACCCACGCGATAAAACGACATTAGGGGTTGGATCATTTGAACCACTTGGATTGTTTAACTGTAGTGCATACCCATAAGTGCTACCAATATAGAATTTTTGAACCACCCTATTGACTGGAGTTCTTGTGAAATAATACTTCATTGTTGCTGTTGTCATAATTAAAATCTTCTTTCCTAATTTATTTTTGTAGCTTGCCAACTCAATCCGAACATTGAATCAGCTTGTTGTAACCAGCGCCGATTACATAAAAGAGTATATCTCGTTTTTAAATCATAAATTTTCACATTTGTTTCTTTTTAACCGTAATTATTCAAAAACTAACGCATTACTTTTGAATATTCGGCTTTTTCTGGTGGATATCACCGTTCAATTGGTGTTTGTAGATTTGATAAGCGGATTCAATTGCCGCACTTATCATAGAATTGGAAGCGGTATTTCCAAAAGAGTGGAGTTGTTGAAGGACGAACTTGATCGCGGCTGTCTTGCGGTCTTCATTGTCCAAAGTATTCAGACTTGCCATTTCAGAGACTGCCAGTTGCGCCAAATTGCTTAAGATTAGCATCTGTTCTTTCGTTTGTTGATTAGTTTCGGTCAGTATTTTAGCTTGGATTAAAGGCTCAAGTAACTTATACAAAGTTGGAATCATAGCTAATAAAAATGTGATGATACTTGTTATGCTGATAGCTGCCAATGTCACGATTTTCACCTCCTTAAATGTTGATTCATACTCTAACTACAAGGTCAATCCAAGTTGTTTTCCTAGGTTATTCATGAATCGCTTTCGTTTTCGACTAATTGTTGCCAGACTCATGTTAAGTTGGATTGATACATCTCTAAGGGTCAATCGAAGACCAGGTGAGAAATACAAAGTATGAATGATTTGCCGAGTTTCTGGGTCAGTTTGCTCCAAGCAGTCATGAACAGCCTGCTGATTTTCCTTGAGTCTACGTAAATAGCGATCTGTCGCAATCGTGTTAACCATTCCTTGTCCAGATGATGATGTGATGATCATTTGCTGCTCACAGTGATGAATGTAACTTGTTAGTTTAGGATAATCTGTGAGTATTTCTTCTAGATAGTTTAAAGTTGTTGTTTTCATAATATCCCTCCTAATTGATGCAACCAATTAGCAATGAACGCTTGCTTGAGACGTGATTGCCTTTAATTCAAGCTGCCAGAATGCGTCGTCAGTAATACCAAGAATATAGGCAATTTGAGATGATAGAAGTCCCATTTCCAGTAATTTGATAATTGACCTAATAAGTTCTTCACGCTGATTTTGATCAAATGAAGTGAGATCACGCCGTTTTTTGGGTGGTAGATGGGGTTCATATTGGTTGGCAAATTGCTGTAGTTCCATAATAAGTGGATTTGTATCTGGAATGCGGTCAATTGTGCAGTGGTAATGTTGTTCAATAAATTCTATTTTGATGTGAAGCTGTTTTCGGTATTGTTTAGCTGCCAAATTACGGGTAGCAACCGCAGCTTCATATGTTTGCAGTAAGTCATTTAGATTCATAATTGATTCCTTTCCTTTCGAAAATTCTAATAATATGGCCAAATTCGTTTGTGTTACCCGTTATTGATAGCGTAGTAGGGATGATTAATTGCTCTTATCATAGTATCAGGGGAACGTATGTTCAAGCGACTGCAAAAAATAAATTGCTGGAAAGTGTCAGCAATTTGTTGATAATCTATTTATGCTAGCCAAAATAAGTTAAAAACGGGCTAACCGTAAATCACAATAGAGCAACTATGGTTTCTGCTATATAATACAAACAAAGTATAGTCGTTTGTATATATCCGATGTTACAACTTTGTTTCATGTGCACACATAACGAGGAGTGATTGATATGGTTGAACAACCCAGCGGACGAAAAATATTAGGTGCTAATTTAAAGGTACTTATGGAAAAGCACGGGGTGACCAGAAATAAACTATCAGCAGATTTGAACGTTAAATATACGACACTTACGGATTGGATAAAAGGACGAACCTATCCGCGGATCGATAGTATTGAGAAGCTGACCAAGTATTTTGGGATTAGTAAAGGCGATCTGGTGGAAAATCAAGATCCACGAGAAGTTAACAAGGGCATTGTAGCAATTCCAATTATTGGGACAATTGCTGGTGGCTCACCTATCCTGACAAGTGAAAATATTCAAGGGAATATCTATGAGGTGAAGTTCGGGCTGCCAACTGGGCCGCTGTTTTATTTGCGAGTTAAAGGCAAATCGATGGAACCGACAATCAAGGACGGGTCACTGGTTTTAATTCATCAACAGCCCGAGGTTGAAAATGGCGAAGTAGCAGCGGTCCTGATTGATAATGAGGCGACATTAAAACGGGTCCACAGAAGTGATGGGAAATACATTTTAACTCCTGATAACCCAGGTTTCAAACCAATCATCCTCACTACAGACACTAATAATCAAATTTTGGGAAAAGCGATTCGGGTCATAAATGAGCTGCAGTGACGATTCATTCCTGTAAATATTAAATGCGTCAATAGTGTTTGTGGCTTGTAAATCGCTTCTCCAATGCAAAAAGACGGCTCCTTTGCGGGAAGCCGTCTTTTTGATATTCATTATTTTTTAAAATTTGGTCGGAATCACTGCGGCCAATCCTCGTCGCTCTTGACCACGATAGCCAATCCCTACTGCAAATGACCCTAATACCAGACCACAGAGCCCAACCCACCAGAGAGTCTGCTGGAAGGCACCTATATTACCTAGGTCAGCCATGATGTTATAGTTGCTGTAAATATTTTGATACATCGGTGTTGTTTGACTTAGGAACTTGTAGAAACTAGTCATAGCTGCTCGCGGCAAAGTTCCCCCGCCAGCCATAATTTGAAGAATAAATAGTGGTAATTGAATCAGCAAACTTGGCAGGCCGCCGAACAGGATTGCTAAGCCGCTGGTTAATTCGAAGACTGCGAAGTCATACAAGACATTTTGCCAAAGTAAAGCGTTGAACCCCCCACCGTCAAAGCTGACGAGGCACCGCAGCGCACCAACGGTCAATAATGCTAAAACAATCGCGGTGACAACGCCAGTGGCTTGAAGGCCAATGAATGTTTTCCACTTGCCGGCGATGAAGCGAACAGACATGAAGGTCATCGTGATGATGATTGAAGCAATCATCAGTCCCAAATACTGGCCCATGGAAATAAACATCGGGGCCATTTGATGCTGCATGTTCGGCTGCTCAGTACCCAGCGTATCAGTTGAGGATTTGGCGGTAATGTTAAAGGGAGCCGCCATCTTAGTTGCTTGAGCCATGACTTGCTTTTGAATCTTAGGTTGTACTTGTGCCTGAACTTGTTTTTGAATCTGCTTTTGATTAACTGCTTGGCCTTTGGAAGCTGTCATGGCCTTTTGCATGGCGGTCTTCATCCCAGCTGCCATTGCGGTTTTCATCATCTTAGGTCCAAGTTGTTTGGCATACATGCCGACAAGCGACTGCTGAGTCAACTGAGCGTTAATCGTACTCTGGATGCGTGAGATCAACCCTTGATTGACGTTGGTCTGGACCATGCTGTTGGCGTTGTTGACAATAAAATTAACGGCTGGCCGTTTGCCGGCACGCACATCCTTGTTAAATCCATCTGGAATCACAATCGCAAGAGACGCCTTGCGAGCTTTAATTTGCTGCTTGGTGTGACTTAGATTACTTGAAGTTGAGATGTGCTTAAAAGGCAGGTTGTCTTTTAAACCACTGGTAACTTTGTCTGAGATTTGTTGATTATCCTGATTGACAATAACGATTGGTAAGTTTTGAGAATTAGTTGGCATGTGCTTGAATGCTGGTAGAATGCAGAATACAAATGAGACGGCAATAAAACTGGCGACTAACATTCCCAACCAACTAAATTTATTTGTAAACCATTTTGACATTTTAACGGTTCCTCCTTAAAATAACGAATGAGCGCTCATTCATTTTCTAACGTAGCAACCATAATCTTTTTCTAAACAAATGTCAAACACATTTGAAAAGCAATTCAAAGTCCGCTAAACTAAAAACGAAGTGAGGTGCGAGTTATGGCTGATTCGGAGAATGATTTTCAACAACTCTATAAAGAGACGCTCAAGAAAATGGACGGCTTGACGGATAAGCAGAAGCAGATTCTCCAAGCGGCTTTGGAACTATTTTCAACGCAGGGATTCAGTGAAACATCAAGTTCGCAGATTGCGGAACGGGCAGGAGTCGCGGTTGGTTCTGTCTATCAGCGTTTTCAAAACAAGCAGGCATTACTGCTGGCAGTGCTTGCACCGTTGCTAAATGACGTTTTGCCGCAAGCAGTTGATGAATTTGGCAGAAGTGTTTTTAGTCAGCCATTTGATGACGTTGAAGCGTTTGTTAACGCAATCGTGCCGGACCGAATCCGGTTTATTGACCAAAACTTTGCGGCGTTAAAACTGTTGATCAGCCAAGTGATTATTGACGATCAGGGAATTGTGACTCAGTTAAATGCTGTGTTTGGCAATCATATGGGCCAATACCTGGTTCCCAATATCAAGCGGCTTCAAGCAGCTGGCAAGATGGTTGATCTGCCGGAAAAATACATTATCCAGTATCTGTTTTCGACAGTGGTTGGTTATATGGGTAAACGGGTGTTGGGCATTCCAGTTAATATTGAAGATGAGATTCAGCAGACAACCGCTTTTTTGACTAATGGACTAACAACACATGAAAATTAGTGTAGCAAAAAACTGTTCATTACCGCCTGTATAGAGGGGTATCGAACAGTTTTTTTATTTTTGCGCAAAAAAATAACAATCACGGCTACAAGTAGCTGCATGATCGTTATTTAATGGTATGTAATTGATGGGCAGTCAGGGGCTCGAACCCTGGACCCACGGATTAAGAGTCCGTTGCTCTACCAACTGAGCTAACTGCCCATTACTAACCGACTTAAATATAATAGCATATGCTCAAAATATTTGCAACACGGAAAAGGAGATTTTTTACTGGCGACGGTGATTATTGAAAGAAACACGGCAAACTAATAATTAAGGGGTGGGTTGATAGGGTACTGACTACATACAGTTGCTTGGCATTACCGCATTTATTTGATGAATAATGGTCTGTGTTATAATAGCAACATGTTGGCGTGTGCAAATTTTAGAAAATAACAATATTAAAATCCATGTTAGGAGAAATTGTTAATGGCAAAAAAGATACTCGTTGTCGACGACGAAAAACCGATCGTCGATATTGAAAAATTTAATTTAACTAAAGAAGGCTACGAAGTTTCAGTGGCCTATGATGGCGAAGAAGCTTTGCAGCAAGTTAAAGACGTTGATCCGGATTTAATTATTTTGGATCTGATGTTACCCAAGGTTGACGGCCTGGAAGTTGCCCGTGAAGTCAGAAAGACAAAGGACACCCCAATCATTATGGTGACTGCCAAGGATTCCGAATTAGATAAGGTCCTCGGCCTGGAACTGGGTGCCGATGATTATGTGACTAAGCCGTTTTCAAACCGTGAGCTGGTTGCCCGAGTAAAGGCCAACCTGCGTCGCCAGGGCACCAACAGTGGTTCCAACAACGAAGAAGATGAAAATAAAGACATCAAAATTGGTGATTTAGTGATTCATCCGGAAGCTTACTCGGTTTCCAAACGTGGTGAAAATATCGAATTAACTCACCGAGAATTCGAATTGCTCCATTATCTGGCACAACACATTGGCCAAGTCATGACCCGGGAACATTTGCTGCAAACCGTTTGGGGTTATGACTATTTTGGTGATGTTCGAACCGTTGATGTGACTGTTCGTCGTCTGCGTGAAAAAGTTGAAGACAGTCCCAGTCATCCGACTTGGCTGGTAACCCGTCGTGGGGTGGGCTATTACCTGCGCAACCCAGAAAGTGATCAAGCATAATCTCAATGAAATCAATGCATAAGAGGTATTAACTGGTTGTGAATAATCGAATTAAATTTTACCAATCAATCAAATTTAAAATCGCACTAGTTTTCGCCCTCATCCTGTTAGTCACATTGGAAATTGTTGGTTCCGTTTTTGTCAGACAGCTGGAACACCAAAATTTGGCGACTTTTAAGAACCAAATTCAGCTGCAGACATACGTGACCAATTCCTTGACGACGCAACTATCCAATTCCAATGAGGTTCAGGCCAATGGACGGATTAAAACAATCTTGAACGATTCAGACAGCGGCAATACCGCCCAGATTCAAGTGATCGATAACAAGGGGACCATTCGTGGAACCAACCAGATTAACAACCAGGCAATCGTTGGCCAAAAGACCACCGATGATAACGTTAAAAACGCGATTTACAACGGCAAAAAATTTGAAAAAACAACCTATGATTCATCGACTGGTGCGCGGTACTACACGATGATTTCACCGTTGATTAAGAGCTCCAATAATAATAGCACGGTCGTCGGGGTGGTCTATACCCGAGCAAACCTGGACAGCGTCTATGACAGCATCAACAGCATTACGCTGATCTATCTATTCGCCGCGTCGATTGCCATTATATTGGTGTTATTAATCTCGATTGTTATCTCGCGAGCGATCACCCGGCCAATTGAAGAAATGAAGAAACAGACCATTCGAATTGCCCGTGGGGACTACTCCGGCCAAGTTCACGTATATGGAAACGATGAGCTGGGACAACTGGCCAGTGCGGTTAACAACCTGTCTGTCAGGGTTGAAGAGTCCCATGAATCGACCGAGTCCGAACGGCGGCGCTTGGATTCTGTCCTGGCAAACATGACCGATGGGGTTCTTGCCACCGACCGTCGTGGAAACGTCATTATTATCAATGAAACAGCTGCGAGTTTCCTGGATCTTGATGAGAACCAAGCAATGGGCAAGTCAATTTTGGATGTTTTAGATATTCGAAAGGACTATAGCCTGAGGGACTTACTCGAAAAACCGGATGAGTTGATTCTTGATTTTTCAAGCGAAGATCACAGTTTAGTTTTGCACGCCCATTTTTCACTGATTCAGCGGGAATCTGGCTTTATCAGCGGTTTGGTCTGTGTCCTTCGGGATATCACCGAGCAGCAGCGGATTGACCAAGACAGAAAACAGTTTGTCTCCAACGTTTCTCATGAGTTACGAACCCCGCTAACCAGTGTCCGTTCGTACATCGAAGCTTTGTCAGATGGCGCATGGAAGGATTCCAAGCTGGCACCGAAGTTCTTAAAAGTCACTCAGGATGAGACGGATCGAATGATTCGAATGATTAACGACCTTCTGACGTTGTCACGGATGGATTCCGGAACCCAAAAGATGGAAGTCGAACTGGTTAATATCAACGAACTATTCAACTATGTTTTGAACCGATTTGATATGATTCTCAAAAAAGAAGATCACCCAGAAAAGACCTACACGATTAAGCGTTACTTCACCAAACGGGATCTATGGGTTGAGTTGGATACTGACCGGTTTACCCAAGTGCTGGATAATTTAATGAATAACGCGATCAAATATTCGCCGGATGGTGGTGTAATCACCTGTCGGCTTTATGAAACCAGAAATAAAGTGATTTTGAGTGTCAGTGACCAGGGACTGGGGATTCCCCGAAAGGATATTCCACACATCTTTGATCGTTTCTACAGAGTTGATAAGGCACGTTCCCGTCAGCAAGGCGGCAGTGGTTTGGGCTTAGCGATTTCTAAGGAAACCGTTGAAGCCTTGCATGGCCAAATTTGGGCTGAAAGTGTGGAAGGCAAAGGATCAACGTTCTACATTGCGCTTCCATATGAACCAGTAGAAGAGGAGGACTTGTGGGATGAGGTTTAGTAAATACTTAATACCACTTGCACTCACGATTGCGGTGGTCATTAGTTTAACGCTGTCGGTGGTTCTTTGGACCAATCCTGCCAACTATCGGACAAATAAGCAGACCGCCCAGAGCCCGCAGACCCAGCAGATGATCAAGCCGAAACGATACGTCTACTCACCGGTTCAGGCAATTCACACGAATGCCGACGGTACCCAGCAAATCATGGTCAATAAATTGGTGAACACGGTTACTGAGATCAAAAAAACCATGCACAACTATCGCAGCCCACGAATCAAGACTTTGAGTAAAAATTCAAGGGTTGACTACTTTCGGATTGCCAACCAGACTGATTCGATTATGCTGAATTATTCAGATACTGTTTCGATGCGGACTTTTAACGCAATTGTCAGCAATCGGTTCCGAAAACTGCCCAATATTAAGATTAACCGAGTGGTGTTACCAACCAATAATTCAACCAAGCTGTATCTGCTATACGACAAAAATTTCACCGTGTATGAGGTTGATGTTAAAAAACACAGCCTAAAATCCTTAAACAAAGTTCTGCAGATGGATATGCGGACTCAGCCGGCGAGCTTCAGGTTGTTGAATAATCGACCCGCTGTCTACGTTACCAGCACCGTTCAGATGCAGCCCTATAAGTATTTAATCGATCGTCAGTCTGACGATTACTATGTCAGTCGTTTACTGAACACTCAGGATTCAACCAGTGTTAACGTCAAGCGGCGTAAGAATATGACAATTTACGGCGATCAAAGTTCGCTTCAATTAACATTTAATTCCCGAAATCGAATGGCGGAATTTTCTGATTTTCGGCCCAATCACAATCGCCGCAGTCTGACCTCGACGATTAATGATTCGTACAAGAACATCACCAAATTAGGATTACCAATGGATAATGTCCGCTACTTCAGCTATGATCCACAGAGCAGGACGGTCATGTATCGAACCTATGTTGAAGGCTTTCCGATTTTTAAGACTTCCGGATTTGGAACGGTGTCGACTCGAACACTAAACTCAAGTGCTCAGCGGACCCAATTTTCATTGGACAATCCTGAAGTGCCGCTGCCAAGTAATAAGGGTTACGTTTCGCTGCCCTCAACTGAAACAATGCTGAAACGGTTGGTCAACCATGGCTATAACTTGAAAGATCTTCAAAAAGTTCGCCTGGGGTACACTTGGAAAAAGGATGCCACCTCACCACTTTTGATTGATTTGAATCCCGATTGGTACGTTTACTATAAGAATCAGTGGCGCAGTTATACTGTACTCATGAACCAATATTAGGAAAGGAGGGAGCCTGGTGAACTTTCGAAGAATTGAGATCATCTTTTTGGTGACCTTTATCGCAATCGACATTTTCTTGTTCGGGATGTTTAAAAAGAACATGGACATGCAGGCCGACAACGTATCGCAAGGCGACTCAGATTCAGTGATCGTCAAGGAAATGCGTAACGACCAGATTAAAGTCGGCAATTTGTCCAAGAAGAATGAAACTGCCTTTTACATTTCCGGTGAACAAAGTGATGTTTTGCGGAACCAGATGGGCCAATTGGTTAACCAGACTCCTCAATTTGTTGGCCATGAACTGGAAAGTGAACTGAAGCAGCCAATCACGGTTGATAAGAACAATCCGCGGAAATCAATTGACAAATTGTTGACCGATTCCACGTTTGTATTGTTCGGTGACCAATACGTCTACAGCAAAAACCTTTCAACCAGTCGAAATATCGTCTACAATCAAAAGGCGATGGGCAGTTCGATATACTCCTCCGAAGCACAAATCAGGTTTACTTTAAATTCCAATTACCAGATTGTCAGCTACACACAGTCTTATCTGCAGGGAATTAAGAGCCTTCGGGAAAGTTCGGAAACCATTTCGGAAACCCGCGCCTTGATTTGGTTGTATCAGTATAACGAGATCCCAAACAACACAACGGTTGCCTGGGCAAGCCTTGGGTATACGAAGTTATTATCAATCGATGGCAATCGGGTCTTTATTCCAACTTGGATCATCGCGATTAGACCGCAGAATTCAACTCAGGTTCAGTTAAAGCGGATCAATGCGTTTACCGGTGGAATCATCAAACAAACTGATGAGAATTTGAAGAATAATCAAACGTCAATGAATTAAAGTTAGGAAGAAGAACGATTATGAATAATGATGATATGAAAATCAGCGTTCTCGCAAGTGGCAGCGGCGGCAACGTGACCTATATCGAAACGCCGGATCACAAAGTTTTATGTGATGCTGGATTGAGCGGTAAGAAGATTGAAGCGCTCATGAATTCGATTGGGCGTGACCTCAGCGATGTCGACTCCCTTTTTGTGACCCACGAGCATTCAGATCATCGACTGGGCGCCGGTGTCTTAGCACGCAAATATGGGATTCAAGTTTACGCCAACGAAGGCACTTGGAATGCCATGGCGCCAAGAATTGGCAAGCTCGCCGATGATCAAAAGAACATCATTGCACCTGATAGTGTGATGGACATGGGCGACCTGGATGTTGAGAGTTTTTCTGTGTCCCACGATGCGGCCGAACCGCAATTCTACGTTTTTCATCATAATAATAAGTCCTTCGTTATCCTAACCGATACCGGGTATGTTTCTGACCGGATGGAGGGTGTTATCAAGGATGCCGACGGGTATCTCTTGGAGTGTAATCACGATATTGAAATGCTGGAAAATGGTGACTATCCTTGGATGACTAAGAAGCGGATTTTGGGTGATCAGGGCCATTTGTCCAATGAAGACGGCGCCAATACGATGTTGGATGTGATTGGTCATCGGACTAAAAGAGTCTTCTTGGGTCACCGCAGCCAGCATAACAATATGAAAACCCTCGCCCATTTAACGGTTGCTTCTATCCTCGAAGACCATGATATGGGGGTCGGCGAAGACTTTAAGCTGTACGATACGTCCCAAGACCAGGCGTCACCTTTAATGATTATTTAACAATCCTTTAGATATTTCTAAACTTTTAAACACACTTTCGTCATGAAAAAAGTATATTATAGGTAATATAAAATAATAAGGGGGCACACTAATTGGCACAAAATAACGGATTTGGAAAATTCATTGCAACCGCGGTTATCGCCGGTGCACTCGGCGGTGGGATTACCTATGGCGGCGTTTCTTATTTTAACAACAATAATAATGGAACGGGAACAGAGTTGGTTTCTGGTACGAACAAGAATGGCAATACCAAGGTCAGCAATGTGAAAGTTAATCTCAATACTCAGGCAGAAAAAGCGTTTAATGCAACTAAGAGCACCGTTGTTTCCGTTATTAATTTACAGAAACAAAGTTCAAGTGACGACACCTTATCTGGCATTTTGGGTCAAATTCAAGGCGGTTCTTCCAGCAAAAAGAAGAGCAGTGGCGAACTTGAAGCCTCAAGCGAAGGATCCGGGGTGATCTATAAAAAGAGCGGCAACACTGCTTACATCGTTACTAATAACCACGTGGTTGCCGGTGCCAACGCCCTTGAGATTATTCTCAGCGATGGCTCGAAGGTTTCCGCTTCGGTTGTCGGTAAGGACGCAGTTTCTGATTTGGCCGTTATCAAGATTAACTCTGATAAAGTCAAGAAAGTCGCAACCTTTGGTGATTCAGACAATATCAAAGTTGCCGAACCAGTGCTGGCAATCGGTTCGCCACTGGGATCTCAATATGCAACTTCAGTGACACAGGGAATTATTTCTGCTAAAAAACGGGAAGTTCCACAAACCTCGGAAGGCGGTCAACAAATTGGTAACGCCACGGTTATTCAGACTGATGCCGCTATCAACCCTGGGAACTCTGGTGGACCGCTGATTAATTTTGCCGGCCAGGTTGTCGGTATCAATTCCATGAAATTAGCCTCTGATCAGCAAGGGACCAGCGTTGAAGGAATGGGCTTTGCGATTCCAAGTAACGAGGTTGTGATGATTATCAACCAGCTGATTAAAAATGGTCAGGTTATTCGCCCAGCACTTGGAATTGGCTACACTGATTTATCTAACGTTTCCGAGCAGCAGCAACGCTCCGGTTTGAAGTTGCCTAAGAGTGTCACTCAAGGAGCGGTTGTCCTTAATGTCAACTCGAATTCACCTGCTAAGCGGGCTGGATTGGCTAAATATGATGTGATTACCGAGTTGGATGGAACTAAGATTACCCAACAAAGCCAGTTGCGTGATATCTTGTATAAGCATCAAATCGGTGACAAGATTTCAGTTACCTATTACCATCAGGGTGACAAGAAGACCGGTTCGATTACTTTGAATGAAAAAGCCACGAGTAAGGTATTAAGTGAAGCAAGTAAATAACGATTGTTAACATACGTAATCTCCGTTCATTGATGGGCGGGGGTTATTTTTTTGCCCAAGCCAATCATTTGTGCACTTACTTAACATAAATGTAATACTTAATATTCGTGTAATGTTAATATATTTCTAATTAGGATACAATATTACTGTAAGACAAAAACATTAAGGGGAAATACACATGAGAATTCATATTAAGCAATCAGTCGCCATCTCAATGGCTGCGTTGGGATTCTTTGCCGCAGCTGGGATATCGCAGTCCACAACTGTTTCGGCAAAATCTCGGGTGAAGGTGACCTCAAACGCCAAGTTAAAGACGGATGCCGCATCCCGGAACGTTACCTTTACAGGTAAAGCAGCGTTGTGGAATAAGGCCTCGGCACTAAAAGGGGCTAAAAAGGTTGCAACAACGATCACGCTGAAGGATCTTGCCAAGGCTGGCCGATCAAGCAAAAATGTTCGTGCCTACCGGGTTGCCAGAACCAACCGCGGGAGAGTTTACTACAAAGTAGTTACTTTTGATGGTAAAGATCGTGGCTGGATTTACGGCGGGAGAAGCAGAACCAACTTTGCCGGTGGTTTAAAGACTTATCAAACTTTCCAGCAGACTTCTTTATCAAGCGAGATGAGCAATGGAAATTTCCAAATTGCTAATCCTGGAACGGCCAACGATAATCAGACGGTTACTTATAAGCAGCCGGCATGGACGCAATATAAGGTTGGTCGTCAAGTCACTGATTCCAGGCCGTATGCCAACGTTAGCTACAAGATTGATCAAGCAGGAACCAGAACCCGCGAAGGTGATCAATGGGTTCACATTTCTGCAACAAGCAATGGCAATTCCGGAGCTGACGGCTGGATCCGTTATTCTGGCTTGAAGCCGGCTTCAAATATCAACTCACCAATTGCCGATAATGCGGTTCGGATTAACCTGGTCGATTCGGCAACCGGCTCATCAATTACCTCGGTTGATTATACTAAGACTGGGGCTGCCAAGGGATCTGCTTTGGGATCAAACGTGAATGGAACCTGGAAACTGGAGGCAACTGATTCCAGCGCCATCCAGTCACAAATTGCTTCAGCACTTGCAGCCCACGGCTATACTGGATTTACTCTGACACCGGGCCAAATGGCGGCAATCGCTCAAGGAACTTTTGGTGCCAGCGTCACCATTTCGGTTGTTAAACCAACCATTAGCAAGGCTGTTCGAATTGTCTTAACCGATCCAAGTGGCAACGTGATTAATTCTGTTGATTACACGAATGCCACCGCAAAGGATGGCCAACCCGTCGGAACATTAGATGGAACCACCTGGAAGTTGGCAGCTGCAGATTCCACCGCTATTCAGGCAAAATTAGTAGACGCCCTGAAAGGGACTGGTCATGCTTTAAGTGCCAACAATACGTTAACCGCTGACCAACAGGCCCTCATTGCCCAAACGACTTTCGGCAACCAGGTTTCCGTTAAGACGGTTGCTGCAAATCCGGTCAAGGACAATGAAGTTCAGTTATCATTTGTCGACCAACAAGGGACTTCTCTTGGCACAACCACTTTGACCAAGGCAGCTACTGATAAGACGGCTTTGGAGACAATTAAAGCAGCCAGTGGGAGTGACCCGACATCCACAAATTCAGCAACCTTGAAAGCAGCTTATGATGCATTGTTAACGAAAGCTGGGGTTAAGGGGTATTACACCACTGACCTTACTGCCGATCAGTTGAAGGCTAACCTTGCAGCACTGAATGCGGCTGCTTTTGGACAGAGCGTTAAGTTGGTTGTGGCGAAGATTCCGGTGAAGGCATTGGCCTCAAGTTTTACATTCTTTGATCATGCTAAACAAGACATTTGGAACTACAAGGATTTTCCTATTAATTATTTGGAAGATGCCAATGGCAAGCGAGATTCGGATACAAACTTTAGTAAGCAATTAATGACGGACACAAATTTGAATGGTTACGCAGGGAATGTCGTATCAGCTGCAAGCGTTAATAACGCCCTTAAAGCACAGCATTTAGATACCATTTACTATGCTGCTAAGGATGATGGCTGGTGGGCGGCTGCCGGTACCTACCTGGCCTCAGGAGACTTTGGTACAAACGGTTCACTATTCGCAGATTCGATGAAAGGAAAGACAATTTACGTCTACAAAGTAACCCTTACTGCTAAAGCCAATGACAATACTGTTGCACTTGACCAGAAGGGTAATCTGGACACCCCACTTCTTGATAAGGACGG
Source organism: Lentilactobacillus parakefiri (assembly GCF_002157585.1). Lineage (GTDB taxonomy): Bacteria > Bacillota > Bacilli > Lactobacillales > Lactobacillaceae > Lentilactobacillus > Lentilactobacillus parakefiri. Next base: position 143,176 of record NZ_BDGB01000029.1, read on the forward strand.
TAATGTGACGATTGCTGATGCCCCTGTTAAGGTTGGGTTAAAGTATACGTAAGTTTCAGGCGCACCTAAGAAAGTCACATTGGATGATGCTAAATTTGGAGCTAAATCACTCGCATCATTTTACAACAACTAACCAACATCGAATGGTGTTTTGAGGGTCCCGATTCCTGTGATGGAAGAGGGGCCTCTTTGTTTCATCAGCTCTTGTTACTGCCATCTTGGGGGAGAAATAGAATTGCCCCGTCTGGCGTTTGAAACACGGTATATCGGTCGCTTTTGGGAATGATGCTATCTGGAATCGGCAGCATGGTTTGACTTTCATGCTGAGTTAGCTTAACTGTCATGAATAACGCTCCAATCTTGAAATGAGAATGGTGTGGGTAATCCGGAAAAAGGTGTTGAATTAGGGTTGATTTGTCCGCAAACATTGGACCGCATCATTGTTTACGAACGGCCATACCAAAAAGGTGAAACTTGTAGGGTACACATTATATAAATACGAATGATATCCTTATTTTTATTTAGAAAATTCAGCGGATGTAAAGATTTGATAAACTATCCACATTTTGGCTGTGGATAACTCTGTGGACAATCCACAGGGTTCTGTTATCCACTGGTAGAATAACGTTGAATAGTTATCCCCTGATCATCGAAAGTTATCCACAGAAATTGTGGATAACTTTTTTTGACTTTAAAAAGGCATTTGTTCGTTGCACTAAAGACTGATATAATGGGGTTTGCGGTGATGGGTTGCGAACACACGTTGTCCACAGTTTTGTGGATAACATTTTTGACTATTGACAATTTTTAAAATAATGCGGGTTGGTTAAAATTTAGTTAGGTGCATAAACCTGTGGATAACTCTGTGGACAACTTGTTAATAAGCGGTCTCTTTTACACAGGATCACAAAGAATTTGGAGGATTGTACATAGTGAACATTAAATTAGTCGTTGTTGGAAAACTGAAAGAAAAGTATTTTAAGCAGGGGATTGCGGAATACGCAAAGCGATTATCGCGCTTTTGCAAGTTTCAGATTGTGGAAGTTCCCGATGAGAAGGCGCCTGAATCACTCAGCCAAGCGGAAATGGATGAAGTGATGGACAAAGAAGGTGCGCGAATCTTGGAAAAAATAAAGGACCGCGAGTACGTGTATGCACTCGCGATCCTAGGCAAGGAGCGGTCTTCAGAAGCATTCGCAAAGGAAATTGCCGATCTGACAACTTATGGTCATTCTGACATTACCTTTGTGATTGGTGGTTCGCTTGGGTTATCGAAACACGTTCTCGATCGTGCAGATACGCAGATTTCCTTTGGTCGGTTCACATTGCCTCACCAGTTGATGAGATTGGTGCTGACCGAGCAGATTTACCGAGCGTTTATGATTAATGAAGGTAGTCCATATCATAAGTGACCTCCAGTTACTGAGCAAATTAAAACCAGCTGGGAACCCTTTTGGGCTTGCCAGCTGGTTTTCTTCATCATTAATGATGTTATCGGATTCAGAGTTGCAGCAACTTTTCGGCGTTCCCATGCCCAAACAATTCTTTCTCCTCATCCGTCAGTGGACTGTTCGCAATGAAACTACCAGAATTTTCCGGCTTGATATAAGGATAATCTATCGAGTACAACAGATGCTCAATCCCAACTTCGTCCTTCACGAATTTCAATTGCGGTTCAGTTAGGATACCGCTTGGGGTGATGTAAACGTGGTCGCGATAAATCTTTGAAATGGGTTCGCTGAGGTTGGTTTCCGGATACATGACCTGATCCATTCGCTCCAGGGCAAATGAAGCAAACTCCCCCCAGTGACCGGAGATCAATTTCAAATTAGGGTACTTCTCAAAAACGCCACTTAATAGCAGTCTGACCGTTTGGATGCCGACATCTGTATGCCAACCATAGCCGGCAGTTCCCAAAATACCGGAAACTTTGTCGTCCCACGGACCGTTGGAATAATAGTAGTCAATAATCTGTGGATTTGGAAATGAGGGATGCAGATAGACTGGCACATTGAGATTAGCTGCTGCCTCAAAAATGGGTAGATAGAAGGGATCATCAAAGAATGGATGGTCCTGAGAGGTTGGTCTCACTAGCATGGCACCCTTGAAGCCAAGTTCTTCAACACTGCGTGTTAATTCCGCTGCAGCTTCGGTTGGATGAGAAACCGGGAGCGACGCAAATGCACAGAAACGATCGGGAGCTTCAGCAACAGCTTTTGCCAGCTCATCATTTGCCAACTTTATCAGTTCAATCGCAAATTTTGGATCCGAATTTTGCGGATTCTGATTGCCATATGACAGAATTTGTATGGAAATCTGGTGCTTGTCCATCCATTGAATACGACTGCCGGTAATGTCTTCCAATTCGGCTTCGGAAGGCAGTGAGCGTTGCATGTAATCTTGCATCTCCGGGCTGACGTTTCCGATTGATCGTTTTAGTAAGACCTCAGCCGTTCTCTGTCCCAACTTTTGGGATGAGAAATGTTCTTCCAATGTAATAATTTTCATCTAATGTCTGCCTCCTAACTAAGCAGCTTGCCCTTCTTCAAAAAGCGGTTATTCAAGAACCAGTAATGTTTGGGGTCGCCCAGCAATGCGGTGTAAGGAACTGGTGTGCCGCCCTTTTCGCTTATTTTCTCATCCAGGTATGCTTTGAGAATCCAAGGTTCCTCCAAGCGGGTGGGGTTCAAGTCTAAAATGTCTTGAACATGTTCCGGCGTGGTATCCAGATCTTGGGCCACTTGTTCAATTGGGACTTCTGCCAGTTTGAAGTTGGCATTGATTTGTTGTTTGGTGTCGATTTCTTGTTGTAGTGTTAGTGACATGTGATTACTCCTTTAGTTGCTGATAAATTTGAGTGAGCTGGTCATAAATTGCATCCGGTGAAAGTAGGGCTGCATCTACTTTCTGATCGAGGACGTCGAACGCACCCTTGACCGCCGTGACGGTTTCTTTGCCGTTTGGAGTCAGGGTCAGCTGCTTTTCCCGGTCATTATCCGGGTTGAATTTTTTCTCGATCAAGTTTCTGGTTTCCAGTCCTTTTAACAAATTAGAAACACTGGCGGCGCTGCGCCCTAAAATAATTGTGATCGCCCGTTGATTTGTCCCCGGGTGATCGCCAATGTACCGCAGCGTGTGGGCTTGATCCACGTTAAAACTGAGTTGATGTAACTGCTGATTAATCAAGCTTTCCTCCAACTTGGCAATTTGGTGAATGATTGATGACACTGAATTTCGATCTTTCAATGGCTAGCCTCCTAACTCAAAATACAGTTTAACACCAATAGTTGTTAATGCAACTGTTTTGATTAAAACTATCCACTGACTATTTCTTTTACAGGGCATGTTCAATCAGATACAATAGCAGTGTAAGCGTTTTATAAATAAAAGGGAGGCTTTTTCATGACTGATCGTTTAAAGAATAAAGTCGCAATTATAACCGGTGCCGGCTCAGGCATGGGTGCTGCAATGGCTAAATTGTTTAACGCTGAAGGGGCTAAGGTCGTCGCCGCTGATTTGAATAAAGACCGGGTTGATGAGGTGGTTGCTGCGATTGCCAAAGATGGTGGTCAAGCAGTCTCAATCAAGACGTATGTTTCGAGTGAGGACGATATTTCAGAGATGTTTAAGCTGGCGAACAGTCAATTTGGCCAAATTGACATCGTTGTTAACAATGCTGGCATCATGGACAATATGGCACCGATTGGCAATTTAACCGATGAGATGTGGCAGAAAGTCTTTGCGGTGAACACCGACAGCGTCATGTACGCAACACGTGAAGCCATCAAGGAGTTCCTACCGAAAAAGCAGGGGGTCATTTTGAACATCGCTTCCGTTGGTGGAACAAATGGCGGTCGCGCCGGCGTTGCCTACACCGCTTCGAAGCATGCGATTGTTGGGTTGACCAAGAATACGGCTTACATGTACCAAAATGACGGTATTCGAGTTAATGCCATCGCCCCTGGTGGTATCAAGACCAACATTGCTGAATCAATGGGTAAGAACGTTGATAAATTTGGCTTTGAACGTCAATCACAAGGAATGGGCGCTTCGCCCGAACCAGGAACCGCAGAAGAAATCGCAAACACCGCTTTGTTCCTGGTTTCCGATGAGGCTCGTTATGTAAATGGTGCCGTGTTGCCGGTAGATGGTGGTTGGACAGCATATTAAAATTGAGATTAAGATAGAACCGCGGAAATAATACCGCGGTTTTTGTTTGCTATGAAGTCCACTTTAAGGTATAAGGTAGAAGCATCATAGATATAGAAAGAAGCTAATATGACAAAATCATTGATTATGTATTTTTCACTGTCTGGGGCAACGAAAACCGCAGCGGAAACTATTCGGAAATACACGCATTCAGACATCATCCGGCTTGAACCTAAAACACCTTACCCAACTGGTTACAGTCAGTACTCAAAGGTCGGCATGCAGCAAATGCAAGACAAAGCAAATGTTGCGATCAAGACTAAAATTCCCGATCTGCACCAATACGATTATATTTTTGTTGGTTATCCAACTTGGGATGGACAGGTACCACGAATTATTAATACCATGTTTGCGGAAAATGATTTTTCCGGTAGTTGTGTCGTGCCATTTTCGACTAGTGTCTCGACGTCGTTTGAAGATACGCTTGGTTCGTTGAAGGCGGCCGTTGGGGATGGCGTTTCGATTGTTGGTGGGTTCAGGTATTCAGGAGAGGGACAGGCTAGGGATTATCTCAATACCTATAATTTGACTGACTAAAAAGATGATCACAATCTGAGGTTTCTTAACCTGGTGATTTTTACAAGTTACCGGGTCAAGTAGTCGTCATTTACGTCGTTCAGTGCTAATATATTTTCAACAATATTATATAGGAGTGAACGCCATGGGAAAGTATTATACAATTGGAATTCCAGCTGAAATAAGGGTCATCAACAATTTGGATCGTAACTCTGTCAACGATAACGAAGTCGCCGGCGTCATCAAACACGGTGGGGTGCCGGTCCTTATTCCCACCCGTAATCCAGAAATTATGGCGCAGTACGTTGACTTGATTGACGGTTTGCTGCTGCCGGGTGGGCCGGATGTTGCCCCGAAGTTCTATGGTGAAGAACCCGTTCAAAATCTTGGTGACACAGATGCCTTCTTGGATGCCAGCGAAATTGAGTTAGTTAAATTGGCAGTTGCCAAGCGCAAACCGATTTTTGGCATCTGCCGCGGTGTTCAAGTGTTAAACGTTGCGCTTGGCGGCACCCTCTATCAAGATCTGTATAGTCAACGCAATCGCCCTACCTTACAGCATTACCAAAAGGCACCGATGCAACAGGGAACGCACACGATTTCTGTGACCCCTGATTCTTATTTGGCAAAGATTATCGGTACTGATGATACAACCTTGGTTAACAGTCACCATCATGAGGCGGTCAAAGCCGTTTCTTCGCAGCTCAACATCTCCGCATTAGCAAAAGATGGCGTGATTGAAGGGGTTGAAAGTAAAGACGACGATCTGATTATTGGTGTCCAATGGCATCCGGAGGCTATGTTCCAAACGGATCAGGTACAAGATGCGTTGTTTGCTGATTTTATGGCCCGAGTGGCAAAGTTCGCAGGCCAGAAAACGCAAACTGCTAACAGTGCAGTTTCTACCGAGAATGACTAATAATTAACTGAAACTTGAAAGTATGAAGACAGACTGATCCCTTGGTATCACAGGGCATATTTTAATTAATTTAACCATTTAGCTTGCTGTTAACAGCGAAACTAACCGTTTCGGCAAAAATGTGAAGAACTGATTCATCATCTGAATAATTTGGGCTC
>NZ_BDGB01000030.1:0-6338 GCF_002157585.1 Lentilactobacillus parakefiri
ATTGGCGCAGAAGATATGTCTGTCCAGGCAAGAAGGCCCAATACCCACTGGATAAGCTAATGGGTTATGACAAATACAAGCGTTACAGTGTTTTGGCAGTAAAAGATGTTTTGCAAGTTAGTGCTGTGGCTACTTACCGCAATACCGCTCTAGCAGTTAATACCCTTTCTTGTTTTAAGATTAGTCACAGCCAAGTTGGCAAGCTGATTGTGCAAGCAGGCAAACAGATTAAAGCACAGCAGCAGTCTGAGGAAAGATACGATGGCATTACCCAAAAGAAAAAGGGCGCCAGTGCTTTATCTTGAAGGCGATGGCGTTGTGATCAAGGGCACCAAGAAGCGGCTAGAGTTTCATCGCTATCAGGTCTGCGAGGATATTATTAATTTAAGCAAAACGCGCAGGAAAAGAGTTTGTTTCTTTAAGCCGCTTGGATGCTTTACAAGAAATTAAAGCTTATTTAGCCAATCCCTATGACTTAAGCGATACTTTAATCATCAGTAATGCCGATGGCGGTGCTGGCTATGCCAAGAAAGATTTTGATGAAATAGTTGGCTATTGCCGGCAGCACGAACCCTTCTTGGATGTCTTTCACTTGAATAAAAAGATCAAGGACCGTTTAGGCTTTATGCCGGCTATGCCAAGCAAATTGATCAGTGCAGTTGAGTTTAAATATGACCGTCACTTAACTGATGTGATTTTAGACACGATTGAAAGCAATCTGGTTGATGAGCTGAATACGCCAGAAAATCATGAAAACCTAAAGCGGCTGCGCAGCTATCTTCATCGTCGCTGGGTAGATATTAAGCCGTTTAAGATGCGTCATTTGTCCGTAATTAAGGCAATTGGCTGCTGTGAGAGCAATCACCGTAAATATACTTATCGCGTCAAAGGGCAAGGAAAATACTGGTCAGAAGATGGTGCCGAAGGAATTCTGCGTGTGCTGACTTGCATTAAAAACAAAGAGCTGGAATACTGGCTTAGCAGTGAGTTTGCAGGTGGACAGCTCGATATTGGTGATCAGGGAGAATTGAAAGGTGCAGTTCGTGCCAGCCTAAGAAAGACGCATGAAGCTCATCTAGGCATTCATCATGGAGCAATCGAAAGCTTAACAGCAGGACATAGCTATTTGGATGATTTTAGCAGAAAAATAAGTCAAATAAATATTTAAGAAATTAAGGTCAGACTAATGGTTAATAGCCTACCGCAAAAATATTGACACTTACGGACTTCGTAGCCCTATTCTAAACAAACGCGCGCCATGCTATAATGATTAATGCTAAAAAGTATAATGAACCGGAAAAAGGTGAAAAGCCTTTACAGCCCCTTCGCTACTGTAAGATTGACTGAAATGTCGCAACTCACTGGCTAAAGCCGGGAAGAAGACATTTGGGGATGAGATCAAGTCAGGAGACGCTTATTATACTGATTGCAAAGTTTCTTAGGGTCGACTTTGTCAATTAATAATAAACTTTCCGGGATTAGTCTGCCCAAAAATGTCGGACGTTAGTTATTAATGATAGAAGATGGCTCTAGCTAGGCTTTTTTGTGTTGCAGAAAGTCTAACCAGTCCAGTATTAATAGCGGTTAACGACCGTTATATTTGTTTTGGGGAGTGTTCAGTGGTGGCAGTCAAGGGTTAAACGGGATCTCTGATGTTTCTGCCGTCAATGGTTTGGTGGCAATCGACAAAGATCCAACTAATGTGAATGGTAAGAATTTAGTTGCTGACATTGTAAAGGATGCAAATAATCCTGCCAGTGATTATTCAATTGTTAATGATTTGCAAGCTTTGAGTACTGGTAGTTATGGTCAGGCAAGCGAAACTGCCCGAACTTCTTTAACCAAGAAGTTAATTGGGATGCAAGATCAAAAAACAGGTTTGTGGAACGGGTTTGATAAAGTTGATTATACCGGTCGGGCAATATTAGCATTATCGATGAATACGAATCAACCAGGGGCTGCAGATGCTTTAAACACGGCAGTTAAAGCGGTAAGTAATCATCTTTATCAAGAAAATGGCGGATTTGCTGATAGTAGTAACACAATGTTTGGCGCTGAAAATGCCTACAATGATGTAACAATGACTAATGCCCTTGCCTCTGCCGGCGTAAATGTTTATGTACCATTAAAGGAGAAAACTGATTATGTTGCCCCTGTTCAAAGAGTTCTCGAGCAACATCCGGTTTCCGCTGGGAATTCCGCAATGCTGATTCAACAGGCAACCTGGACATTTGAACAGGCCCGATTCACCAGAAATGGTGGTAAAGGATCCATCTTCGCTTTCAATCAAACGGATGCGGCGAAACCTGGTGAGATTGTCAGTATAAAGGCGGCCGCAATTACCAAAAAGCAGTCAATCATCAATGATCCTCAGGCAACGGCCGCTGCCAAGAGTGACGCCCTTAACCTGGTAGATCAAATACTAGCGACGTATGTTTCGAAGTTAAGCGCTGATTCAACCAGCAGTGCTGCAATCGCCGATCGAGCAGCTGGGGTTACGGCTTTTAATCATGTAACCGTTTCTCATGCCGCACCAGCAACGCCCGTAACGCCACCAACTGTTACGAACAATAACGTAACGGTTGTCAACAATCCGGCCAGCTCTTCCAGTGCATCGAGTTCATCAGCAGCAACATCCACTTCTTCATCTAGTAGTGTGCCAATAAGTACGCCGACTGTTTCCGGGAAGCCTGTTAAAAAAGCAAGTCATCGTTCCATCGTATATGCACTGACAACTGTCAAACTATATAGAAGTTCGAACTTTACTAAATCGAATCTGACGAAGACCTACAAGAAACGTGCCCGGATTAACCGCCCAATGTTCCTGGTTATCAGCCAGCAAACGAACAAACAGGGCCATGCGATCTATCGAGTAAAGGACATGAATTTAGGCAAAACCGGTTATACGCTTTCTGGTTCAAAGTATTTTGCCCACGCCTACTATTCCGCAAAGGTGACCCGCATTAAAGTCATCAATCCTAAGGGAATCAACGAGTATGGTAAGGTTAACTTAACGAGCAAGAAGCGCCACGTTAAAAAGAATGCGTCATTAAGCGTCAGAAAAATTGTTAACTATGGGCTTTCCAACCGGATGCAACTTACAAATGGCCGCTACATCACTGCTAACAAGAAGCTCATCTTGGCTACTAAGATCAAGAAGAGCTCCCAAAATACTCGTCCAAGCACACCTACGGCCACAACCACAGGGACGTCAACGAGTACCCCACCGACTAACTCAGGGTCAACAGCGACTACGACAACGACGACAAGCTCTAAGCCGACGGCAACGACGGGGACAACCACAACTACTAATAATTCACCTATAATAATTCACCTAGGTGCCACGCCAACTTTGCCAGTGGCACCCACAAATCCTGTTACGCCATCAAACGATGCTAAAACCATCACAACCACTATTAGTATTCATGCCGATGAGGCGACCATCGCAAGTGGCAGTATCAAGGTTAACAGTGGGGCCAGCGCATTTGATGCCTTGCAGGCATTTGCCCAGCAACAAGGATTGGCTTTAACTTATAAAGGATCGGGGGCTACTACATACGTTACCGGAATTAATGGTTACAATGCTGGGCCAGCCGGGACAATGACTGGATGGCTTTATTCAGTTAATGGCACCGAACCTGGTTCATCGATGGGTGCTTATACTTTGAAAGATGGCGATTCAATTTCGATGACCTACAATAAGTAATTCTTCATCTAACAATCAAATATCAAAGTGGTTGGGGGAAAATGAGGCCCCAGCCACTTTTATGCATTATCTAAGGAGATCACACCTATGAATAAATATATAAAATCAGTCTTGACTTCTGCAACTTTGGTTATCGCCGCTTTGACGCTCTCAACAACTACCAACGCTGCATCAATTAGGAAGGCTAGTACCGGCACCATTCACAGCAGAATTGCCCGTACTTATTCCTATGCCAAAAAGATGATTAAAGAAAATAAGACCGGACTTTCCGGTCAAAGCAGTTCTATTTTTAGTAAGAAACTCAATCCTGATACTGGTGCGACTGCGGGGTACTCTGACTTTCTGTTAGGGCTCAAGGGAAACGGTTATAAATTTAATACCAAGGAAAAAACGTTGCTGCGAAAAAACTTGGTAATCAAAAAGACAACCCCTGCTGCAACAATGGCCAATGCCGTGATGGCCGTTCAGGCGATGGGGCTCAACGCTAGAGATTATAAGCCATATGGCCACAAAAAGGGAATCAATCTGGTAACCAAGTTGTACCGGACAAGTGTTTCCAAACAAACGACAAGTGCCCAGGCACAAGTGCTGATTGCCATTTCGATGAGCTCAAAGTTCAAGCAGCCAAAGGGAGCGAAGTTTAGCAAAGCAAGATTGAGTGCTCGGCTAGTGAAAGCTCAATTAAATAATCACGGTTGGACGTATAATAACCAACAAGGAGTTAGGGATGCCGACACGACCAGCATGGTTCTAACCGGTCTGGCTCGAGGAAAGGTTAATACAACTAACGTCAAGGACAGCTTGCTGAAGGGGCAAAAATTTCTTACTGGTATTGTGCAACCCAGTGGTGCATTTGGCTACACGTTTAATGGCAAAACAACGCCAAATGCCAATTCAACCGCTGAAGCAATTATTGCCCTATCAAATGATTTTGGCATGAAGAAATATGTGAATAACACGGCGATGAAAACAAGTCAAACTAGGACGCCGCTTTATGCAATGCTGACCTATGTCAATAAATCCGGTTCAATTAAAAACGCAGCTACTCAGCTCTATGGTGTCGGTCAGGTAAATTTAGCGGTTGCCGCTTATAAAGCTGCTTTAAAGAATCGTTCAGTTTACACAATTAATTAATCGCCAAATTTTGAGTGAGAGGTGACAAAACAATGTCAATTACTCGGTAATAAATTACCGAGCTTGTAACTCACACCCCTAACGGGGTCGTAGTGCAAATGTCTGACAACTCCTACCAAAGTGGTTACATCATCGGGTGATTGACAGCACCCGTTTAACTACTAGAGTTTATCCAGTAGCTATTCTTGATTAAATTGCAATTGATTAAAGGCGGTTTCTTTATTCGTTACCCAGTTAGTGCCAAGGAGTTGAATATTCATGGCGCCAATCCGGTCATCGTTGCTGGTATAGCCGCAATGCTGGCAATGATACTCATGCATTAGTGAAATATTAGTCATCACAAATCTATTTTAGAAAAGAGGTGCGTTGCTCAAGACGCCGATTCCTCTCGGCATTAAAATACCGAGTTTCCTCGTCTAGCAACTCTTATGAAAAAAGCTATGAAAAAAGCAATTGGCTTCATTCTTGCGTTCATTCTCACAATTGGAATCGCTTTTGGTGCCCAACAGGTGATTTCATCGAGAGACGCAGCCCCTAAGCCGACAACTTCTAAACAAGTGACTTCTTCAAGTTCAAGTTCGACCAGTTCAAGTCATCTTAAACAGCCAAGTCACCAGCAAAAAGCAAAGGGTGCAAGCAAAGCAAAACCAAAAGCAGATAGGCGGGCTCAAAAAACAGCCAACAAGCCCCAAACTGCTAGTTCTCAATCAAGCACAAGCCCTAATCGGACAACCGGATCCAGTGCAAAGGCAAGTCCTAACAAGGTCGCTAAAACTAAGCGGTCAAATGCCCCTAAATCTGATAAGCTGGGTAAAATTAACCACAAAGCAGAAACCAAGGTGGTTCAGGATACGCATCATGCGGCTAAAAAGTCGTCTAATGCTAAGAATACAATTCAAATCCATTTAACGGTTGATGGATACAAAAAAGTTTTCTATTCGAAGCGGATGCGCGTTAAAAAGGGCGCCAACGCGTTTTCGATTTTAAAGCAAACGAACCTGAAGATTAGTTATATTCCGGGCCCCTCCGTTTACGTGAACGGCATTAACGGCCTCAAGGAAAATGACGTTAAGGCCGGTTCCGGTTGGATGTTCAGTGTTAACAAGAAATTTATTGACCATGCTGCAAACTTAACGAAGCTTAAGAGTGGGGACAACGTTCGTTGGTACTTTACAACGGAGGGGTATTAACTGATTAGATCCCGCTAATATTGATTCAAACAAAGCGACTGCTGCCAAAGGGAGGGATATATTCCTTTGGCGGTGGCCGCTTTTAATGATTATTCTCTTTTAGAGCTTTCTCCAAAAAATGCCGAAAAATTTTGGACAATTCTCCAAACATAAATGGCGAAAAAGAGGTTATATTCCTTTGATAAGGGATCACTCGATAATCCGGGGGAATTTTTGAGTGGTAACCAAGCTATTTTTCTAGAGGGAGTTGTTTTTTATGAATAAATTGAATCAATTACTAATAATTGCAGCGGCTTCAGTGGGGGCTT
>NZ_BDGB01000030.1:6358-7142 GCF_002157585.1 Lentilactobacillus parakefiri
GTTCTAATGCCAGCTTTTGCTGCCACCAGCCCCACTTCCACGACCAAAACATCACCGATCACAACTATTGCCACTCAAGACCAAGCAGAGGACAATAACAGCGGCACCCTTGACGGAGGTGTCACTTGGCAAATTGCGAACGATACCTTGACGATTAGTGGTGGAACCATTGGGTCTAGAATTTTTGGTGTTGGAAAGTATTTCCATTCCAAAAGTACTAGGCCCTTTTTGATAACAAAAAAAGGCATCTAAGCCTCCCTAGTGCTATGCTTTAAGCGACGAAACTCAAGATAAGCGGGGTAGGAATAGATGTCTCAACTAGATAATACACTTAAATTACTGGGAATTACAGACACAAACATTCAGGTGTTCGCTCTTTTTTATTTAGAAATGGTCCCTTTGCTAACGTTAGAATGGGAATTGTTCTTCTGATTATCTTAGGCTGTAATTAATCGTTGTGACTTATCACGTAATCCACACTTAGATAAAGATAGTAACAGGCTTCTCAATGATCATTGAGAAGCCTGTTTATGTCAAAATACTTAGAAGCTGTCTAAAATCTCTTAAGTAATAGTGCTAAAAACGCTAAAACGACCATTTGCAGACTGGTGGTTAATTGACGCTCACAATTTTTCCAAAGTCGCCGACAATTCTCTAGCCAACTAAAAGATCGTTCGACTACCCAACGTTGGGGCATGACTTCGAATCGATGCAACTCATTGCGCTTCGCAACCTGCACGGTTGCGTTTAAATTACTGGCTACATCGAGCTGAAAATTAACGCC
>NZ_BDGB01000030.1:7217-19350 GCF_002157585.1 Lentilactobacillus parakefiri
TAAAGAATCAGCCGTAGGCTCAGCTTTAGTTGACCAAATTTTGTAATAGTTGTAAACTGACCGCCATTCTGGGAAATCACCGGGGACTTGACGCCATTGGCAACCGGTTTTCAAGACATATAGGACCGCACAGAAGTGGATGAGACATTAGTTAGCAAGGTGCTTATCAATGCAACTTGGCTTGCCATTTTTAGATTGATAAAACTTGCGGCAAACGGCTGATCTCGGCCATTTAAGCCAAAAAAAGTAACGCATTCTGGTTTTGAATGCGCTACTTTTTTACTTAAATTCTGGGATCAAATCGCCTTTCGTCCCAATCTTGTCAAATTAATAAAACGACGGTTTATCCCAATTCGTATTTGGCTCGTTAACGCCTAAGCTCTTGCGGGCGTACTTCCGGGACTCATCCTGCAAGATGTTGACAATCAGTTGGGCAACGGCTTGACGGGTCACTTGGGTCCCACCAAATGGCTGGTCGCTGTCAGTTAACTCATAGTTGGTGTTACCGTCTTTATTATAAAGCCAAGCTAACCGCAGCAACGTGTAAGTGAGATCAGAATCCTTGATGACTTTGGCGGTTTTAATCCGCTTGGTGATTGAGCTTTCAATCATACTGGTATTCCACTGACCAAAGGCGCCCTTGACCTCATCTTCAATTCCAAGGACGGTGGCTCCGATAAATTGGCGGACGTGGTTGGCATCCATTGCTGCCCCAATATTTTTAACGGAATCGAGATCACGCATTTCATTCAAATACACCGCGTCAACGCCATCCATGGCCTGATTCAAGGTATCCTTGTCGTTGAAGTCGCCATCAATGACGGTTTCTCGGCTTGGATCAGTCACTTTAATACGATTGTTGGCATTGCGAGCATACAGTTTTAAGTTAAAATCAGTTTGTTGTAAGAGGGCTGGAATCAAATAACTGGAAATTTGACCTGCGGCTCCTAAAATTAATACAGTTTTCAATTGAATACCTCCTCAAATCATTTTGTTACCACCACTACTATAACGCTTTTGGTTGCAGAAAAGCATTTTGTAGAATTAGTCATTAATGGAGATACCAATCAAAATTAGATTGCCTGGGGAACGACGACACCGGCTTGCTTGCCAATTGTCTCCAGCTCCTGAGCGGTCTTATCATCAATCACAACGCCTTGCTTAAGATTCTCGTCATAATGTTTATACTCACGATCGCCGGGGATCATGATATGAGTCCCGGGAACGTGCTTGAGGTGGCGAATCCGATCAAACATCTTAGTAGCTCGTTGTTTGAGATCATCAAGCTCGCCAAACAATGCCGGATTGATGGTTAAGAAGAACTGACTGAAGTCGTGGCGACCCGGTTTGTTGGTATCAGCCGAAATTGAGCCCTGAGCTAAGATGCCCGTTAATAATTCAACCACTAAGGAATTACCAAATCCCTTATAGTTGGAATTTTGTTCAAGTAAGCCACCAAGGGTTAGGACTCCGCCGCCAGGCTCATCTTCCGTGAAGGCAACTTTGGCCAAATTGTCTTCCACTTTTTGCGCATCGGTGACCACGTGTCGTTGGTCATCAACCGCCCAGTCGCCGGGAATGGGTTGATTGTTTTTGGCGAGCACTTGAATCTTTCCACTGGAAACAATCGAGGTCGCCCCATCGAAGACAAAGGGATGGGGGTCAGCCGGGAAAGTAAAGGCGAAGGCATTGGAACCCAAGAAGGCCTCAGTCGCGTTGGTTGGAACAACTAATGGGCGCGTGTTGGTCAAGGCAATCCCAATTAATCCTTGCTTAGCGGCTAAGCGGGCATAGTAGCCGGCCGTTCCGAAATGATTGGAGTTGCGGATAACAGCCAGCGAAATCCCCAATTTCTTGGTTTTGTCGATTAAGCTGTTCATTGCAAATGCTGAGGCAATCTGACCCATGTTTTTATTGGCATCGATCAGTAGGCTGGTCGGCGTTTCCTTTAGGACTTTCACTTTGTTTTTGGGTTCAATAATGTGTTCTTTGATCATGCTGGTGTACCAAGCCAACCGTTGAATCCCATGGGACGAAATGCCCCGTAAATCCGCATCAACTAATGTGTCGGCAAGTAGGGCGCCATCATGTTCTGAAAACCCGTCTGTTGCAAATACCTTTTCTAAAAATGTTTTTTCTGCTGATGAACTTATTCTCATCAGATCCGCTCCCTTTCAAATGAAGATTGATTTTCATTAGACGCAAAAAATCCCTGAACAAAAATAATTGTCCAGGGACGAATTTAGTCGTGGTGCCACCCAAAGTTTGTGATTCAACTTACGCTGAATCACCTCAAAAATACAATCAAAAAGATCATATTCTGGGGGATATCGACCCCTCAACGTGTCTAAAGCTTTCACTTTCGACAAGACTCCGAGCTCATCTTCACCGATTGGTTTAGCCTGCATTTTCAGCATTCAGCAGTCTCTGTTTGGTAAGCCAACCAGTTACTCTTCTCATTAACGTCTCATGTTTAATTAACCTGAGAATAGGCCATGCCAGATCTTTTGTCAATAGCTGATTGTTCGCCGTCACTGATTTAGTCAGTGATCGATCCGCAGTTTCTCGTCATCCCGAGATTATATTTTCGAGGCTTAGTTCGCTTACGAAAATTTTCTAAAGCTGGTCGAATTAATTCAAATTGTTGCCGAGTAATATTGCTGGGATAATTTTTCATAGCTTAAACTCGCTTTTTACATAGAAGTATATCAAAAATCATAGATCTTGGACAGCTTCTTATTGATTTAACATCCTTCTAAAACCATGTTTACATATGTCAGTAATCCATTAACGGGTTTAACCTTATTGATTTAACATCCTTCTAAAACGCGTTTCAACAGAGTTAGCAACTTGTGCATGGGTTTAACCTTATTGATTTAACATCCTTCTAAAACAAGTTGTGGTCGCGGGTAAGCGACCTACAAGGGTTTAACCTTATTGATTTAACATCCTTCTAAAACTCGGGGAACTTATTATGGCCGGATTAAGCCGGGTTTAACCTTATTGATTTAACATCCTTCTAAAACGTAATTTTTAATGGCTTGATCTCTTTATTAGGGTTTAACCTTATTGATTTAACATCCTTCTAAAACGAAACTCGTGGGCGGTAGTACCATGTACAGGGGTTTAACCTTATTGATTTAACATCCTTCTAAAACATAATCAATTGAATAACCTTTCATTTCAAAGGGTTTAACCTTATTGATTTAACATCCTTCTAAAACGGAATGAAGAGCACAAGGGACTATACATGGGGGTTTAACCTTATTGATTTAACATCCTTCTAAAACAGCTTAAAAGGCGCGATAGATACGTATGGTGGGTTTAACCTTATTGATTTAACATCCTTCTAAAACATGAAAGTATAAATATATTATCTGTTGTCGGGGTTTAACCTTATTGATTTAACATCCTTCTAAAACTGGCAGCGCGTTCATTGCGAACGTCAGTTTGGGTTTAACCTTATTGATTTAACATCCTTCTAAAACAAACCCCCTGGGCCAAACTTTCCAACGTGTGGGTTTAACCTTATTGATTTAACATCCTTCTAAAACAATATGCTTTCAGAATCATAACTCATGATCGGGTTTAACCTTATTGATTTAACATCCTTCTAAAACACCATAGTTGACCATGATTCGCCAATCCTGGGGTTTAACCTTATTGATTTAACATCCTTCTAAAACCCTTTCTGGTATCCTTTTTGCCTTTGGTTTGGGTTTAACCTTATTGATTTAACATCCTTCTAAAACAATAGGCTTGCGCAATATCTGCATCTTCGCGGGTTTAACCTTATTGATTTAACATCCTTCTAAAACCTAAGTGCTGAATGACTACAGTAAAATTAAGGGTTTAACCTTATTGATTTAACATCCTTCTAAAACAGGTCTAGCGATTATTATTTGGCTTATTATGGGTTTAACCTTATTGATTTAACATCCTTCTAAAACCCTGCGGTGTGATAGCAGTAAAATAGGCTTGGGTTTAACCTTATTGATTTAACATCCTTCTAAAACTAAAAACTAACGAAGCAATCCATAAGCGTTGGGTTTAACCTTATTGATTTAACATCCTTCTAAAACCGATCATAAAAGTATATCCATCGTCATTTGGGGTTTAACCTTATTGATTTAACATCCTTCTAAAACAATGTTATGTTTTTCAGCTGGCGTTAATTGGGGTTTAACCTTATTGATTTAACATCCTTCTAAAACAGACCTTTTCGGGGCGTGGAATATCAATTTGGGTTTAACCTTATTGATTTAACATCCTTCTAAAACTGCCTTTTGACTTTGTTAAGTGTCGTAAGGGGGTTTAACCTTATTGATTTAACATCCTTCTAAAACTCGGACCAAGTATTACCTGGTCATTAAGCCGGGTTTAACCTTATTGATTTAACATCCTTCTAAAACTAAGCGTATCACCGACCGGATCAGTCCCGTGGGTTTAACCTTATTGATTTAACATCCTTCTAAAACGAGGAAACTATGAAAGAGACATTTAAAGTTGGGTTTAACCTTATTGATTTAACATCCTTCTAAAACAGACAACCGAGTTGGTGAATATTCAGACTGGGGTTTAACCTTATTGATTTAACATCCTTCTAAAACAGAAGTTATCAAGGGCGTTGCTAAAATTGTGGGTTTAACCTTATTGATTTAACATCCTTCTAAAACCTTTTTTAGTATCCTTTTTGCCTTTAGTTTGGGTTTAACCTTATTGATTTAACATCCTTCTAAAACTCCCTATGATGTTTCTGGTAAGGAAACCGAGGGTTTAACCTTATTGATTTAACATCCTTCTAAAACTTATAACACCGGCGACTGTGGCAGAGCTAAGGGTTTAACCTTATTGATTTAACATCCTTCTAAAACTGATGACACTTTGGAACATACACTTTTTGAGGGTTTAACCTTATTGATTTAACATCCTTCTAAAACCCCGTTTGATGATGAACATAAATTGTCTGCGGGTTTAACCTTATTGATTTAACATCCTTCTAAAACCGATTTTTTATAACCAGGTTTTAATGTGTTATGAATGCCAATCAACAAAGTCCTCGTCAATGTAGTAGAAATCGCAATTGGTATAAAGCTCCTGTGACTTCATATCTGTGAATTCTACTAATAATGTCGAGATCGCTGTGGAACTTGTAAGCTTGGATAAGTCAGTTAATTGCTGCTGATTAAGATAATGAGCGACATTAGTTAGACCAACTGCAGACTTCAATCCACACTCCAAATGAATTTTAATAATTGATTCAATTATAGCATATGGGTTCTGCATGGTATCAGCATTAAAGTGAATTTTGCAGTACTTGAACAGCTTCTTCAAATCCCAATCGTAGGTAACTTCCAAAGGTAGATCAATCATGAATAAGCATTTCTGAACACAGGTATACAGTTGGCTGTTAATGTCAGTTATGGACTTACGCTGATCATCAGTCAATACAGCTTCAAGTTGCTTGTAAATTCCAGAACTATATTTTTCACTCACACCATCACTAAGCCCCACATCCCCTTGCCAATCAATGGCATCCTTCACTTCAAGCGACTCAAACGCGTCATCAAACAATTTAACTTTGTCGTTGAATGAGCTCAACCCGACGATGAAGTCATGATAGACCGCTGGATTATTTGTTGCAATCACTGTCGGTCTTTTCGAACTTAACTCAATTTCCTTGTGAGCAGCATACGAGATTTTCATAGAATAATCGTCCTTTCTGAAGAATTCCGAACATCTTCCTTTGGCTTCCCGGCTATAAAGTGCATGTCATTATATTGCTTTTCAGTCATTATCAAGGATTGAATCAGTCCTTCAGGCGGTGCAATTGCCGCAATCCTTTTCTCCATGAAGTCTGCGGATTTCTTATTCACACATACTCTTACATAGACCGAAAACTGGATCATCAAAAAGCCTTCATTAATCAAAGCTTTTCGAAATTTCCGGTAATTTCGCCGATCTTCACTGGTTTCAACTGGCAAATCAAACATTACCATTAATCGCATTATTCGGTACCTCATTTTTTAATTCCACCTCGATTTGAATTCCATCCGTTTCACCGCTTAAATACTTCAGGCAATTGCGAACATGTTCAGAAATAATGTTTCGAAACAACATTTCTTTGCCGTTAAAGGTCATTTCAAGGTTCAACAAATCTACCAAGCCAAATTTCACATCTGGTGTCAATTCCTTGAAATTCTGATTTGCCAACCAATAGTCAATCACCGGCCGGAAAGGCTCCATCAAGTCCGATCCCAAATTAAATTGATTATCGTTGCTGTGGTGATGAATACCCAAATATGTGAGATACCCATTGGAGACAATCTCACGATTAACGTTGGACAATAGAATTGAATACCCATAATTGAGGGCAGCATTCACTGGAGAAAAGTCGCGCCGACTAAATTTGTTATCAAATAATAATGGGAAATACTTTCGTGCAACGACCGCTTCCCGATTGGTAACATCATCGACTTCCAGTTTATCCAGTTCAGCAATCAAGTCAGCATTCTCAACCCCATAGATCGATAAAACATTGATTTGATTCACAATTTTGCTGGCAACAATCTTTGTCCAAAGTAATTGTTGTCGTTTTGCATCCCACTTAAACTGTTTCTTAATCAGATCGACATCCCGATTATTGGGGTAATAGCCAACCGCTTCACAGACTGGTTCACTGGCATTATCCGTGAAGATAATTTTGACTTGGCTTTTTACTAATTCGCTAATTAAAGCAGTGGTAATTACTGCCTGTGTGGTTGATACCAAGAGTAGGTCAATATCTTCAATTGGCACTTGGTTAATCCCATCCATTGTCTGAACAATCATATTTCTTGATGAATAAGACATCTTTGCATGTTGTGATACGACGACTGATCGCCATCCCATAATAAAATCTCCCTTGCCTCAATTAATGAATTGGGGTATTATTATTTGTGTTGGGTAGCTCCCAACATGTTTGACCTTATTGATTTAACATCCTGTGTTAAAATCAAGCAATGCGCTTTGCGCGGAGTTTCCACTTTTGACCCATTATATGGGCATTACATAAGCGAAAGGAACCATTCTTCGATTTGGAGAATGGTTCCTTTTTTGGTTATAGATCTCTTAAAATAATACGACGTTCAAATAATCCAGTTGGTGATTGACATAAGATTATAGTTTCAGGATTCAAGTTAATAGGACCATGTGATTGAAACATTCCAAACGGTGAGGATATACCAAGAACTTTCAGATTAGTCATAGTTGCATTTGCATGCAGGCCATTTAAAATATCCGAGATGGTTTCGCGCTTCCCGTTGGCCACTTTTTTACTTCCATCAAAAGTATCATGTAGTGGTAATCCAATAAACTTTTGTTCCCCTTCATGTAGGTTCGTCCGATAATTACGTTGATCATACAATGCAAAATACCGATCAACCTTATCCAAAATCTCATCATAGACGTTATCATACGCAGCACTCTCCTGTGCCTCATCCAGCTTTCCTTTGCTTGCAAGGGTCTTAACGGATTCATCAGACAGGACCAGCTGCTTGGCATTATATTGATAAGTTGAACTCCCAAGCATGAACTTCTTATCACCGTCAATCACAAGCTGGCGGTACATCACTTTACCCAAGACAACTTCAAAGTCTTCAACTGTTTGACTGATTTCCCCAGTTTTCCGACTTTTCTTGGACTTTGTAAATTGTGGCGTCAAGACATCTTTGAGGACTTGGTCGTATTTGGCATCACTCACATTCTTGGCAGCATTCAGCCGATCCAGCGCCCGCATTGGCACGCCGACAACCTTGTACTTATCACCCTTCTTATCGTGAATTCGGACAATCGCCATATATGCATCGTTGCTACCACTGTATCCGCCATATACATCAACCGCCTTATCTGCTTTCGTTGGGATCAACTTTTTCCGTCCGGCCTCGTCTGCTGGATAGATTGTTTGGTTAAACATTGCCCCACGGAGAGTGTATACCTCTTGAGAAATCAGCATAAATTTATAATGATAAACATCCCTCAACTGCTTAATTGAAGTTTCGCGATCCCAAATTACCTCACCAGTTTCGGTGTCAGCAATTCTCGCCTGGGTATCATCTGTTAAATCATGCAGGAAGTTGAAATTACGCATGGTAACCTTATCTTCTCTGAATTTCTTGAAGTCACCATAAACGAAGTAAGGACGTAGCTTAATATATCTGTGATATAGATATCTGCCTAAGAATGCGGTCAGATAAGCATCAAAGGCATGATGGTAATCATTGATTTCACGGTTCTTGATAAAGGCGAACTCATCTCGCATCTGATGGTTCATCCGAGCCGTAATTTCAATAATCTTGGTATCATCATTGCGATATTTGTCACCAAGAATATTTGCAACAAGCTTGATCACCTGGCTGGTTTCCACTAACTGTCGTCTAATAAAACCGTGCATGGCAAACTTACTAATGGTATCAGGATTCGTTTGAAGATTCTTTAGTTTGCGTTTATTGATCAATCCCGCTTCAGCAAGCTGTTTCCAGAAGTGAGCCATTTTGACGCCAAACAGCTTCAGTGGAACATTAGCTGACTTACCATTGTTCACTGCCTTTGATACAAGCACCCGGTTACTTAATGAATCATCCTTGATAAACGCCTGTGGCAAAATATGATCAATATCATAATTACTGATTTCATCGATATTAATTGGCTTACCCGTATACATATCCCTCCCAAGCTGAGTGAAGTAAAGATACAGGCGATCAGTCAGACCCTTCTTAGACTTCGAAGCATTATCCAATTCAGATAGAATGTCAGGGTTCATGGATTTAACCAAGGTCTTAGCAGTATCTTTCAAGGTATCTTCGAGCTGTCGTTCACGTGAGATTGTCCGCCGCGGATTCCGGTCTTCTGAACGGGTAAATTCAATTGAGATGAACTTAGGTGCAACACCACCCATTGCTCTTTGAATGTCATCAACCACTTTAACGACTTGTCGAATGGCCTTCTTGTTTTGCGGAGAAGTGTATGCATCTGCCAAGACGTCTTCCACATCAGTTGCCTTCATCTGATCGGCGTTGGCTTCATGGATTCGTTTAGCAAAGTCATCGTCAGATTGAATCTGCATGAAGTTCTTGTTGGTGTTCCAAAGTTCGTCAATGATTCGTTCACCCTGATCGTTGACAATCCCAGTCAGGAGTTTCTTGGAAAGTCGGCCCCACCTTTGGTAACGACTGGATTCAAGATCATCCTTTTGCTTATCAGACAACCATGAAATTTCGTTGAGTTTGGCCCGCAGAATTTTCTTGTCTTCAAAGACAGTTGACCACTCAACGATCTTCTCAAAATCATCTTGGAGGTCGGGATCGTCAACTTTATCGCCGAAGAGCTTTTTGAAGTCGTTGTAAGTTCCTAATGAATTATTAAAATGATCAGGATCGGATAAACCAGAAATGTCAGGATTGTTTGGCAATCCAGTTTTATCTTTAATGTAGTTCTGCATCTTCTTAACGGAGATGTGCTTATAATTTTCAAACAGATCTTGATAAATCGCCTGTTTGTCAGCAACCTTCAACGAGTCACCATTTACCCGGACCATATTCAACTCATTAAGCACTTTGAACTTTTCATACAGCAAGCTTTCGTCTGGAAGAACGTCTTCACCAATTAAATAAGTGTCCTTCGTGGTCATCCGCTTGATGAACTTATTGGCCGATTCCATTCGATCAACTTTCTGGTCAAAGTTCCAAGGCGTAATTTGACCTGGTTCCTTGCGTTTCATCCAAGAAAAGACTGCGGCCCCAGACTTTTTCTGATCCTCAGGAGTAATCATTGGACCGACATAGTATGGGATTCTAAAGGCGACCAGTTCTTCGATTTTGTATTTTGCCAGGTGCAGATCATGCTTGTTAGGGTTAGATTCTGCCAGCCAAGGATAATATTTACTTTGGTGTTCGATGATTTCATCCAATTCTCTTTGGTGGAGTTGATGAGGAATGACACCATTTTGAGATGTCCGTTGCTTTGGCATGAATTTGTCAGCGTCAATCAGATCCATGATTTGTTTTGATAACTCTGAATCATCCAAATTCTTTTTCACACTCGAATAGAAGTCATCTTGTTCGATGACTTTACCATCGTTGCCAACATATTGATCATATGCCTTCTTCAATGCTGTTTTCTTCTTGGAATCTGAAATCTGACCAATCAACTTTTTGTATAACTTCAAGTGATCATGGTGGTCGTTGTACTTTTTAATCATTGATTCTGATAATGACATTCCATTTGGGACAATTTGGTTTAAGGTTACTTGAGAATACAAGTCTTGAATGATCCCAATGATCGATTGCTGATTTTCATCCATTTCAGGTAAAATCTTCTGCAGTTTGGCATCAATATCTTCATCATCAAATTTCACCGCCCATGGTTTTGAATCTTCTGGGTCACACTGCACGGCCACATCCAGCTTGGATTTATATCCTAAAATAGCATTGACGATTTCTGAAGCAATCTTGCCGTTAAGTTTGTCCACGGCTTTATCGTCCATTGTAACTGGGACAATTTTTGAAATTTGCTTTTTCTTATCAAACTTACGAATGGATGGGTCAAGAAATTGTTGGCCGATCTTTTCACTATTTGCGAAATTAATTTGGAAAGATTCTTCAGGATTTATTGCTGTATATAACTCATTTAACTTTTTAAATTGATCATCAAAATTCACTTTCGATGCTTTGAAGGAATCCACCGGTGTTGAATTTAAGAAATTTCCACGATACTTGACAATGTGATGAAGTGCCAAATACACCATCCGAATATCGAACTGTTTATCCTGAGTCATGAGCGCATGACGTAAGTGATAAATGGTTGGGTAATCGAGGTGGTACTGTTTGTCGGTTAAATCTGGGAACAGCGTTGAGTCTTTGAATGCCTTACGTGAATCTTTGGGCGACCAATTAGATTGTTTTAAACGGGCAAAAAAAGTACTGTCCACAGGTGTGATATATGGATCAAATATTTCATCCAATAATTTCAACCGCCACTTTCGTCTGTTCAGACGGCGACGAGTCGTTCTGAACATCCGCCGATCAGCAGCTGGGTTGCCTTCTCGGAATAGTCGGGCACCAATCGCCGTCTTCCCTTTAACGCGTAAAGGCTTGCCGTCTTCTCCCATTGCGACCCAACCAATTGACGATGTCCCGATATCGAGACCTATGTGATAATTATTAACTTTCATACGATAAAACTCCTCAAAATAATGTTGCCCAGTAAACTCCTTCAGGCACATCACCTATTATGCATGAACTAATAAACATTTGAAATCCTTCTCACATATATTTGCTAAGAACCTGTTTTTAATCTTTAATAACGTTTCAAAAAAGGCTAATAAAGGCTAAGGCTATCATAATTCGACTAGTTTGTAGGTAACGTTCGCAGTTGCGCCATAGGCGCCCTTTTAAAGCTGGCCAGTTGTGCCAATGACTATTTGCATTTATTTGTCCGAAAGCTTGACATAAGATCCTATTCCTTATATAAGGAATCAGCAGAGCAGCCAGTTTGGTGTAGTGCCACGATAGATGATTTAAATTCGGCTGAGTATCGATTGTTAGACGATTTAGTGGTCATAATAAAAGACTCCTTTGAAATAATTATGGAGAACAAGTTGTCCGTAATTACATCATAAGATTTTTTAATTAGCTGCCAGGTATCGCTGCTCTCATGAGTTAACCGTCCTGAGATTTGTTCTGGGAACCATTGGCGTTGAATGATACAGTAAAAAAATAACCACCGACTAGGGTCGCTCGTTAACTAAGGGGCCTATGGCGGTGGCTTTTTACTTGTGGATTTAGGGAATATCTGATGGCACAACAAAAGGCCGGTGCTGTAACACCGACCTTACAGACCACCCTTAAGGTGGCACAGCTATAGTCTGATTAAGTTGTTCAACCGGTCAAAGGTAGGGACGACTTTTTTATTTTTTCATCCTTTTTTTGATCGCAAAATAAATTGCCTCGATTTAAAATTGAAGTGCAACACCTGCTCTACTAGACCAGTTCTTTATTCAGACTAGTCAAAAAGGCCATGAAGACCTATTCTTAATTCACCACAAACAAGAAAGAGGTATCTTCATGACCCGAATTAAGAATATCATATCTAATCA
>NZ_BDGB01000031.1 GCF_002157585.1 Lentilactobacillus parakefiri
CATATTTTTGGTTGGATAGAAAAACTGAGCCGCATCTTCCAGAGAAAGTGGAAAATGCGGCTCAGTTTATTTATCGGCGGGACTTATGTCCCAGCCTCTATTAGACTGAAAATTCGTTTTTAGCAAAACTATAGATCATGTGGGTTGCCGGATATTGCGCATGATCTTCTATTCCTACATAAACATTATCCCCGTGTAATTGAAGGCCCTCAGTTTCAACAAGATCGGGATTGTGCTGAGAATCGTTAATGTTTAATTGCACTGTTTCATAATTACCAGGTGTAAATCTCCAATCCCCTTTTAGAATGTGCGGTCGTTGGGTTTCTCGTTGTGGGTTATCAGACTTTTGATGACCACCCGAAATATATACTTTGTTACTATCATTAAATTCAAGACCTTGTTGCGAGTCCCACGGCAAGTGCTGTGTAAAGTTATAAGCGCTTACGCAAGCATTCTTAATTGTTTTTTCAGTACATGGCGTGTTCAAAGTATGAAAGGATTCCATGAATGGCACAATTTTTGCTGTGTCATAACAAGTTAACTGCCATGTATACTTACTATCACTACTTTTTACTGACTGCCCCATAATAATTAAGCGCGAACCATTGCTTGACAATGCTGCATCACAACGTAACAGTTTTGCAAAAGAATCGCCATTCTTGTTAGCACTGCTAATACTTGAAAGACGCATAGCATTTCTATAGTTAAGAGTTTGACCTGCTTGAAACTGAATCAAACCAATTTGACGTGCCCAGTCTGTGCCATTAACAGGATCGACATTTGCGCCAGTTGCTACCCAAAAGTAATCAGCCCCTTTAGGAAGAAACTGCTCTAAAGTTTCACCGTGTCCAAACTCTTCGAGTATCATTGATTCTCCAACTGAAAAATCAATTGTTGATCCGCTAGGCTTAATACCAGTTGATTCATTTGAGTCCGCAATTGAAACTCGTGATAATAATGAATCTGACGAGGGATCCTCTGTTCTCAGTTGTAAAGCATACAGATATTTGCCTGTAAAATCAATAACGGCTTTCTGCACAACTCGGTTACTGCTGAGTCCTGTCATTGTATATTCATGCTTAGGGGTTACATTCTTAACTGCCATCGTAGTTACCTCCTCAGTAATAGAAATAAAGTCTTTTATCACAGTAATAACAATAAGAATCCGTTTATCATCATATAAATATGATTTTTGTGATAAAAACAATAATACTTTATTAATATGAAGAAAGAGAGAAGAAAGTATGACTTATGTTTAAAGAATTATTCAATTGATAACCCAACGATCAAATCTCCATCCGTTTAACTTGGTGCATAAATTATCAACCCCACAGGGAACAATATCAATTAAAGAAAGATATTCTTAAGTTAAGTCAGTAATCTGTGTTAAAATGATGCTGAATTGTAAAGGATTACCTGACTGCTTACGACTACTAGCGTGAGCAGCTTTTTATACGCTAAAAGAGCGACACATCGCTATTATAATGTGCCTTTCCATGTCTGTTTCGAATGATTTCTTTTGTTACCAGAATCGTTTTTAGCACTCTCAATACTCGAGTGCTAAATGCTGGCATTCATTTCAAAACTGATTATCATAGTAGTTGAAAGGTAAAGGAGGAACAAAAAAGCAATGTGTTGTTTCCCCATTATCTTCAATCATCATTTTGAAATTAAGGAGATAGATATTATGGCAAATGAATTAATGAATCGTTTCGATTTGGATCCGTTTTTTGATCGGATGGCTCATCGTTTCTTTAGCCCTTCTGATTTCGATAAGGATTACGCTAACTTTGGGAATTTGAAGACCGACATTAACGAAACCGATAAAGACTATTCATTGAAGATTGATGTTCCAGGCGTTGATAAGAACAACATTCATCTGAACTATCAAGACGGCGTGCTTTCAATCAACATCAACCAGGAACACACCAGTGAACAAAAGGACGAAAACGGTAAGGTGATCGCAAGCGAACGCAGCCACGGTGTCATGTCACGCAGCTATCAATTGCCTGCCGTTGACCGTGACAACATTTCAGCCCACATTGATAATGGGGTCTTGGAGATCACATTACCAAAAGTAACGGAAAGTGACGATCAAACTGGTAATATTGACATCGAGTAATTGCAAATGAGTTTTGGGAGGCTGGTAGGGTTTTAGGTAATCAGCTTTTGAAACTTCAGTAAAGCTTCTTTTGGGGGAACGTGGTTTAAAGACCCCGTTTCACCACCTTTGACGCTTATTAATTAATCTTATTAATAATCAACAAAGGAGATTGGTATTATGGCAAATGAATTAATGAACCGTTTCGCAATGGATCCTTTCTTTGATACTTTGGCACGTCGCTTCTTCAGTCCAACTGATGCAGACAACGACTACATGGTCAATGGCAACTTGAAGACCGACATCACTGAAAATGATAAGAATTACGTCATGAAAGTTGATGTCCCAGGCGTTGATAAGAAGAATGTCCACTTGGCTTATCAACATGGTGACTTGGCATTGAGCATCGACCAAGAACGTGATTCTGAAAAGAAGGATGAACAAGGTCGGGTCGTTGCCAGCGAACGTAGTCATGGCGTTATGTCCAGAACTTACGAATTGCCTGGTGTCGACCGTGACAACATCTCAGCCCAAATCAATGATGGTGTTTTGACCGTTACATTGCCAAAGGCTGCTGACAGTCACGAAGATAGTGGCAACATTGAGATTCAATAATTTGATGCTGTGATATGAAAATGGTTGATCGCAAAGCAAAACTTGCGATCAACCATTTTTTGTTATCTAGCGCTCATTAATCCAAATGGGCTGAATTTTGGAGTTGAATCATATCATAATAGAAACCATGTTTTGCCAGTAGTTCGTCATTCGTCCCCCGTTCAACAATCCGGCCTGCCTCAAGTACCAGAATCAAATCAGCATTTTGAATCGTTGACAATCGGTGAGCAATCGCAATGGTTGCCCGCCCTTCCTGCAGCTTTGCCAACCCAGTTTGAATGATCTGTTCAGTTTCAGTATCAATGTTGGCGGTGGCCTCATCCAAAATTAAGATTTTCGGATCGGTCACCAGGGTGCGGGCAAATGAAATCAACTGCCGCTGACCACTGGAATAACTGGCACCACGCTCGATCACCCGTGAATCATATTGGTCAGGCAAGTCTTCAATAAACTGATCGGCCTGAACAAATCGAGCAGCTTCATGGACTTCTTCATCTGTCACTTCTTGATTGAACATCCGGATATTTGAGGCCACCGTTCCATAGAACATAAACGGCTCCTGGAGCACTAAGCCCATTTTTTGTCGAAGTTCGTGAATCGTATAATCCCGAATATCTCGATCATCAATCAAGATTTCCCCTTGGCCAAATTCATAAAAGCGCATCAAGATATTAATCATCGAGGTCTTCCCACTCCCAGTTTCACCCACGAGAGCAATGGGTTGACCCGGTTCGGCAACAAAAGAGATATCATGTAAAACATCATTTTCGCCATCATATGAAAAGGTGACGTGTTTAAACTCAATTTTTCCACGGGTAATTGTAGCCTTGGGATCGGCATGCTGCTGTGGTTCATAGGTCTGATCATCCATAATCCGCAACACTCTTGACCCGGCAACGACACCATCTTGAAAATCGCTCAACCGATCCATCATTTCAGACATTGGGTTATAAAAGTTCGACAGATAGGTCACAAACGCATAAATAATTCCGGCATGCACATAGCCGTGAAGCCCGCGAATACCGAACATCCCTAATACCAGCACCGTGCCCAACGCATAGAACAAGTTGATGATTGGATTGAGCAGCAGCGAGTTAATGCGAATCATCGCCCGCCGGGTATTATAGTACTGATCATTGGTATCACTAAACTCGTGATTAATCCGCTTTTCTTGGCGGAATTGCTGGACCACGCTAATTCCCGTGATCCCTTCAGCCAATTTGGCGTTTAAAAGACTCAGCCGTTCACGCATCCGCCGGTAAACTCGGGTACTGTAACGTTGATAGTACCAGACCGTCACAAATAGAAACGGCATGAACACCAGCAGCCACATGGCAATTTTAGGATCGGCCAAGTACATCGCAACGAATGAGGAAATCATGGCTGAAATTGTCACCACCAAACTGCTGAACAAGGCCCAGAAGTTTGCGAAGGCCATGGTATCGTTAGTTAACCGCGAAAGAATGGAGCCACTCGGGGTTTGGTCAAAGTAACGCATCCCCAAAGTGTGCAGTTTGGAAAACAGTTTCCGTCTGGTGTTTTCGAGCATATACTCCGCGCCCATTTCATATAAATAGGTCTGAGCAAATTGCATGACCGCTTTTGCCAGCATCCCAAAGAAATACAAACCAGCAAAGAACCACATCATGGCAAAGTCGGGATGGCCGACCACCAAATGGCTATCCATAAAGGTTTGAATGATCCTCGGCAAGAGAATATTGACAATGGCAACCGCAATCGCAAACAGAACCGAGAAGTAGAAATACCATTTATAGGGAGCCGCATACTTGAACAGCCGCCCAATAATGTGCATCTGCTGCTTAACCGGAATGGATTTCGACCAGGCAGATTGATGCTTTGATGAATCAGCCATTAGCTGTTGCCTTCCTTCACTTTGGTTTCCAGTTCCTGTCGTTCAAACATTTCGTGGTACCAGCCGCCACGGGTCATTAATTGATCATGGGTGCCACGCTCAACAATTTTACCATCATCGATTACCAGAATCTCATCGGCATTCATCACGGAGCTCAGCCGGTGAGCAGAAATGATAGTCGTCTTGTCAGACCGTTCGGCGTGGAGATTTTCGAGAATCTGGGTTTCCGTTTCCGCATCCACCGCGGACAAAGCATCGTCCAAAATCAATAATTCAGGATTGATTAACAGCGCTCTGGCAATCGACAGCCGCTGCCGCTGACCACCTGAAAGTGAGATACCTTCCTCACCAACAGCGGTATCATAGCCATCCGGCATAGCTTGAATCTGATCATACAAATCACTCTTCTTAGCGGCTTGTTCCACTTCTGCTTGAGTGGCTTCAGGTCGGGCAAAACGAATATTTTCTCGAATGCTCTGTGAGAATAGGAAGGTGTCTTGCGGGACATAGCCGATCGCTGGAATTAAAGCGTCCATTTTATACTGCTTGATATCAATCCCACCAAATTTAATTGAGCCGTCGTAATTATCAAATTGACGCAAAATCAGCCGTAAAATCGTACTCTTGCCGGACCCAACTTTACCCACCAAGCCGATGGTCTTTCCAGCCGGCACTTTGAAGTTAATGTTCTGCAAAGCCAGCCGCTGATCGCCAGGATACGATAACCGCTTAACGTCATAGTCGATTTCACCCTTGGGCGTGGTGGTGACACCGTCAGGATCATCAATGACCTTACTTTGTTGGTTAATCAGGTCCATGACCCGATCATAACTGGCATTCCCACGTTCCAATGTGTTAAACAGCATCCCAACCGCAAACATCGGCCAGATCATCATGGCAAGATAGGAAACAAAAGAAACCAGCGAGCCAATCGTAATTGTGCCGTTAGTGACCAGATAGCCACCATATACGATCGTAATCACGTACGAAAGAGCAATAATCATGGTCGTCATCGGATCAAATAAGGAGTCCAAAAAATTAACCCGGCGGTTGATGTTAATGGTTCTGGCCACCTGGTTGTCAAAATCCTGCATGTCTTCTGCCTGCTGACCAAGCCCCTTGATAACTTTGATCCCAGTGATACTTTCTTCAGCTTTGTTATTTAAGCGGGAAAAGACCGCTTGGGAATCGCGAAAGGCAAAATGAATCTTGGTTCCCAGATACCGCGCCATCACAGCTAATAGTGGAAACGGTAAAATGGCGATCAGCGTCAGCTGCCAGTCAATCAACGTGACCATCGCAATCAGCGTCGTTCCACCGGTAATCATGGAGTCAGCAAACTGCAGAATCCCGCCACCGGCCACCCGTTGAATTGCGGACAGGTCGTTCGTCGCATGGGCCATCAGATCACCGGTTCGATAACGTTGGAAGAATTCGTGATCCATGCTGGTGTAGTGAAAGAACAATCGGTTCCGGAGCACTTTTTCCAGCTTGGCAGCCTCACCCCAAATTGCGGTCCGCCACATGTAACGGGCACCGTATTGTGCAAACGAGACGATTATTAAAATAATCAGCAAAAACATGAGATATTTAGCTGTTAATTTTCCGTTATGAATTGAATCAACCAGGTTACCAATAATCCGTGGGGGCACAATTCCGACCAAAGCCGTTAGCAGCAACCCAAACAGCCCGACCAGGTAAATTCGCCATTCCCCTTTGAAATACCAGCCCAGTTTGACAAAGATACTCATGATTCCACCTCTAAATTAGAAATTAATTAAATAAAATAATTTTAGCACAAATCTCCGTGACATAACACCATTAGCATTGCTTATAGTCCGTGATAGTGTTAGTATTTTGTCATCAATTATCATCAAATTTTAATTCAACTAGGAGGTATGCCATGTTTAGTGAAATTGGTCAGTTAATATTCGATAACGAAGCCGTCGCAAAAACCTCGGATTTTACAATGGGAATTGAAATTGAGATGCAGCGAGTTGACGAAAATGTTAATTTTAGCCAAGAACCCTATCCAGCCGGCGCTGGCGACGAACAAACCAATCCCTGGATTACCAATGATTTTCTGGAAACTATGTCTGAAGTCGTGACCCCACCGGCGGCCCACGCATTAGACGCCATGCACTACTTATTCAGTATCAATAATGCCTTACGGTCCGCGTTGTCGCCAGGTGAACTGTTGTGGCCGCTATCCATGCCGCCGCGGCTGCCAAAGGACAAGCGCCAGATTCCACTTGCTAAGATGGGGCCAAAAAAAGAAGCCTACTTAAAGGAATGGCTAAAACGCCACGGCTTTTCTCAAGGGACTCCCTGTGGTGCACACATCAATTTAAGTATCGATCCTCACGTGTTCGACTTGGTGCTGGCCAATATGGGTGACCGCTTCAAATCCAAGGTTGAACTGCAGAATTATTTATATGCCAAAATCGCCCAGGGCTTTTTACGGTACCGTTGGGTCATTACATATTTGTTTGGGGCCAGTCCAATCGCCGAAGCTAACTACTTTGAACCTGGCAAGGGGCCAAAAGCGCCAATTCGCAGTATTCGCCAAAGTTCACATGGCTTTGGTAATCCATTTGCCGGTGACTATACCAACGTTCAACGCTACGTCAATCGGATTGAAAGGGGTGTCTCCGACGGCAAGTTGATTTCCGATTATGAATTTCACGGTGCGGTCCGCTTCAAAGGCAATACCCACTTACGCGAGCTGCCAACAACCGGTGTCAGCTACCTTGAATTAAGAATGCTGGACCTGGACCCCAGCAGTTCAGTGGGCATCCGGACTAATACGTTGCGCTTTATTCGCTTGCTGGCCAGTTATTTTATTATGTCACCGGCGATGAACCCTGAGGAAGTGGAGAAGGTTATCACCCGTTCTGACAAAATGAATGAAGAAGTCTCCGAAGAACATCCCAATGACGTCTCAAAGTACCAGGCCAACGCCAGAGCTTTCCTGCAAAGTCTGGAAATGTATGCCGACCGGATTCAGCTGGGGCCGGAGTACCAAGAAGAACTTGAGGACCTCCAAGGCCGTGTGGAAAATCCGCTCACCACGCCAAGCGCCAAGTTGATTACCCACCTGAAAAACGGCTCGCTGGAAGACTATGCCATTAAACGGGCCAAGCGTTACCAACAATCGGCCCTTCAGTCAATTCGTCCATTTAAGGGATTTGAAAACAAGGCCAAACTCTCGGCAAGTGAGTTAAAACAGGAATTATTCAAGGGCAGCTGGGAACCAGATAAGGCAAAAGCAGATAAATAGTCGCTTTTCACATTGACACCAATCAAAATATCACGTAAATTTAATTGTTTGGAGTACAATAGGCAAATAAACTTAAAGGAATTATTGAGGAGGGATTTTATTGCGCCCAAGAATCGCATTACCTGCTGACACGCTTGCCGAGGCAACCAATGTCATTAACGAACGTAACGCGGCCTTTGCACCGCGGCCAGCAATCGAAGCCATCGTGAAATCCGGTGGCGTTTCAGTCATTTTTCCAAGTGTGAATCCCGAAGACGTACGCGATTATATGACACTGTTTGATGGCGTCTGTTTCCTTGGTGGCGCAGACGTCGACCCGACTTTCTATGGAGAAGAACCATTCCAGAAGCTGGGGATGACTTATCTCAAACGCGACTTATTTGAAATTGAATTATTAAAACAGTCGGTCACTGCCGGCAAGGCCATCATGGGCATCTGCCGCGGCATGCAGCTGATTAACGTTGGCCTTGGTGGAACGCTGTATCAAGACCTCTCACAGGATTTACATGCGACACTGAAACACTCACAGGAAGCCCCGGGCAATATGCCTTCACACCACGTCACGGTTGATCCTGACAGTCGTTTGAATGATATTATTGGCCAGCGCCCATATGTCAATTCTAGACACCACCAAGCAGTTAAGGACGTCGCTCCTTACTTGAAAGTGACTGCCAGAGCCGATGATCAGGTGATTGAAGCCATCGAATCGATCGACAATGACCAGATTTTAGCTGTTCAATGGCATCCCGAAAACATCTATAAACACTTTGAAGACTCACGGAAACTATTTAAGGACTTCATTAACCGCAGTCAAAAGGTTGCTGACAAAACGCGAAAATAGTATCCAACTGCCTTTTAAAAACCGCTCGATCATTCCTCATTATGGAATGGTCGAGCGGTTTTTAAGTCCTCATTATGTGTGATCTTGAACCTTATCGTAAGGTTTCATAAGTTTGCTGGTGTTGAATCGGAAATTCACTTGGCGCCTTTTTGTTCAGAAGCGCTTCTGAAAGAGATACCTTGTAAATGGTTTGATTATCATAGGGCTGCATATAATAGGCACAATTTTGCATATCCATATAACCACGGTACTGGGTATAGTCCTCACTGCCGTCCTGCTTTAATTTGACACCTTTGGGAATTTCAACTGAGTTCAGAATGTGACTGAGTTCGTTCACAGTTTGATCAGTCGGTACCTGATCGGCATATTCGCGCATGAAAACGGTGCGAATGAATCTCGAAACTGACGTATAGTCGCCGGGCATCCCTAAAGCCCCACTTCCAGGCCCAAACGATGTGATTTCATAACCATTGTATGAACGGGCAGGATGTGGTGTTGGCTTTAATTCGGTGTAATTGCTGAGATTCTTTAAGTGCCAGCCAAAATCGGGACTGTTGGTCATGACACCCACCGGATTTTTCTGATAATGAATGCCGTCACTCAACATTTCCAAAACATAGCAGGCACCCGAACGGTCAGCGACAATCCAATGAAGCGGCGTGGTCTTGCCCAAGAGCTTAACTGGGGCATCGATGATGTTTAATTGGTCAACTTTTCGGGCTAAATCCTCACAGTCACTGGCATTTCCCAACAGCCAATTCAAGACTTCGTGTGGTGCCAGATTGATGCGATTGGTTTTCGGTAACTTGGCATAGGTTGCTTCACCGCTAAAGTACAGTGCCGCGGCACTTAAACCGTTCTCATTCACACCGTCAACCAAAATATAGTCGCCGAGGTTTCTGCCGGCACCGACAAAGCCATAGGTTGTATCATACCCCTCCTCGGTTGCATCACTGGCAAAATGGTGCTTTCGGGGAATCACAACCGGCCTTCCATCCAGTTCAAAGGCAAAATCCATGGTTCGGGCCAAAAAGTTATCGCCGGTTTCAGATAGAAAAGTAACACTTGTACACATTCATTGATCACTCCTTTGAAATTTAGTTTAAGCTTTGAAAAGTGAAAAAACCATTTTACGACTAAATTAAAATGATATTTAACCTTTTCTCTTGCTATGGAGTGGACTCCATAGCCTATATTGTATATGTAAGTTAAGAAGGGAGTGTTTAGGCCATGAACAGTAAGAAAGTCTCGGAATTACTTGGGGTTTCTACCGATACGCTTCGCTACTACGAGCGGATTGGTGTCATTCCCCCGGTCAAGCGTGATCACAACGGTTACCGCGTCTACCAAACCAATGACTTGAATTGGATTTTTCTGGCCAAAAGCTTGAGAAGTGCCGGCCTGTCCATTGAATCTTTAATTGAGTTTGCCACCCTTGCGCGAAAAAGCGACACTGTTAGGCAAGCTCAAAAGGATATTCTGGATGAGCAATTAACGCTTTTAAACCAAAAGCTTAAAGAAATGCAGGACACTAAGGCCCTGTTGCAGTACAAAATTGACACCTTCGATGAGCATTTGGCTAAATTTGATGCGGGAGAAATGTCCGCGGATAATGCAGAAAAGCTTTGGCAGAAACCATATTTGAAAGACAATCATAAAGGAGAATAATCATGAATACACCAACATTTACCTTAAATAACGGCATTAAAATTCCAGCAGCCGGCTTCGGCGTTTTCCAAATCGAAAATGGTGGCACCAAGCAAGCCGTGGCCGACGCCCTTTCAGCCGGGTATCGACTCATTGATACCGCCCAAGCTTATGGTAACGAAGCAGAAGTCGGCGACGCCATTCAAGAGTCCGGCATCCCACGCGATCAGCTCTTTGTGACGACTAAAGTTTGGGTATCTGACACCGGTTATGACGCCACTAAGAAGGAATTCGAGCAGGCGTTAACCAAATTAAAACTGGATTATCTCGACCTTTATCTGATCCAACAGCCATACGGTGACGTTTACGGCTCGTGGCGAGCCATGGAAGAGCTGCAAAAAGAAGGCAAGATTCGCGCCATTGGGATTTCCTATTTTAACGCCGACCGATTTGTCGACCTTGCGCAACATAACGATGTCACCCCAAAAGTCAACCAGGTTGAACTAAACCCCTGGTTCCAGCAGCAGGATGAACTAGACTGGATGAAGAAATTAGGTATCCAGCCGGAAGCCTGGGCACCATTTGTGGAAGGTAAGCATGGCTTATTCACCAATGATGTCTTAACTGAAATTGCTCAGAATCATCATAAAGGTGTTGGCCAAGTTGTTTTGCGCTGGCTGTATCAACGGGGCGTTGTGACATTGGCCAAGTCAGTGCACAAGGAACGGATGATAGAAAATATTAACATCTTCGACTTTGAATTGACTGATGAAGAAATGCAGCTCATCCAAAATTTGGATATGAAAGAATCGGCATTCTTTGATCACCGCGATCCAAAGATGGTTGAACGCTTAGGTGGCGGCGGCCGCTGGAAGAATGATGATAAGTAACTCAACGGAGGTAATATCTTGAAAGTAATGATTTTAGGCGCAGCTAAACAAATTGGTCAAATGGTAACCGATGACCTTTTAGCTCAAACCGATTTTGATTTGATCTTGTATGGTCATCATGTCTCATCTCGATTGGCAGCCAAAAAGGGTCCCCGTGTGACATTTGTCGACGGCGATTTCACCGAATTTGATAAGATCAAAGCCAACTTAACCGGTGTCGATGCCGTTTATCTGAGTTTTGTCGCTGGTCCAGAGATCACCAGTGGCATTGTGAAGGTCCTCGACGAAGCCAAAGTCACCCGCTTCATTGCGGCAAACATTCCCGATTTATACCAGGAAGTTACGGGGAAGTTTCAAACCTGGTATCGAGAACACACCGGAATTATCTGGAAATCCGATCGAAAGGCCTCGGCTGATATCGTTGAAGCAAGTGATCTGGATTTCATTATCTTACGAATCACCTGGCTGTATAATCAAGCTGGTAATACAACTATTCACGTTACTAAAAAGGGTGAACCTTTCAAGGAAGCGCAAGTTACCAGACAGGCGGTTGCTCAGTTTGTTACTGACCTGTTAACTGGGAAAGCAGATTACCACCGCGAAAGCTTGGGCTTGGGTGAACCGGGAACTGAGTGGGCTAAACCTAGTTTTTACTAATTCAGCAGTAAATTCAGCAATACACACAATCAAAGGTCGGAGCACGGGTGTTTAGCCTATGCTCCGACCTTTTTGTAGGTCCTATTCATTTGGATTAAGTGGGTGCTCATTTTGAGCACCACTTTCACCTAGATTAAACGTGCAGCAATCGGCTGATCCCGGCCATGTAAGCCAATTAAGCAATCATTCCAAACCCGGGAATAATCACTTAATTGGCTTACATTCTGGGATCAAAACGCCTCTTGCTCCATTTGTGTATCAGCTCCACTCGGAGTCAGCACCGGGTCATCAATCATTTCAGTTAACTTAAAACACAGGTGTTGGGCATTGAATGGAATGATTGCTTGAGCGCTGAATGTTTCAAGTTGATCAATAAAATCAGCCGCTTCATCGCGATATTTACTGATGTTCAACGGATTCTCAAGGGCAACCTCATCATTTTTCTGACCAGCTTTGGCAATGTCCTCATCGGCCGTTTTCAAATCAAATGGTCGGACACTGACAAAGTAGGCAAACATCAAGCGGATCAAATCAACGGCGTCTTAAGATACGCCCAGCGGTTCAAAGGGATCCAAGTCATAGATTCGCAGCTCCAGATAAGCAATTCCCTTGGTCAAGAGATCGGAAACGTTGTCACTGCGCTTTAGACGAACCGTCCCATAATACTCACGTTGCGCAATTAACTGCTTGTCGTCAACTGCTTTCAAAATCCCATCAACATACTGCTGGATACTTTGATAACTGGAAATAAAACCATTACCAAAGCCAAAATGGGAATTGCGCAGCGACCTGACTGGGCCGACTGGGACCTCGGTATCTGGGGAAAAATAGTTGTTAAAAGCTACCGGCGTTGCACCAAACAAATAGGTGAGCAGCCAACGGTAACGCATAAAGCCAACTGCTGCCTGCAGATACAGCTCATCGATACTAACGTTGGCATCCTGGGCAGTTAAATCTCGGATGGCTTTTTTGGTAAAGCCGATATTAACATGGACGCCAGTTTCGGCTGTTCGTTCAATTTTGCGGATTTTGGCCACCTGTTGGCGGTATTCATAACTCTTGGGGTCCGTTTGGGCAATGACAATATCTGAATGATCGGCTTTCAACTTGGGCGGCATGCTGTACGGCCACAAATATTCTTTAGCGGCAAGTTCACTACGAAGTGCCTGATGATAAACCCCCAGATATTTCAACCCTTTCAACGTGGTCTTAGTTGGTGGGGTAATCAATTCGGACTGGGTTTCCAGAAAATCATTCTTGATAAAGTGATGTTTGCGCTCATTAAGCAGTCCTTTAGGATAGGCCTTGTGGCTCAGTTCACCATTTTGATTGATCCGTTGGGTTTCCACCTCCAACCCAACCGTCGAATTAATGAAGTCAGAAACTTCTTTTGCTTGTTTCATTTGCCCACCATCCTTTGTTTTGACAAAAGTGTCCCACAAGAAAGCAACTTGTAGGACATCCAACAGACCCGCCCTCACCTACATTCGGCAGAGTTTTAATTAGTTATGACGTATTTTAGTGACTCCTCAAATACATGTCAATCAATCTATCCATTCTTATAATTTTCGGGCTTCCCCATGACGCCGAATAATAGTTGCCGAAGCTCATTGGCGTCCATATCCGGCTGCTCTTCAAAACCGGTGAATGGATTGGGATTCTCATGAGCCCGGTTTTGATACCGGTTGGCCATTGCCAGTCCATAAGACATCAGTGAACCGTCAACCTCGTGGTCACACAATGTTGCGGCAGGTGTCAGATTTGGGTTATCGAGTCGATCCTGCATGGTATCCAAGACTTCTTGGTATTCGGGCCCCACTGAATTTGGGCACCGAACAATTGCAATTGATCCAAGAAAGTCTGCGCCTCATGATGATAAATGGTCTGCTGAGTGGGGCTTTCAAGGGCCACCACCTCGTTCATCGCCCGTCCCTGCTCCAGTTTGAGATTAATCTTTTCATCGCTTTCAAGGGTCGGCATCATCATGAAGTAACTCAGTAAAATCCGGAAAAAGCGGATAGCTGACGTCCGCACACCAAGGGCGGTCGTCGGATCAAGATCGAGCATGCGTAACTCAATGTATTGCGTTCCGTTTTTAATCATATCGGTCAGATCCCCATGCATGGTTTTCAGCCGAACACTTGAATGGTATTCCGCCTCACTAAACAAAGCCCCACTGGCGATATTTGCTTCAATATTTTTGACATAGTCCGGCACACTGCGATAATTGTGGGTCACATCAGACGTTAACCCATAATTAGACGAGCGAATACTTCGAACCTCATGTTGCGGCTGATCGGCATCGGGTTTGAAGAAATTCTTTTCAGCAATTGGACTATTGCCAAACAGGTAAGTGATTAACCACCGGTAATAGTCAAACCCTTGGGCAATTTTAATATAAATGAAATTGACAAAATCCGCGTATGAGTCGTACTGATCGTTAACTGCCTGCCAAACAGTTTTGAGGACGTCATCATTGATACTGACATTTAAATGGACACCGACAGGAATTCCTTGGGTATCGCTGCGGGTTTTAATCCATTTTTCGTAGTAGGCTTTCTGTTTTGGATCAACGTTAGCAATTGGAATCGTGCTTTTGTCCTGGGGTAATACGGGTGGCATGCTCAACGGCCATAGCAGTTCATTGGGTTCCAAAGCGTTTCTCAACGTGTCATTAAGTGCCATCAAGTAATGCATCGCATCCAGGGACTTTCGCGCGGTCGGCGTGATAATCTCACTTTGAATCTGATAGACATCCGTTTTGATGAAGTGGTTCTTTCTCTGATTACCAAGTGCTTTGGGATATGGTTCTTTGGTCAATCTCCCCGCTGAATCAATCCGAATCGTTTCAACTTCAATGCCCATATTAAAGTCGCTGGCATTGGCGACAATCTCATTATTGAAAATAATCTGGCCAATTTTATCAAACATGAGTAGGCCTCCCTTATGTATTGTTCTATCATTAAATATTAATGATACTCTAACGCAATTCACTTTATTTTACAAAGGGTTATTCTAAAACAATTATCTTTGTAATATAATTGGTTCATTACGTGCAGGAGGTGAATCGGTTGAAAAATGCGAGTATTCGCGGGATTATGCTGGCAATAACGGGACCGTTACTCTGGGGGATTTCGGGTACCATTGCCCAGTTTTTATTTGACGACGTCCATATCAGCTCACGCTGGCTGGTCTCTGTCCGCATGCTAATTTCTGGCATTTTGCTGGTCTTGTATGGCCTGGTTGGCGATCATCGCCAAGAAATGGGGGTTTGGCACCACAAAAAGGACTCACTCAGCTTAATCTTCTTTAGTTTCATTGGAATGGCCGCCTCACAATATACATATTTTATGGCGATTGAGGCTGGGAATGCCGCCACCGCCACGATCCTTCAATTCTTATCCCCGGCAATGATCATTATTTATTTAGCTCTCTGGAACAGACGCTTTCCCCG
Organism: Lentilactobacillus parakefiri; assembly: GCF_002157585.1. GTDB lineage: Bacteria > Bacillota > Bacilli > Lactobacillales > Lactobacillaceae > Lentilactobacillus > Lentilactobacillus parakefiri. The sequence continues at coordinate 15,359 of NZ_BDGB01000031.1, forward strand.
ACGAATTGACGTCTTTTCTGTCATCATGGCCTTGTCCGGAACGGTTCTTCTGGTTACCCATGGACAGCTCACCACATTGACGATGCCTTTAGGGGGCTTTTTGTGGGGTGTAGGGGCAGCTGTGAGTTCCACCCTTTATGCCTTATTGCCTCGCAAACTGCTAAAAGAATACGGTTCGATTCCGATCGTCGGTTGGTCAATGCTGATTGGCGGGACCGCGTTCAGTCTTTACTACCGGATTTGGGATCACATGCCGGCCTTTTCTTGGACAACGTATGGGAGTGTCTCCTTCGTGGTCATTTTCGGCACGATGTTTGCCTACCTATTTTACCTTCAAAGTTTGCGGTACATTCAACCGACGACTGCCAGCGTGCTTGGGTCATTTGAACCACTCTCGGCCACCATGCTCTCAATTATTTTTCTGGGGGTCAGTTTTGGTGTGCCGGAAACAATGGGTGCTGTTCTTATCTTAGGAACTGTGGCGGTTCAGGCTTGGGCAGCGTATACGACAATGTAAGAGTGGAGCAAGAGGCGTTTTGATCCCAGAATATAACGCAATTAGGTAGTTGTTCCTGAACTTGGAACGACTGCCTAATTGCGTTATATGGCCGGGATCAGCCGATTGCTGCACGTTTAGTCTAGATAAGAGTGGTGCACATCATTAACCTGATCGTTATTGACTATCCAGTATACATCGACTTGGAGAACACATTTAATTTAAAAAAGCGCGTAAAAAGACCGAAGCCACAGTCTAATCACTGGGTTTCGGTCTTCAATATCCTTACTTATCCACTTGAGCCAATTTGGCAAAATAATCAAAAATCTTCTGAAACTCTGGGTGGGTCGCCCGCATCATCTCGGGGTGAAATTCAACACCGATAATCCGACCATCACTTGATTCAATCCCTTCCACAACCTGATCATCACTTTTGGCGACCACTTTCAATTGGGAACCGGGCTCATGGATCCCTTGATGGTGAAATGAGTTAACCGCAAACCGCTTGCCCAGAATTTCTCGAAGCCACGAGTCATCTGTGGTTGTCACGTGGTGAGTGGGGATCTCCCAAGACGTCGGATACTGGTTATGTTTTTCGGTCGCCCCAGCCTGTTGATAGATATCCTGGTACAGATTGCCACCTAACGCCACGTTGATCACCTGCATCCCCCGGCAGATACCAAGAACCGGTTTGCCAGCTTTTTGAGCAGCTTTAATCAACGCAATTTCAAATTGATCGCGATAAATATCAGTTTCGGCAACTTCTGCCAATGGCTCTTCCCCATATAAAATCGGTGTCACCCCTTGGCCCCCAGACAGCAGCAACCCATCTACTCCTGAAATATAGTCTTCAGCGTCTTTAGGATCACCCAGGGGTAGTACGATTGGCAGCGTGCCTGCCTGTCGAAGGCCAGTGACGTAATCTCGTTGAATATAGTCGACAAAATTGGTTCCAAATCGTTCAGTGGGATGAATCAAATGATTGCTGGCAATGCCAATTTTTTTCATCATAAAATCATAATCTCCTTTGCTACTTCTTCCAGCTTGCATACTCATATTTCTGATAGCCAATCAATGGATAATCAAGGCCTTTAATATTCTTGGTTCGCAAATGAACCGAAGCATACTGATACAGTGGGGTGACACCTTGGAGCTCATTTAACAAAGAGGCGGCCTTCTGCTGCAATTTAACCCGCTGTTCTGAAGTTTGGTTAGTCGTATCATTGATCTGGTCAATCAGTTGTTGGTACTGCGCATTCGTCCACTTGGTAAAGTTAATGACACCGGCTTTCGCTGCCAAATTAAGATAATCAATTGGATCTGGAAAGTCCGTTGACCAGCCCAGCGTTCCAGCATCAAACTTGTGGTTGCTGAAGTCGGAAATTTCTTGCTGGAGTGGAATTGATCGGACGACTAAATTAAAGTTGGGCGACACCTTTTTTGCCTGTGACTGAATATATTCAGCAACGGCTTTATAGGCGTCCGTATCCGCCGTCAACAGCTGCACACTAATCTTCTCTTTGCCGAGCTCTTCTTGCGCCAATTTGAAGTAGTGGCGAGCCTTAGTGAGATTATACGTCAATTTAGGTTCAACTCCAGCATTGAAGTCTTTGCCGCTAGCATCTTTAACCTCGCCTTCCGGAACAACAGATTGTGCTGGAAGGGAACCATCTTTCAAGACGTTTTTAGCCAACGATTGACGATTAATGGCGTAACTTAACGCTCGGCGCAAATTGAGATTCCGAGTGGTCTTTCGATAATTGTTCCAAGGGATAAAGGCTACCTGGCCATATTTAGAAACCACCGTTTCATTCTTAAACTGTTTCTTGGCATCGGCAACCAAGCTGCCGGAAATCTGGGTTTCATCAATATCCTTCGCCTGGAATAACCTCATGCTGGTCTGTGGCGTTTTCACAACCTGGAAATGAATCTTATTCAAATCCACTTTATCTGCATCATAGTAATCTTTGTTCTTGACCAAGTTCCAGGTATCTTTAGATGAATTCCAATTCTTGATTTCATAAGCACCATCAGAAGCCGCGTGTTTGGAATCCTGACCGTATTTGCTGCCCCATTTAGCGAGTGCTCGTTGATTGATGGGATAGAGTTGAGTCGCGATGACATAGTTGTAGTAAGGAACTGGATGACTTAGTTTAATCTGCAGTTTGTACTTACCGAGGGCCTTCACCCCTAATTTGGACGGGGCAGCTTTGCCGGTATTCACTGCTGCATAATTTTGAATATCGCTCAAATGACCTGCCCGCTGAGATTTAGTCTTGGGGTCAACTTGTCGTCTAAACGAAGCGACAAAGTCACTGGCAGTAACCCGGCTGCCATCATTCCATTTGGCATCATGTCGCAAATTAAAAGTGTAAGTTTTCCCGCTGTTCGTGGGCTGGACAATCTTGGTTGCGACCGAGGGGACAACCTTTCCCTGATTATTTTGTTTATACAGCCCTTCAACAACTTGTGAAATCGCCAAATAACTCCCAACATCGGTTGCCCGGTTGGGGTCGACTGTAATCACATTTGTCTGAGCCGTTGTCTTAAAAGTCCGACTGGTTTCATCCTTGCTTGATGTCGACTTGCCACAGGCACTCAACACCAAAATACTTGCTAACCCCACTACTGAAACAATGATCTTCTTCATCTGCATCCGCCTCCTTAAAGTTTGGAAAAAATAAAACGAACATGTCGCGGTACCACCCTACTTCAAAGCACACTCACGCATACCTTCTCTGTCAGTTCTAAACTGTAGACGATAATGTGCCCAACATCATAGCCTCACAAACGCTCGGCTACCGCAACTCACGAACCATATTCATCAATTCCATTAGGCTGTCTTTCACCGATTCGACAGCTCTCTTGGCTAACTTCACTGATTACTCATTCGATCTTAGTTGAAATATATTACTGATAATTGTACCCAATTAATTCTGAGAGTCAACTCATATTTTAATTTTTTTATCATAAAGGCGAATCTTGGAGATTGGTGACCGTTACCTAGTCGAATCGTGGGGAAACACATACGCCTCCCGATCGACCAGCAAACCGACAAAAGTCATCACGATGGTCACAACTAAAAGGAAAATCAAAACCGCAAACCAGTTTGTGGTTAGACCATGCATCCAGCCACAAATCATTGGCCCCGTCGCCGCCAAGAGGTACCCGAATGATTGACCCATTCCAGAAACTGACGCTGTTTCATTGGGGGTTCTCGTCTTCAACGAGAATAAGGTCATCGCTTCACTAAACGCCATATTCGTAGATAGTCCCAATAGAATGCACGCAAGAACTGCAAACCAGAAACTGTTAGCCGCCATCATCAATGATCCTAGTCCAACGACGAACAACCCCGAGATTATCCAAATCATCGTTGACTGTTTGGCAACCGAACTGATAATTCTTGGCACCACAAACGAAATCGGCAATGCAACCAGCTGGAGTAATCCCAACAAGTATCCCGCCGTATTCTGATTAATCCCTGATGCCATCAGAATTGGCGGCAACCACGTTACAATTGAGTAAAATAGCAGTGACTGAAGCCCCATGAAGCCACCCAATGCCCAAGCGAGTGGCCGTTTCCAAACGCTAACTTTAACTTCTGGATTAAGCGATGACGCTGTTTTTTTGACTGAGGTCTTTCTTTTTCCTGATCTTCTTAGCATAATCGCCACAACAATTGTGATGATTGGAATAATCGAAATGAACTGGATCATAACCTGCCAAGAAATCAAGTGACTGACCACTGCACTAAACCCAGCTGAAATTGAACTGGATAGTGAAAGGGCGAAAACGTACATCCCGGTGTAAGTCCCAATCTGCATCGGAAACAAATAGGAAACCAGTGTTGGCGCCAGCACATTTAACATGGCAATTCCACAACCAATGAAAATTGTTCCAACCAACAAGCTGGTAAACGAATAAACCCGAATAAAGTTACCAATGGTCAATAACCCCAAATCCATCATCGTTACCCGAAGGATCCCAAACCGCTTAATAAAGTATGTAACCGTCGGCGACAATAGGCCAAAACAGATTAGTGGAATCGTCGTCAAGCTCCCCAGAAACCATTCCGGCATCTTAAAGGAATTTTGAATATTGGTCAAAATCGGTGGGACGATTGTAATCGCCGTCCGCATATTCGCCCCAACTAAAAATATTAGTAGCGCGCCCAAAATAACTTTCTGGCGATTTGGTACTGTGGTCTCTTCTCTCATTGCTTCTCTCCTCAATCAATTATAGTTGCTTTGCTAAAATCCTCATCTTTCTTCCTAACTGGTCAACTGAAGTATCGGTTTGCTCATACCCCAGTTTTTCGTACAGTCCAATGTGTTTTGTCACAATATAAGCCTTGTGAAAACCAATTTGCTTAATCTGATCTTCCGCCAGCTTCACCAATTGTTGACTCAAGTGTCGACCGCGATAGGCCTCACTGACAAACACAAAACCAATGAATGGTGAATAACCGGTTCCTTTAACGATATCTTCTTTAACAACCGCACAAAAGCCAATCAGCTGATCGCCATCCATTATAACGATAACCCGTTCCCAATCAGACACGCGTCCGCCAAGCATCTCGTTGGCCAAATACTTACCTGCCGGCCAAGAAACGTTACCAATTAGTTTGGCAAAATACTGCCACATGTCGTCTGAATTATCTAATACGTAGGTTTTCATGGTGTCCTCCTTAAATGATTTCGAGAAATGGTAATTCAATTATAGTCCCCTATGCCGATTTTCAAAAATTGTTTTCAGAAAAACTGGTAAAATAAAACTAGACTATTTTCAAAGGAGACTGGATATGAAAAGAATCGCTGTATACTGCGGGGCTGCCACCGGCAACAATCCCATTTACATCACGGCCACAAAAAAAATTGGCTTCTTGGCTGGTCGAACACAATCTGGAATTGATTTATGGTGGCGGTGGCGTCGGGTTGATGGGCATCTTGTCCGACCAAGTGCTGGCGAAAGGCGGTCAAATTCACGGCGTTACGACTAAGCAGCTCGTTTCACAGGGCGCCGAATCACCTCGCCTAAGAGAACTCTCAGACTTAACGGTAACCGACAACATGTCTGCCCGTAAAGCTGAGATGATGAACCTCTCCAATGGTTGCATTGCCCTTCCCGGCTGCATCGGGACGCTTGAAGAAATTACTCAGGCATTCTCGTGGGCCCGTTTGGGAGACAATCCTAACCCCTGTGTCTTTTATAACGTGAATGGTTACTACGACTCGCTTGCCAAAATGTTTGATCAGATGGCAACTGAAGGTTTCTTATCGGCAGCCGATCGCAAGAAAGTGCTTTTCTCCGATTCACTGGATGAAATTTATGCCTTCATGACAACTTATGTTCCACCAAAAATTCGTCAATACTAATTACAAAAGGCTTGGACATTAGTCGTTACGGTGGTTTTTATTGCAACCTTGATTACCACTTTTATCTTGATAAAACTTGCGACAAACGGCTGATCCCGGCCATTTAACAAATAAACCCAGTCATTCCAAAATCCGGAATAACTGGGTTTATTTGTTAAATTCTGGGATCAAAACGCCTTTCGTCCCAATCTCTTTCGATTCTATTTTAAGAAATCTATCGCATCTAATGTGTAGGTACCGCCAACTACTTGAATAAGGACGTGGTGTTTTCCGGCAGGTAAGCCATGAACCACTGTGTTCTCCGTCCGGTCAGTACCAACTTGTGGTGCCCGATTCCAATCAAGGACGTGACCATCCACCACCAATTTCAAATGACTGGGTACGTCTTGTGCCCCAATCAGTGAAAAACCAGTCCCATCAACCTCAAATTCGAATCCCGGCGTATCACTTTGATCGGCCTGAGCCGTTGACAGCGTCCGATTCCATTTGGTATTGCCCAAACCGCAAACATGGTTCCAGTTACCAGTGTAAGTGATAGCCGGATCCAAATCATCCACTCTTCGCTCAATTAAGTGGCTTTGCTTGATTTTAATGACCGTTACCCGATTGATCTGGGTATGGTAGTACCCACTCCCAAGTTTGACCCGACCACTGTAACTGGGGTTGTCTGTATCGGTATAATCAAAGACCTGCTGACCATCAATTGTCGCAGTTAAATGGTTCCCCTCAGCAGCAAACATCACCAGGTGAGTGGCAGAGGTATCCAGACCATCAACGTGCTCCAAAGCAATGATTTGGTCATTCTTAATCAGTTCACACGCCCCATCGGTAAACACTTTAAAGACATATGGCGCACTCTCGAGGCGACCTTTGACGTCAGTCATTTCTCGCAAACCAATACCAAAGTAGTTTCCAGTTGGCGAATTCTGCGCGGTCTGATCGTCAAATTTCATCGAAACGGCAACTTGGTAATCTGTCCAATGGTCATCCCCAACGGTTAAATTAGGCGCAAACGAATATTCCCAATCAAGTGCCCGCTGCTTCTCGGTGATCATCTGCTGCATGACGTTGCCGTTAGCTGTCTGAGACACTTCAAAGGCGCCACCCTGATCTGCGGTGAATCGCGGTGTATTGCCACAAGAAGATAAATAGTTGTCGGGATAACCGTCGTAACTAAAATCATCTTGATACAAAACCCCATCCTCAGACTTGATGCCAAGGGTGTGATCGCTGTGTGGGCTTTCCAGCCGATGATACACAACCTCCCGATCGCCAGCCAGGTCTAAGGTCGTTGCCGTCACAATGGCATGCGGCTCAACCACAACCTCAAGCTGCCCATGACTTGGCGTGATCGTTTCTCTTAGCTGTTTGATCTGACTATCGTACGCATCACCGGCTTGCTTCGGACCAGTACTCTGCCAAACGAAAACTGGTTTGTCTTGGGTATCCTGAAGGTTTGCCAGCTTGATCTGGTAGGTTCTCGCCTCAGGACTATCATTATCAAAAATCACCGAGTAATTAGATTTATCCGGCGCAATTAATGTCATATAACTGGGGGCCTGGCGGTTATGATCCAGGTTCTCGGTTCCACCAACTTGACTGTCACAGGCGCTGGTTAAGTATCGCCAAGCGCCCTCGTCTTCCCAGCCGGCTTTGGCAAAATCAGTAAAGTGCTTCATGCACTGCAGTCCCACGTTATCAACTTCATAGTAACCCGACCACGGCCGGTTCGCATTGATCAGCTCTTTATGACTGTAATTGACACCGGTATAGTAAGCAGAAACTGCTGGTTGGAAAATATACAGACTCCGGTGTGACTTGACATAGCTCTTAATCAGTCGATTAGCCACATCCAAACCACTTTGCCGGCCGCCAATTCCGTCACCATTGCTGGCGCGAACCCGATACTTGCCCATCGTCATGGGGGCAATGCCTTCGCTGTACCAAACTTCATGATGGTACTCATCCGCTAATTTGGTGAATGGCTCTTTTGCGCCGTCATCGGTGTTGTAATGGAATCCAAGCGCTTCAACCCGCTCGCGTAAATCTTGATCGGCAATCATCAGATCACCGAAATCACGCTCATAGTTTTGATTTGCCGCAATGATTTTAATATGTTGGTAGTCGCTAACCGGAAAGTCATTCGGGAACCCCGATTGATCATTTGCCAGTCGATCCGCAAACCACTTAATCCACTTGACCATTGGATGCTTAGTTTCGTTTCGATCAGGATCAATGTAATTAATCAAATAACCGTATGCTTCATAAGCTGAAATGATGGTCTGTTTATACCACTGATACATCGGTTCATACGCGGTTTCGGGAACGTTACTGTCTGGATCGGCGGACTTGGCATTGAACCAGTCTTTTCGCAGCCAGCCCGGTTCCCCCCAACGCAGAATCGCCGTCTTTAGGTTTGGCTGGATTTTCTTAGCATCGGCGATTAATTGGAAACCAGCTCCCCGATAAACGTTTGCGGTTTCCTCAGCTGAGCGCATGGTTGCCGGTTCCGTTCCGGACGACGTATTGGCATCGTCGCCCATTTCAACTTTCAACATCCGCATCAACGGGTGCTTGCCACCAAAGAGAATCTGCAAAATCTGATCATAGCTGTCTCGATGTTCCCATTTATAATCCAGCAGCAGCCTGGAAGAGTTGTTGCAGCTCAAGTAGCCAAAGCCTTTGAATGTGTTGGCATCCTTAGCATTTAGATCCAGCTGTGCGCCGTCAATCACAAAATTTGTCTGGTTCATGTTGACACTCCTTTTCAATTGTTCTATCTGTTTTTTAAACAACGAGGTCGGAACACAAGTACTCGTTAAGTATTGTTCCGACCTCTATTGCAATGCTATTTACCTGCTTTATAATCCAATGGTAACGAAGTCCAACGCTTCTTCAAATAGAAGGCTACAGCTTTAGGCTGACGGTCACGGGTAAAGATTCCCTTCTTGTTCCCGTTAACCCGCATGTTGCCCTCGACGGTCTGGAAGTCTGCCAAATTCCATGGCTGTTCGCCACGAATGAAGTCGTAAGAGTCAAAGACCCGATCAAACATGTCTAACAGTTCAATTTGATATTCCTCACTCCACATGATCGATGGCAACTTGTGCAATCCCGGTTCAGTATCGGCACCGTACTCTGAGAAGACAATCGGCTTATCAATATCTGAATTCTTCCATTCATCCAGTTCAGCGCGGAGGCCGGCTTCACCATCAGAAATTTCATAACCCCACTTGTGGTACCAGCCTGGATAACGGTTCAAGAGGTAGAAGTCTGGGAACTTCAAGCACTTGGAAGTTTCAAAGGTATCATCTTCGTTAAGAGTGAAGGTTCTTGGTCGTTTCTCAGGATCCAAATCCTTTGAGTCGTTGAACAGTTTGGTGAAGTATGGAACCGCTGAATCAGTTGAGGTGTCCGGCTCGTTGCATAAGCTCCATGCCAAGACACTTGGGTGATTCTTATCACGTTTGATCATGTCTTTTACCTGATCAATATGTTTCTTGTATAATTCATCGATCCAATGACCATCAAAGAATGATTGGTTTAAGCCGCCAAGGAAGCTAGCAGCGGCCATCTTAAAGCCAACTGCCGGCACTTCATCGGTAATCAAAATCCCTTCCCGGTCGGCAAACTTATACACTTGCTCATCATATGGGTAGTGGGAACTTCTAAATGAGTTGGCTCCAATCCACTTCATCAAGTTCATATCACGACGTTCAACGTTCAAATCAAATGCCCGGCCGGCATAAATGCTGTCTTCGTGACGGCCAAAACCACGCAGATAGACAGATTTGTGGTTGACTAGGATTTCGTGACCTTTGATTTCAATAGTTCGCAACCCAATTTCATCAGCGTATTCGTCAACCGCTTTGCCGGCATCCAATAATTCGAATTTAATGGTGTACAAGTATGCATCGCGAACCTGCCACAAGGTTGGGTTCTTAACCACTAAGTCCCCAGTTTGTCCCTCGCTGGTTGCGACCACATTGCCGTCTTCATCGCTTAAGCTAACTTTGAAGTCCTTGCCGTCAGTTGCATCAACACGATAATGGACGGTCGCCTGATCCTCACTAACCTCGTAAGTTGTCGAGTAATCATAAATATTATTTTGAGGAACGGCTAATAAGTGGACGCTCCGATTTAATCCGGAATAGTTATAGAAGTCAAAGAAAGGTTTAGCCATTTTTTTGCCATTCTTCAAAGTAGCCGTGTCACCAGCGGGCAAAGCATCGCGGTGAAGTTCGTTGTTCATCTTCAAAGTCACAATATTTTCTTCACCTAATTTGACGGCATCGGTAATATCTGCGGTGAATGGCAGAAAACCGCCTTCATGTGATCGAATCTCTTGACCGTTCACATAAACGGTTGCCCGGTGGGTTGCTGCTCCAAATCGCAGTTGAATCTTTTTACCGTCCATATAGGTTGGCACAAAGAACTTCTTAGCATACCAGAAATCTCCGGTATACTCACGGGAATCTTTGTCGGTGAAAAAGTCATTAAAACTGGCTGGTACCGGCATTTTGATGGGATCATCAAAGCCAGTCGTCCATCCCTTGGCCTCACCCTTAGCTTCCGGGTCAAACTTAAAGTCCCATATGCCGTCTAATTTTTGATCTTGTCTAAATTGGTTGGTAACTGGATAAAGTAAACCTTTTTCCATAATCTAATCCTCCTAGGGTTTCAAAAGCGGGCATTAACAATTATTTTCGCAAGCGCTTTCTTTTTACTAATGACTTAATTTTACTATATTATCGGACATAGTCAATAGATTTTAGTAAAACTATTTTAGAGACCCATTCCGCTTGGTACTATCATGGTGTTGTTTACTAATTCAGCGATTGGATTGAACCAACTTTTACACATTGGCACATTATTCCATATATTCTCATCAAAGTTTAGTAAAAATAAGGCATCGTTAGGACTTCTCCCAGAGGATAACTGATTGTTATTATGTTAAATCACAATTCGATGACAGAAAGGAGGCTGGGACATTAGTCCTTACGGTGGTTTTGGTTGCAACCTTGATTACCACTTTTATATTGACAAAACTTGCGACAAACGGCTGATCCCGGCCATTTAACAAATAAACGCAGTCATTCCAAAATCCGGAATGACTGCGTTTATTTGTTAAATTCTGGGATCAAAACGCCTTTTGTCCCAATCTCCCAATAATACCAACTACTCTTTAGTAAAACAATCAGTCCGGCTAATTGACAGCCAGATTAGTTAGAGGCTACTTTCACGTTCCATCAGTTCAGTCGCAATGACGGTCAACTCGGGAACTTTCTTCGGCTCCTTGATCCGATCCGTCAGCATTTCAATTGCCCGCTCACCCATCAATTCAGTGTGAACGTGGACCGTTGTTAAGGCCGGACTAGTGTACTTGGCAATCGCAACGTCGTTAAAACTAATCAGGCTGACCCGATCCGGCACGCTGATATTTTGCTGCTGTAAAGCACGCAAAACGCCGACTGCCATTGAGTCACTCCCAATCAAAAATCCGTGGGGCAGCTTATCTCCCAGTTGTTTGATGGCAGTATTCATCAGTTCAAATCCTGAGTCCGGCCCAAATGGCCCTTGGAAAACAAAGGCATCATTGAACAGGCCTTTTTCAGCCAAATATGAATCAAAAGTTGAGACCCGCGGATCCCGAACACCCTGTTTCTCGGTGACAGTCGTTTCCTTGCCGGCAATCATCCCAATATCTTGGATTCCCCGATCAATGAAGCGGTCAATAATCTTTCGAACAGGCGATTCAAAATCACTGCGAATACTGTCACAATCGTAAGTCAGATAATTTTCACCGATAAACACCAGCGGGAGATCATACGATTTCAAGCTCATCACTTCGGTCTTATCAAACTTGCCGACCGCAATCATCCCACTGAGACCCTTCACTCGGTTCTTATCAACCGAATCAAACGTCAATTTTTCAACGCCAGCACCTAAACTGGACGCTTTATTTTCAATTCCGTATTGAATCTGAAGGTAGTAAAGATCAGTCAGCTCTTCTTTGTCGGAATGCCACTGAATAATGCCAATCTTTTTGCCGCCCTTTGGTACATGGCGATTGCGCTTCTTATACCGGAGCTTTTCAGCAACTTCTAAGACTCTTCTTCGAGTGTCTTCCCCCACGGAAAGTGTCTCATCAAAGTTCAAAATCCGTGAAACCGTCGATATTGAAACCCCCGCTTCATTAGCGACGTCTTTAATTGTTGTCATCTTATCACCCACATAAACATATCCCAGTTCGTAATTTGTAAAATTTACTAAATAAAAGCTTCCTCTTGCATAGTATCATATCCAGGTCCAGACGTGAATTTTCGAACCGGAAAAGTTAACAATTATTTACGATTAACTCCTTAGACACAAAAAGCCCCTCCACGCATTTTTACATGGAGGGGCCGATCCTTCACGAATGGGGTTCGTTTGTGATGTCATGTCAGAAATAACATCAGGATCTCGTAACACTATACCGTAAATCTATTAATGATGAAAGTAATGTTACCAATTATTTACAACTATTATTTGTTCAACCAGACTCGCATTTGGCCGTTATCCCGGTTAGCCCAGGCGTAGTATGGCACCATCTTCAAGTCAACGGATTCAGATTCAACCGGCTGGCTGGCATCCACATACAAAAGGGCATCTTTAGAATCAAGCTTCTGTCGTTGAGCAGCCACCTTGACGACTCCGACACCATCCAACAATTTCTCATCAAAATGGTAGTCGGCCTTGGCGTCAGCTGCGACTTCATATGAAGCCAGTGGTGCCTCATTGTCAGCTTCTTCAGCAGCGTAAACGATCGGTCCACGTTGAACGGCCACCTTGCCAAAGTCATCACTAACCCGGTTGCTGGCGCGCATGATCTTAACGTCCATGTCGAGTTTCAAGTCGATGGTTGTCGATTTAGCATCAACGTTGATATAGATGAAGCCATCATCCACCGGCAAAGTGGTTGAAACGCCATCAATTTCCAGGTCAAAGTCAGCCGACCAGTCAGGAATACGAATTCCTAATTTAAATGATTTTTCATCAGGATTAGCAATCTCATAATGAATGTCACCGCTCCATGGGAAGTGGTTGGTTTGAGAAATCTTCAAGCCATCATCAAACTCTGCATCGTTAGAGATGAATTGGTGGGACAAAATCGTGTTGCCATTAACGGTGTAGAGGTACTCGTCAACTGAGGCAATTAAGCGAGCCAGGTTGGCTGGGCAGCAGGCACAACCGAACCAGTCGGCCCGATGCGTCAAGACGTGGGACTTTCCTGGGTTGCCTTTAGAAGCAACCGGATCTGCTTCCAGTGGGTTGACGTAGAAGAAATGCTTGCCATCAAGGGCCATGCCGCTTAAGGCGCCGTTGAAAAGTTCTTTTTCAAGCACGTCGGCATATTCGCCTTTAGCGTGGATATTCAGCATCTGCCGAGCAAAGAATGACATCCCCACTGACGCACAAGTCTCGCCGTAATCGGTATCGTTCGGTAAATCATAGTCATAGGTGAAGGCTTCGCCAGTCGTGGTTTGACCAATGTTACCAGTGATGTACATCTGCCGTTTGACAATGTCATTCCAGAACCGATCACAGGCAGCCAAGAGATCCTTATCGCCGGTATAGCGGGCAACGTAAGCCATTCCGGTGCACAGGTAGACAACTGGTAGACAACTCGAACGGCGTGGCCATGAGGCACTTTTTGATCCTTAATAGGTTCTGCGGCCAAGTAGTACTCACGGGTGAAATCACGCATCCCAGGAATCAGGTCGCGGTCAGGACTGTCACCATCAGCTTTGATTTGCTTTTCAAAGAAGGCTGGATCTTGTCCCCGTTGGTTCAAGAAGTAGTGGGCCAAATCAAGGTAGCGTTTTTCACCGGTTTCTTCATATAAACGTGACAAAGCTAATTCAATTTCAGGATGACCATCGTAGCCGGGAATTTTGCCTTCTTCAAGGCCAAAGTGACGGTCGATGCAGTCAGCCATCCGCTTAGCAATATCCAAAGCCTTCTGGTTGCCAGTCTCATGATGATAGGCAACGCCGGCTTCAATGTAGTGACCCATCGTGTAGAGTTCATGTGACTGTTGAAGTCGCTTAAACTTACGTTCTGGGGCATCAATTTGGAAGTAGGTTGACAGATAACCGTCGTCATCTTGGGCGTCAGCGATCAAATCAATCAGATTATCAGTAATCTTCTTGAGGTCTGGATTTGGATGGTAGCCAAATGAGTAGGCAGCCGCTTCCAACCACTTGTAGACATCGGCGTCTTGGAATGGAAAGCCATAGTGGTGGCCTTTCATTTGGCCGGCAGCAATCTTCAAGTTGGCAATTGCATGACTGTTCTTGTCTTGGCCATTGTTCTGAGGATCCTCAGAAATAGAAATGTCAGCCTCATCGTTCATAACTTTCCATTGATATGGCAAGACTTCTTTGACGACCAGTTCGCGATAACGTTTCCAGAAATCAGAAGTAACCTTGACCTTATTTAATTTTGGTGTGGTGTAAACTTGCATCTTATGCGTTCCTCCTAAAGTTTAAAATCAATCTCATAATTAAGCTTGTGCAGCTTCAGCATTCTTTTCAGCTTCGGCATTTCGCTTTGCAAGGTCAGCCTTAACAACTGGTTCGTGGTTTTCCCATTTACGATACATAATCATTAAGATAACACTGATTGCGTAAATGATAATTGGAACCCAGACGAAGGTAAAGCTGATTCCACCAAGGCTTGAACTTGATTGAGTTGCGTTGGCGGCGTTGAAACCAAATCCTTTGAGAAGCATTGAAGCAATGAATGAGCCAAACCCTGAACCCATTTGGATACAGAATGAAGCACCGATGGCAGTTAAGAATCCGTTAGCACGGATACCGGTCTTCCATTCACCAAAGTCAACGGTATCACCGACCATGGCGAAGAACATTGTGCAGGCACTCCCTGAACCGATACATGCGACACACCAACCGATTAAAGCAGAAGTGACGTTGGAGCCAGCTAAACAAACCCAGGCTTGGCCAACCATGGTCATTAACAGGAAGAAGATGGTGGTGCCCCATTTATGCATAAATTTAACGAAGAATGGAACTGAAGCCATTCCAATAACTTGGATAATTGTGAAACCGTTGAAGAATGAAATGAGACCCTTGCTGCCCATGTTGTACTGGAAGTAGTAAGGCATTGAAGCGTTACGAACGATAAAGGCAGTCCAGTAAGCCAGGTTGGCAACAACAATCAAGACCCAAGGCCAGTTGCCTTTAGTGGCTTTCAAACTTTGTTTAATGGTAATCACTTTTTCGTTTTCGATATTCTTTTCACGCATATCGAAGAAGGCGATGATCAACAGAATGAAGGCAACAATTGAGTAGACACCAACAGCTAATGACCAGCCCTTTTGATCGTTACCACCGCCAAGTAAGCCAGCGAATGGAATGATGAATGTAACCGCGAAGAAGTTACCAACATTACCAAGTACCAAACGAATGGAGTTAGCCTGCATCCGGCCATCGGTACTTGAAGTTAAGTTAGGTAAGACAGATGTAATAGGGGTTGACATTGCAGTGTATGATAAATCGGCTAAGATGTACATAACACCGGCATAAACAACTTTTAAGGTACCTCTTAAGGCTGGTGTGGTGAACAGTAACCAGACAAAGATGGCGAATGGTAATGACATCCACAAGAACCAAGGACGACTCTTTCCATATTTACTGTGGGTGTGGTCAACCAGGATCCCCATGACAGGCGCGCCAATGGCATCAAAGACACGGCCGATCAGAAGTAGAACCCCGGCCGTTCCAACAGAGAGGCCGAAAACGTTGGTGAAGAAGTAAAGCATGTAAGAACTGATAATACAGTACAGCAAGTTACCGGACATATCGGTAAACCCATAGGTAATCTTTCTGTGCCAAGGCAAGGTGTCGTTAAGTAATGCTTGAGCACTTGCCGTATTTGAATCGACGTTTGCATTTGAGCTCATGATAATTCCTCCAAATAAATTAATTTTGGTAAACCGCTCATCGTTGAGTGGTGAAAAATGATTGCTGAAACGCTGAAATGAGTTGGTTAAGAAATTGGTGAACTTCTCATTCGATCGCTGATTTGAACCATTGGCCTCAACTTCCCTTCTGACAGAATTGCACGTGCAAAAGATAACTTGCTTTTACAAGTATCATAGTAAGCGATTTCAAATCATAAAAAAGGGCTATAATGGCAAAAGAAGTGATGATATCCGACCAGTTAAGAAAACCATCAGTCCCCGGGCCGCGTTTAAAGGCCACTTGTGGCACCGTTTCGTACATTTGGTGATTATTTCCGACATCGCTTTAAGAGACTTTTTGCGTATATTTGGTGACGATTTCCGACATCGTTAGGAGGTTCGCTTAAAATGTTGTTCTCAACGTTCACAATGGAAAAAACCTTGCTCTATTATAAGGGCGGTGAATTTCTGGCTCACAAAGGCTGGCATCATCGTCGCATGTATCATAAAGGTGATTATGCATTGATTCTATGTATTAAAGGACCGATTTATCTACAAATTGGTGATCAACGGTATACCCTGAACGCCCATGAAGTACTGATTGTACCGCCGTTTACCACTTTTTATGGTTATCAGGATTCGCCAGGGGACGTCGACTTTTACTGGGTCCACTTCTTCTCCCAGCACAAAGAAGATACGGTCACTGCCGATGAAGATGACATGACGGAAAAAGTCAAAGCCAGTACCAGTAAGAAGCGGCAAATTTTTCTGCCGCGCTATTTCAAATTAGCTGATTATGAGGAGGCGACCATTCTAATTCATCAGATTCTGTCGATCCACAACGAACTGTCATTTATTGAAGAACGGGACTACCTGGTTTCTGCCCTTTTAATTCAGCTGTACAAGTCATATTTCAATCGCCCGGATGCCAATGAAGACAGCTCCCGCATTAACAGTTTAAAAGAATGGATTCGCGCTAATATGTCTAGTACCTTAACCGTTGCTGAGATTGCCGACCGCAGTCATCTTAATCCAGATTATTTGACCCGCTTATTTAAGCAATGTACCGGCCTGACAACGCTCCAGTACTTGAACCACGTCAAAATCGAAGTCGCCACCCTACTTTTAATTCGAACCGATATGTCGATCAAGCAAATTGCCGACAACTCTTACTTCAACGATCCAAAGGTGTTCATGCGCCGCTTCAAGAGTGCTACCGGCCTATCACCAACCGAGTACCGCAAGTCCTATAATCTGATTCACCTCAACAATCCCCACGTGGACCCGCAGATTCCAATTCCTAAGCGGATCGCCGATTCAATCGATTACAACCCTGAGAATGGGGACATTCCAGAATAAATAGGAGGAATTATCTAATGAAATTTTTCACTAAAAAGTTTGCCGGCCAATCCATTTTATCGTGGATTTTTCAACTGGCGTTAATTTATGTCGCTTGGCAAGTCAGTACCCACGCAATGCCCAACAATATTACAACTATTTCAATCGCCGCCGTTTTGTTACTCGCAATTTACTGGAGCTTTTCACTTGATCGACGAAGTGGCAACAATAAGTAAACATTCTACCGATTGCCTCTCATTCATGTTAGTATCACAGTGACGTGTATATACATAGATGGGAGTTGAGTGATTATGAGGAAAAGTTTCAAAAGAGGGGCCGTTATTTTAGGGCTCTTCGCTGGGGGAATTTTATTTGGGACGAACGCCACGGCCCATGCCGCTTTGACGCCGTCCAGCAGCCAACCCGGCGCTAATATGGTTGATGTTTCAAGCTGGCAGGGGAATTTAACTGCCGCTGATTATCAAACCTTAGCTCAAAATGGGGTTAAAGCTGTCACAATCAAAGCATCCGAGGGAACTGGATACACCAATCCGTATCTCTCGCAGCAAATTCAATATGCCCAACAAGCGGGATTGAGCATTAATTTCTACCATTTTGTGCACTTTACAACGACTGACCAGGCCGCTTCCGAAGCCCAAAACTTTATCAATGCCGTTCAGTCAGTGACTTCTTCAAAAGATGTTGTGATGGTGGCTGATTTTGAGTCCTCAGAATTGGGGGGTATCTCAAAAACCACTAATGATACAAACCTGGCGGCATTTGATTCCGCTTTGAACCAGGCGGGCTATAACAAGACTGACCTTTATACCATGGCGAGTTGGTTGGAAGTCAAAATTGACACCAATGCTTCCAACCAAGGCTGGATTGCTGATTACCCTGGTACCCCGACCGGCAATAAATACCCGTCGGCCAACGCATGGCAGTGGGCATCTGATTACCGGTTCCCCAACATCAACCAGAATCTAGACGTCAGCCAATTGAACAATAGCTTCTACTTAAGTTCCGGATCGGCTGCCAATTCTACTAATACCAATGCCAACTCGAGCAGCGCTTCAAGTGCTTCAAGCGCAAGCAGTGCCAGCTCAAGTTCTTCGACGAACACCTCAAATTCATCAAGTTCCAAGAATGATGGTGAAATCGTCAAGGTTCCTGGGCCATCAGGTAAGCAGTATTCGGCTGCCCGTTCTGCATCCGTCAAATTAGTTTGGCGCAGTAACATGGGTGCTCACTATTATCAGACAACCAAAGGGGCCCGTTATTCAAAGCACTTAGGCACTCGCTATGGCTATAATTCCGAATTGCCTAACGTTACCTGGGTTACAGATGCTCACGAAAAACTGTATAAGAAGAACACCGGCCATTACGCCATCTACTACCACGTTAAAAGTACGACTGGCAATCATGGCGGCTGGATTTGGCGTGGGTATTTGAATTAATCGCTAATTTGAAAATTCAAAATTAAATACAAAAATGCCGAGAAATCAGTCTGACTTCTCGGCATTTTCTATTGAAATTATTTCAGAATCTGAAACTTGAAAGTATGAAGACAGACTGATCCCTTGGTATCACAGGGCATATTTTAATTAATTTAACCATTTAGCTTGCTGTTAACAGCGAAACTAACCGTGTCGGCAAAAATGTGAAGAACTGATTCATCATCTGAATAATTTGGGCTCTTCTT
>NZ_BDGB01000032.1 GCF_002157585.1 Lentilactobacillus parakefiri
AATTGGTCTAGCGCGACGAACATCGCTAACATTGCAAGTTTCTAACCAGTGAATTTTTGTACTTCACTGGGCTGGGGGAAGTATACTCTCCTCACAATTAGAACTATCAATATTTTACGTATCACCTACTTGACTTCTGACCACAAGTCTTGAAAAGCTTTTAATGTCACCTCAAGAATACCACGGAAACGTTTTCAGCTGTCCGATTATGATCATAATCCAGAAGTTGCTTCATTGTGCGTTACAATTAAATCAACACTATTTTTGGAAAGAAGTCATTATATGCCAGCAAACAAGCTTCCCGATCACATTGAGGTGGTTGGCGGAAAAGTGAACAATTTGAAGAATATTAACGTCAATATTCCGTTACATAAATTTGTCGCCATCTCAGGCTTATCGGGTTCCGGTAAATCATCATTAGCGATGGGTATTTTGTATTCAGAAGGGGCCCGGCGTTACCTGGATTCTCTTGCCACGTACACCCGGCGACGGATTAGCCAGGTTGGACGCGCCAACGTGGATTCTGTGACCCACATTCCCTCGGCGTTGGCATTACGACAGCGGCCAACGGTTCCTGGTGCCAGATCAACTGTTGGGACCATGACCGAAATTTTCAACGTGTTGCGGTTAATGTATTCGCGTTTGGGGTCACCAAAGTGTCCCACCGGTCACCAAGTCCCGCCAACCATTAAGATTGCTGAAGCGATGGACGTCATGGGTGACCAAATGGGCGTGATTACCTGTCCAACCTGTGGGGTGAAATTTCACGCGTTTGGTGCGGAAGACTTTGCTTTTAACTCCGATGGTGCTTGTCCGCAATGTGAGGGCTTGGGCATTACTAAGTAGCTTGACCCGAATCAGTTGATTGGCGATGAGTCCAAAACCATTCGGGACGGCGCGGTGGCTGCTTGGCGGATCCCTGGACGGAACTTCATGCCAATTGTTGCCCAGGCAGCTGGTGTTCGAATTGATGTTCCTTATAACCAGTTGACCGATCATGAGAAGGAAATGGTCCTCCATGGGGAACAAAAGCACTATGCCATTGATATTCCCAGTAAAAACGGCCGTGTCTTTCACATGGATAATGCCCTTTACGAGAACGCTTATAATGCCGTCGAAGATAGTATGAGTACCACCAAAAGTGAAATTGCGCTTAAGCGGCTCAATCGATTTTACCGGTTCTTCACTTGCCCGATGTGCCATGGTACGCGAATGAACCCCAACCGGTTAAGTCAATTAATTGATGGGTTAAACATCGCTCAGGCCAGTCAGCTGCCGATTGGGAAATTGCCGGCCTTTGTTAAGCGAATCAAGAAATGGCTTCCTGATAATATGCAGAAGTTGGCCAATAATTTGACCACTGAATTGTTGAATCAAACCCAGCCGTTACTTGATCTTGGCTTGGATTATTTAACCATGGACCGGGCGGGGGCTTCCCTATCGACCGGTGAGCTTCAGAGAATCCAACTGGGTCGGACATTGCGAACACAAACGACAGGTGTTCTCTATGTTTTGGATGAGCCATCGGTTGGACTGCACCCCGATAATGTGTCCGGCTTGATCAAAATTTTTCACCAGCTTGTCGATCAGGGCAATTCCCTGGTGGTGGTTGATCACGAAACATCCATCATTAATGCGGCAGATTATATCATTGAAATTGGACCTGGGTCCGGCGTCAACGGCGGGCAGGTCATTGATCAAGGGTCCCCAGCCCAAATTCGCCAGAGTAAACAGTCATTGATTGGGCCATTTTTAACTGGGAAAGCGCAATTAATCACGCGTCAGGTTTCTGCCGGCGATGTATTTGCCAAAGGGGCGGTAAGGTTGACAATTAATCGCCGCTTTAATTTGAAACACGTCACCGCTGATTTTCCGGTCAATCGATTGATTGCGGTCACCGGCTTTTCAGGAGCGGGTAAAACAACGCTGGTGCTTGACGGTCTTTTAGATGCTTTTGAAGCTCAGCTACACCATCGTTCGCTGCCAACCTATATTGATCAATTCAATCCTGGTAAGATAAAACACATTGTCAGCGTTGATGCGACACCTGTCGGTAAGAACGCCCGCTCAACTGTAGCCACCTATACCAATATCATGGACAATCTTCGTAAAAAGTTTGCCCAGCTGCCCGAGGCCAAGCAACATCACTATACGCCGAGTTATTTTTCCTACAATAATAAACAGGGCGCCTGCCCAACTTGTGGTGGCACCGGTGAGATTTCCCTTGATATCCAATACTTGCCGGACATGGTCGAGACTTGCCCAACCTGTCAGGGTAAACGGTTCAATCAGGCTATTTTGAAGATTAAGTGGCAGGGGATGTCGATTGCGGATGTCTTGGAGGATGATGTTGATCATGCAATCAGCCTTTTTCAAGACGACGAGTCAATTTTAAAAACTCTTCAGGTCTTGCAGCAAATGGGGTTAGGATACCTGCACCTCGGTGAGGCGACCCCTAGTCTGTCTGGTGGTGAGGCTCAGCGTCTGAAACTGACTTCTCATATGAAGAGCCGGCAAAATGATACCCTGTTTATCTTTGATGAACCAACCGTGGGACTTCATCCACTTGATGTACACGTGCTGCTCAAAGTTTTCTCACAGTTGATTGACCAAGGGGCCACCGTTTTGATGATTACTCATGACTTAGACTTAATGGCGAATGGCGATTACTTGATTGATATGGGACCGCGTGGCGGCGATCAGGGTGGCAGGATTGTTGCTAAAGGGCGACCACAGGATTTAATTAAGTTGCCACAAAGTCTGACAACCAAGTATTTGGCAAAACATTTTCAGAATTTTGATCCGCAGCATTAAAAGTTATGAGATGGTGGAATATGCACTGAAATGATGGAGCGAAACTAAACGATCATCAGAAATAGTGGTAAACGTTATATCAGGTAGAATATTAGGTGAAATTGATTGTTCATTCATTATTTTAGGAGGAACCAATATGACTGATTGTGTATTAGGAATCGATCTTGGAACCAGCGCCGTTAAGGTAACGGCCGTCACCGCGAAAGGCGAGATTCTTGCTCAAGAGGGGATGGATTTTCCACTAAGTCATCCCCGGCCTGGATACGCTGGACAAGATCCCGAAGACTGGGTAAGCGCAACAACGATTTCGATTGTTCGATTGATTCTAAAGGACAAGCTTGTTCCTGACCAAATTATTGGTGTGAGCTACTCTGGCCAAATGCATGGATTGGTTTTATTAGATTCCAACAATCAAGTACTGAGACCGGCCATGTTATGGAATGACACGCGTGCCACTCAACAGCGAGACGAGATTATGGCTGCCATGGGTAATCGATTTATTGAAATTACTCATAATGCACCCCTTGAAGGCGTCGTCTTACCCAAATTATTGTGGGTAAAAGAGAATCAACCGGAAATTTTTCGCCAAGCCAAGACTTTCATACTGCCAAAGGACTACCTTCGATTTAAGATGACTGGCAGACTTGCACTTGATTATTCCGACGCGACTGGGACAGTAATGGTCGATATGGACCATCAGGAATGGAGTAATGAGATTCTCAATGCGTTTGGCATACCTGAAGAAATGTGCCCTCAACTCGTTCACTCAACGTCAGAAACGGGCAATATTTCTGCTTGGTACTCAGAATATTCCGGTTTATCGACTGCTACCAGAACATTTGCTGGTGGTGCCGATAATGCCTGTGGTGCGATTGGTGCCGGGATCGACCGCGCAACGAAGGTTCTTTCCAGTATCGGAACTTCCGGCGTCGTTCTGAAGTATGAGCCGAATAGGCACACTAATTATGATGGCGTCCTTCAGTTTGAAGACCATGCTGTTTCTGATGCCTACTACTCAATGGGCGTTACGTTAGCTGCTGGGTATTCCTTAAGCCGGTTTAAAAAGATATTTGCAGACAAAGAGGATTTTGCTGAGGTTGTAAAAAGTGCCGGCAAATCCGCAGTCGGTGCCAATGGTTTGCTGTTTGCACCATACATTGTCGGCGAGCGGGCACCATATCCGGATGCTGATATTCGGGGTAGTTTTATTGGAATAGACGGCAGTCATCAGCGAGCTGATTTTGTTCGGGCAGTTCTTGAAGGAATTGTCTTTTCATTTAGGGATATTTTCGATATCTATGAACGTCACGGAAATCGCTTTGACACAGTTGTTTCAATCGGTGGGGGTGCAAAAAGTCCACTTTGGCAGCAGATTCAAGCGGACATCTTTAACGTTAAAGTTGTTTCATTAACTAACGAACAGGGGCCCGGACTTGGTGCGGCGATGCTGGCAGCAGTGGGTGTTGGTTGGTTCAAAGATATTCAAGAGTGCACCAAGCAATTCGTAAGGTTTAGAGATGTTTATTTACCCCAGCCGCAAAATGTAAAAAAGTATCAACAACTTTATCATATCTATCGAAAAATTTATCCGAGCACTAAAGAAATCACTCATGAATTAATGGACTATCGGCGAATGCAGTATCAATAATAGTCAACCAAACAGCCTGCCAAGCCATCTTAAGATGGTCTAGCAGGCTGTTTGATTTATTATGATCGGAGAAGCTAATTATTTTCAGCATCAGCTGGTTCCAAGCTGCGTTGATGCAGATAGGTGACCCCACCAAAGACAACCGTCCAGATGATGGCACCAACAGCACCGATAATATCCTCTGGAATAAAGAACAGCGTCACGAAGATAATTGCAAAGAAAGCAATCGTCAGTGGACTGGTGAGGTTGTACCAAGGCATCTTGAAACCATCGGGTAAGAAGTCACTTGATTCACGGTATTTCCGGTGCGCGATCATTGCCAGCGCATAGACTAAAATGTACATGTCGTTAGAGGATCCGGCAACGATGGTGAAGACCGATGCAGTGGCATTTGTCAGACTCATCAATGGTGTGATGAGTAGGCAAATCGCAGAAAAGGTGATTGCGGCAGCCGGGACACCATTCTTTGAAATCTTGGCAAAGTGGCGGTTCATAAAACTATCCGTTGGGGTTTCGGTTGCCAACTGGTAGAAATGCCGGCCAGCTGAAAAGATGAAACTATTAAGTGATGAAGAGGCAGACGTTAAGACAACAAAATTAATGATTGCCGCTGCGGCTGGAAAACCGGCCAGTTTGAATACTTGAACAAAGGGACTGCTGGCGGCGTTTAAATGGGTCCAAGGGATGATGCCCATAATCACGATTAGCGCACCAAAGTAGAAGATTAAAATTTTTAATAACGTTTCATTGACGGCTTTTTTGATAATCCGATGCGGAGTTTCTGCTTCGCCGATGGTAATGCTGACAAATTCGATTCCCTGAAAGGCAAAGAAGACCATTGGAAAGGCGGAGATGAAGCTCATTGCACCGTGCGGGAACATTGAGAAGTTCTGGAAAATGTTTTGAATAGAAGCGTGGCCAAGCGGTGTTGTTGAATGACTGAACATCATAAAGACGCCGGTAGCAATTAAGGCAATAATGGCAATAATTTTGATGAGGGCAAACCAGAATTCCGCTTCGCCAAAGACTTTGGCAGCGATCAGGTTGACGGCGGCTAGTGTGCCTAAGAATACTAATTGAATGAGCCAAGATGGAATGTTGGGGAACCAGAACTGAACGTATGTAGAGATAGCGGTAATTTCAGCCATGGCGCAAAACGACAGCCCCAGCCAATAGGTCCAGCCGGTAAAGTGGCCGACCACTGGCCCCAAATAGCGGGTGATGAATGCAACAAATGTATGTTGTGATGGATCTGAATAAAGCATTTCACCAAGGGCCCGCATCATTAAGAAGAAAAAGATCCCTAACACTAAATAAACTAATAAAATGGATGGACCAGTCTTGCTAATTGTGGTCCCAGAACCTAGGAATAGCCCGGTTCCGATTGTGCCTCCGATAGCGATCATCTGAACGTTGCGGTTGCTCAAAGAGCGGCGGGTGCCGTCTGCGTTTTCGGTTACTTCTGTTTTTTGCATGAATAAACTTCCTCTCTGTTGGTAATGATGAATCAAATTAGAGGCCTCTAATTAATTTGTCATTATACTAACACTGCGGTGTCTAAATCGAGTGTTTTAGAGAGAAGGTTTTCAGATAATTTTGTGATTTTGATTATTTTTTCATGAAAATAAGGTAGAAATATCGATTTGCCTATGAAAACAAAAGATTATTTCAATGAGGGGTTATTGATCATCCTCAGGGAGTTGTAGCGGCCGGGGGCCAATGTTGGTTGTGAAGGCAACGTTGGTATGACTGTAGCCAAAGTCTTTGAGGGAGGCGTTAAATTGATTTAATTCAGTCATTGTTTTGTAGAAGACTTTTAGCTGAACTGAGGCGTCACCAGTGATGTAGTTGCATTCAACAACGTTGGGAATTTTAGAAATGAAGTCGACAAACCGTGGCATTTCCGTATAACTAACATCGATTCGGACGAACGCCTTGATGAGGTAGCCTAATTTCTCATAATTGACGTTGGCGGTGTAGCCATTAATAAAGCCGTGATTTTCAAGATTCTGCAGCCGAACGGACGCCGATGGAGCAGAGATAAAGCATTTCTCAGCAATGCTCTTAATCGATGTACGACCGTCTTCTTGGATGATATTTAAAATTTTCCGATCTAACTTGTCCATTCGAATTCTCCCCTAGAAATCTTTTCGTACATTATACCATTGTGGACTGACTGAAAATGAAATGAGTCTTTGATTATAATTGCCACATACAACAATAATCGCTATAATGAATTTTGTATCTAAAATTCGAATTTAGTAAGGATCTTGAAAAATCATGACAAACTCTGCAACACCACAATGGAAGAAAAACATGTGGGCACTTTGGTTCGGCAACTTTGCCACCGGTGCCGGAGCCAGCATGTCAATGCCATTTCTGCCGCTATTTATTAATACAATGGGGAACTTTCCGAAGTGGGAGTTGACGTTATACGCCGGGCTCGCATTTTCCGGCGTCTTTCTCAGTCAAGCCATCGTTTCACCCATGTGGGGAAATTTGGCTGATAAGACCGGTCGAAAACCGATGCTGCTGCGGGCAGCCATTGGGATGACGATTAGTGCCACCTTAACAGGATTGTCATCCAACGTTTGGTTTCTAATCATTATTCGATTCATTCAGGGAACTTTCTCTGGCTACATTAATAACGCTTACGCCTTGATTGCCAGTGAGGTGCCGACTGAAGACAGCGGGAAGACGATGGGGACTTTGACCACCGGAAATGTTGGTGGTCAATTGATCGGGCCGATCATTGGCGGTTACCTATCAGGTGTTTTTGGCTATCGGCTGCCGTTTTATATGTTCGGATTCATGATGTTTCTGGCTTCACTGTCCACTTGGTTCTTCGTCAAAGAAGACTTCACGCCAGTTAAGAAGGGTGCCAAGACTGGCATTAGGGATGCATTTAAGGGCATCGTTCACAAACGAGTGGTTTGGGCGATGATTATTTCATCAATGCTGGTCATGGCGGCAACAACGTCAATCAACCCAATTATTAGTTTGTTTGTTAAAGAGTTAATGCACAGTCACGGCAACATTGCCTTTACCAGTGGGGTGATCGCAGCTTTACCAGGAATTGCGACTATCTTTGCGGCGTCTTATCTGGGACGGTTAGGTGATCACATTGGACCAGAAAAGATTCTCCTGGCCGGATTGATCTTTTCTGCGGTCGTGTTCTTCCCGATGTTCTTTGTAACCACCGTTTTGATGTTAGGGGTGTTACGGTTCCTGATTGGAATTGCCAACGCGGCCCTGCTGCCGATTACCCAAACGGTGATGACACTGGAGACACCGTCACGATCGGTCAGCCGAATCTTTAGTTATAATCAGTCATTTCAAGCAATGGGTGCTGTAGTTGGTCCGATGCTGGCATCTGGGGTAGCTGGGATTTTGGATTATCGGTATGTATTTTTGATGACAACTTTGATTGTGATTGTGAATATTATTGTCGTTGTGGTTGCTTATAAAAAAGATCATGTGAGCGTGATTGACGTTTCTAATTCATAAATGAGTCCGCATCTCCTTGTGGGGGATGCTTTTTTTATGGAATCAATCACGAAATGGGCATAATCGGAAGGCTTTTGATATAATTGAATTGTAAATTATGCCAGTTGCGATTTGTTATATGAGGAGGGGTTTACATGATTAAAAGGTCAATTTGATTGGTTGGTATCTCCGTTTTGATGTTGTTGGCAGCGATGATTGGATTGAGATTTGGAAGCGTGCATGTGAGTGCCGATGCGATTATTTATAATGGGTCCGCGCCACGGTACACAACGCCAGCAACTTATGATTATCAACCTGGCTTGCAAAGGGGTGCTTATATTGCCATTAACGGTGAGCCATCCAACTATGGCGGCACCAGTCGCCAGACGTTAATTGATGCTAGAAAATGGAATGCAGCTGGCCGTCCAGATATTAGTGCTCACCTGTATTTGAAGAACAACAATCCGATTGGGGGTGAATCAATTTCATTAGGGCAGTTGTTACGTTTCCCAAAGGATTTTAACTCGGCTGCTCCATTTGTTCCTGATGGTGATTCAATTAATATTGCCAAGTTAACAGGGGATACTAATGGGATCAGCGTACAAAATGCATATTGGCCCAGTAACCTTCAAGTGGTTGGTAGACTGGCACCACAAAAATCCGTTGATGTTTCAGTACCACTGAAGTATGATGGGTCCGCCCCAATCACAACCGGGCAGTATTTTCAAGTTTGCGAAAATAACTGGCAGTGGAACGGAAATCAGGCAAACTATGATGGCACGTCAATCTATTTTCGTTTTGGCGTTCCAATGGACGAAAAGACATACCCCGATTTCATGAATGGGCAGTATCTCGTCACTTATAAAGATAAGGACGGATATTATCGTCAAGCAACAGATGTTCAAACATTGATGCCCCAATTTGACCTTGCCAACGATATTGAAATTGATAATGTGGACAAAGGTTTTGGAACAAATGATGGGAATACACTATACACCAATGCAACTTATCGGGTTCTAGGTGATAAGCAAACCGCCGCTAATGGACAGAAGTTTTGGGATATGCTTCAAACCAGAGGTTATGCACCAGTTTGGCGGAATAATCAATTGCTGACCTTTGAATCATTTACGGCGGGATATCCGGGTGCATCGAACCCCAGTAACCCAGATTACTTCAAGTATATGAAAGATATTTTGTCCCACAACGGCATCGGCGGCATTAACTGGCAGGTCGTAAAAGTTCTGGTCGCTGATAATGCCACCGTTAATCGTGGAGCAAAGTGGAATCCGCTTGACCACGTCACCTTGTATGATCCAAAACAGGAAAATAATAGTTCGGCCGCAGAAATTCCAGTCACCAAGGATAACGTTAAGGTAACCTCTGATAATGGCCATATCAATGCGGACGGGACCTTGGACACTCGGACGCCAGGTGTCTACAACGTCACTTACACGTACCAGGCGGTCTACTCGGATTCAGTTAAGCGGACGATTAGTAAGACCATCCAAGTAACCGTTCCTGGAAACGCCAATAACGGTGGCGGTTCATCTTCAAACGGCTCCTCAGGTAATAACGGGTCAAACGCCGGCAATGGGAACAGTTCTTGGAATCCGTCCACACCGACCAAGGGTGATGGTACTGGGCTGCCAAACTATGCCGCTATCAAGGGCTCTGCCGTCTATGCGACCAAAAAGATTTACCTATATAAGCATGCGACCTTCAAGAAATCACAAAGAACTGCTGTGTATCCAAAAGCCAAACGGACGCAGCGACCAATGTTTGTCGTGATCGGTCATGATCGTTCCAATGGCGGTGCCTTGAGGTATAAAGTTCGCGATGTTAATCACGGAAAGAAGACTGCCGGTAAAGTTGGTTACATTACTGCTAATCGGAAATACGTTGTGAATGTGTATTACAAAGCATCCAAGAAGAATCAGACTGTTACAGTGATCAATAAAAATGGGGTTCACGTTTATAAGACTAAAGATCTAACTGGCAAAGTTAAAACATATAAAAAGGGTGCTCATTTCAAAGCGAAACGTCTGGTTCGCCACAACCTGACCACCCGTTATGAATTAAAGAATGGCAACTACGTGACTGCCAATAAGAAATTGGTTATTCAGGGGAACTATTAATCAATCCTTTTGTATGATCTCAAGTAAGATGGTGCGATAAAAGAATTAGCGGCTCAGCTGTACTTTATCGTTTCAAATCTTACCTTGTTGAAGCGTGGGAAATAAAGCAGTTTCCAGAATATAAGCGCTTTATTTCCCACTGATTGAAATGTGCTCCACAAACCAGCTTTTTCCGCTTTATCCAATAATGGCGTTTAATGCAAAACCAGCATTAAACGCCATTATTAAATAAATGCTCGAAAACTGCCCAGTTTGTTCCGCACTCAGGTTCCTTTGCACGAGACAGCTATCACATTTACCCTGAAAATGGTAATATTTACTTAATGCAATGGAATCAATGGAAAATAATGAGGAGTGTGAAAACTATTATTGACAATATGCTCGAAAGTGTTCCGATGTGATATAATGTATACGAGGTGAGTATACATGAAACCAAAAGAACTGGCTGAACGGTTAGGGGTGTCGGTTAAAACCCTGCAAAAATGGGATCGTCAAGGAAAACTCCCCGCTAAGCGCACCGTCACGAATCGTCGGTACTACACTGAAACTGATTATTTAAAAGCAATTGGCAAACCCACAGCCAACCGTCAAAATGTTATTTATGCCCGGGTATCAACTGCCGCCCAAAAAGATGATTTACAGGATCAAGTCGAATTCCTGCGACAATATGTCAATGCAAAAGGAATCATCGTTGATCAAGTCATCACCGATATTGGCAGCGGTATGAATTATAAACGCAAAAAGTGGAACCGACTGCTTGATGAGGTCATGCAATCGGAAATTAATCAGATCTATATTGCCTACCCAGACCGATTTATCAGATTTGGCTTTGATTGGTTCCAGCAACTTTGTGCAAAATTCGGCACGGAAATCGTGGTGGTCAATAATGAGCAACTTTCCCCCGAAGCGGAAGTTGTTCAAGACTTAATTTCAATTATTCAGGTGTTTTCCAGTCGGGTATCCGAACTGCGAAAATACAAAAAGAAAGTGAGTGATGATCATGACCTTGATCACTTACAAAATTGAGATTAAACCGACCAGGAAGCAAGCATATCTAATTGATCGTCACTTGGGAGTTAGTCGCTGGGCTTACAATTTCTTCTTAGAAATGAATCAGCAACGGTACCAAGACGGTTATTGGTATATGGGAGCTTATGAGTTCTCGAAGTGGTTTAACAATGAATATTTACCCGCCAATCCCGATGACTTGTGGATCAAAGATTATTACGCTAAATCAACTAAACAGGCATTCATTGATGCCGATACGGCAATGAAGCGTTTCTTTAAGCAACAAAGCGGGTATCCCAAATGGCGATCCTATAAACGTCATCAAGGATCGTATTATTTTGTGAAAAACGGTGCCAAACAAGTCATTGCTTGTGAACGTCACCGAATTAAACTCCCGAAACTTGGTTGGGTTCGGTTCAAGGAGTATGGGTACCTTCCAACGGATACTAAATATTATGTGATTAAGTCCGGCAGGATCAAAGAGCAAGCGGGACGCTATTACCTAACGTGTTTAGTTGAACAACCCGAACAGCTTCATGAACTATTGTTAGGTGTCCCAATTGGGGTTGATCTCGGGTTAAAGAATTTTGCCGTTTCAGATAATGGCATCATTTACTCCAACCGAAATAAGGATTATCAAGTTAAACGTATTCGGAAACAATTAAGACGAACGCAAAGAAAGTTGTCCCGTCAGTATGTTGCATATAAAGCTCGCAAAATGAAAGAAGGGGAATCTGCTACTGATCTTAACCTAGCCAAAACAGAGCGGAAAGTGCAACGCCTGTATCAACGACTACACAACATTCAAGCCGATTATCAAAATCAAATTGTCGCTAACTTGGTGAGAACCAAACCGAATTGGGTGTCAATTGAGGATTTGAATGTTAAAGGTATGATTAAGAATCGCCATTTAGCTAAAGCTGTTAACCAACAGGGATTCTACACATTCAGAACCAAATTAGTCAATAAGTGCCAACAATTAGGAATCCCCGTTCACCTGGTCAATCGCTTTGAACCCACGTCTAAGATTTGCCATCAATGTGGGTATAAAAAAGTCGACTTATCGCTGGGTGAGCGCATTTATAAATGCCCGAATTGTGGCAATGTGGTTGATCGCGATATTAATGCCGCGTTGAATATTAGAGATACTGACAACTTTGTTTTAGCCTACTAACCAGGCAACAAAGGATGTACCGGTGGCTAGCCGGGAATTTACGCTTGTGGACTATCATATCAACCATAGTAGAGTACTTGTGTCGAGGTGGGATAGGATGAAGCAAGAAAAATCTGGATATACATTCAGGTATATTTTCAGTAGCAGTGAATCACATGATTTTAAATCTGCAAAAATCATTATCGTTTGGGCTTGCGACTATCGCCGCTGTTGCAACCATCGCGCTGGCAACCAACCATGTTTCAGCCAAATCATACGCCAGGATCACATCCAATCAAGTTTTGCGAACGGCACCACAGAACCGCAATGTGACCACCAACGGAACAAATGCTTTATATACCAAGGCGGGCACCGTCCGTGGTGCTCGAATCATTGCCTTTAAATACACACTCCAAAGATATGGTACGTCAAAAGAGTCAAGCCAGTATTTCCGTGCCTATCGGGTTGCCACGACTAATCGTGGTGCGGTGTATTATAAGGTGGTATCGTTTAATGGCATCTACCGTGGTTGGGTTTACGGTGGTCGAACATCAGGTACCTTTGCCGGCGGCCTGAATCCTGCCAACACCATGGCTAACACCAACTTGCCACTACAAAAGACGGGATACACATTAACCAATTCCCAAAAGTATACGCTCTGGGTGGATCCCAAATGGTCACAGTACAAGGCCAAACAAGTTGATATGAGCAGCTACAGCCCTAATGATACGTTTACAATTACGGATGCAGCTGTGAAGACTCGAGAGCAGTATACCTACTACAAAGTGGTCGATGATAAAAACTCAGCAATTGTTGGCTGGGTCTATTCAGGGGGGCTTGCTGCGCCAAATTCGCAAGCAGCCACTAAAGATAACAGCGTTAAGATCAACTATGTCAATCCTGACGGTCAATCCGTCGGGTCATATACGTGGGTCATTCAAAAAGCTGATTTAAAGGCTGGGGCAACGATGAACAATGGCGATAAGCTAGGTGATATTTTGCAAAATGGCACTCAGCTGACCGATGTGGTTACTAAAAATGTTCCCACCGGATTCAAGCTCAGCACTACCCAAAGTCCAACCAATCAACCTGAGAATGTCACAGTGGGATCAGATGATTATTTGATTTATGTGGATCCGGTTAAAGCTAACTTCGTATCACCAGTCGCCTACTATTTGACTAACACCGGCCAGCAGATTAGTCCGGCCCAACTGTCGGGAAATACGTATCCGATTTTGACAGATGCCCAAATGACGATTTTCTCGAGTCAAACTCAGGGA
This sequence comes from Lentilactobacillus parakefiri, assembly GCF_002157585.1. Lineage (GTDB taxonomy): Bacteria > Bacillota > Bacilli > Lactobacillales > Lactobacillaceae > Lentilactobacillus > Lentilactobacillus parakefiri. Next base: position 13,525 of record NZ_BDGB01000032.1, read on the forward strand.
ATAGTGCCGGCAAAAGTCTTCGACAATGCACTGTTCTCAGATCCCAATAAGCTGTCTGCACTAACCGGTGTCTCAGTGACAAATGCCGATGGGACGGTTACGACACCCACCTATTACTTTAATAAACAAGCAACGATCGCTGCTAATTCAGCTGCTAGGTATGGTGATACCTTGAAGCTGTATTATACGTTGCCGCAGAGATAAACAAACTAAAATGGTGCTCAAAGTTAACTTTGAACGCCATTTTAGTTTGTAAACCCATAAAAGTTGTTAAGTAACAAACAAATATAGGATATTTGTAGAAGATTAACTAGACTAAAGAAGCAGATATTTTGGTATTTCCACGTGTGATAAGTTAGATACAACATCCACGGAATTGAGCAGATTTCAGGAACTGAAATTAATGCAATACTGACAACAGAGAAGTGGCTAACATCGGTTGCAAGAATTCCTATAATTATCAACCCAACTAATATAAATGTTATCCAGACCTCAAGTGAGCTATCAATTTGGGTGTTGATAAATTTTCTATAGGCCGGCCTCCAAATTACCAAGTAGTTCATTAATAGCAATAGGAAAATGTTCCACGCAAAATTAAAAATGAGCGTTTTAGTGCCCGCAAATGATCCAGAAGGGACGGTGCGGTTGAATACTCGGTAAAAGGTTAGGCTGTTAATTAGAATCACAAGGAGGGGACTGGCAAGAAAAAATGTCCAATTCAGAATGATGGTTAACAAATGGCTGTTCTTCATATATATCACCTTTGGTTTAGAATAAATCAAAATTCGATATTCTTCAATGCTGGACTGAATCCGTTATTGATATTAACTACCCAACTATTTGGTTGGATTTTAAAGCACTTCGCTTACTTTTTCCGTCCAATTAGCCCATAATATAATTACTCGCAAAAGCAAAGGAGGCATTTTCAATGTCGATTCTAACTGATACCTATGAACTTCATAATGGCATTCAAATCCCCAAGGTGGGCTTTGGCACCTGGCAGATTCCCGGGGGTAAAGACACGTACGACGCTGTCAGCATGGCGCTTCAAGCCGGGTACCGACATATTGATACTGCCAAGGCGTATCGCAATGAAAAGAGTGTTGGTGAGGCAATCCTTGATTCCAACGTGGACCGGGAGAACGTCTTTGTGACCTCTAAGCTACCCGCTGCCACTAAATCGTATGACGGCGCGATTGCCGACTTTCGGTCAACTATGAAGGCCTTGAACCTCTCGTATTTGGATTTATATTTGATTCACGCTCCCTGGCCATGGGGTGAACGGGGATCCACCAACTATGACGCTGCCAATGTCGAAGTCTGGAAGGCAATGCAGGATATTTATGCCAGCGGTGAGGTTAAGGCAATTGGGGTGTCAAACTTTAATGATCACGATCTACAGAATATTCTGGATCATGCGGATGTTAAGCCCATGGTCGATCAGATCCGCTACTTTGTTGGTTACACCGAACCCCAGACAACCAAATTCGCTAAGGATAACGGTATCTTGGTGGAGGCTTATTCACCGTTAGCCACCGGCGGTATCTTGGAGAACCTGGATATTAAAAAAATAGCTGACAAGTATGGCGTAAGTGTTGCTCAGTTGGCACTGCGGTTTGTCCTTCAAAACGGCGTGCTCCCATTGCCAAAGGCAACTCATGAAGCTCATATTGCCGATAACACTAAATTAGATTTTGAAATCAGTGAGGCCGATATGGATATTTTGAATCACCTGACTTCAACTGATATTTAAACATTATGCGGATTGCCAAGCATTGGCGACCCGTTTTTTTGTTATTTTTGTTACAGTGGAGATAGCTACTAATGAAAAGGGGTATCTGTGTAATGGCAAATGTATTAATTTTAGGGGCTAACGGCAAGATCGCTCAGTTGGCTGAACAGCAGCTTTTGAGTGAAACCAAGCATCATTTAACGTTATTCTTGAGAAATGCCAGCCGATTGAAAGTGACTGACCCGAGCCGTGAAACGGTGATTGAAGGCGATGCGACCAACCAACAAGCACTCATAAAGGCACTTGATGGAATCGACATTGTCTATGCTAACTTGAGTGGTAAAAACATTGAAGATCAAGCCAAGGCAGTTGTGGGTGCCATCGATCGGACGAACATCCAACGCCTCATTTGGATCTCAACTTTGGGAATCTATGATGAAGTTCCAGGAAAGTTTGGTCAATGGAACCATCAGCAATTAGACGGCGGATATCTGCAGACCTACGCGGAGGCCGCAAAAGTCATTGAAGGTTCTGATTTGGATTACACCATCATCCGCCCAGCTTGGCTGTCGAATAAAGATATTGTCAGCTACGAAACCACACAAAAGGGTGAACCGTTTAAGGGCACCGAGGTTTCTCGAAAGAGTATTGCCGATTTTGTAGTTAAATTGATTAACGATCCAAGCCAAGAAATTGATCATTCGGTTGGGGTTAACCAGCCCAATACGGACGGGGATAGGCCGAGTTGGTATTAGTGAAGCAGAGCGCGACGGGCCCAGAACATAAGCGAAAGTTTCCAATGATGAACGTTTTTTTGTTCATCGTTGGAAGCTTTTGTTTATGTGGCCGGGCCCTGGGTCGTCGGAGCGTATTTTCAAGACAGAAGGGAACTCAAAATGGCATAACAAACGCGCCCGCGACGAGACCCAGTTAGGGTCCACCAAGTAGGCTAGGCCGTTTTCATACGGCCGTCGGAGCGTTTCAAAGCCGAAGGGAACTCAAAAGAATCTAACAAGCGTGCTTTCAAGGCAGAAGGCAGCTCAAAAGAGCATAACAAACGCACCAGAGCGCGAACAAGCTGGCTTGAGGAACACGTTTCAACCAGTAAAACGTAAAAGAGGTCGAGACATAACTGACAAATGGTTATGCCCCGGCCTCTTTTACGTGCAAATTTTGCGTTTTGATAAAAAGGTTTGCGATTTTGTTAAGGAAAGTGCGGTTTTGTGTCTTGGTTTCCGATTTTAAGTTGCGTTTAAGATGACGACGATAATCTAGTGACATTCAATAACGAAGGGAGCGATGCCAATGTCACATCAACCGTTCAAACGCAGGTGAATCATCAAGCACCATTTTAGCAAACATTTCAACTTAACAAAATCGAGTCAATCAAAAATAAAACTAAAAAGGAGATCATCAATATGAACTTAAAAACAATCTTATACGCAACCGGTGCCGCAATGGGAATCTTCGCAACCAGCGCAACAGCAGGGACAACTGCAAACGCAGCTGTCAGCCCAACACCACAATCTCAACAAGCCAACAAGACAAATACTGGCAATCAAACAGCTAATTCCAGTAAGAATCAGCAAACCAGCCAATCAAAGTCTAACACCGACAAAGCTGCTAAAGACAGTGCCGCAGCTAAAGGAGCAGATCAGAGCAAAGCTGCAACGACTACCCCGGCGAAGACGCAAACCACAGCTGGCAACAAAGCCACAACCCCAGCAAAGACCACTACAAACAACAATCAGCAGTCTAACAATTCTACCCCTAGCAAAGCAGCCGATAAAGCGGCCACAACAAGCACCACTTTTGATCGGCGGGCCCCAAGATTGACCGGCTCAGCCTACAAGAGTGAGAATGCCGGTTATAAGCCAACCGTTCAAAATACACATGCCAGCAAGAATGTGACTGTCAAATATTCAATCAACACCTATGAATCTGATGGTTCAGCCAGCTCCAAGCCGTTCCAAATCAAGATTTATAAGGATGGTAGCCTCTATAAGACAATCAACGCATCTTCAGGTACCGCAACCGGGTCATTCAGCGCTCCTAAGGGCACCTTTACCCTGCGCGTCTACACAAGCCAATCAACTCATTACACTGGCGGTTTATCAGTCGAATAAAAAAATCAAATTAATTTTCGCCATTTAAGCTTCGTTTAAGTTGGCTGAGGTAATCTATAGACAATCAAATAAGAGAGGAGGCAAACACCAAGCAAGCACATCAAACCAAGCCCCTAATATGATTTTTAATTCAGCTCTTAGATAACTGTCTATGCGAAAGGAAGGATTTACTGTACATGTCGAAACAAACTCATTCAAAACCCAAGTTTAAATACGCAAGTTACGGTTCCAACCAGCATCAAAGATTTGTGGTCTGGAGCTGCTACTAAAACCTTGTACCGAGTTAATTTAAGACCGTGCGCTGAAACTCACTAATCCATTGAAAGGACTGATGCCATGGAGAATAAGCGGACTCACAAATGTACCACAAAATATAATATTCACCCCTCAAATAATTACTAAGAAATACCCAACAAGATTGACAAGATTCTTAACTTCATGAAATACCCCTCAATATGAAATGAACAAGAATTACCCCTCAATATGAAATATAAAATTCCCTTAGAAAGTCCTGTATGCGAGCAGGGCTTTCTTTTTTTGATTTTTTACAAGCAATTAATTGTGACGAGCAGGGAAGTTGCGTACAATTAATTTGGATGTTTTCATTTAACCCAATTGGTGGTGAAAAAATTGGAATCAACGACTAAATGGTCGACTCGCTGGCCGGAGCGAATTAGTTATGGACTAAGTGATGCCGCCGATAATTTAATTTTCCAGATGATGACGACTTACCTGCTGTTCTTTTATACGGATGTGTATGGGCTGACACCAAGTGTCGTGGCCATTCTGTTTGTGGTTGCCAGGGTGGCTGATGTGGTAGAGAGCTTTGTTATTGGGGTGATGATCGACCATACGCACTCACGATTTGGAAAAAGCCGGCCGTTTTTCCTCTGGTATTCGGTTCCCTATGTCGTCTTTGCGATATTAACCTTTGTGACGCCCAACTTTTCTGCCGGCGGGAAGCTCGTTTGGGCGTATGTCACCTACCTTGGTTTGGGGTTCTTGTACACGGCGGTTAATTTACCGATTACCTCAATTTTGCCGACAATGTCTCAAAATACCCAGGAATTGACGCTGCTGGGTGTTATTCGGCAGTTCTTTGGTAGTTTTCTTTGGTAGTTCTGTTCAGATCGTTGTGGCCGTGTTCACGCTGCCGTTGGTTTGGCTGTTTGGTCATGGTGACCAGCAGAAAGGCTTTCTGGGGACGATCATTGTTTTCGGCGTCATCTCGTTATTTTTGATTCTAAACACGTTTATCCATGTCCGCGAACGGTTTTCGAATCCGCATATTGCCCACCAGCCATTCAAAGTGGTTCTGTCCATGCTGAGGCATAATCAGCCATGGATTGTCATGTCAATTGTCATTTTTATGTATTGGCTGGTGACGGCGATTAAAAATCAGACCACCATTTATTATTTCAAATACACCTTAGGTAATGAGGGACTGGTTCCTTTGGCGAACGGCTTTACATTGGCTGCCTTAACTGGGGTTTTGATGATTATTCGATTGACTGACCATCAAAGCAAGAAGCGGACCATGCTTCATGGAATCCTCATTGCACTTTTCGGTCAGGCAGTTATTGCAGCCGGGGTGTACGGAAAGTGGCTCTACCTTTTATTTGCCGGTGTCTTCATCAATTCAATCGGTAATGGGATTATTATTGGTTTGGTTTCGATTATGATTGCCGACACAATTCGTTACGGTGCCAGCATGGGTATCCAAGCAGAAGGCATCTTGGCCTCAACTGATGACTTTGGCGTTAACTTTGGCCTGGGGATCGGCGGATTGATTACGGCTGGTTTGTTTCATTTATCCGGATACGTGGCCAACCATTCCCAGAACGCCGCAACTTTGACGATGATCAATTGGAATTACGTTTGGATTCCGTTGATAATTTATGCGGGGATGTATTTTGTTTTGAGATTATATGATGAGAAACGGATATTGGATGCAGTAGAAAAGTGAAAGAGCCCGTTAGAAACGACCTTAATCAGTTTCTAACGGGCTCTTTTAAAATTCTGCGATAACTTGTTTATTCTTTAGCGCCAGCCATTTCAAACAATTGAGCCATCTTGGCTGAACCATCGGCGTGGAAGCTGAAAGCGACTTCGCTATAAGTTGCCCAGTTGTTTAATTCCGTGTCGCGGTGTTCAGCATCACAAGTTAATAATTCATGACTGGCGGTTTGAGCAGTTTTTTTATAAGAAACGTAACCATTTGGGTTATAAACAATCGTTGCGCCCTGGCCAGAATTATAAGTTGAGATTCCATACGAGGTGAAATAGGTTGGCAGAACAGCCATGACTTCAGCGTAGCCGCTGTTAAAAGCGTTGTACGATTGGCCATTTGGCCGAATATGGCTGAGCTTGGTCCAGAGTTCTTTGGATCGGACAACGGTTTTTGCTTTAAGTGACTGGTTGTGCTTGAATGCCTTTAGTCCTTTGGTTAGTCGATAGGCATTAATCTGTTTAAGATATTGTGTGTCCACTTTGCGCGCCAACGTTGATTCTTTTATGTACTTCACGGTTAATGTTGTTGGCATACTAGCGTAGGTGTAATTCTGTTGAATTTTGTGGGGCACATAACCCTTGATGGTCTTGACGTAACCCGATTGAGTGCTTGGATAACTATTTGTCGTATAGGTGTAACTATTTCCAAAAGCATTGATGCCGTTCACACTTCGCGTATAGGTGATTGGCGACCGCAGTTGTTGTCCGGTAGTCGAGACATAATTGACGGTCATCGTCTTGGCAGCTGATGCGTTGGGTGACAGCAATCCCGCTCCCAACAAGCCAATTGCCAGACTCAGAATGTTGATCAATTTATTTCTTAACTTCATTGAGATTCCCCCCCGTCCAGAAATGAAATTATTAAGAATTTCTTAAGCGTTTGCAAATTCATTATAGCAAATTATTTCGGCGGGGTTCATCAAAATTCAAATTATTTTTGGGTCTTACGGCTTTGTATCCGGTTGATCGCACGTGCCACTTGAGTGACGGCAGTTCTCAGCGCCAAGCCAATCCAAATGACAATTAAAAAATACTTTGGGGTGAAGTAAGCAAAAATTAAATAGATGATACTGACCCCCAGCATAACTTGAGCAGAACGATATTCCTCTCGGTCGTGGGCGGACATGTGCATGCCATCTTCTTCACCAATTTCGACGACTTCATGGAACATGATTGCTTGGGTAAAGTTCACCAGAATAATGATAATTGAGTAGGCCATTGACGGCAGCCGCTGCATAAAGGCATCGTTTAACCAGCCAGTCGCAAAGGGGGTCAGGCTGATGAAGACCAGATAGTAAATATTGGTAATCGTTAAAAGCGGGGTTGTCCGTTTGATGCCGCTTAGTAATTCCTGATGATAAACCCAGTATTCAGAGACGATGCCAAAACTAATAAAGTAGATCAATAAGTGCTTGATTAATTCAATCATTGGCCCCCGCGCCATGCTGATGGGTGATTTGATGTCCAATACCATAATTGTCAAAACAACGGCAAAAACGCCGTCCGAGATCCCGATTAGACGTGACTTTGAATAATGAAACATTGCGTTCATTTCCCCTTGTGTTAGTTAACTGGTTTGCTTATGGGTTTATTTTACTGCTGTTGGGGTGAGGGCGGATAAAAAAATTAAGTCTTTCTCGTCATATTGTTAATTGCACCATTTCGTCACCATGAAAGAATCCGCCAATTAAATTGAGAGGCTTCAAGCGTTGAAAATGAAAGCGCTTTAATTATCTGGTAGAATAATACTGTTAAGTAATCAATTTCTAAAGAGATATAGAAACTTTAGGGGGGCCTCTAATATGAAAACATATATAAAAGAGCACAGCCATTTAGGAACCATTACGCTTTGGCTGGTAATTATGTTCGTCACAATGATGACTGGTTTAGCCGGAGAATATCAAGGAGCTAAACAAAGTCAGGCCGTTTTAGCCCAATCTGAAGAGATCCCGTTTATTGATAGTATGGACATGGTCTACCAAGCAGGCCCCTATAACACCTATGAATTCGGTGTTTATTGGGACCCAGTAACATTTGGGCCCTCTACCGATATTGGGACACAGGGCCCAATTAAACATGGTACAATCGATCATCCTGTTGAAGTTCAGATGTCAAAAGATCAAGAAGACTTTCGTTATGTCATTACCGTCGCAAGTGTAAGCAGTGGGTTGAATCCACTTCCTATAAGCGTTGATAGTAAGTATGGATTATCAGTTTCCAAAAGTGACGAAGATGGGACAAGCAACTACACCGTAACCGGATTCGAAAAGTTAACATCTGCCACAGTGATTCCTTTTAAGGTGACATATGAGGATGGAAATTACAGTTTAATTTATATTCAATTTACACCACAAGATTCACCAGTAACCTCCAGTACAATCAACGTCAACTATGTAGATGATGACAATAATGGCGTAATTGTTAAAACAGATACAATCAAAGGAAATGTCAATGACACTGGCAGTTATGCTGTTACAGCCCCAGATAAGTATCAGTTGGCAAGCAGACAAGCAGATTCGATTAATTACAAGATTCAAAATACCAATCCTGATTTAACAGTTCATTTGAAACACCAAACTGAATCTGCTGAAACACTTACTAAAGTCATCATTAATTATGAAGGGGCTGGCAATTTAACGCCTAGTGCCAAATCAGTCGATATGCACTGGACTGGCACCAAGGATAAAGTTACCAATCAAACGACTAACTGGTCAACCAGTCATTTGCCCGTTACCATTAATACACCATCGGTCAACGGATATACGGCTGACCACAATAGCGTGATAATTGAGAAGGTAACCGGTCAGGCCACAGCGCCAACTGATAAGAATATCACGGTGAAGTTCACATCGGCCTCGGTTACACCATCCAACCCTGATGGCGGGACATTTACCGTCAACCCAGGAACACCAATCAGTAAAGGTGGAAATAGTGGTGCCAGCTGGAACCCAATGAGACCAATCGATCCAAATGGAACTGGTCTACCAAACTATGCAGTGGTTAAAGGTTCGGTAGTCTACGCAACTAAGAAGATTTATCTCTATCGGAATGCCAACTTCAAGTCATCTGAACGGATTGCCGCCTATTCCAAAGTTAAGCGGATTAATCGGCCGATGTTCGTTGTGATCGGTTATGAACGTTCCAGTGCCGGTGCTTTAAGGTATAAAGTTCGTGATGTCAATCATGGCAAGAAGACTGCAGGTAAGGGTGGTTACCTGACGGCCAACAAAAAATACGTCGTAAATGGCTACTATAAGACGCTGCCAAGTAACCACCGAATGACCGTGATTTCTACGAATGGAATTCACGCTTACAAGAATGCCAACCTAACTGGAAAAGCTAAGACCTATAAACGTGGTACACATATACGCGTCAAACGAATTGTTAAGCACAATTTAACAACCCGATATCAATTGACAAATGGCTACTATGTCACTGCAAATAAGAAACTGATTATTCAAGGCAATTACTAAAGAATATTAAAAAAGTTCCAGAGATGAAAGTATCTCTGGGACTTTTTTTGAGGAGGGACTTATTATTGTTGATTTGAATGCAAAGATAACTGTTAGGTTTTTTGGATTTCACTGTTAAACGATCGACCAGAAGCTAATCACTTATCGATCGACATTCCCTGAATGATCATCCTTTTCATGACCGTCTTGGGTAGAGTCGCTATTACCTGTTTCGGATTGGTGGTTCTGATTGGATTCTTGGGCTTTCGCCTGGAGCTTCTGTTGTTTAGCCTGGTGCTTGGCATCCCGCCGCTCAGTTCGTTGCTGGGTCTTTTGTTGGTGCTCACGGATTTTATCTTCCTCGTGAGCTGCTCGGCGCTTGGCTTTGGCTTGGCGCTCAATATCCTTGGCCGCTTGACGCGCTGATTCTTTGTTAGTTTCTTGTTGGCGTTCAGCTTCCTTTGCAGCTTGTTTTGATGCCTTTTCACGAGATTCACGTTGAACCTCAGCTTCTTTCGCTGCTACTTCAGCATCGTGCTTTCGCTGCTCCTGTTGCTGTTCGGCTTGACGGGATGCTTGTTTTACAGCATCCCGGTCAGCATTTCGCTGTTGCTTACGAATCTGTGCAGCGGCATCCCGGTACTTCTTGGAACCGTCGCGGATTTGTTTGGCAAATTCTTCCCATTGTGCTTGACGTTCTTTTCTAACTTCCACGCTATTGGGGTTATTGCTGGGATTGTGGGGATTTACCAGGTGTCCTGCGCTATCGGCTTCTACCGGTTGATCGAGCCAGCCGGTAAAGCCTCGTTGGAGATGATGGGCGTTAGCTGTATTCCCATCAGTTCCAGTTGCAGCTTGGTCTTGGACCATTTCTCTGAACTGATTAATGGCATTTTTGGGCAGCTGCAGGTATTCCTGTCGCTGGGCAGTTGTTAACTGGGAAGCATCGTACATCTGTTGGCGATCGCGGCTGCTTAAAACTAAATAGATCAATGGGTATGGTAAATAGAACCACAGCACAATTTGTGGGAAGAAATAGGCCAGGACAATCAAAATTGCGTTGAAGATTAAATAGTATTGATTGTGGCGTCCGTAAATTTTCCGATACAGCTGACGCATTTTGGATTTATCGGTATATTCAAAGTGCATGACCGACCGTGCCAATAGGCGAAATGATGCTGAAACTAGGAACAAGAGCAGTCCATAAGCCATCACCGGGATCCGAGTAGTATTGCTGGCCATCATGTTGGTTGCCAGTGGTGTTAGTGATAGCGGGATTAAGAATAAAAAATCATACAGCATGATTCGATAGCTCATGTCGTCAATATCATTAAATAGGGTGGCGTGCTGGTACCACATGTTGGCGACAAAGGCGAAACTAATAATGTAGATACCAACTTGTTTGCTTAAAAATAAATAATCATGCAGATTATCCCGTAGAACCGGTGTTAAATCCAGTACCATAATAGTCAAAATGATGGCGATTACCGCGTCGCTAAACGCGTCCAGCCGCGTCTTTAACTTTTTCATTTTCATTGCCCCCGGAATCGATTTTTAAATATGTATTCTAAATTAAATGTAGCACAGTGGCCGCCAATAAGGTGATAAATTGTTTAAGAATTTTACGGAATCTCACAAAGTTTGGCCTTGGCGATATAATAGTTTTAAAAATGATTTTGAAACGAGGTGTTTTCATGTTTCCCTATCTCGGACTAAAGGCAAGTACCAACTTGGCTCAAATTGACGAGCGACTTCGGTATCATCCGCAGGTCTTTGAATTTTTCACAACGGCAGATGATGTGACGACTCGCGGTTTGCAGCATCTGCATGACATGATCGATTATGTCAAAGCTGCAGGAGTCGACAAAATCGTCATGCATCATCCAATGAAGTTCGAAGGCCAACATAATGAGGTCGCAGTTGATCGAAACAGCAATCCTGACGGCTACCACTTTTTGATGACCAGTTCCGAAGACCTGATCAAGCTGGCCATTCAAACCAACACACAGGTTTTGATCCATGGTGCTTACAATTCGCCAGTCAGCGAGATTCTGAAAAAGAATGCTTCACTTCAAAGCGCCCGCCAAGTGGTGTTTGACCGTCTCGATCAGTTCAAAGCGCTCGGCGGCGATCACGTCATGTTTGAAAACTCAATCTCACCCTTGTTTGATTTTGGCGATCCGGCAATTGAGGATTTGGTGATTGAGCACGATTATCGACTCTGTTATGACACCAGTCATGGCTTTATTGTCTTACATGGGGATAATCGCCAGTTGCGGGCCAGCATGGCACATCTCCGCAACCAAATTGTGCATTATCATTTTGTCGACTCAATGGGCCAGTTTCATGATAGCTTGGAACTTGGTAAGGGTGCCATCGACTGGCGGGAATTACAATCCGTGGTCAATCCCAATGCGACAAATATTTTTGAAATTAACCTAAAAGATCAGATGGACAGCCGAGAAATGCGGGCTAGTTATCGGTATTTACAAATGGCTTGGCGAACAACACACTGATTTTGTTGTATGATAGAAGTAGTCGGGGTGAGGGGAATAACATGGTGAAATTTAAAAATGTTTTTGCGTTTATCATTGCTTCAGTCTTTATTATCATGGCTTTAGCGGCAGCTCAGCACTCATTTGCAGTCCGTAAGGCCACAGTGTCGACTAACAGTCAGTCGTCGCAGACTGACTACTGGCGGGCACCGTCAGAGGATAAAGCCTATCCAAAATGGTCCGAGATGAGCCATCCTTGGATTTACGTGAGTGTGAAGCAGCAGAAAGTCTTCATTCACGGTAATGGCAAGGTTCAATATATCATGAATTGCTCAACTGGAACGCCAAGCAGCCCCACACCACGGGGCACATTTCACATTCAAAAGGAACGGGGCTATTCGTTCTATAATAAGCGGTCCCACGAAGGCGCCCATTATTGGGTTTCCTGGTTGGATCATGGGGTCTATCTCTTCCACAGTGTACCGACAAATGCTCAAGGCAAGTATGTCGTTTCAGAGGCTGACAAGCTAGGCACACCGGCTTCACATGGCTGTGTCCGGCTATCGATTTCGGACGCCAAATGGATGTATCAAACAGTCCCATTTGGAACGAAAGTCGTGATTCACTAAAAATTAGCTAAGTCCCTTTTGATTGAGGGGCTTTTTTACTAGCTTGAAGTTTGGTCGCCAAGTCTTTAACCATTAAGGAAAAGAGGAATTTCATATGACACTACATACGATTCTCACACCGGAGTGGATCCATGAAGCTAAGTTAATATCGGCTGAAAATCCGCGTCTGGAAGGCTTCGTTCCCAGTGAGGGCGGGGAGGATCCCCGAATTTTGCTTCTTGGCGAGGCTCCCGGTGACAAAGAGGTCAAGATTGGCCGGCCGTTTATGGGGCCTTCTGGCAAAGAGCTGGACCGTTGGCTGGCATCGTTGGGGCTCACTCGTGAAGACATTTATATCACTGGAGTGGTTAATTCCCGGCCGTTTTCAATTGGTAAGACTGGGCGTAAGCGTGACCGGCGGCCAAATCAGGCTGAGGTGAAGCGATCAGCCCCAATGTTTGACTGGGAGTTAGCCCATTTTCCGGATGTGTTGTTGGTCCCAATGGGGAATGCCAGCCTCCAGCGTTTATTGGGCAATCATGCAAAAATTGGCGATTTACACGGTCAATTGTTGGAACAACCAATCCAGCAATATGATCAAGCGACGGATTCATTTGTACTGACCAAAAAGTCATATCGCATCTTCCCCCTGTATCATCCTTCCTACTCGAAACGGTTTAAGAACATGAAGGCCGTCGTCGATGCCGATTCGCAAAAACTAAAAGAGCTATTAACACGATAAACTGACAGTCGTTGGACCCCATTTAGCAATCAAATCGTGGTACGCTGAAGCCATAATCCTGAGGAGGGTGATAGTGATGGCAAAACCGTTAAATGGTGTTGATTTGTATCATTCTTTGTTTGGAACAGAAATCCATGATCCGCGAATCTTGTTTGAAATGCTGACAGTGAACGTTTTTCAGCCTGGTTTGAACTGGCGGGTGGCTGCCAGTAAAATTCCGGTATTTGACAAGGTGTTTAAGCACTTTGATGTTAACCAAATTGCTCAATTCGATGAATTAGATCTCGAAGCACTAGAAGAAGATCCAGAGATGATTCGCAATCCACGTAAGATTCGGGCGGTCGTTCAAAATGCCCAAGCAACTGTAAACCTGTCGCCTGAATTTAAGGACTTGGCGGATTATTTGTGGTCGTTTAAACCAAAGGATGACGTTGTTCATGGATCACTCCAACAAGACTCCCATGGATTGGGAGCCGTGTTAGCCAAGGACATGAAGCAACGGGGGTTCACGTTTGTCGGACCGACGACGATGGAGTTACTGCTGATTGGCAGTGGGATTTTGAAGCATGAATACAATTAAATAATTATGTAGGGGGAGACTGGGACAGTAGGCGTTTAGATCCCAGAGTTTAACGAGAAAATGCAATCATTCCTGGGTTTGGAATGGTTGTATTTTCTCGTTAAACGGCCGGGATCTGCCGTTTGTCGCAGCTTTTTGCAATATTAAAGTGGTCATCAAAGTCGCATTACAAATACAGAAAGAACTCAGTCCCAGCCTCTTTTTGGAACCAAATAATCTGATCCCGACTTAATATAATTCGACAATCCAGTCTTTGTCGTGGTCGGCATCATCTAGATATTCCGGATGGTCAAGCAAATCCGTGTTAATTTTAGCGACCTTACCAGCCTTGGGTGAATGGACTTCAGTAACCGCTTTAGCGCCCTCAAACGACAGAATGACGTCGCCCTCGACTACTTCACTCAGATTTTTGGAAAAAGCCGCAAACGATATTTCACCGATTTCGCTGCGTGCCAGATCGTTTAGTCCAATTCGAGTGTGGGTATCACTCACTGGTGCTTGCCAGAGATATTTTGAATCGTCAATTTTTTGTGCCATATTAATCTTCCTTTCCATTGTTAACGTTGAAGTGTCTAGCCTTGTATAATTTGAGAATTTGTTCCGTTTTTGAAATGGCGTTGTCAAGGTGGTCATTCGGGGTCATGACTCGATCAAGCTCAGCTTTGCTTAAGTATTTTGCAATCGTGGCATCGGCGTAAAACAAATCCCTTAAGGTTACTTGTTGATGATCGGCTTTGTCCCTTAGCTTAACCAACAGTCCATGCGCATTTTCTCTTCCCATGAACTTGGCAAGGGCCATCATCAGTGATCCAGAATATATTGTGCCATCGTCAGCGGATAAATTCTGCCGCATTCGTTGTGGATTGAATTGTCCGAACTTGAGAATATTAATGGCATAATTCAGTTGCCCGGATAAGTACATCGTCATTTCTGGCAGGGCAACGTATAGATCCCGCCAAACAGTGGTGTCCTTTTCCCCGTCAACAGTCATGGTGTCATACATCAAGCCCATTTCGTTTTTGATGACGGTCGCCAAATTGACGATTGCTTCGACCATATAAGGATTACAAACGGTGGGGACAACAGTGGATCCCTGCCGGCCGGGGGCGTATGCCTCCTGAAATTCACCGACAATGGTTTGACTCATATAGAGTAAATTCTTGCCAAGTCGTCCGAGAGCCTGGGCAATCATCGTTTCAACATGACAGTATTCTGTAAATCGTTCCCGCTGAGTGTGCCAATACATTTCGGGTTTTGATAGTCCTAAATGGGCACAGAAATCTGCTTCCACCTGTTGATAGTCAGCTCCAAGCATTGAAGAAGTCCCATCTGCCCCCGCCAAGCTGCCGGCGAATGTAAATGACCCAAGTGAATCAAGGCGACGCATCAAATAGTCCAGCTCATTCAAAATGATTCCCAGCTTAAAGCCAAGGGTTGTCGGGGCGGCATATGTTTTATGTGCAATGGCAGCGGTCGGCGTCCGTTGGTATTTTTCACAGAGCTGGTAAAGAATTTTGCCCAACTGATTCAAATAAGCTTTCAACACCCGATCAGATTCTTTGAGTTGAAGGACAAACGCGGTATCTTCAACGTCCTCACTGGCAGCACCATAGTGGACGTATTGGCCACTGTCATCATCGAATAATGGCTGGGCCACCGTGACGAATCCTGCCAGAAAGTGACCCGCTCTGGCTGATTCAATTTTCAGCTGGGTTGGATCGATGTTTTCCGGAACCAGTTTGGCCTGAATTTCTTGATAAGCTTTTTCAGGGATCTTTCCATTTTTTGCCATCGCATAAGCCACGGCAACTTCCACTTGGCAGATGACTTTGATCCGGTTTTTATCCGACCAGATATTGCGCATCCTGGCAGTTGAATAACCATTCTGGTTGTACAGCGACCCTAACATTTCACCACTCACGCTAATTCACCTCCTGAAAATTGGGATTAAGCATCAATTCCGCCATTTCAGTTGGAGAAATCTGACCGATATTAGCAGAGAGATTGGCGGTTCTAAAGGCTTCTTCCAAGTTGGCCTGTTTAAACGGGGTCCCAACAAGCTGATTTTCAACTGCCTGCAGGTCACCATTGGCCTGATTAAAATCACCAAAGATTCGTGCGTGGGTGACAATGCCGTCGTTTACCGAGAAGCTGACTTCAATTGTCCCTAAACCATCGAAATGGTTGCCGTGGAAGAAATCATCGTCGCGTTTGGTTCCCATGATAAACTTGGGATCGGTGAATTTACTATGAGCGATTTGTTCAACCTCCTGCCAATCTTCCTCAGACATTGTGTACGTCCGAATATGGGCCAGGTCGGTGGTTTGAAAGACTTCCTCAAGAAACAGCTGGCGAATCTCATCAAAGGTGATCTGACGATATTGTGGTAAGAAATATTGGCGAATGTTGGTGACTCGGCTATGAACGGATTTAATGCCCTTTGACGCTAACTTGGTTTTAGGCGGCGTCAAGGCTTTTGCAGCCTGGTCCAAATCGACGTCAATCATGAGCGTTCCACCACATGAAAATCGGTTGCCAATTTTGAGTGATGACATCCCCGAAAACTTCTTCCCATCGACAGTGAGGTCATTTCTGCCAGTCATTTCGGCATCAACTCCCAGCTTGTGTAAAACATGGATGGCTGGGGTCGCATATTTTTTGAAGTTGAGGTAATTTGTGCCGTTATCATTGTCAATAAAGGCGTAAGTCAAATTTCCCGAATCAACGTAAACGGCGCCGCCACCCGCACCACGACGAGCTAAATGAATATGATGGTTCTTGATGTAATCTAAATTAACTTCCGAGTAGGCATCTTGGTTGACTCCCAGAACGACTGATGCCGAAGCTGGTTGTGAAAAATGAAAGACTGTATCGGAAAATTTGGGCGACGTGATAAAAAATGTCGAGAGACTGCCGCTGACGCCCGGATCGCGCAAATGCCGTTGTGAATTAGAATCAGATAAGTCGACAAAAATAATTGTGCTCAACTCCCTTCGTAAAAAAAGTCCCACAATCCAAGTTTTACCCCGATTATCTTCGTTCAACAGTTCGGGGTGTTCAATTAAATCCGCGTTCATTTTGGCGATCTTGCCGCTTAATGGTGAATGAATTTCAGTCACTGCTTTGGCCCCTTCAAACGAGAGGATTGGATCACCGGCACTGACTTCAGTCATTTTGTCAGGAAATTCTGCGAAGGTCACTTGACCAATCTCACTTCGAGCCAAGTCGTTCAGGCCAATTCGGGTGTGCCCTTCACTGGTTTTGTCTTCCCATAAGTACTTCGAATCATCTGCTTTATCTGCCATGATAATCATCCTTTCATTATTTGAGATCGTACTTTTCTTTCAACATTAAGTCGGCCATGTCACCAGGAGCAACTTTTCCGATGTTTGCTTCAAGGTTGGTGACGCTAAAGGCCTCTTCCAAGCTGTCCTTAGCAAATGGCACGTTGGTAATGTGATTTTCGATTGCTGCCAGATCGCCATTAGGATTATTGAAATCGCCATAGATTTTCGCATGGGTCACGATGTCGTTTTTCGTTGAGAAGCTGATTTCAACCGTTCCAACGCCGTCAAAATGGCGCCCCCGGAAGTAACCATCATTGGGCTTTTCGCCCATCACAAAGTCGCCACCGGTGTAAGCCTCATCGGCGATTTTTAGGACATCCTTCCAATCATCGTCTGTCATGGTATAGGTCGGAACATCACGAATATCGGCGACTCTAAAGACCGTTAAAAAGATCCGTTTTTCAAGTTCCTCGAAGGTGATGTTTTGATACTTGGGATCGAAGTATTGGCGAATGTTGGTGACTCTGCTGTGAACAGATTTGATGCCCTTGGATTGCAACTTTGCTTTGGGTGGGGTGAGGGCTTTGGCAGCTGCGGCTAAATCGACATCAACCATTAACGTGCCACCACACAAGAAGCGATTCCCAATTTTTAAAGCCGACATTCCAGAAACCTTTTTGCCATCCACGGTTAGATCGTTTCGGCCTTTCATTTTGGCATCAACGCCTAACTTTTTCAAAGTTGACATCACAGGTTGTGCATAACGCGTAAAGTCGCCATAATTTGAACCGTCGTCATTATCAATAAAGACGTATGTCAAGTTGCCCGGATCAACAAACACGGCACCGCCACCGGCAAACCGTCTGGACAGTTGAATCTGTTGGTTGCGAATAAAGTTCAAATTAACCTCAGAATAAACATCCTGGTTCAATCCAATGACCACAGATGCCTGTGGTGGCCGCGAAAAGTAGAAAATGGGTTCAGTAAATTTGGGACTGGTGATGAAGAACTTTGAAAGACTGTCGGTGATGATCGGTCTGTTCAAATAATCTTTACCACTAGAAATATCAACGTAACGAATAATAATCAGCTCCTTTGGTCAAAGTAAGCGGTTACAAAATTGTCTAAAAATAATGCAACCAGACCTTGACTCTGTCTAATTGCATTGTAACCCATTCATGGGGGAGTTGCTCGAAAGTTAACCGCCTTGGCTCGCACTGTGGTTGAAATGTGCTCCCAAGCCCAGCCCCTAACGTATAAGAGAGAAGGACGGACCAATCAGCCCAAACCGCTGATTAATCCGTCCTTCTCTCTTATACACCGGAGCTAACCGGGCTGGTCGGCACTCTACCTCATGTCCAATGGTTGCTTACTCGTTGGTTTAGGAAATTGCACATCCAACTGTGCCAACTCATTATCAGTCAATGTAATATTTGCTGCCAACACATTATCAACGGTATGCTTGGGGTCGCTCGATTGTGGGATGGCGAGCGTATTGCCATCTCGGATTGCCCAAGCCAAAATGATTTGCCACGCTGTTGCTGAATGATTGTCGGCAATTTGGTTAACAACTGGGTCATGAGTTAAACGTCCTCTTGCATCGCCGGCTGCGACTGGTGTGTAAGCAATCAGTGGAATATGACGTTGTCTCATCCATGGCAGTAGGCTGTATTCAATTCCCCGACTGCCAAGATTGTAGAGGTCTTCATTAGCCGCAACCTGATTGGAATGGGGTAGATCCATTAGTTCTTCCATATCAGCAATATCGAAGTTTGAGACCCCCCAATGCTTTATTTTTCCCTTTTGTTGCAATTGCTGGAGTGTTTCAATCGTTTCGCTCAAAGGAACTGCGCCACGCCAATGGTATAGGTACAAATCAAAATAATCGGTCCCAACCAATTTCAGGCTGGTATCTAGACTATGTTCCATTTTAGAGGCTGAGGCGTTTGATGGCAAAACTTTATCGATGATAAATAAATCATCACGTTGCATGCCTTTGATGGCCTCACCAACCAGGCTTTCACTGCGGCCATTACCGTACATTTCAGCGGTGTCAATGACCCTGGCACCAGCAGCAATGCCATCTTGAATTGCTTTAATTTCCTCAGCTCGAGTACTGGCACTGTCTCCCATGTGCCAAGTTCCCAAACCAATTGCGGGTACTGTTGAATCCCCGATGTTCAATTCTCTCATAGACGTTTACCTCCTAAATTCATTAACTAATAGTATACGCTGATAGTGACATGACATCAGCGGATTTTTAACCAGTCGAAGATCTGTCGACCAACTGCTTCCGGTAAATAGCGGATTTCAATCAATTGATTGCCGTTTCCATGACGGACATTGACCCTGACATGTGCTAATTTGGTATGCGTCATCCAAATTGATTGCACAAAGAGAAATGACTGGATATTTTTGTGAGGAATAACGTACTGCGATCGGGTGAAAAAATGCCCATCCTGAAGAATGAGCTGGTCGTTCACAATTTTCCAGCCGGTATTGGCCGCCGAATACCACCCCATCAAAATGGTAATGATAACGACCAGTAGGCTGAGCAATCCCCATATTTTAAAGAAATACAGGCACGGCAACACAATCACCAGGCTGATCAAAGACGCGTTGCGAATGAAATACCAATAAGACCCCCTGGCTAACCGATTCAACTCACTGAATTGAGTCGGTGCCCAACTGACAAATGGCTGCAGTGTGGCAAATACCTGGTCGTTTTTTACCACAGGCAGAATCATTAAATCATTGCTTTTTTCGTCGTCACCCGCAGAAGAAGCCGCCAGTGCCTGCACAGTTGAAATGTGACACCACTGTCGAATCACATTTTGCTTAATTCGCAAAGCTTGAATCCGCGCAATCGGAATGGTGACTGAATTGCGCTGAAATAGGCCCTGCTCAGTATTGAGCTGGGTGTTTGTCGAGTTCAGCCGAAACTTGTAGTACTTTTGGATAATGGTTAAGTAAGAGCCGGCGATACTGATTATCACGATCAACAGGCCGATGACACCCAGAATAACTGCCGATTGATGAATCAGCTTGGCGGTCAGTGAATCAATCAATTTTTGTGGAATGGCCTCTTGGATTTTGCCGTAAACCGCAAATCCGGCTCCAATAATCGGGAACACGCCCAGTGAAGTCAGCGCGAAAACGGTCAATTCGTGGGAGTTGATTTCGTACTCAGCCTGCTGAACGCTTGGCTTTAGCTGTTTGGCCAAGTGATCGGTTGAATCGGCTGCGGGCGCGGAATCCCCGTTGCGCTGGTATTCAATTTCTGTTCGGATTCGTTCATTGACAATTGGCAAAACGGCTTCAGGGCTGTGGTCATCGTGACCAGCAGTTTCAATTTGAAGTTTTTCCAGATGAAACGGCACCAAAAAGAACCATTGGGTGTGTTGAATCGTTTGAATTCGGGTGTAAAGGATGTGGGAATGCCTTTTGACAAGAATGCCGCTGTTAATTGTCAGCATGTCTTTGCCAATTTCAAACGTAAGACATAGGTAGCGAATGGTGTGCCAGAGAATAATGAGCACGGCTAGAGCGCTAAAGCCAATAACTGGGTCAATCCCAATTGCGGTTGACCAACGGGTAATCGGGCCTGACCCGATAATCAGCAGCAGAATCGTATCCCAAAAATGACGGAAAATAAAATAAACGATCGACAGGGGGTTCAGGTGTTGCGGCTTAGACGTCATTGTTTCTCACCTCCACCGCCAATTTCATTATTTGTTTACGGAGCTGTTCGCCGACTTCAGGTTGTACGCCGTCAATTTTGTGGGAAGTGGACGCCGTGGTAATTCGGACCTCTTGAAGCTTTTGTGACTGTAAGATGGGACCGGCAGAAAGGGTGACGTCTTGAACACGGGCTATCGGGATTGAAATGAGCTTGCGAAAGATAAATCCCGATCGCAGTTCAACGGCGTCATCGGACAGGGTGTACAGCCAAAATGAATAACGGTAGGGTACTAAACTCATTTCGACAGCGAAATCAATGACCGCAACGACAAAAAAGAAACCGGCGGCATACAGCAGCCATTGGTAGTTGAAAAAGTAGTGGATGATGACGGCAGCTGCCCCGAAACCAACAGCTAACAGAGTGTTCAAAATTGCCGAGATCCGCCAAACGGTTTTGATTTGTTTCGGTAAATGGTTCGACTCATTCAAGTAAAGCACCTCCTCAATTGAGAATGAAGTATGTAAGTAGGTTAAGTTTACAAAAGAATGACGATAATTACCATCCGATGACTTTCAAAGAAGGAAATCAATTCGGTAGACATAAAGCGGTTTAAAGCGTTATACTTACTTTTATGCTTTTCACGAAAAAACGAAAGGGGGGCCATCAATTGTCGAAAAAAGTTAGAAACGCAATTATTGTCCTAATATTTGGAAACTTTCTGGTCTGTATTGGGATGAGTTTGATCTTCCCGGTCATGCCATTTATTAAGAACGAACTGCATTTGTCCGCCACCGATATGGGGATCATGAACTCACTGTTTGCCATTGCCCAGTTAGTTGCCTCGCCAATTGTTGGTCAAATTTCGGATAAAATTGGCCGCAAACCGATTCTGGTTGGCGGTTTGCTATTGTATATGTTCTCAGAAATTCTCTTCGCAATGACCAACTGGTTGTGGATGTTTGACATTTCCCGGACCATTGGTGGCTTGTCTGCCGCAATGGTGGTACCGACCACCAACGCATTGGCTGCCGATTTGACGACCCCACGCCAACGAGCCCGAGTGATTGGGTTGTTGTCTGCGGCCTTTAGTGGTGGCTTGATTCTGGGACCTGGAATCGGAGGGATCCTAGCCAAGTTTGATTATAAAACACCGTTCTGGTTTGCTGCTGGGTTAGGCTTTTTGAGTATGCTGTCATTGTGGCTAATGCTTCCTAATGAGAAAGAGATCGAGAAGATTGCGGCTAACCACCCAGTTCCCGCGCAAAGCAGACCACCCAAGCGGGCATCATGGACCCAGGCAAAGAAGTTGTTTGCTGGACCAATGGGATTGTTATTCCTGTTGATCCTAATTTCTTCGTTTGGGTTAGTCGGTTTTGAAAGTATCTATAGTTTGTATGTCAATGAAGTTTTTGGCTTCACAATGGGCAATATCGCCTTGGTGTTGACGTTAAACGGACTGACATCACTGACATTTCAAGCCTTGTTATTCGATAGGCTGGTTGTCTGGCTGACTGAAAAGCGTCTGATTCGCTACTGCTTCCTACTTTCATTTCTTGGAACCGGTTGAATTATCCTTGCCCATTCCAAACTAGAAGTAATCATTGCAACGTTGATTGTGTTCACGGCGTATGACTTGATTCGCCCGGCGATTACCACGTTGTTGACCAAGGCAAGTGCAACCAAGCAGGGACTGATTAATGGCGTCAACATGTCGCTCACCAGCGTGGGTAACATTGTTGGGCCAATTGTGTCGGGGGCGCTGCTGGATACCAGTTATCATCTGCCATACTTGGTAGTAATTGTCCTCTTGTTCATCTCATGGATCATGACGTATTGGATTCGTGATCATTTCTCAGTTGATTTGACGGAAACTAGCTAGGCTTTTCCTGCTGCGGTGGGAGAGGCCTTTTTGAAACTTTCATCACATTTTCCTATCATCGTTTTCAATAATCAGGTACAATGAACGCGTATACCAGATATATAAATGATGTTGCAAAAATGGAGGTAACAATTATGGCAAAGCAAGTTGCATTAGTTACTGGAGCAGGTCAAGGAATTGGTGAAGCCATCGCTACTCGTCTTCACGATGATGGGTTCAAAGTGGCCGTTGTTGATTTAAACATCGATAATGCCAACAAAGTAGCCAAGAAGCTGTCGCCGGATGGATCTGAAGCCATTGGCATCAAGGCTGACGTTTCTGATCGTGATTCAGTAATCGCTGCTGTCAATAAAGCCGTAGATGAATTCGGCGACTTCAATGTAATCGTTAATAACGCTGGTCTGGGGCCAACGACACCAATCGATACGATTACCCCCGATCAATTCAAACTCGTATATGGTGTCAACGTAGGTGGTGTTCTGTGGGGCATCCAAGCAGCACACCAGGCATTTAAGAAATTAGGTCATGGCGGCAAGATTATTAACGCAACTTCGCAAGCCGGCGTTGTCGGTAACCCGAACTTGGCATTATACTCAGGCACTAAGTTTGCGGTTCGAGGCATCACCCAAGTCGCTGCACGTGACCTGGCAGAGGAAGGCATTACAGCAAACGCCTATGCACCAGGAATCGTGAAGACCCCAATGATGTTTGATATCGCTCACCAGGTTGGTAAGAATGCCGGCAAGGACGATGAGTGGGGCATGCAGACATTCGCAAAGGATATTGCCCTCAAACGTTTGTCGGAGCCAGAAGATGTCGCAGCTGCTGTCTCATTCTTGGCAGGTAAGGATTCTAACTATGTTACTGGCCAAACATTGATTGTCGACGGGGGAATGCAATTTCAATAAGATCGCGACGAGCCCCGGGTGACCCCGGAGCGTATTTACGAGGCAGAAGGGAGCTGTGAATAAAATAAGAGCAACTCAATCAGTGGCCGTTTCGCCAAAAGATCAATGCAACTCAAAAACGGCCAATGATGAACGGCTTTTTCATCGTTGGCCGTTTTTTCTTGTACATTAGGTCCCTGGGTCGTTACACAGGTTGAGGTATTCTTCTAACCCTGCATCAAACGACCTGATTGATCATTGTAATTTTCCGTCAACAAATCATTTTCATTAGCCGAGAACGTTATGTTAAGCTAAAGAGGTACCAACATTAAAGATTGGAGATGTTTTTTCTTGGACGGATTACAATCAACGATTAAATTAAATAACGGTGTTGAGATGCCGCGTCTTGGCCTTGGGGTTTGGAAGACCAGTAATAATGATTCACGTGATGCCGTTGTAACGGCAATCAAGCATGGTTATCGCGCAATTGATACGGCGCGAGAATATGGTAACGAACCCGGAACTGGTGTTGGGATTCGTGAAGGCATGCAGCAAGAAGGCTTAAAGCGTGAGGACATATTTGTCACCACCAAGCTTTATAATGGTGAACAGGGAGACTACGATAAAGTTTCTAAAGTATTGGACAAGCAGCTGTCCGATCTAGGTCTTGACTATATTGACTTATACCTGATTCACTGGCCGGTTGATGCGACGTACTTGGAAAGCTACCACGCACTGGAACGCCTTTATAAAGAAGGCAAAGTTCGGGCAATCGGAGTCTCCAATTTCGATAACGATCGGATGAGCAAGTTGTTGGAAGAATCAGAAATCGTCCCAGCAATCAATCAAATGGAATTTAATCCGACTCAGCAAGAAAAAGAAATTTTGAGTTTCGACAGTAGTCATGGGATTCAACTTGAAGCATGGTCTCCGCTTGGCGCTGGTAAATCATTGAACAATCCGGTGATCGAAGCGCTTGCCAAGAAATATAGCCGCTCAGCTGCCCAAATTATTTTGCGTTGGGAATGGCAAAGAGACATTGTCACGGTTGTGAAGTCGGTTCATGAGAAGCGGATTGTTGAAAATAGTGATATTTTTGACTTTGAGATTAGCGATGAAGACATGCAACGGATCAACCAGCTTGATGAAAACAAACGTGATTTATGGTATGACGATTTCACTTGGCACAATCCAAATGGTCGTTATGGTAATGAAATTGAGAAAGTTCCAGACATTAAAAAGTAAGACAAAGAACCAGTTATCAGGAGTTTTCAGCTCCTGATTTTTTATTTGCCAATAATGACTGCATGGTTATTGACTACTCAGTCATTTATGCTATACTCAAGTCGAAATTGAGAAGTCAGTAAGGTAACTGCTCGAAGGGAGTGGGCATCATGACAGATAAAATGATATTGGATGTTTCAGGACTCAAAAAATCATTTGGTAAGGTTGAGGCATTAAAGGACGTTAATCTGCAGCTTCACGGAGGTGAGGTGCTGGGCTTCATCGGGCCAAATGGAGCCGGTAAATCAACGACAATCCGGGTGATTCTTGGCCTGATTAAGGAGTCTGGTGGTTCAGCAACGGTATTTGATGAAGACGCCTGGAAGGACTCAGTCAAAATTCACAAGGATCTGGCATATGTGCCGGGTGATGTTTATCTGTGGCCAAATCTAACCGGCGGGCAGACCATTGATATGATGCTGCACATGTCTGGGCAAAAGCACACTGCCAAAACGGATCAATTGATCTCAGAATTTAAGTTGGACACCAGCAAGAAAAATCGAACCTATTCAAAAGGAAACCGACAAAAGGTGGCCTTAATTGCAGCCTTTTCAACCGATGTGGATCTCTATATCTTTGATGAACCCACCTCTGGACTAGATCCGCTCAACGAACTGATTTTCCAGCAGCGGGTGGCTGAGTTGAAGGCTCATGGCAAGAGTGTCCTGCTTTCAAGTCATATCTTGTCCGAAGTAGAAAAAATGTGCGATACGATTTCAATTATTCGGGAAGGAAAAGTCATCGAGACCGGCTCATTGGAATCGATGCAGCACTTAACTCGTAACGTGGTGGCAATCACTACTGCTTCACCAATGGACGGGTTGGATAAAGCGAAAGGGATCCACCAATTGAACTTTAAGAACGACCAGCACACGATCGCTGAATTTACGGTGGATTCCGATGAAATTGGCGCGGTGATGGACCTGTTAACTCAGAGCACCATCGTTCAGTTAAAGACGACACCGCCGACTTTGGAGGATTTGTTCCTGCGGTACTATCATTCAGATGAAAGTCAAAAAGTAGGTGAGTAAGATGGCACAATACACACAGACTTTAACGTTATTAAAGGCTAACTTGAAGCGGGACTGGCTTAAAATCACCATTTGGCTCGCGGCTTTAGTCGGCGTGTTCGTGGCAGTGGCCGCTAAATTTGAAGGCATCTATGGGACCAGTAGACAAATTGCCGCCATTGGTTCCACATTACGTTCCAAAGCAATGGTCGCATTGATCGGCAGTGTCCCGGATGGCCGGTTAACAACAGCGCTAATCTTCGCGTCGGAAATGGCAGTGTTCTGGGGACTGTTTATCATCATTTTCAACTATTCATTAGCCGTGAGTGCCAGCCGGGGCCAAGAAGAATCAGGGTTAGTTGAAATGGTCCTGGGCGGTCACCCAGTTGGCCGCTTGGCACCATTAATGGCAGCAGCTTTGGAATTGCTGATTGCCAATGGCTTATTCGCACTGATTACCGGCCTCGGCACAATGATTGCCAACATGCCCGGCAGTGATACTAATGGAACTTGGCTGTCCGCGGTGGCAATTGCCGCTGTTGGCTGGGCATTTGGGATGATCGCACTGATCTTTTCTCAGTTGGTTGCTGACAGTCATAATGTTTCAATGTACAATTACGCTTTCTTAGGAATTGCTTACCTCATTAGAATGATGGCCGACGTTTCCAACCCGGATTACACGTGGCTTTCACCATTAGGTTGGCTGGAAAAAACGGAGATTTACACCCATAATAATTGGTGGCCGGTCGTGATGCTTCTGGTACTGGGAATTCTGGCATTCCTTGTCGCAGTTGTCTTAAACAGCAACCGGGATATTGATGCCGGCGTTATTCACGTCAATCCGGGTAGTCGGAAGAGCAATTTTCTTCGTGGGCCGGCAACTTTACTCTTCTGGAACCAAAAAGTACTCACAGTATTTTGGATTATTGGCATGGCAGTTCTGGGAGCCAGTTATGGATCCGTGTTTGATAGTATCAGCAAAATTTTCAACACCTCCCCGACCATCCAAAAAGTCCTCGGGCAAAGTGGTGTTCAACACATTGAACAAACACAGGTATTGTCGTTTGTCGGCTTGCTGGGAATCATCTTTAGTTTGTTGGCAGTGATTGCCGGCGTGATGATTGTGAACCATTTGATAACTGAGGAACGTCACGGCTACCTGCAAATGGTCATGACCAAGCCACAGAGCAGAAGTTACCTGTTGACGGTTTATATTGTCTTCGGCTTAATTTTAGCTGCAGTCCTGCTTTTGGTGGCCTTAATGAGTGCAATGGCGGTCGGAAATGTTGTGATGACCCATCCAATTGCGTTTAAATATTTCTGGCGGACATTCGTTGCCAATTTACCGTCAATTGTGTTGTTTATGGCGTTGATGGTTGGACTGGTCGGCCTGTATCCACGACTACGGACGATGGTCTGGGCTTATCTGGGAGTGTCATTTCTCATTACCTACTTTGGCAGTCTCATGAATCTGCCAAAGTGGGCGCTGAAGATTTCACCCTTTTATTGGACGAAAAAAGTGCCGGTTGACGCAATTAATACGACCCCGCTGATGTGGATGTTGGTCGTCGCTGTCATTTTGATTGTGATTGGGTTCGTCGGGTACAAGAACCGCGATTTGGAAGGCTAAGGAGGATTAGTATGGCAAAAAGACTGCCGCGTGATCCAAAGAAAGAACAGGCAATTTTGGAAGCTGCCGTGGTTCAATTCGGCAAAGATGGGTTTAATGCCAGCACCGATAAGATAGCTGAGCAGGCGAATGTTTCCAAAGGCTCAGTTTTTAGGTATTTTGATAATAAAAAGGAGTTATATGTAGCGGCCGTTAAGCAAGCAATGGCGACCTTGGTAGCGGTTGTCGATCTAAGCGTTTGGACGGATTCCGATGACTTGGTCACGATGATTATTAACGCAACCAAATATAAAACTGAGCTTTCGCATCAGTTTCCAAATGAATTTGCCCTGTTGACGCGCGTGTATGCTCAGGATAACCTAATTCCACAAAAGGTTCGCCAACAAGTGTTTGGCATGTTTACCAAGTGGCAGGCAGAGGTTGAAAATACAGTTGTTACCCGGGTGGTTGATAAGATGGCAATCCGGAAAGATCTGGATAAAGGTCAGGTGAAGAAATATTTGACACTGGTTCTCGGGACAATCTCTGCCGAAGTCCAAAAAGACCTTGAAGAACATCCTGAAATGAAGCGGATAGAGGACATGGGCGCGCTCATTTCGACCGTTAAGAATTATTTGAAAATGGCAGAATTTGGTATTGTGGAATCTAGATGAAATTGAATTGCTTTAAGAGACAATTTCATTCACGCAAGACACGGTAGCAAACGTGCGTCAAGTGATCAGAAGATGACATGTGCTTACTTTGGTGATTTCAACGTTGTCTGCCAGACACTCACCACGACCCAGCAGGCAAATGGCATAGCACTGAGGAACAGTCCAATAAATATCAGGCCAGGAGCGTCGCCGGATTTAGCCCAAATGTACGCAAACGTCAGGCTCATGGTGGCGATGATCACCGTTATTATACCCAGCAGCCATCGAAGACGGTGGACGGCAAGAGATACTTGCTGGGGCCGTTGAATGAGTCGCCAGAGAATCACGAGGCCGGCGCCAATGCAGAAAAGGACAGCCCAACCGCCACCTAGGACAAGGATTAACGCCACACTGATCTTGGTGGTTAAGACTAATAGGATCGTTGCCCAGATGCCCACGGCGAAGAGTGTCAGTCCCAGCAGCGCCAGACTGGCCCGCAGTACTTGATGGTGTTGGTTAACTTGGTTAGATTTTACTGTCAATTTGAAGACCTCCTATATGTGTTGAGTTTAGCTCATTTCTTGTTGCTGAGGTTGACTGTTGGAGGGATCTTTGGAGAAATGTAAGAAGCATATGTATGAAAAATACCAGCAGGGCTCCTTTGGGGATGCTCTGCTGGTATTTGTTTGGTTGTTGTTTTGTTGAAACGTGCTCCACAAGCCAGCTTTCTCCGATTAGTTCAATAAAATAATCCAAGATTAGAATCAGGGTGGGAAAAGTAACTACATTCTCACACGTACTGATAATTTTGAATATTACCTTGCTGAAACGTGGGAAATAAAGCAGTTTCCGGCCATATAAGCACGCAATCCAAATATCCAAGCCCTGGATATTCGGATTGCGTGCTTATATTCTGGAAACTAACCGCTTTATTGCCCACTCTACGGCATTACCAAGTCATAATGATTTCCCACGATCGCCGTACCGCGGTCATGGACCACGCCTTCGCCAAGTGGTGTTTGGACATGGGTGCCAAATGGGACATCTGATGGGGCTGCCACAATTAAGTAGCCGTCTGCATCATAGCCGCCATGGTTAGTGGTGCCGTCGGCAAACGCTGCACCTGTGTAGTACGTCCACTTCTTACCATCTTGGTAAATTACCCCTTGAGACTGAAAAGCTTCCGGGGTTGTGGTTGCACTGCTGGTGGCGTCATTAGTCGAATCGTCCGACCCTGATTGGGAAGTGACGACAGCTGCGTGAGCCGAACCCTTTTTGATTGAAGTTGATGTCTTAAAGTGTTGTTTGTTCACTTTTTTAGTAGTCGTTTTTTTAGACGCTTTGCCAATTTCGAGCTTTTGGCCGACCATAATTAAATTCTTGTCCGCAATGTTATTTTGCTTAACGAGATTGTCGATGCTGGCATGATGCGTGGCAGCAATTTCAGCCAACGTATCGCCGGATTTCACGGTATAAGTACTTGCACTGGCAGCGACTCCGGTAAACCCTAAGACACCGGCGACGACGGATAATGTTAATAAACTCTTTTCGATTGTAATAACCACCTTTTAGATTACTGTGTCTAGAATTACGTTCACGATTGAAGCGATAACTTGACTTCCAAAACCAATGAAATGATTGCTTGACGTTTAATGTGTGTTCCGGAACACAATTTAGAAATGGTAACTGGATTTTGGAAGATGATTGATTAGAAATGTGAACGCGGAACAATCAACCACGCAGATATAATATCAGATCTGAACTGGGCGTCAACCGAGTTTACAAATAAGACAAAAGTGTGACAATGAACGTCGGTGATAATTCAATAAAAGCTGAGGCATGTTACAAACACGTTAAAGTTAAAGAAGACCATTTCCCATTAAATGAGTGCTATGGCTGTGTAAATGGCGATTGAATACCTGTATATGCCAATTAATATGTCTAGAGTGGTAGGCAATCTCAAATTTTGATCAAAAGAGAGTGGGAAATAAAATGGTTCGTTTCCAGAATATAAGCCAGTAATCTAGATATCCTGGGCTTGGATATTTGGATTGCTGGCTTATATTCTGGAAATTGCTTTATTTCCCACGTTTTTGCAAGATAATAGTCAAATACAGGTGAGACGACAACTGCTGTCTCACATTCACTCGCTACATGACGATTTTGAGTGGGATATTATTCATCTTTATCGTAATCGTCGACTTTATGATCCATAACATTAGTTTTCATTTTGTATGCTGATCCAGACTTTTGGATGATTGAATTATATTCAAAAATTTGAACATGATCATGATCCTCATCGTCAAATTTATATTTCACATCATAAGTGACCATCGTTTGCCCCGTGTCATAAGGAACAACTTTTTTGATTGAAGGAGTCATTTCGTAATCAATAATGTTGTCGTCTTTTTGATAACCATCAACCATTTTTATCATTTGCTGATAAATATTTGATGCGCTTCCACCAACAAAATAGGTATCGTAATCATCATCGTTTGCAGAATCACTATCAGTAACCGTTCCGTCGCTTAAATCGCCCCAAACAGAATTAATCAAGTCTTCAGCATCACTATTTGTAGCGAATCCTGGATACTGTGGTGTAATTGTTGTATCATTCATCGACATATCAACTTTTGTATTTTCAGAACTAACAACTTTTCCTGACTGCGTCTTCATTGATAATTGGATCGTCATGTTCTGGCTGAAGGGGTAATCTTTAATATCATAGAAGCCACTTTTATCAATTTTACCAATTTTCTTGCTGCTTAAATAGACCGTCGAATTAGGCTGTCCTTTAATTGTATACGAAATGGTTTGCAGAATTGACTGAACGTCCAGGTCATAACCAGAGGGGTCTATCCATGAATAGTCGCCATTATTGACTAATTTATGACCATGAACAGTGGCAGCGGTTTGAATCTGGTAGTCACCTGGCATGTAAGGACCAAATTTCTTGGGATTAGTGGTGTTCATCTTATTTGCAACTGTCTTGCCATTAATCTTCAAGGTCGCATTCTTTTGATTCGTTTGAACCTTGGGGTAGATTGGCTTTATTTCTAATTTGTAATTATTAAAGATCAAGAATTTATGGCCCGAGTTAACAAACTTTAAGTGACCATTAACATATCCCGATGAGACAAGGGCGCTTTTCAACCCGGCCAGTTTATCTTTATTTCGGCTATAATATGTCACCATAGGTTCAACGTTTGATGAAGAAGGTTTGAAGCTGGGATCGTTTGAGGTGATCAAGGAGGCCAGCTCTTTTCCTTGGTCTTGCTTAATTGCAGTAATCAACCGATCAGCAGTTGCTTTTTTACCGTAATAGTTATTGAAGAACAAATACCCACCGATTAATACAATGAGAATCACAAAAGTGGTAATGATTTTCCACTTTTTAATTGGCTTTCGAGGTGGCTTTCGCAGTGATTGAGCGGGTGTGGCCGACTGCGCCTCACGTTTTTTATTGGTCGAAGATTTTGACTGCGGAGAGGGCTTTTCTTCTGAATTAGACGGACTTGAATTTTGTTTATTGGATTGATTCTGCAGATTGCTCAAGTATTTTTGGATGTTAAAACCACATTCAGGGCAAAAAGCGTTGTTTCGACTAATTTCTGTTCCACAGTTTGGACAGAAAAATTGATGGCTTTCCATATTTTTGTCCCCCATCTGTTACTGGATGCCCAGGCTGCTGATCCAACTGGCAAGATTACCATAAACATTTTGAATATACACTGAGGTTGCCCAGGTGATAATAATGGTCGGAACAATTTCTGCGATCAAGATAGAATAGAAGTTGTTGAAACGTCCTTTAATATCCTTGAGTGTCATGACGACTGCGTAATTGAGGACGGCTTGGCTTAATGAGAATATCAAAACAATTGTGATCATCAATGTGGAAGAAGTAACGCTCACGAATAAAGATAAAATTAAACATAATAATAGCAAAACAGAGCTAATATTGACATAAACGCCAAACATATCGGTAAAATCAAGGAAAGTAATGTTATCATTTAGAAGTGATCGTCGAACCGCAAAGGCAACTAGGATATATGCCAGGGCAGAAACAATTAAAATTCCAGAGAATTGCATGATGGCTGATTTGATCGGAGCAAAGATGTTGACTGTCAGCTCATTTGGATTCTGGGCGACAATTAGGTCGACAATTCGTTTTGCACCCAGGCCAAAGATGACGAGCATGAGAATGATGTAAAGGGCAATTGACATCAAACCACCATACTTGGGTGCTTCAATGTTATTGTGAGGATTAGTTAGCGAACTTTTTAAATAGTTCATGAATTGATTGAATAGATTGTCTGGCGCATAGTTGGTACTATAAGTGGTACTTTCTGTGTCAGCATTTGTTGATTGTTGCTGGTTTTCACTGTGATTCTCTGTTGCCGCGCTTGGGGTGACTTCAACTGTTTCTGAATGATTGTGGGCATTGGAACCTGCCTGATCGTTCGCCGCATTTGAACTCGCAACGGGTGCAACACTGGTTAAGTTAAAGCCGCAATATACGCAAAACTTAGCATTTTCCAAATTTTCCTTGTGGCACTGTGGACATATTTTCATGATGAATCTCCCTTTCTTATGCAATCATTAATAAAAGCATATGTTTCATTATAACAAAAGTCGTTATTTATGGTTAACTAAATTTCCTCGATTTAAAATTGAAGTGCAACACCTGCTCTACTAGACCAGTTCTTTATTCAGACTAGTCAAAAAGGCCATGAAGACCTATTCTTAATTCACCACAAACAAGAAAGAGGTATCTTCATGACCCGAATTAAGAATATCATATCTAAT
>NZ_BDGB01000033.1 GCF_002157585.1 Lentilactobacillus parakefiri
ATTTTAACGCTTCATTTTTGATGCGTAACTCTAGGTTCTCAGCTTCTAATTGTTTAAGCCGATTTTGTTCCGGAGTGAGTTTCTTCTTGGTTGACCGCTTCTTAGTCGGTTTCTTTCGTTTGTTTGTCATTTTGGGTTTCCGTCCTTTTGATATAGACAATAACCCATTTGGCCCTTCATTGCGATAAATCTTTTTCCATTGGTAAATCTGAGCAGTCCCGAGATAGCCGAACTTAGCAGCGATTTGCGTATAGGAAGCATTGTTAGTAATTGCCCATCGGGCAAGGG
>NZ_BDGB01000034.1:0-21777 GCF_002157585.1 Lentilactobacillus parakefiri
TAGCAACTAGACCACTTCTAAGAATAGATTCTTAGTGTTGCACTTGATTTGACAATTGAGGCAAAAAACAAACTTGTTAATTCGTTGTCATATCTTTCGATTATCTTCGCACCATTCATTTTCCCGTTCATCGTTTGGCTTATCTCAGACAATAATCGGGACATGCACGATACTGCCAGACACGCATTCATTCTGCATTTGATCCCGGTTGTGCTAACAATCCTCACCTTTCTAATTGCTGGTATCAGCGGGGTTGTTTCCGAGAAAGCTGCATTCACTGGGTTCCTTTTCTTAGCGTTAATCGCGCTGGTTGCCCTAGTGGACCTGGGGATGTTTATCTACAATTTGTATTTAGGAATCAAGATATTGGTTCAAGATTAACAAAACAAAACACAACAAAGGGATTGCAGCCAAGATTCAAGTCTTGACCGCAATCCCTTTTTCTATTTCGTTTTATATGTCTAAGAGGTGCGCCTCATCGGACTCGCTCTCAACTGGGCGAATAGATATCAATGCCATTTTCCCGGTCACTAATGTAATAATGCTTTGGTGAACTTATCACCAGCCATACGAGGTAGAAGTCACCCACGCAGCTGGCACCATGAAGCGCGGCCAATGATAAAAACAACTCTCCAGGTAGCCACCCTAGCAGAAACATTGCAATTAACGCTAACGAAATGACGACAAACGGGGTGACACCAATCCAAATAAACTGACCTTTGGTATAAAGGGATTTTGGGCTTGATACAGATAGCATCCCACTTCTAAAGCGGACTTTAATTTTTCCATTTGGCTTAAACACTTTATAAAGGATGCCATGAAGAACCTCATGAATCGTCACAATTACTAATAACGCGACAATTAGCCAAACGAAGTAGTCTTTATTGAATTTGACAGTCATTGAGCCAACCAATCCGCCAAACAGCCACAAGAAGCCCAAAAAGGCGATAACAGCGGCCACGTTCAAGCCATAAACCAAATTGCGGTTATTGCTAATATCAACGTGCTTGTATAAATGCACGATTGTTCACCCCATTTCACTATTTATCATTATATTACCATACATCAAATCAAAAAGAGTGGAGCAAGAGGCGCTTTGATCCCGGAATGTAAGGCAAATAAGTGATTATTCCCGGGTTTGGAATGATTACTTATTTGCCTTACATGGCAGGGATCAGCCGATTGTTGCACGTTTCGGCCAAGTAGCAAAGGTGCTGATACAGTGGAACTTAAAGCGGTTAGTTTCCAGAATATAAGCCAGCCATCCGAATATCCTGGGTTTGGATATTTGGATGGCTGGCTTATATTCTGGAAACTGCTTTAATTTTCACGTTTTTACTATGGAATATTTCCATGCGGAAGTAAAGTTGAGACGATAATTATTTTTGTCCCAACTTTACTTTTATTCCTTGTTAGTAATAAATAAATACCGGTTCTAAAGTGTGCGTGTTCTTCCACACCTCACCCATTCGTGAGGGCGGATTATTCAAACAGCCATGAGAATGATACTGAGCCCGGGCACTTGGATTACCATAGACTGACGCTGGCTGCCATGGTGAATCATGCATCCCGACACCTGAGTTGGTCAATGGTTCCCAATAGCTTACTGGTGAGGCGTATTTTGATCCGTCACTGTTCTTTCCTCTCAAAGTAGCGTGGCGCTGCTTGTACATAATGTAAAAGGCACCCTGAGGCGTTCGGTTACCGCCGGTCAACGTTCCAGACATAATCGGAATGTTAGCCATCAGCTTCCCGTTCTTATAAACATATTCGTGAAGCCTTTGCAGGTCAATTGCAACGTAGGTCTTACCGGAACCCTTAATACCATAGCCCGTTCCGACTGCGTAGTGGCTTAAGTTCATCGTGACTGAATGCGATCGGCCAAGATTCTTCAATATATTCTTAGTCAAAACCTTCTGATTAACTTTCCACCCGTATGTTCCGCCGGCATGAACGCGGACCTTCTTACCTTGGTGAGTTGTAATCCACACTGATTTTCCAAGTGTATCAACTTTGTTGGCAAATTGAGCGACCCAGCGCTTAACCTTGGTAGAATCAAACTTGTAATTGCCATTAGCAGTTGGATGACCGTTTGTAACCCACCGCTTGGCAACAAACTTGTAAGTCTTATTGTAAGTATTCAAAGTGACCGTATTGTTCAAAACATTCGCCAATTGTTTCTTTTGGTTGGCAATTTGCGAACTGCCTGGTTTAACGTAAGCATCCTTGGTCATTTTAACCGAAATCAGTAGACTGGACTTTGCTTGTTTCTTAAAGTTGCTGACCATCTTTGCTTTGTCCAAAGTACTTCCTTGCTGACCAGGTTGAACAACAATCTTGCCATCCTTTAAAATAACCTTAGAATCAACGGTTTGCTTCCGGCTAGTATTGATTTGATCAATCCGATTCTCAAATTTGGGCAATAAAGTCTTCAAACGATAATTAAGCTGCTTGTTAGTCACATCAGACTTTGCACTCAGCTTGGCAGAAGTCATCGCACTCATTGAACTACGGTGTTTAAATAATTTCTTAACATCCTGAGAATTCAAACTGATCTTTGAATCCCGAACAACTAAATAATTGCCATCTTCATCGATATGTGAGGTGTTCAGCTTCTTGGTTGCTTGAGCAACAGTCAAACCAGAAACATCAACATCATTGATCTTGGTGAATTTAAAATGATTTTGAAAATAGAAATGAGAGCCCACGAAGCCACCAAAAAGAACCAACACGAAACCGATCAGGATTCGTGTCCATAATTTTTTCCTGGGCTTTTTTGCGAACTTCTCTTTACGTGACATTGCTAATGCCAACCCCCTTTGTCTATCTATGCATATTTTACGAAGTTTTTGCACTTCAATCTACTAAAAGCGCTTGCCAAATCAATCCTTAAACAAATCTTCAGTTTTGTCTCATAATTTTGAATCACTGGTTTTCATGTTACCATTAATCTGCCGAATAATTAAGACATAATCAAAACTTGCAATTGACTTTTACCATTCGGGAAGTATCGGAAACACCCTCTTAATTACACTAATATGAAATTTAAGGAGACCATCATGAAATTAATTGTGGAGAGTTCCAAACCAGCTCGTGCTGCTGCAGCTTACATTCGAATGTCAGTCTTCGTATTGGAACGCGGGATCGCCTTTCGAGACGAATTCGATCAAAAAGACTCCGACAACATGGTTTATGCGGTCCTATTCGACGGTAAACGGCCAGCCGCCACTTGTCGATTTGAAACTTATAACGATCACACCCTAAAAGTTGGCAGAGTTGCAACTTTAAAAGAAGCCCGTGGACATGGATTTGGTAGAAAAGTTGTCAGTGCTCTTGAAGACAAGGCCAAGCAAATGGGGTTTACTCATTCACTGATTCATAGCGAAATGGACGCCATCAAGTTTTATCAACGTTTGAATTATGAAATCACTTCTGATGTCTTTTATGAAGACGGTGTGCCCTGTGTTGTCGTGGAAAAAGATTTGTAGCCCGCGCTCATTTTCTACTGCTCCCTTCGGCCTTTGAGATACGCTTCGACGGCCGGCTGAAAGCCTGCCTAGCCTACTTGGCGATGACCCTGACCCCTAACGTATAAGCAAAAGACAACCCCTGATGAACAAAAACCGTTCATTAGTGCATGTACGATTTTATTTTTTCCTGTAGTCTACCGGGTTTAAAGCACTTATTTTCTTTACTGCTCACTTCGGCCTTTGAGATACGCTTCGATGACCCTGACCCCTAACATATAAGCTAAAGACACCCCCTGATGAACAAAAAACGTTCATCAGGGGGTGTCTTTAGCTTATATACCGGGGCCACCCGGGTCTCGTCGCGCGCTTAATTTTTAAACGAATGAATCGGTGCTGGAATTCTTCCTCCCCTTTGGATAAACTTGGCTGGGCTCTTGGTATTTACCGGCATTACCGGTGCGTACCCAAATATCCCGCCGAAGTCAACCTGCTCACCGACCTTCTGGCCCTTAGCTGGGATCACCCGAACCGCTGTCGTCTTATTGTTGATCACACCAATTGCCGCTTCATCTGCGATCATCCCACTAATTGTTTCAGCCGGCGTGTCGCCCGGAACGGCCACCATATCCAAGCCAACTGAACAAACAGCCGTCATTGCTTCCAATTTTTCCAAATTCAAATT
Organism: Lentilactobacillus parakefiri; assembly: GCF_002157585.1. Lineage (GTDB taxonomy): Bacteria > Bacillota > Bacilli > Lactobacillales > Lactobacillaceae > Lentilactobacillus > Lentilactobacillus parakefiri. Next base: position 4,153 of record NZ_BDGB01000034.1, read on the forward strand.
ACCGTGTTCAACAGCCCTAATCATGCCGCTATCTTCAGACACAGGAATAAAGGCGCCTGACAGGCCGCCAACATGTTCACAGGCCATGACGCCGCCCTTCTTGACGGCATCATTCAATAGTGCCAAGGCAGCCGTTGTTCCTGGCGCCCCAACACTTTCCAATCCAATTTCTTCAAGAATTTCGGCAACTGAATCCCCTTGGCTTGGTGTTGGTGCCAGTGATAAATCGACAATTCCAAACGGGACGTTCAGTGCCTTGGCAGCCACATTGCCGACAAACTGCCCCATTCGAGTGACTTTAAAGGCCGTTTTTTTGATAGTCTCGGAAACCGTGTCAATCGATTCGCCTTTGACCTGTTCAAGTGCGCGCTTAACAACTCCTGGGCCGCTAATCCCAACGTTAATCACTTTGTCAGCTTCCCCAACGCCATGAAAAGCGCCAGCCATGAACGGATTATCTTCAACTGCGTTGGCAAAAACCACCAAGCTCATACAGCTGACCGGATCAATTTCGGCCAAGTCCTTAACGACTTGCCCCATTTGTTTGACGGCATTCATGTTGATTCCAGCTCTCGTGGAGCCAACGTTAACAGAACCACAAACCCGTTGCGTCTCACTCAACGCTTCCGGCATCGAAGCAATCAACTTTCGGTCCCCCGACTGATACCCCTTTTGAACCAGTGCGGAGAAACCACCAATCAAATCAACGCCCAGCGTCTCGGCAGCTTTTTCCATTGTCTGCGCATAAGCAACATAATTATCATCGTGGCATGCAGCCGCAATCATTGAAATCGAGGTCACAGAAATTCGTTTATTAACGATGGGAATTCCGTACTCCGATTCAATCTGATCAGCGACTTTCACCAAATCTTTGGCACTGGTCGTCAACTTATCATAAATTTTTTGCCGTGCTTTGGTACCATCACTATCAATACAGTCAAACAGTGAAATGCCCATCGTGATTGTCCGAATATCAAGCTTCTCCTCAGAAATCATCTGAATGGTCTCTAAAATTTGTTTGGTTTCCACTTTGACGACCCCCTACAGTTTTTGAATTGCGTCAAACAATTCCTGACGCTGAATATTGATCGACAAACCGGTTTCTTTCGCCAAGTCCTGCAAGCCCTGTTTGACGACTTCAAACTGTACATCCTTATCGTCCCACTCACCCATGAGCATCATGGTAAAGTCACCATGCATCAAGGTCTGCGAAATGTCGGTAATGTTAACCTTCAAAGTTGCCAAGCGCGCTGAAACCTTTGCCACAATCCCAACTTGGTCATGGCCAATTACTGTAATAACTGCTTTCATTGTCTGCGTCCTTTCAAATCCACTGAGTACAATCAATTATTATTCATTAATTGCATTTATCATACCCGATATTAAGTCGCTGGGCAATTTCTAATTTATCCTAATAAATATCGTTAAATAATAATTTATACTTACAAATAATGATATAATGTAAATTAATTTACGACAAAGGATGGACAATCACATGGCAACTGAAAAGGAAAAATTTTTAGCGGGTGAACCATATTTGGTGATGGATCCCGAATTAACCAATGATGAAACCAAAGCTCGCCGCTTATGTAAGATGATGAATGAACTGGACGATACAGCCGGTGCAGAAAAAGAGGCTCTAGTTCGCAAACTGTTCGGCTCAGTCGGAAAAGGCCCCTGGGTTCAACCAAACTTCCGCTGTGACTTTGGTTACAACATTCACGTTGGTGACAATTTTATCTGTAACTATGATAATGTCATCTTGGATATTGCCCCAGTGACCATTGGTAATCACTGTATGCTGGCCCCCCACGTGCAAATTTATGCTGCTTATCATCCCCTGGATCCCAAACAACGGGCTAACTTTGTGGGTCTGGGCAAATCAGTGACTCTGGGCAATGATGTTTGGGTTGGCGGCGGATCAGTGATTCTTCCCGGCGTGACTTTGGGGAACAACGTAATCGTTGGTGCGAATTCAACGGTTACCAAATCCTTCGGGGATAACCTCATCATCGCGGGAAATCCAGCTCGCGTGATCCGGGAAAATCCCAATAAAAAATAATTAATTTCAAATTTACGGTTGACAATCAAAATAACCAGGTGTAAATTAATGACAATCATTAAATTCAAATTAAAAAGTGATGAAGAGAAACATCATTTTTCGTTCGTAATAAGAGAGTTGCTGGTTGGTGTGAAGCAATTTACGTCCTTAGATGATTATCATCTCCGAGCTATGTGATCAAAGGTTTAGTAGATTACATTGGGTGCACCCATTATTGTGTCAGCGTATCGCGAAAGCTGTACGTGTGAGGTAATGCTAGTAATAGCGTTACAAATTAAGGTGGTACCGCGCAATAGGCGTCCTTTTAACTATCCATTTCTGGGTAGTTGAAGGACGCTTTTTTATTTGAATTTAAGTCATGATTTAAGGTGGTGAGGACTTATGGAATCGGTGATTAGCAGCTCCAATGAAAATCCTGGTCAGATTCAGATTTTGCACACACATAATTTCAACCGACATAGCGCCATTGACCTAACAACACATATATTTCACGTTACTGAATGGTCCCCACTGTACATACAGTTGAGGATCCATGGATTAAAGACAATTTATGGAGGAAACGCTTATGGATGAACAAGCAACAATGGCATTAACAACTAAGGAAAATGAATTAGCAACCAAATTATTTAACGCTTATGAGACACACAAACCACTAAAAGAGTCCGACTACGATGGTGTCGTTAAGGATGAAAAGTCAGCCTACCGGGTTCAAAGACGATTAACCCAACTTAAAGGCGAAGATGTTGGCGGCTACAAAGTATCGCTTACCAGTAAGCAAACTCAAGATATGTTCGACTCTGACTCACCCCTATATGGTGCTCAAGTCAAGAGCCACTTCCTACAGTCACCGGTTACCCTACACCGTGGTGAACTCATGGAACCACTTGCTGAAGTTGAAATGCTCTTTACTGCCAAAGAAGACCTCAGCAGTCAGGATTCTTTAGAAGACCTCATGAACAAAACCAAGGTTGCCGCGGCTGTCGAAGTACCTGATTCACGCTTTAGTGACTGGTTCCCAAGCCTATCAAAATATATGGTTATGTCTGATGCCGCGGTTGGTGGGTACGTCGTTTACGGTGATGAAAAAGACACCAATCTCTTATTTGATAGTGTCGATGAGCTAGCCAACGTTAAATGTGAACTATTCCATGACGGCAAAAAGCTAAAGGACGGTGCTTCCTCAGAAGTCTTAGACAATCCGTTAAAATCCCTTCACTGGCTGGTTGAAAAGTTGGAATCACAAGGCATGCCGCTACAGGCTGGACAACGGGTATCAAGCGGGACTTTCCTACTACCCGAATCACTCAGCAATGGCGACTGGAAAGCCACCTTTGATAAAGGGCTTGGCGCTGTCTTCTTGAAAGTTGCAGGTGATTAGCTTAGATCATTTTTCGATAGCAAATTAGTTACTAATTATTTTTGAAGATATTGATGAAATTGATGATAATTGATAAAAATGAAATTGAAGCGACTCTTCTCAAGGCGGAAAACTTGGGCGGGGCGCTTTTTTTGTGGGATTGTTGATCTTTTTAGTTTTTTGCTTGAGTTGGTTCTGGCCCGACAGAATTATCCTTATACATAATCACCCACTTTTCCTATGTTATTTTGGGTTAGATTCCACCAAGTTTGTTGCGCTTATTATATTTACTGCTCCCTTCGGCCTCGAAAATACGCTCCGACGCCCCTGACCCCTACCACATAAGGCAGAAAGTCCAGCGATGAACTAGGCCCGTTCATCACTGGACTTTCTGCCTTATGTTCCGGGGTCACCCGGGTCTCGTCGCGCTCTGGTTTTCTTGACAAGCCAAACAAACGTTCGTATTATATAGGTACTCAATAAAACTTTTCCAATCGCAGGTGATCCTTATGCAAACGCCTCTCGATAATCCCAATCTTTTACCCAGTCACGATATCATGTGCATTGACTGCAAGTCTTTTTTTGCTTCCACTGAGGCCATCAAACGCGGCGAGCATCCCCTCTCCGCCAAAATTGCCGTCATGAGCCGTGAAGAATCCTCCGGTGGACTCATTTTAGCTGCCAGTCCCTACACCAAGAGAAATTTTGGCGTCAAACTGGGAACTCGGCGCTTTGAAGTTAATGATCAGATGGACATTGAAATGGTAGAGCCGCACATGGCTGATTACGTCGCCCTTAACTACCGGATCAACCGCATCTACCGTCAGTTTACCGATGATATTCACTGGTTTCCCTACTCCATCGACGAAAGCTTCATCGATGTCAGCCACAGCCACAAATTATTTGGCTCTAACACTCAAATTGCCAAGCTTATTCAAGATAAAGTTTTTAAAGAAACTGGCATTGTCACCACCATTGGGATCGGCGAAAATCCCTTGTTGGCAAAGCTGGCGCTTGATAATGCCGCCAAGAAAAAAGAACCTTGGCAGGCCGAATGGCGCTATATCGACGTTCCCAATACTATTTGGCAGATTCCAAACCTTGCCGATATGTGGGGCATCGGCAGCCACACTGCTGCTAAACTCAATCAATTAGGAATTTATACCATCAAGGAGCTGGCACACGCTGACGTTCGCCTGTTAAAGAAGAAGTTTGGCGTGATGGGTGAGCAGCTGTATTACCACGCGTGGGGAATTGATTACTCCAGCCTTGAGAAGCGTTATCTCCCCCGCTCGGACAATAAAGGCTATGGCAACTCACAGGTATTAATGCGTGATTATACTGAACTCGCTGATTTAAAAACCGTTTTTGGTGAAATTGCCGATCAAGTTGCCACCCGCCTGCGGAAAAACAACGTCGTTGCTGAGGTCGTCAGTATTTTCGTTGGAATGGCCACCGCGGACAAGCAGGGACGGACGCACTTCTCAGCTCAAATGCACATTGAACCCACTAACTCAACTAAGTGCATTGCCAATGCCGTTCACTATCTATTGGAAGCCAAGTGGGACGGCAGTGCCGTTCGTAATGTCGGCGTCCGCTGCAACCGGCTTTCAAAAAAACGTGAAACCCGCTTCAGCTTGTTTGAGGATCCCATCACCACCTTGGAAAAGGAAAAGCTGGAGCAAACCATTGACATCATTCGCAAAAAATACGGCTATAAAACATTAATCAGAGCTTCGTCCAAGACCAAGGGCGGTACAGCAATCGAGCGTGCCGGTCTGGTTGGCGGCCATCAAGCTTAATTTATCCAGGAGGTCTTCACTATGCTTTCCGAATCAAGAGAATTAATTGAAAAGTACCGCCAATCCTTCAAACGGATTCCCAACTATCAATATTGGCTGGTGATTGTTGACAACCATTTTAATGATCGTTATTACTTCTTCATTTATAGTCGGAAACTAAAAACTAAACTGGTCCGTTCGCATGAGTTATTAGCCTTGGTTCACGACCGGCACAAATATCAGCAGGTCCTAGCCGATCTCAAAAAGATTAGTCATCTGAGTATCGAATACAGGGATACAGCCCATTTAGTAGAGCCAATGCCAGAAATTACCACTGATAAGATTCACGGTCACAATTTCTGATTAGTCTTAGGGCCCATAAATAGCATATTATGAATTGAATATGGTATATTAATGGAAACACTTGCAGCTTTGAGGAGACGCGTTCAAATGAGTCGGGTTGTAAAAAAATTAATGCTGCTGATAGTGAGTCTGCTTTCATTTATCTGGATAGCCAATGTAACCGGAACCTCGGTTGATGCAAAGCTCACAGCAGCCAAAATTATTCGAACCACCCCACAAAGAAGCGCCGCTTACCGAGCTTTCAAAGGGATTATTTATGGTAATGCAACCCTAACCAAAAGGGCGCACAACGCTAAGAATTATCCGGACACGATCTTCTACGCCACTGAACGCGTGACTGTTAAAAAGACCAATGGTAAAACAGCAATCTACTATTATATTGCGAACCAAAATAAAACGATAACCGGATATATTTGGCACGGTTATTTAACCAAAGCCCAAGTTGCAATGTCTTCGAGGTCACTGCTGAAATTGATTAATGCAGCACCTGACATGAACCCGGATGAAGCTATTCAAAGCCTGAAGCCGGTGAATTATGAGACTCACGAAGCTACTTTTGATTTAGCCTATAACGTTTTTCATTTTTCACCGACCTCAATGTTCAAGGATCATCAGGCATTGATTTACGTCGCTGATCCGGAATTGAATCAACACGTTCAAAACGCCATGAACAAATGGAATACTGCCTTGGGTGAAACAGTCTTTCAGATGGGAAGTCAAAATCACTATACCTTGAAGATTTCGTTTGGCAATGGCACCAAAGAAGGCTGGGATGGTCTTTACGACGGCAGGCAGATTTATATTGATAAGTCCCACTATCACGATGCCAAATATCCACTGGGGTATATCAAGCCCAGCCTGGCTGCCCAATTTACGATTGATCAATACTGGGACGGTGTCCTGGCACATGAACTCGGCCATACACTTGGGCTTGATCATACCGGTTATCAGGCGGATTTGATGTATGCGACGACAAGTACCGGCAATATGATCGCCAAGTATGCCTGGCAAAAACCCGTCGAAAAATCCACGAGTGGGCTGGACGGAACCGAAATGGCAACGATCACCAATCGCGATTTGAACCGCGCCAAGTTAACTAAACTGCTCGGCTATTGGTAAAAAAATAAGCACCGAAAATGTGGCGGCAATGCCAATCATTTTCGGTGCTTATTTGCGCTTTTGACTAATCAAAGAGATGAAGTTTGGCAATTCGATGACAAGCTTCGGTGAACCTCGGCTCATCAATTAATAAGCCGACTCGAACAAATCCTTCACCACCCTGACCAAAACCATTGCCAGGGGCAACTGCAACCGCAGCTTTATCTAGTAGCAAGTCAGCAAATGATTCACTGGTATAGCCCGCGGGAGTCGGCATCCAAGCATAAAATGAACCACCGGATGGATAAGGTTCCCAGCCAATTGCCCGAGCAGCCTTGAAAAATTGATTCCGACGCTTCTCGTAAAGGGCCACTAACTCATGAACCGACTGCTGATCACTATTTAAAGCCGTAATGGCGGCTTTTTGGATGGCTGGGAAGACACTCACAAACAAATGATCCTGAATTAGATTGATGGCTTCAATCATGTCGGCGTTCCCCGCCGCAAACCCAATCCGCCAGCCAGCCATGTTATACGATTTGGAGAAAGTATCCATCTCGATACCAACTTCTTTGGCACCAGGCGTTTGCAGAAAACTAACTGGTTTGTGGCCGTCAAAACCAATCGCCCCATAGGCAAAGTCTTGCACCACCCCAATCTGATTGGCTTTAGCAAATTCAACTGTCCGCTGATAAAATGCCGGCGTTGCCACAGCTCCCGTTGGGTTATTCGGATAGTTTAAATACATCAACTTAGCCGCATCAACCACCTCGGGCTTGATTGTTTGATAGTCAGGCAAAAAGTCATCTTGTTCCCGCAGCGTCATCAATGCTAACTTGACTTGTGCTAATGAAACACCGGACAGATAATCCGGATAGCCGGGATCCGGTAACAACATCGTATCCCCAGGATTCAGAAGTGCAAACGGTAATTCCACCAACCCAATTTTAGAGCCGCCGAGAATCGCAATCTCTTTGTCGGGATCCAAAGTAACCCCGTATTCACGCCGATAGAAATTGGCGGCTGCCAGCTTCAGTTCTGGGTCTCCTCTGAATTGGGAATACTTATGATTGGCAGGAATAGCAGTTTGTTCCTGCATGGCTTTAATAATGAAATCTGGCGTTGGCTGATCCGGATTCCCCTGCCCTAAGTTAATCACATCGGCACCGGTGGCCACTTTGGCATTGACTTTCTTGACCAAACTGGCAAAGAATTGTTTGGGTAACTGCTGTAAGACGTTCGACTCTTCAAATTTCAACTTATTTCCTCCAATATAATATGTATAACTGATCATTAAAATGCGAAGTTAATTTTAAAGATTATTATGATAAACTGCCAAATCAATGTCAACACATTTTCTAACTTAAAATTAATAATTCTCAGCATTTTGCAATGCCACGCTGGACTTGGCACCGTTTGCACAAATTTGCCAATGCTATACAGAATCATAAATTTCTGGTATTATGTTTTCATTATTATATGTTATGCTTTATTACATATGTCTAGGAGGAATAATTCATGAAGCGCAAAGTGTTAATGGCTTTCGGATTGTTGGCAGCTTTTGCCACAATTTTGTTCTGTCTAGCACTGCCAGGCAGTCAAGCACAAGCTAAGACGTATCAAATCGGGACGGATGTGACTTATCCCCCATTTGAATTTGCCAACAAGAATAACAAATATGTTGGCATCGATATTGATATTATCAAATCAATCGCCAAGGAGGAAGGCTTTAAAGTCAATGTTAAGCCGGTTGGATTTAACGCAGCGGTGCAATCCGTTCAATCCGGCCAGCTTGACGGAATTATTGCCGGAATGACGATTACGCCGGAGCGTAAAGATAAGTTTGATTTCGGAACCCCCTACTACAAGACCGGGGCGGTCATGGCCGTCAAAAAAGGCAGTGATATCACCAGCTTTAAACAACTGAAAGGCAAGAAAGTCGCTCTCAAAACCGGAACAGCCGCTGCGGACTACGCTAATAGTTTGAAGAAAAAATACGGCTTCAAGACCGTGACCTTCGATGATTCGGACAACATATATCAGGATGTCACGACTGGCAATTCAGTCGCTTGTTTCGATGACCAGCCTGTTCTTCAGTATGGGATTAAGCACGGCTTAAAGCTTCAAATTGCAAGTAAACCTGCCAACCAAGGCTGGTATGGGTTTGGTGTTAAAAAAGGTACGCACAAAGCGTTGATTAAGAAATTCAATGCTGGCTTAAAAAAGATTCAAGCCAACGGTACTTATGACAAAATTGTCGGCAAATATCTGGGAACCGCAAATAATTCCAAAGTAAAGGGCAAGACCTTCACCATTGGAACCGATGTCACCTTCCCGCCATTTGAATTTGCCAACAAGAACAACAAGTACGTCGGGATTGATATGGACTTAATCCGGGCAATCGCCAATGAACAAGGCTTCAAAGTCAAAATTAAAGCGCTCGGGTTTAACGCGGCTGTCCAGGCCGTGGAGTCCGGACAAGCCGATGGCGTGATTGCCGGAATGTCAATCACTAACGAACGGAAGGCTCAATTCGACTTTTCCAAGCCGTATTTCAATTCTGGCGTTGTCATGGCCGTGGCCCAGAACAGCAAGATTCATAAGCTGTCAGAACTAAGAGGCAAGCGGGTTGCAGTCAAGACTGGAACTTCAGGTGCCGATTATGCCAACAGTATCAAGAAAAAATACGGCTTTAAAGTCGTCACCTTTGATGATTCGAATAATATGTACGCAGATGTCTCAACGGGAAATTCAGTTGCCTGCTTTGAAGATCACCCAGTCATGCAATACGCAATCAAGCAAGGAACCAAGTTAAAGATTGTCACGAAGCCGGCATTGAATGCGCCATATGGGTTCGCGGTTAAAAAGGGCCATAATCAAGCGCTCCTGCAGGCCTTCAATCAAGGATTAGCAGATCTAAAAGCCAGTGGAACGTATGATAGCATTAAAGCTAAATATTTGGGCGCTGATGAGATTAAAACGGCTGCTAAGACATCTGGTAACGATGCTGAAGACCGCACGTTTATCGGCTTAATTAAGCAAAATAAGGGTGCCCTATTATCTGGACTTCAAGAAACACTTTGGCTGACAGTTGTCTCGATCTTCTTTGCGACGATCTTTGGGGTCCTGGTTGGTTTGATGGGCGTGGTGCCAAACAAATTTAGTCAAGGAACTTCGACGACTTTGATTTACCTATTCAGAGGAATGCCACTGCTGGTTTTGGCGTTATTTATTTATACCGGTATTCCGAGTTTGACGGGACAAAAGATTCCAGCCTTCGTCGCCGGGGTCGTCACGCTGACCTTTAACGAAGGGGCCTATATCGCCGCGTTTGTTAAGGGCGGGATCCAAGCCGTCGATCCAGGGCAAATGGAAGCCTCAAGAAGTTTAGGGCTACCGTTTGGAAAAGCCATGCGTAAGGTTATTTTGCCCCAAGGAATTCGGATTATGGTCCCATCATTTATTAACCAATTCATCATTACGTTGAAGGATACTTCGATTCTTTCAATTATTGGTTTGCTGGAATTGACCCAGACCGGTAAAATTATTATTGCGAGAAACTTGGAAGGATTCAAAGTCTGGACGATTGTGGCCGCAATCTATCTGATTATCATTACGGTATTAACTTGGTTATCAAATTGGGTACAAAGGAGAACTAAGGTATGAGCGAAAAAGTAAAAGTCACAAATTTAGTTAAAACTTTTGGTGACAATGAAGTTCTTAAAGGCATTAATTTAACGGTTCAAAAAAATGAAGTGGTCGTTATTATCGGCCCTTCAGGATCTGGGAAGAGTACCCTCCTTCGCAACTTGAACAAGTTAGAGGAACCGACTTCTGGATCAATCGTGATTGATAATGTCGACATCGCCAGAAATGACGTTGATATTAATGCTGTTCGAGAAAATATTGGCATGGTATTCCAGCATTTCAACTTATTCAAGAACCTCTCCGTTGGTGAAAACATCATGTTGGCGCCAGTTGAGCTCAAAAAGCAAACCAAAGATAAAGCAGCCATTCAGGCAAAGCAGTTGCTGAAGACGGTTGGTCTGGAAGAAAAGTTTGATGCAACGGTTCAGTCATTGTCCGGTGGTCAGCAGCAGCGAGTTGCCATTGCCCGGGCACTAGCAATGAACCCGGATATCATGTTGTTTGACGAACCAACTTCAGCCTTGGATCCCGAAATGGTCGGCGATGTTCTGGCTGTTATGAAGGACTTGGCCAAACAAGGAATGACCATGGTCGTGGTCACCCACGAGATGGGATTTGCCAAGGAAGTTGCCGACCGCGTTGTCTTCGTTGACGATGGTCAGATTCTTGAAGAAGGGACGCCGGAACAGATTTTTGAGCATCCCAAGAATGAACGGTTGCAGGATTTCCTGAATAAGATTTTGAACGTTTAATCTTTTTGATAGTCACCCTATATGAAACCCGTGAGGAACGCAATTCCCCGCGGGTTTTTCTTTGTCTTCTAAATGATTGAACAAAATTTTAGTAGCGCATGGAGACCTCTTTGGGCCACCACAACAATTGGCTTGTTCGCCTGTTAACCATTAGAAATCACCTGTATAATTATAATGGCTAGTGGATTGAATTTTCTCGTAGTACGATTTTGATGATCAATTCATTTTTCCAACTATATATTTTTTGAGGGAGATTACAACGTGAAAGTACATAAGCATATTCTACTGGTTGCCATCCTGTTGATTTTCGTCGGTGGTAGCATAACTTGTTGCAGTGAAAACAACCACCAATCATCTGAAAGGCAGTCATCACAGGTGACTGCCGACAGCCATACCAAAAAATCCGTAAAAACCGATCCCCACCGTCATTCACAGAGTCCTTCAACCGTTCAACCGCATCAAACTATTCTAAAGAAATTGATTGATTATACCAACAATGAGTCAGCTGGCCCAACCGGTGATTATTATTAGACAACCGGTAAAGCCCATTTTAGCCATTTTTCGGGATTAAGTGCTGGGGATTACCGTTTCTCAGCGGATGCACAGGGACGATCAGCAACCGCCCGAGCCGTGTTAACCTATTCAGAGTATCGTTTGTCAAAAGGCAGCCGCCAGGGTGACCCGCTAGAGCCGCCCGCATGGCCGGAAAACAAGCTAGTTGCCATTAACTTTGGTCTGACTGGACGGACATACCACGGTTATCTATACAATCGCAGCCATTCGATTGGCGATAGTTTGCTGGGCGCCAAATCGTATACATCAACGAACAACTTCACAACCGGAACCCGACCACAAAATGTCGGTGCCGACCAAAATGTCGGTGCCGACCAAAATGGTGGCATGCGGGCGGCAGAGGAAGCCGCAGAGAGCTACTGGAAAGATAATCCCAATACCCGCCACGTCATTTATTATCAAACCACCCCACTCTACCAAAAAAGTGAAACAATGCCCCGGGGTTCAGTGGTCGACGTCCGTTCCTCAGATAAAGTTTTAAATACGCAAATTGTGGTCATTAATGATGCTGAAGGAATTAAGATTGATTACAGCGATGGTCGTAATAACGCCAAGCCATATCAACACCGCAATTCAAGTTCCGCTTCATCGCGGCAATCGACCTCATCAAATACCACTGAGGCTTCCAACTCACATCAAAGTACCGGCTCAACAACTGGTACGATGACAACAAATGGCTCCTGGACGGTGGCCGCCAGCGGCATGGTATTTGTCTCTGATAGTGATAAATACTATTCCGAAGTCAAGAACCCAAATAACTATCAATATGAAAGTGCTTCTCAAGCAAGTGCCAGCGGGGCAACTCGGGCTCAAAGGGGTAATCAGTACGCTAGGCCTTAGTTCAAGCGGTAGCTATTTCAAAGTAGTGATTTCTGCTTTTAATCTGGTTAATGACAGTTTTAATACACCGTTCAGATTGATAAAACTTGGAACAAATGGCTGATTTTGCCAGCTAACAAAAAGAAACGCAGCTATTCAATCGAATAACTGCGCTTCTTTTTGTTCTGAGATCAAATTGCCTGTCGCCGTCTCTTAATAGTCGTTCTTTAATTCAGCTGCGTCTTCACGTTCATCTTCTGCAGCCAATTTTTCTAGCGCTTTAGTGGCAGCCCGATTATCATCTTTTTTCAGGTTAAAGAAGGCCCTGACGACAATAACCAGTAGAACCACCACAGCAGACCCGCCACGACTGGTTGGTGATAGAAACTGAGCAGCCGAGCGTGCCAATAACCGTGTTTTAGCGCATCGATTAATTGAATTTGGCCCACTGGCAATAACGTAATGAACACCATTCCGGCAAGACCAATGTTGGTCAGCCAGGCGGCCCAGCTAACGGCCTTTTCCATTTTTTTAGTCCAAAATTGTTTCTTAGTCACATTTCGCAATGTATAGAGCATAATTGCGATCGAGAACATGCCATAAACACCAGCCATCGAGGCATGGGCGTGGGCGGAAGTCCATTGCGTGCCATGTTCAAAATAATTGATTGCAGGCGCGTTAATCAAGAAACCAAGTGCGCCGGCACCAACTGCATTCCAAATCCCCGTCCACATCAAGAAGATAAAAGTCCCTTTGTAAGGAAAGACCTTCTGTGTATCTCGGTAGACACGGTAATGTGTGTAGGCTTCCCAAACCAGCAAGCAGAGTGGGACAATTTCCAGCGCAGAAAAACATGCCCCCAAAGCGAGCCAAACTGAATGATCGCCTTCCCAAAAATAATGGTGTCCCATTCCGACAACGCCAGAACCTAAAAGAAGAATCACTTGGAAATAAAGTGCTCGAACTGTTGAGCGAACCGTCGTCAACTTCATATCAACCATTAACCAACCAATAAGGATCACCGCAAATGATTCAAAGATCCCCTCTACCCAAAGATGGACAATCCACCAACGCCAATAGTCAGCAAAAGTAACGTGTGAATTTGGCAGGATGAATAGTGATGCTAAGTAGAAAGCAGGAATCGCAATGGCTCCACAGAACAGTAAGGTCGTCAGTCTTGTTCGATCATAATCCGCCTTGCGTTTCATGGCAGGAATAAATCCTCTCATCAAAATAATAATCCAGAGGACCATCGCCAAAATAAAGACGATCTGCCAAAATTTGCCCAGTTCAAGATATTCCCAACCGGAATTACCAAATAACCACCAATTTTTATTGATAATGCCAAGGGTTGATCCCCATTCACCAAGCATGGAGCCGCCGACACAAATAATTAATCCCCAAAATAACAGATCAACCAATTTTCCTTGATTTCTGGGCTCTCGTCTAAGTACCCGAGGAACAATGTAGATTCCGGTTGCCAGCCAAGTGGTTGCGACCCAGAAAATAACCGATTGGAGATGCCAGGCTTTCGCAACGTTAAACGGCCAAATGTTTTGCAGTGGCAAACCGAAGAACGAGTTCTCAACATAATAATGGGCCATTAGTTCTCCCATCAAAATCTGCAATAAGAACATCAGCATCACGATTACGAAAAATTTGGCTACTTTCTTCTGGCTGGTTGTAATCGGCAGATCCGGATCAATGTCAACCGGCGAATCTGGCAGATACCGTGATTCCATATCAAACTGATAACGACGCTGGAAGTAAATAATTACGCCAATCCCAACGACTAACAATGCAACCGAAATAGCCGTCCAAACCATTGCCTCGGCGGGCATCACGTTGCCAGCATCCTGATCATAAGGCCAATTGTTTGTGTAAGTGAAACTTCGATCTGGTCGGTTTGTGGAAGATAACCATGCACCCCAGAAGAAGAAGCTCGTTAACTGATCCACTTTATTGCCTTTATACATGAAAGCATCGGTTTTCTTTTGGTTGATCATCGATGCCGGGAGTCCAGCCTGTTGTGGATTATTAATAAATTCTTTTCGATAATAGCTTTGAAGCGTTTTAAGTCCTGCGGCTTGTGCATCGGTCAACCTTAAAGTTTGTTTGGCCTTGTTATAACGGTTGACTTTAATTTCCTTCTTAACTTTAGCCTTAATGCCACCCTGCTGAAGGTCACTAAACGTTGTAAAGTCCTTATGATACAACGTCTTTGCATAATACTGGTCCATTCCCTTCAAGTAGATATGCAATGATTGGGCCGTATAATCCGGTCCTAAGTATGACCCATTCCCCAAATAGGTACCGTAATCAGCTAAACCGTACTTTTCGTAGACTGCTTGCCCAGATAATAATGATTTTTTTGAAATAAGTTCAGTTCCATTCTGGTTAACAATCTGACTTGGCCGGGGTGCCTCATTTTTAAAAATTGCCAACCCACCGGCAATTAAGATTGAGAAGGCAACCACTAGCGTTACTACGAGCACCCTCGTCAGGCGTCGATAATTATATCCTGTCTTCATATTCCTACCCTCCAAATAATAAGTTAATCTTTGATTACCCTTATATAATACCATGGGTTTATATCATAATAAATAATTATTTTATATATATTACAATATTTCTTGATTATTATCGTATATAGAGGATGGTTGATAGCTTAAAATCCGTTCTACGCAAAATGAATGATGATCTTCAATACACACTATTGCTGACTCGTTGTTATTATTGAGCTCTTGTCGCAGGTTATATTCCCTAACTAAAATGAAAAGATGGCAGATTAGTATTAGAATGCCTTTGATGAATGGTAAGAATAATTTCAGCAGTGTCAGATTTCGGCCAATATGCTAGAATGAAGGTATAAATGGACTGTAATTAGTCATTGAAAGGTTGCGAGCACTCATGAAATTATTGATTGTATGTGCATCTGCATTGACACTCTGCACCGGCGCGGTTGGGGTTACCCATTACTGCAACACGCCCCACCAGTCACAACCACGTGTAGAACGGGGTTGCGGCATGTACAAGTAGTTTGGTTTTTCAAACGCAATTTGGCTACAAATAACTGTTATTGGCAATAGCTGAATGTTGCTAATAACAGTTTTATTTAAAGGCAGCCGAAGACCTCGTTTGGAATATAAAAATGCGAAGAAGAACTAATTCATTCTCGAATCATGAGTGTACTAACTGTTTGATATAAATACTACCTCGTAGTAAAGCGTCAATTCGAGATCGGCGATACCAGCGACTTTTTCCATGACTCTTAATGACCAACTTATTTTAGATATAGACACAGATAGAGCCGATTTCTATAGTCTTATGAGGATGCTATAGACGAAGAAAATTTAGTTTTTACATTTTCAAATTCAAGGCAATCGGTTTTGGCAAAATGGTTCAGTAAAAAAACAGCAAGATAATGTTTTAGAGATCAAAAGAGACGGAACTGTCTACTACGAAAACAATCACGATCATGGCATCCGTCCATTACAATACTTATAGAAGCGATGATTCCGTTTGTCAGACTTTAAGTCTACGGGTAATACACATTCATGCCACCATTTATAGCCGAACTGAATGGGCACATTTTACGTTCATGACTATAAAAACAAAACCTGTAAGCACAATCGGTCCTAATGGAATTTGGATATTAATTATATAGAAGAAAATGGATCGTTGCCCCATTCATATGCTGACTTGGTACATGCTTATGGAACACCGGTAAACGAAATAGATTAAAGTTGAGGGGATATTATGAAAATTAAAAAAATATTTTTGCTAGCAATGCTAAGCGGAACGTTGGTGAGCGTGGGTACGCTCACTAATCCAGCTAATGCTTCAGCGCATACCTGGTGGGATGGGACGCCAACTAATGTTCGTGGATATTGGAGAACACGACAAGTTTATATACCTGCTTATGGTTTCTCAACGCATGCTGCTTTCAAAGCAAAAAGTCATTCTGTGACTTTCGCTTATACGCAAGCAGCCCCTTTCCAATTAACCAATACCTATTGGCGAAAGACTGGTGCTCATTCATATACGATTCACGGTGCCTGGGCAGCCGACTATGGGGTTGATCATCGTCTGACAGTCAAAAAATTAAGCAAAAATGTTATCCGGATTTATATTGATGGGTCACGTTCTACCAAATCAACACCCTTTCCAAATAAATTTTATCGGGGGTAAATCATGAGAATTAAGCAAGGCTTGTTATTGGGGATTACAACTTTAACATTCGGAGGGCTGATCGCATTCAGTGCCTCAAGTACAGTATCCGCATCAAACTATTTTCCGGTCCACCACTATCATACTTACACACCACGCAGTTGGCGCGGAACCTACACCAATAGTTATGGCAGCACAATGAATGTGAACACTTATTCGGTAGCACTAGATGGAAAAACAATTTATAAAAATACTTGGAGCGGGTGGCATAAGCTTGCTTTTGCTAAAGTAGATTCATCTCACTATACCTTCAACGCTTTGGCCAAGTATGGGTATCAAAGCAGCCGACGCTGGCGTCTAAAATATAAAAGTGGCAAAAAAGAACTGATAAACTACCAGGCAATGGGTTATACAACTGTGTGGCATAAATACTCCCCCGCAGTAAAATACAAATTTAGAACTGCTGATAACACGGACTTTTTCTACGACACTTAGCGGCCAGCCTACTTAGACATGAATATAGATAGCACAGACCTCCATAGCTCGTACAAAGACGCTAAAAATGAAGACAATTCAGTTTCAACATTTTCAAATTCCAGGAAACAAATTGAAGCTAAATGGATTAGCAAAAACCAGCAAGATAACGTATTAGAACTTAAAATTGATGGAACTATTTACTACGAAAATAATGATTCTCATAACGTTCGTCCTTACAATGCATTTAGAAGTGATGGTTCTATTTGGTCTTATTTCAAGCCAACCAGTAAGTATGCAATGCTAAAAAAGGGAACCCATATTTATAAGAAGCTGTCCAAGATCTATGATTTTTGATATACTTCTATGTAAAAAGCGAGTTTAAGCTATGAAAAATTATCCCAGCAATATTACTCGGCAACAATTTGAATTAATTCGACCAGCTTTAGAAAATTTTCGTAAGCGAACTAAGCCTCGAAAATATGACCTCTACGAGGTCTTCTGTGCGGTCCTATATGTCTTGAAAAC